>NZ_JBIDDF010000019.1:0-127287 GCF_043205035.1 Nocardia sp. NPDC047654
GGGGGGGGGGGGGGGGGGTGTTCACAACTGTCTCCCGGGGGGGGGGGGGGGGGGGGGGGGTGGCGGGGGGGGCCGCCCCCCCCCCGGGGGGGGGGGGGGCCGGGGGGGGGGGGGGGGCGCCCCCCCCGCCCCCAACACATGTCCGGGAAGGTCAGCGGAAACGGATGACGCCGCGGATATTGCGTCCGTTGCGCATATCGTCGTAAGCGGTGTTGATCTGGTCGAGGCTGTAGGTCTTGGTGACGAGTTCGTCGAGCTTCAATTTTCCGCTGCGGTACAGGTTGAGCAGATTCGGCATGGCCTCACGCGGCGATTTCATTCCGTAGAGCGCGCCCTGGATGCGCTTCTGGAACATGGCCAGGGTAAAGGCGTTGATGCCGTGCAGGCCGTATTCGTGGTCCGGGCCCACACCGGTGACGACGAGCGTGCCCGCCTTGCGGATGGAATGGTAGCCCTCGGTGATCAGATCGTTGTGGACGAGCCCGGCTGCCAGGATGGTCACGTCCGCGCCTTGGCCGTTGGTGAGGGCTTGGACCCGGGGCAGCGCTTCGCTCATCGAGGGGAAGGATTCGGTCGCGCCGAATTCGAGGGCCCACTTCTGCTTGTCGGCGACAGGGTCCACCGCGATGATGTGCGCCGCGCCGGAGGCGACGGCACCTTGGACTGCGTTCATACCGACACCGCCGACACCGGCCACCACGACAACGTCGCCGGGCTGCACATCGCCCGCGGTGCTGGCCGAGCCGTAGCCGGTCTGCACGCCACATGCGACGAGGCAGGCCACTTCGAGAGGAATATCCTTGTCGATCTTGATCAGGGACAACTGATCGTAGACCTGCCATTCGGAGAAGGTGCCGAGCAGGCTGAGGGTGCCGACATCGATCCCGTCCTTGGTGTGCATCCTGAATGTGCCGTCCATTTGGTAGCCCACCATGACCAGCGCGCCGTTGTCGCAGAGGTTCTGCATTCCCATGGCACACCAGCGGCACTTACCGCAGCTGGGGATGAAGGAGGTGAGTACATGATCGCCCACCTCTAATCCGTGGACTTCGGGGCCGACCGCGCGGACGATCCCGGCGCCCTCGTGGCCACCGACGACGGGCAGGTAGGCGACCTGGGCGTCGCCGTGCGAGACATGGTCGTCGGAGTGGCACAGGCCGGTCGCGACCATCTCCACGAGTACCTCGCCCCGCCGGGGTTCATCGAGTTCGAGTTCCTCCACGCTCCACTCGCCGGGAGCGCGATGCAGGACAGCGGCATTGGTTTTCACTGGACAGTTCTCCTGGATGTACTCAAACGATTGATGCCGGCGGTGTTACCGGGCATGCAGGGCCGCGCGCAGTGCCCGGATACGGGTCGCCCAGATCTGCTGGGACAGTGCCGCGGCGGGGGCAAAGGTTTCGGAGCCGTGGTAGGCCCCCGGATACAGGTGGAACTCGGTCGGTACACCCGCTTGAACAAGTCGCTGCGCGAAGGCGATGTCTTCGTCGCGGAACAGATCCAGTTCGCCGACATCGATGAAGGCCGGCGGTAATCCGGCCAGATCCTCGGTCCGAGCGGGAGCGGCGTAGCCGTCCGCGGGCTGCCCGGCCAGGAACCACGACCAGGCCTCGATATTGGCCGAGCGGTCCCATATACCGATATCGGTGATCTGATGGCTGGAAGGCGTCTCGTTCCGATCGTCGACCATCGGATAGATCGGCATCATGAACCGCAAGGTGGGGAACCCCTTGTCCCGAGCGAGCATCGACACCGCGATCGTCAGGTTGCCACCGGCGCTACCGCCGTAGACTCCGACCCGATCGATATCGATGCCGAGCTCGGCGGCGCTTTTCACCATCCAGATCAGCGAGGCGTAGCAGTCTTCCAGCTGAGCGGGATACGGGTTCTCCGGTGCTTTACGGTAGCCGGTGGAGACCACCACGGCACCGACCTCCGCGCAAAGGCGGGTGGCAGCGAGGTCCTCCCCATCGATGTCGCTGATCACCATGCCGCCGCCGTGGATGAACAACAGCCCGGGGAGCTCGCCCTCGATGCCGGCGGGGCGGTAGATGCGAACGGGAACATCGGGTGCTTCGGCCGGGCCGGGCACCATTCGGTTCTCGGTGACCACGCGGTTGTCGGGCGGAAGCTCGGCCGTTGTGGCGGCCGTCATGGCACGGACGGTGGCACGGCGTTGCTCGATATCGGCGATGGCGTTGAAGCCGCCGGGAAGTGCGGCCAGGAGCTGTTCGAGTGGTTCACGCGAGGCGGGATCCACCCTGTCGCGGGGTGACATGGGAATCGTCCTTTCCGGCGGCTTCGGCGGGGAGGTATGAGTTCAGAGGGGCAGTTGCATGGGCATGCGCACCTGTTTGAAGGCCAGCAAGTGCTCGACGTTCTCGATTCCGCCCTCGCGTCCGAGGCCGGAGCTCTTGTAGCCACCGAAGGGCTGCATCAGGCAGGCGCCGAAATTGTTGATCGCCACATTGCCTGCCTGGAGGCGCGGTGCGAGGGCGAGCCCGGCGTCGGTATCGGCGGTGAAAATGCCTGCCCCCAGGCCGAACTCACTGCTGTTGGCGATCTCGACCGCCTCGTCGAGGTCCCGATAGGACTGCACGGTGATCACCGGGCCGAACACTTCCTCCCGGACAATGCGCATTTCGGGTGTGACATCGGTGATCAGGGTCGGCTCCACGAAATATCCGTGCGGCAGGTTCGGGCGCTTGCCACCGGTGAGGATTGTCGCGCCCTCATCGCGGGCGCTCTGGATGTAGCCCTCCACCCGGTCGCGGTGTCCGGCCGAGATCAGCGGTCCGATGACGGTGGCGGGATCGTCCGGGTCGCCGACGGGAAGTGACTGGAAGGTGGCGATCAGGGTCCCGATCCATTCGTCACGCCGAGATTCGGGCACCAGCAGCCGGGAGTAGGTGGTGCAGACCTGGCCGGATTGGGCCAGTGAACCCGGAATCACGAGCTGGGCGCCGTGGGCAGGATCGAGGTCGTCGAGGAAGATACCGGCGGATTTGCCGCCGAGTTCCAGGACCACATCGGTGATGTTGTCCGCCGCGGTATGCATGATCCGCCGCCCAGAGGCGGTGCTACCTGTGAAGGCGATATGTGCGAATTCCGGTCGCGCGGCGATATCTCCGAGTGCGTCGGGGTTACCGGGCAGGATGCTCACCATCCCTTCCGGGACGCCGGCCGCTTCGAGGACCTCGGCGAGGATGAAGGACACAGAGGGATCCTCGACTGCGGCCTTCATCACCACCGGACAGCCTGCGAGCAGAGCGGGGGCGAGTTTCACCGCGGCGAGGACCAGCGGAGCGTTCCACGGGACGATGGCCAGCACCGGACCGACCGGCTCACGCTTGATCAGGTTGCGCTCGCCGCCGTTCTCCCGCCACTGTTCGGCGTAGAGTTCACCGGAGAATTTCTTGTGTTCGGCGAAGATATCTGCTGCCTGACCTGCAATGTAGGCCGCGAAGGAGCGGATCCCGCCCTGGTCTTTGATATAGGTGGTCTCGACATCGGTGTTGCGTTCGACGAGCAGTTCCGCGACTCGGGCGAGTACGTCGCCGCGTTCGTCGAATGACATGCGTTGCCACGGATTGTCCCGGAGCGCCCGTACCGCTGCCGCGATGGCGGCGTCGGTATCGGCGGCGTTGGCCTCCGGAACAGCGCCGATCACCTCTTCGCTGTACGGGTCGGTGATCTCGATGGTCCCGCGGGTGGACGAGGAAGTCCACCGGCCGCCGATGAAAAGCTTGCTCCGGTTGAACAGATCCGTCGAGGTAGCCGTCGTGAGTTGCTGTGTCATACTCGTTCCAACTTTCGGTCAGGCGCCGGCCGGGACGGCTGCGGCGTCGTTCGGGGTAGTGCCGGTTCGTGCTGCGTCGCCGGCGTGGTGAGCATGGGACGCCACCGAGTGGGTGAAGCCGGGGTAACCCTTGGCCGCCACCAGATCGCACTGCCGGCGATACACCCCGACACCACCGGCGTAGGGCATGAACACCCGTGGCTTGCCCGGTACATTCGCGCCCAGGTACCACGACTTACCCTTGACATAGAGGGTCGCGGCGGCGATCTCGTCGACCTCCTGTACCCAGGCGTCCTGCGCGGTCCGGGCTGCCTCACTGGTGGTGACGCCGAGAGCGGACAGGAAGGTGAGATAGCCGGCGATCCAGTCGACGTGCTGCTCGATCGAGGCCATCATGTTGGACAGCACCGAAGGGCTGCCCGGGCCGGTGATGGTGAACATGTTCGGGAATCCGTGCACTGCGAGGCCCAGGTAGGACCGGGGGCCTTCGGCCCACGCCGAACGGAGGCCGGCACCGTCCCGGCCCCGGATATCGATCGCGTCGAACGGTCCGGTAATGGCGTCGAAGCCGGTGGCGAAAGCGATCACATCGGTGGGGTACTCGATGCCGCCTACCACAATGCCGCCGGCGGTGATGCGCTCGATCGGGGTCGTCGCGACATCGACGAGTTCCACATTGTCGCGGTTGAAGGTGGCGTAATAATCGGTATCCACGCAGATCCGCTTGGCGCCGATGGGATAGTCTTTGGGACACAAGAGGTCCGCGGTCCGCGGGTCGTCGACTGTCTCCAGGATCCGGTCGCGCACGTAGTCGGCGGTGACAGCGTTCGCCCGCTCGTCGAGCATCGTATCGGTGAAAGCGGCGAGGAAGCCGGGTCCGCCCTCCGCCCAGCGCCGATCCAGCTCGTCGCGAGCACCGGCGCCCGCGGCCAATGCGCTACCGGTAGGCGCAGCGATGACCTGACCCGCCGGCGACAGCCGGGCTTCGGCCCACAGAGCGCCGTAGACCGAGCGGATCCTGGTGAGTTCGTCGGGTCCCAGCTTCCTGTTGCGTGCCGGGACGCTGTAGTTGGGGGTGCGCTGGAAAACGGTGACCTGCGCGCAGTCGGCCGCGATGGCCGGGAGCAATTGAATACCGGAGGATCCGGTACCGACCATAGCGACGCGCTTTCCAGTGAGATCCACGCCTTCGTGCGGCCAGCGGCCGGTGTGATAAACCTGTCCGGCGAAATCGCCGAGGCCGTCGATCTCGGGAATACGTGAGGCGGACAGACAGCCGAGCGCGGTGATCAGGAATCGAGTCCGAATATTCCCAGACGAGGTTTGGACGAGCCACATATCGTCGTTCTCGTCGAAATGCGCCGCAGTGACGTCGGTGTTGAACCGGATACTACGACGCAGATCGAATCGATCCGCGACATGCGACGCGTAAGCAAGGATTTCTGGCTGTGTCGCGTACTTTTCCGACCAGTTCCAGTCGGCCTGGAGAGCCGGATCGAACGAGTACGAGTAAAAGATTGATTCCGCGTCACACCGCGCGCCGGGATATCTGTTCCAGTACCATGTTCCGCCGACGTCTTCGCCTCGCTCGATTGCCACGACATTCATGTCGAGGTCGTCGCGGAGGCGGTGGAGCGCGTACATTCCCGCGAATCCGGCTCCGATGACGACGGCGTCACATCGCTCTTGATTCCGAATGCTCACGTGGATCTCCAATCACCGCCCGACGGCAGATTTCGCAGCTTCGACTTCGAATGCCTGCGGCGGGCCGTCCGGATGGATGTGGCACCATGGCCGTTCACGAAATCGTCCCGTGTCCAATTCATTTCGCTCAGTCAGTATTGCGGACCTGTGTGGTGGAAATCACTGACCATATGGCGCGATATCCAGTCGGCCATCGCGCCATATGGCGCACGACGCCACACGTAGCCGACCGACCCGCGGTGCGCCGCGGGTTGTAGTCCTATCGGAGTTCACTGCAGGTGTTGGAGCCGTTCCCGGGCGCGCAGTTTTGCGTCCCGCAACCGACGCAGCGTCAGCGCCGTCATCAGCCGGACACGGCCATAGGGTTCGGTCAGCTGGAAGTCGAGGAGTTGCTCGGCGCGTTCGACGCGAGTACGCACGGAATTGTGATGCATATGAATGGTGCTCGCCGCCCGTCTCAGTGATTCGGTGGCGGCGACAGCCTCGAGGGTTCTCAGCATTTCCGTGCCGCCCGGTGTCCCCGCGAGCTTGTCCAGCGCAACCACTTCTGCGGCCTCGGCCATGGCGTCCATCGGAATGTGTTGGGCGAGCAAGGTGACACAACCGATCCGATTGCTTTCGAGGATTACCGCTTCCTCGATGCGATAGGGCCCGGTGTGACGAGTGCTGGGCAGGGCGAATTCGAGCGCGAGTCCGGCCTCCATCCATGCGCGTGGGGCGGTGATGCCGGGCGTCTTGGGGCTGGTCGCCAGTCGCACCCCGATAGGCACTCCGAGCGTCTCGGGGAGATCGCCGTCGACGAGGATCACCCACAAGGCGCCGATCTCGGCAGTGTGCACCCGGCGACCCGCGGCGCGGAGTTGCTCGACCACAGAATCGAGCTGGCGGCGGCTGCCATCGCAGGTGAGCACCCGTAACTCGGCGGCCGCGGAGTAGCCGAGCATGCGCAGGGCGCGGGCGCGATCCGCCTCGTCGGCGGTAGCGCTGATCGTCACTTCGATGAGCGCAGCTTCCGACAGCGCGGTCTCCGCCGAGCCCATGCTCCGCAGCGTTACGGTGGCTACGAAATCCATCCGATCGAGGATGAGTGCGTCTAGGTCGTCGGCGATGAGCTGGTCGCGCTCCAGCCAGATGACTCCGCCTGCGCCAAGTGTGCAGGTCGCGGCCGACGGGCCCGGGGTGCCACGAGACATTGTGCCGTCCGGGGCTGCGGTGCGTCCGTCCAGGGCGCCCGTGGTCCAAAGGCCGGCGATGCATCCGGCCCGCGAGGCGGCGGTTCGCAAGACGGTGTCGATCGTCGCACCCCTCACCAGGAGCGCATCGAACTCCTTGATGACCTCGAGTGCCCGGTCGAGGGTGATGTCCAAGCTGGGACGAACCGCGTGCATATCTGGAGCTTAGACGCCTTTCGGCCACCTGTGGGCCAAATTATTGAACTTATTTATCTAGATTGGATTGCGGTAACCAACTAGTTGATCCACTATATATGTGAGGTCTGTCATACGCTGGCCTCCCGTCGTCTCAAGGAGGATGCGTGTCGACGACCGCTCAGGCCCTTCTGCCTGATCTGACCGACCCCGCAAGTTTTCACGATGCGGTGCCATTCGGCGCCTTCGACTACATGCGAAGCCAGCCTGGCTTCTACTGGCAGGATGCATCGCTCGGCGTCGCGAACGGTGGCTTCTGGGCCGTCACGCGGTTCCAGGACATTCTCGACATCGAAGCGCGACCCGACCTCTTCAGTTCCGTCCCGGGCGCGGCTTGGCCGGGCACCAACCTGCCTGCCGATCCGCAGCTCAACCCCACCGCCGACCTGTTGATGCACATGGACCCGCCCCGCCACAGCTCGGTGCGTCGCGTCGCGGCGAAGGCGTTCGGTCCCCGGGTCGTCAAGAACTTCGACCCGTGGGTCCGCGAGATCGTGGTCGAGACGCTGGATCGCATCGGCACGCTCACGTCCTTCGACTACATCACGGAGGTCGCTCGAGTCGTTCCGGCCGTGGTGATCGCGCAGATCCAGGGGGTGCCGCGCGAGCACCGGCAGTGGATCGTCGATCGCACGATCGATGCGTTCGCTGCACAGGGGACGGGTGACCTCGCCCAGACGGCAGAAGCGATCGAGAAGGTGGTGGCGTACTACCGCGAGGAGCTCGTCCCTCTGAAGCTCAGGGAGCCGCAGGACGACATGACGACCGTGATCGCCCACGCGATGGAGCGAGGCGACGTCACGATCAGCGAGGGCTACAGCTTTCTGAACCTGCTGCAGGGCGCTGGCTTCGAGACGACGCACACGTTGATCGGTCAATCGATGCGGATGCTCCTCGAGGATCCGGAGGTCGCGGAGAAGACCGTGCGTGGCATCGACGAGCTGGGCCCCGACAAGGTAGTCGACGAGTTCCTGCGCATTATCACGCCGGCCATGTTCATGTCACGGACGGCGGCCGAGGACACCGTGGTCGGCGGTCAGGAGGTGCGCAAGAACGACCTGCTCAACCTGTATTTCATCGCGGCGAACCGTGACGAAACGGTGTTCGATCGCCCCGATGAGTTCGACCCGTGGCGCACGGAGACGGCATCGCTGACGTTCGGTTCGGGAGCACATCGCTGTATCGGCAACGCGCTCGCGAAGCTGGAGTTGCGGATCCTTTTCGAGGAGATGTCGAAGCGCGGGTTCTCGCTCAAGCTGGACGGTGAGCCGCAACGCGGCTGGTCCGTCTTCATCAATCAGATCCAATCCCTTCCGGTGGCCTGGGCATGAGCGCGGTGGAGACGAGCCTGGACGGCCAGACGGCTCTCGTGACCGGAGCCGCCACCGGCGTCGGCAAGGCCATTGCGACAGAGTTGGCGCGGCGTGGAGCGTTCGTGGTCGTGAGCGACATCGACGACGACGGCGGACAGAAGGCGGCCGCGGACATCAACGGGTCCGGTGGACGCGCAACGTACGTCCACGCCGACGTGACGTCGAGCACCGACCTGGCGGGCTTGATGAAGGCGGCCGGAATAGCCCAGGACGGCCTCAACATCGTGGTGGCCAATGTCATGGGGGGAGGCGCTTACGGCGCGATCTGGGATACCGACCCGGAGACCGCGCGACGCACGTTCGACATCATGGTGTTCGGTGTCTACAACGTGATCCGCGAATTCGCGCCGGCTCTGACCGCCACTTCCCGTTCCGGGTCCCCGGCCCGCCTCCTGGTCGTCGGGTCCGAACACTCACTCGGTGTGCCGCCGCATGTCTTCCCCGCCAGCGTTTATACGACGTCGAAGTATGCATCGCTCGGGCTGGTCGATACCGCCCGGCGCGACTTCGCAGCCACGGGAGTCTCCGTCACTCTGCTCGCCCCGAGTTGGGTGAGGACCGAGAAGCTGCTCGAGCTTATCCGCTCATCACGCGAACTCGCCGAAGCCATCGAGCCGAACGCTCAAGACGCCGACGAGGTCGGCCGCCGAGCGGTTGACGGTCTGCTGAGGGGCGACTACATCACGGCCACCAACCCCGTGACCCAGGAGTTCGCTCTCGAGCACGCGCGTCAGGTCACGGCATCGATCCAGGTGCACGACGGCACCGGTGATATCGCGAAGTGTCCCGTCGTCGGGGACATGTGACGTCCTGACGGCACAGATAGGGAAGTAGAAGAAGTAGAAAATGCCCAAAGTTACCTTCGTGCAGCCCAGCGGGAAACACATCACCGTCTCAGCCGATGTGGGCCGAACCGTGATGAATGTGGCGGTCGAGAACCTCGTACCAGGCATCGTCGGTGAGTGTGGAGGAGGCCTGTCCTGCGCAACGTGTCATGTGTTCGTCGACGAACCGTGGCTGGCGAAGCTCAACCCGAGAACGGCGGAAGAGGAACAGATGCTCGACGTGACCTCGGAGGAGCCGACTCCTGCCAGCAGGCTCTGCTGCCAGATCACTATGACGGAGGACCTGGACGGCTTGTCGCTTCACGTCCCCGAGACACAGCGATGACCGCCGACAGCGACCTCCTGATCATCGGCGGGCTGACGCTTCCGAGTTGATCGGGCTGTGGGGCCGCGAGGCCGCATGCCGTCCTACGAGATCGCGGAGACGGCATCCATTGCGGCGTCCAGGGCATCGGCCAGCGGCATCGACGAGCGCGCCGCGTGCGGGTGGGCAGGGGTCCAGCCGTGGCGAGTTCGGCGAGGAGGGGGCGAGATCGTCGGCCAACATCTCACGCGATCTACATGCGGCCAACTATCTAGTTGATTCAATCAACTAGATAGTTGACCCCGCTCGGGCGGCCTTATGCTCGCCGCACAGGCTTGATGGTGTGACTTGCCCCACCTCGAAGTCACCTGTGCTTTCGTCAGCGAAGACAAGAAAGAGTGATCAATGGGGCTCATCGATGAACCCGTCGTGGCCGACACGATTGCGGAGCTCGCCACGCAGCTGGGCATCGACGCCGCCGCCCTCACGCAGACGGTGGAGGAGTTCAACGCGGCGGCCGAGGGGAACACCATCAACCCGTTCACGCCCCTGGACGGCATCGGCACGCGCGGCCTGTCGCCGGCCAAGAGCAACTTCGCCGCGCCCCTCACCGAGGGGCCCTACTCGGCGTGGCCGATCGCCCCGCGCATCTGCTTCACCTACGGGGGGCTCCGCGTCGACGGCTCGAGCCGCGTGCTCACCGCGGCGGGCAAGCCGATCCCCGGCCGGTACGCGGCGGGGGAGATCGCCGGCATCTTCTACAACGAGTACCCCGCGGGCAGCTCGGGCCTGCGGTCGATGACCTTCGGGCGCCTCGCGGGCAAAGCGGTCGTCAGTGACGTCGCACCACTATCCCTGGGTCGCCGCGTTGCGCGCCGCCCGGTCTCTGTCGAGGAGGACAGACGATGAACGCCACCACCCTGCCGACCTCCGACCGCGCGAAAGCACTGCGTCGGCGGTTCCTTGTCGTCGCCACGATCCTCGCGATCGCCGACGGCTTCGACGCTTCGCTCGTCGGGGTCACGCTGCCCGTGATCCTCGCGAAAGGCGAATTCGGTGTCACGCCCGGGACGGCGGGCGCCGTCGCGAGCGCCCAGCTCTTAGGCATGCTCGTCGGCGCCGTCGTCGCCGGCATCCTCGCCGATCGGATCGGCAAGAAGAAGGTGATGCTCGCCACGCTCATCCTCTTCTCGGTGTTCACTCTCGCGGTGTCCATCGCCCCCGGTTTGACCCTTTTCCTCGTCTTCCGTTTCCTCGCCGGAGTCGGCATCGGCGGTATCGTCCCGACCCTCATCGCCTACGTGGCCGAGTTCTCGCTGCGCGAGCGCCGCTTCGCCAACAACACGATCATGCTGGTCGGCACCGCGATCGGGGGCATGCTCGCCCCCCTGGCCGGCCTGGCCCTCCTAGCGGGGCTGGGGCTGGACTTTCGCATCCTCTGGATCATGGGCGGTGTGTTCGGTCTGCTGCTCGTCCCCGTCGCCGTCGCGACCATGCCCGAGTCATGGGCGTACCTGCAGACGCACGGTCAGCCACAGCGGGCGGCATCTCTCCGCGCCCGCTTCGGGCTCGGCGACCTCGACGTGCCGGCCTCCGGCGACCGGCCGCAACTGCGCACCCTCTTCACGCGCGAGTATCGCGGACGCACCATCCTCATCGCGATCTCGGCGATGTTCGTCATCGGCTCGAGCACCGCCTTCCCCACCTGGCTGCCGCAATACCTCGTGCTGGGGGGAGTGCAGTTCAGCAACGCCCTCGCACTGTCCGCGCTGGTCACCTTCGGAACGATCGTCGGCTGTCTCGTCGGCGGGCGGATGCAGGACCGTGGCAATCCGCGCATCGTCGTGGCGGTCTTCCTCCTCCTGACGGGCCTGGCGCTCGTCGCGATCGGCCTGGCGCTCGGCGCGCCCTTCTGGCTGATCCTCGTGCTGCTGCTGTGCTACGGCCTCGTGAACAACCCGTTCATGTTCAACGGGCTCGTGGCCAACGTGTATCCGCCGCACCTGCGCGGTTCGATCCTCAGCGTGGACTTCGGGGTCGGCCGTGCCGCCGCCGTCGTGGCGGCCGCCCTGGGCGGCGTCATCGCCGCCGCGAACCTGCCCCCCGCGGTGAACTTCATCCTGTGGGCCCTTCTTCCCCTGGCGGCGGCGCTCGCCGTGTTCCTCATCCCGGCGTACCGTCGTCGGGACGCGTCGGAGGGGCGCCCGGCATCCACCCCCTCCGCCGACGAGACGGTCGGCGCCTGATGCGCGCGGTGGTCTTTCCCGGCGACCGCACCGCGGAGGTGCGGATGGTCCCCGACCCCGCCCCCGGCCCTCGGGACGTCGTGCTCGAGATCCGGGCGTCGGGGATGTGCGGCACGGACCTGAAGTTCTACCACGGCGACGCCGACGTCCGGGGCGCCGGGTTGCTCGGCTCGGTGGTCGCCGGGCACGAACCGTGCGGAGTCGTTGCGGAGGTCGGTTCCGACGTGCACGACGACGAGGCCCGCGTCGGCCAGCGGGTGATGGTGCACCACTACCTGGGCTGCGGGATGTGTCCGTCGTGCCGATCGGGGTGGACGCAAATGTGCGAGCGCCGGGCGCCGACGGCGTACGGCTACAACGCCGACGGCGGCCATGCCGACTTCATGGCGGTCGGTGTCGCCACTCTGGTACCTCTTCCCGACGCGCTCTCGTTCGCTGCCGGCGCGGCCATCTCGTGCGGGACCGGAACCGCGTGGGGCGCGCTGCGGCGCCTGAACGTGAGGGGCGATCAGACCGTCGCGGTCTTCGGCCAGGGTCCTGTCGGTCTTTCCGCCACTCTGCTGGCCGCGGCCCTCGGCGCGCGGGTGATCGCGCTGGACGTGAGCGCGAGCCGGTTGGAGCGGGCGCGGGCGTTCGGCGCCTCGGTCACGATCGATCCGAGCGGAACGGATGCCGTCGCCGCCATCCGCGAGCACACCCGGGGGAGAGGCGTGGATGCATCCCTCGACGCCAGCGGCTCTCCGGCGGCGCGTCGACAGGCGGTCCAGAGCCTGCGCCCGTGGGGGCGGACGGCTTTCGTCGGCGAGGGCGGAGACGTCTCATTCGAGGTGAGTCCGGATCTGCTCCGACGTCAGGTGCAGGTGCACGGCGTCTGGACGTTCTCGTCGGTCGAGCAGGAGGCGTGCGCGAGCTTCGTCGCCGACCGGGGGATCGACCTCGACGCGCTCTTCACCGACCGGTGGCGGCTCGACGACGCAGCGGAGGCGTACGCGTCGTTCGAGCGGCAAGCGGGGGGCAAGGGCGTGTTCGTCCGCTGACGCCCCGGCGCCCGCCGTCCGTGGCGCGTCGCTTTTGAACGGGGCTGGGCACCCGCGTCGTGTCGGTCGGGGGATCGCGGTCGCGAGGACGAGGGCGACCGCCGAAGCGATGAGCCCGAACAGGATCGCGACGTGGAACGCCCCCGGTGTGGGCACGGTCGTCCCGCCGACGGTGCGCGACATCACGGCGAGGACGGCGCCGATGGATGCCGACGCGACGCTCGTTCCCAGCGAGCGGAAGAGAGTGTTGAGGCCGTTCGACGCCCCGGCGGCGTGCTCCGGCACGGCCCGCATGATCAGCGCCGGGATCGCGGCGTAACCGAAGCCGACGCCGACGCCGATCAGGACGTTCGTCACGACGATCTGCCAGATCTCGCTCGAGAAGAGGAGGCCGTAACCGTAGGCGGCCGTGAGGAACGCCGCTCCGATCAGCAGCGGAGTCCGCGGTCCGAAGCGACTGGACAGGGCGCCCGCCACGGGGGCCAGGGTGAGCATGATGACTCCCGGCGGCATCATGACCACGCTGGCCCCGATGAGTGACAGGCCGAAACCTCCGGCGCTCTGGGGCATCTCGAGCAGCTGCGGATAGACGATGTTCGAGGCGAAGAGCGAGAACCCGACCGCGAACGAGGTCAGATTGGTCATGAGGACCGGCCGACTGCGCGCCAGACGTAGGTCGAGCAGGGGATCCCGGGTGCGCGACTCGTGCCACACCCACCCGGCCAGCACGATCAGCGCCGCCGCGGACGTGAGGAGGGTGGCGGGCGAGGTCCAGCCCCACGTGGCCCCGAAGGACAGCAGCACCAGGAGCGCACTGGTGACGAGGGCCAACCCCGCCGCGCCCAGGGCGTCGAACCGTCCGCCGCTGCGCCCGCTCTCGGGGACGACCGCCACCACGAGCGCCGCGACGACGGCCGCGAAAACCGCGGTCGCCCCGAACGTCCAGCGCCAGCCGGCGAGCTGGTTGACGATCGCGCTGATCGGCAGTCCGAGGCCGCCTCCGACGCCGAGCGTCGCGCTCATCAGAGCGATCGAGGTGTCGAGGCGGCGCGCGGGAACGGTGTCGCGGAGGATGGCGATCCCCACCGGCATGATGCCGGTCGCCGCCCCCTGCAGTCCGCGGCCGAGGACGAGCATCCACAGCTCTTGCGCGCCCGCCGACACGACCGAGCCGAGGGCCAGCAGCGCGAGGAGCGCGAGCGCGACGCGGCGTTTGCCGATCATGTCGGCCAGCCGCCCCGAGATCGGGGTGAGGACCGCCGCGACGAGGAGCGTCGCCGTGACGGCCCACGCGGTCTGTTCGCGTCCCGACGCGAAGAGGTCGGGCAGGTGCGCCTGGATGGGGATGATCGCGGTGAAGACGAACGACGATCCGAGGCCCGCCACGGCGAGCACGGCGACCACCCTGCCCGGGTGCGGGTGATGGTCATCCGGTCGGCGCGCATCGAACGGCTCGTCCACGGTGGCTCCTCTGTGTCGGCGTCGGCCGTGCGCGACCCGGCCTGGCGGGTGCGACCGCCGGGCGGGTCTTCGAGGGCGCGTCGTCGACGATCGATCCATCGCGGGACTCGACGGTGTCGAATGACGGCCCTAGTATGACGCTATCAACTAAGCGGTTGAAGTGGCCGTGGTGGCCCCTCGCCGCATCGAAGAAAGGCCGGTCGATGACGACTGCACCCACCACCGCCTCGACCCGCTTCCCGGAGATGGACCCGGCACGGCGATTCGGAATGATCATCGACGGTCGCAGCACGCAGGCCGCCGACGGCGCCGTCTTCCGCTGCTTCGACCCGTACGAGGAAGCCGAGTGGGGCTACGTCCCGGAAGCGTCGGCGCACGACGTCGACCGCGCCGTCGCGGCTGCCCGTGCCGCCCAACCCGCGTGGGCGGCGACCTCCCCGTTCCAGCGCCTCGCGCTGTTCCAGCGCTGGGCGGCTCTCGTGCGTGAGCATGTGGCGGAGATCGCGCGCATCCAGGTGCACGAGAACGGCAAGACGCTGACCGAGATGACGCTGGCGATGGGCTCGATCGCCAACGCGATCGAGTTCTGCGCGCACTACGCCACGACGCTCCACGGCGACACGGTGACCCCGATGATGCCGGGGCACCGGGCGTGGACGACGAAGGTGCCCGTCGGTGTCGTGGCGGCGATCACCCCGTGGAACAACCCCATCGGTCTGCTCGGGTGGAAGCTGTTCCCGGCCTTGGCGGTCGGCAACGCCGTAATCGTGAAGCCGAGCGAGGTCACCCCGGTCTCGACGATCCGGCTCGTCGAACTCGCCGTCGAGGCGGGCTTCCCCCCGGGCGTCATCAGTGTCGTGACCGGCGCCGGCGCGGCGGGCGCGGCGCTCGTCGAGCACGAGGGGATCGACAAGATCGCCTTCACCGGCTCGACCGCGACCGGTCGCCGGATAGCGCAGGCAGCCGCCGGCCGTCTCGTTCGCACGACCCTCGAGCTGGGCGGCAAGGGGGCCAACATCGTCTTCGCCGATGCCGACCTGGATCGCGCCGTCGAGGGGATCGTCGTCGGTCTCACCGCGGGGACCGGGCAGGCCTGCAACGCGGGCTCGCGCGTCCTCGTCCACGAAGACATCAAGGACGAGGTGCTCGAGCGGCTCACGAAGGCCCTCGCGGCGCTGCCCATCGGCGACCCGCTCGACCCCGGCACAGCGATCGGGCCGATCGCGTCGCGCCCTCAGTACGCGAAGGTGTGCGGCTACCTCGACGTCGCAGAGTCGGAGTCCACGACGCGGCTCGTCGCCGGTGGGCGCCGCGGAGCGGAGCCGTTCGGTATCGCCCGGGGACTCTTCGTGGAACCCACGCTGTACGAGACCCCCGACGAGCAGTCGCGCCTGCGGCGGGAGGAGATCTTCGGCCCCGTCGGTTCGCTCATCACCTTCGCCACCGATGACGAGGCCGTGCGCATCGCGAACGAAAGCGAGTACGGCCTCGTGGGCGGACTGTGGACCACGGACGTGGACCGGGCGCGCCGCGTGTCGGAGCGACTCGACGTCGGCGTCGTGTGGATCAACACCTGGCGCGCCTTCAGCGGGAACGTGCCGTTCGGGGGACGCAAGAACAGCGGCGTCGGTCACGAGATGGGCCTCGACCTGTTCGACGAGTACACCCACGTCAAGGCCTACTGGCTGGGGCCGGAGGGGCGCTGATCCTCTGAGGTGCGCGCCAGCAGCGCGGCGATGACCTGATCGACCCCGTCGGCGACGGCGGGGTCGTCGGGCTCGAGCCCCGTCACGAGCTTGGTGATCTGGGGGAAGGCGGCGGGGCCCAGCGAGGCGAAGATCAGCAGCAGCGAGGCGAAGCGCGCATCGACCTCGGCGGGGAACGTGCCGCTCTGCTGCGCGTGCTCCAGCACTTCCCGCTGACTGTCGTACGCGGCCTTGCGGATGTCTTCGCGATGTATCGGATTGTCGCGGTTCTCCCAGTACTCCAGGCCTTCCCAGGCCAAGAGGCGCCGCCAGGTGATGCTGCCGCGCGCCTGCTGTGCGCGCAGGCGGATCATGTCGTCGAGGGTGCCCTCGCGCATCGCCGCCCAAACGGGGCGGTACGTGTCGACGAGCCGATCGAGGACGGCGTCGTACAGGCCCGACTTCGACGAGAAGTAGTAGTAGATCAGCTGCTTGTTCGCGTTGGCGCGCGCAGCGATCGAGTCGATGCGCACCGATCCGAACCCCTTCGAGGAGAACTCCTCCACGGCCACGTCCAGGATGCGTTCACGCGTGGCGTTTTCCGATTCGCTGGACGCGCGTGTCGAAGAAGAAGGCATGGGGTCATTCAACCATTGGGTTGGACGGTCCGCGTCCGCCAGTGGCCTCGTCGTTGCAGAACTCCCGCTTGTTCGGTGAGGCCGACGGCATTGACAAGGTTGGCCTTCATCGGAAGTAGGCATGGCCTGGCCACTCGTCTCGAAAATTAGCATTGACCAACTTGTTGGTTGACGGCGCGGTCGCCATGCGCTTCACTGTGACAACGGTCACCGCCGCGAACTGTACGGCCCCTTGCGAAGGTCCTGCAGAGCCGAACCCATCAACAAGCACGAGGGAGTGCGCCCATCATGACAATTGCTGCTCCGGATTCGACCTGGGACCTCGTCGTCGTCGGTCACGGCGTCGCCGGCCTGGCCGCGGCCAAGTCGTTCCTCGACCACAGTGCCCAAGCTGGCCGGACCGCGCGGGTCGCAGTCCTCGAACGTGCCCCCCGATCCGATCGCGGCGGATCGTCGGCGTGGACCACGGCGTTCCTGCGTCTCACCGGCGAGGGGGAGCTCGACCCGTCGTGGGCCGAGAACATGCGCATGAACTCCGGCGCGCTGATCGACGAGCAATACGTCAGCAGCTTTTACGCGAACGTGCCAGCCACGCTGCAGTGGCTGCAAGACCTCGGAGTCGCGCTCGACAAGGTGCCGACGCCGTTCGGCACCGGCTGGGCGTGGAGCGTGGTCGGCGGTGGGCGCGCAGTCGTGGAGAAGCTGCTGGCGAAGGTGACCGCCCAGGGCGCCGACGTCTTCTACGAAACCACCGCAGAGCACCTCGTACGTGATGACGAGGGCCAGACCACGGGCGTGCAGGTCCGGCTGTCCGACGGCACCGCCACCGTGCTCGGGGCGGCTGCGGTCGTGCTGGCCAACGGCGGGTTCGAGGGCAACCATGAGATGTTGTCTCGTTACATCGCCGACGTTTACCGCCTTAAGACGGTGTCGCCCGGCACGATGAACAACCGCGGTGACGGCCTTCGGATGGCCCTCGAAGTCGGAGCAGGCACCGCCGGGCAGTTCGATGCTGCGCACCTCGAGCCTTGCGACGCCCGATCGGCGTCCGAGGAACCGCTTGTCGCGGCCTGGTATTGGGGCATCCTGGTCAACCAGGCGGGCGAGCGCTTCATGGACGAGGCCGAGCGCACCTACGACATCCAGTTCGACAGCATCGCCAACGTGACCCACCGGACTCAGGGTGGACGGTCCTACGCCATCATCGACCAGTCGGTTCGCCGCGCAGTGCCGTTCCTCGACGCGATGCAGTCGACCGCTCTCGCGCCGGTCACCGCCGACACCATCGAAGAACTCGCCGTCAAGCTCGGCATCGACCCCCAGCGGCTGGCGGCAACAGTTGCGCAGTACAACGCTGCCGCCCCAGGCGACATCGACCCTCTCACGATGGACGGTAGGGCAACCACCGGCATCACGCCGCGCAAGTCGAACTACGCCCAGCCACTCACGGACGGTCCGTTCGAGGCGTGGCCGATCGAGCCGCAGATCTGCTTCACCTATGGCGGGGTCAAGGTCGACGCGGAGGCGCACGTTCTCGACATGGATGGGCGCGTGATCTCCGGCCTCTACGCCGCCGGAGAGGTGACGGGCATCTTCTACAAGGAGTATCCGGCAGGCACCTCGGTGCTGCGGTCGATGACGTTCGGCCGTGAGGCCGGCCGCGTCGCGGCTGCCGAGGTCTTCGGCGCGCACGCATCGATCGGCGCGGCCGCAGGCTGAGCCGGAGCGCAGCTTCCGCTCGCGCCGTTGCCGATCGGCCCATGCATCCGATCAGTGTCACAACCCTGGTGACCGATAAGACTTCGGGCGCGGTTCGCGAGATGGGGCAGACCGTCTCCCGCGACGAGACATCGAACCGGTCGTGGCCGTGAGTCCTCATGTCGGGATCGGGCGTGTGCCCGAATCGCGGTGCGATCGACGACAAAGCTGGCAATGGGCGTCAATCAGTAGTCGGAGGACTCGCGGTGTCGCACGATGGGCCTCGACCTGTTCGACGAGTACACCCACGTCAAGGCCTACTGGTTGGGGCCGGAGGGGCGCTGATCCGCTGAGGGGCGAGCCGGGGTGCGGATAACCCGATCGGCCGGTCGCCAGCGGTGGCCGGCGATGTGCCTCTCGGTCGTGCCTTCTGAAGGGAATGTACTTGTCATTGCAGACCCGCACGACCAACTGTATGCTCAACTAACTAGTTGATTGATGGGATGGTCATGACTGAAGTTCACCCCGCTGCGCAGACGCAGAATCCCGACGAGCCGCTGGTGCTCATCGATGACCACGACGGGTACGCCGTGCTGACCCTGAACCGCCCGGCCAAGCGCAACGCGATGAGCCGCGAGGCGGTGCGACAGCTGCGCGAAGCCCTGGCCGCGGTCCGCGACAAGCAGGCCGTCATCCTGACGGGTGCCGGCCCGGCCTTCTGCGCCGGAGTCGACCTCAGTGAGCAGACGGGAGACGGGTTCTCCTCGCGCTCCAGCCAGCAGACGCACTACTGGACCGAGGTGCAAGCCGACATCCGCTCGCATCCCGCGATCTTCATCGCCGCCGTCAACGGCTTCGCCCTCGGCGGAGGATCGACACTCATCCACAGCTGCGACCTCGCTATCGCGGCGGAATCGGCGCAGATCGGCGCACCCGAGATGGGCTTCGGCGGATTTCCCTCGCACGCCGGTCCGGCGGCGGTGAAGCGGCTCGCGCCCAAGCACGCGGCACAGATCATCCTGATGGCGCGCCGGGTCGACGCCCACGAGGCCCTTCGCATGGCGATCGTCAACAAGGTCGTGCCCGACGACCAGCTGCTGGCCGAGGCCACGGACTGGGCGCAGCAGCTCGCGACCTTCAACCCGGTGGCGCTGGACTGGGGAAAGCGCACCATCCAGGCGATGGAGAACCTTTCGTGGGATGACGCGATCGCCTACACCGAGATGACGAATCGCATCGTGATGGGGCAGACGCCGGCCTCCCGCGACGGCATCGCAGCGTTCCTGAGCGGTCACCGGGGAGTGGGGCAGGGAGCATGAGCGCCGAGGAGTCGACAAGAGCGACGAGGCTGCTCCCGCCCTCGACTCGCGTCGTCGAACTGGGGGAGACCTTCTCGACGGCTCTCGCCGGGCGCTTCCTCGAGCGACTGGGCGCCCACGTGACGCGTGTGGTGCCCACCGGCGAGGAGGCCGAACTCGACACCCTCGGGCCGCGGCTCGGCGACGACGAGCACGGCCCGTCGGCGGCCGGAGTCTGGCTGCGCCAGAACAAGGACACCATCGACCTCGATCCGGGCGCGCCCGAGGCGCGCGCTCGCCTCGACGAGCTGCTGGACGACGCGGACGTCGTGCTCATCGCCGGGACGACCTCGCGGTGGAGCGAGCGAGGGATCGATCTCGACGACGTGCGTCGCCGGGCCAGTGGCGCCGTCATCGGCCATGTGACGGCGTGGGGCGATGACGGACCGCGCACACACCTGCGCTCGAACGAACTCCTCCTGCAGGCAGCGGGCGGCTTCATGAACCTCATCGGCTCGGCGAGCCGCGAGCCGGTGCGCCTGGGTAGTCACCCGCTGCAGGCGACGGCGGGACTGCTCGTCCTGGACGGCGTGATGATCGGACTCTTCCACCGTCAGTCGACGGGGCATGCCACCTCGTTCGAGACGTCCGAGTTCGAAGCCGCCGCCCACCTGGAGTGGAAGATCGCCAGCACTTTCCAGACCGGCATGCCCATCGACCGTCGCGGCGACGACGGAGGGCCGCTCGTCGCGCGCACGCGCGATGGACACTTCGGCCTGTTCTTCACTCCCCGCGACTGGGACGGCGTGAAGGAGATGCTGGGCGACCCGCGCCTCGACGATCCCCGTTTCGCGACCCCCGGTTCTCGAGCGCTCCACGAGAGAGAGCTCAAAGAGCTCGTCGAGGAGACGACTCTTCCGATGTCGAAGAAGGAGCTGTACGCCCGCGCGCAGGCGCGGAGCATCCCGTCGGGGCACGTCGCGACGATGTCGGATCTGCTGGATTCTCCCCAGTACCGCGCGCGCGACTTCTTCCGGCGGATCGAGGTGCCCGGAGTGGGGGAGGGAGAGATCCCTGACGCGCCGTGGGCGATTCGAACTATCGAGGATCTCGACGAGGGAGATGCCGCATGAGCGGGTTGCTGCAAGGTTTGAAGGTCGCCGATCTCTCGATCGTGACCGCGGGGGCGGCGGCCACCCAGGTGCTCGCCGACTTCGGAGCGGACGTCGTGAAGATCGAGAGCGAGAACCGTCCGGATCTGTACCGGATGGGCTTCACTCGCGACAAAGGCGGCTCGAGCGACCTCGCCTTCGCACCTTTTCGCGTCGCCAACCGCAACAAGCGGGGGCTCGCGGTGGACCTGAAGACCGAGGAAGGGCACGAGATCGCCCGCCGGCTCATCAGTCGCAGTGATGTCGTGGTCGAGAACTTCCGCCGGGGAGCGATCGAGCGGCTCGGGTTGGGATTCGCCGACCTGGTCGCTCTGCGCCCCGACATCGTTCTCGTCTCGATCTCCAGCCAGGGCGCCACCGGCCCCAATCGGGGCTTCACCTCGTTCGGCACGACCCTGGACTCCCTCGGTGGCATCCAATCGCTCAGCGGATACGACGCGAACACCCCGACGTGGTCGAGTGGCCGGATCAACTATCCCGACCAGACGGCCAACTCCCTCGCCCCCGCTGTGATCTTGGCGGCCGTGATGGCCGCCCGGGCCGACGGTCGAGCCCGGTGGGTCGACATGTCGCAGCGGGAGACCGTGACCAGCCTGCTCGGAGACCACATCCTCGCCACGTCGCTCGGCGCCCCGAACCCGCAGCCCGACGCCAACAATGCTCCGGGCGCACCGGGATGGCTCTCGCGCTGCCTCGGCGACGACCAGTGGGTCGCGGTCTCGCTCGAGACCCGCGAGGACCGTTCGCGCCTGCGCGCGGTCGTCGGTGACGCCGACGCGGGCGACGACGAGGCGCTGCGTCGTGCCACGGATGCGTGGGCCGCCGGACACACCCGGGACGAGGCTGCCGCGGAACTGCAGGCGGCGGGCCTGGCGGCCACGGCGGTCGTCAGCGGTCACGAACTGCTCGAGGATCCCGACCTGCACGAGCGGGGCTGGTGGCAGACGGTCGATCTCGCCGAGGGGGGAACCGAGAGGCAACGCGGGCCGGTCGTGCGCTTCGCGGCGAACGACTCGCTCATCCGGCGGCGTGCCCCCCACGTCGGAGAGCACACCGCCGAGGTGCTCGCCGAGCTCGAGTACACCGCGGACGAGATCGATGCGCTGTTCGCGCGGGGCATCGTGTCGGCACCGCAGGCGACGACAACACCGAGCTGAGAGACGAAGACATGGTGGAAGACATCCGCGGCAAGGTCGCGATCGTCGGAGTGGGACACTCCGACCAGGGCACATTCCCGGGAAAGAGCGCCGAACGGCTGTCGATCGAGGCCATCACGGCCGCGCTGGCCGACGCGGGCCTCACGCGGGAGCAGGTCGACGGCCTCATCACGTGCAAGTCCATCCAGGGCGGGAACACGGACGTTTCTGTCGGGCCCCTGTTCGGGATGAGTCCGAAGTATGCCCAGACGCTCGACTACGGCACGTGCAACTTCTCGCTGCACCTGGCGGTACAGGCGATCCTCACCGGGCTGGCCGAGACGATCGTCCTGGTCTATGGCGCCAACGCTCGCTCGTCGAAGGTCAACTTCGCCGCCCCCACGCCGTCTCTCGAGGGGGCGTCGGGCTTCGTGCACATCGCGGGGCAGGCAGGCATGGCGCTGCAGCGCCACAAGGCGCTCTACGGGACGACGGACGAGGAGTTCGGCTGGTTCGCCGTATCGGAACGCGAGTGGGCGCAGCGCAATCCCCTGGCGATCTTCCGTGATCCGCTCACGATCGAGGACTACCTGGCCAAGCCGTATCTCGTCGAGCCGCTGCGGCGCGAAGACGTCACGATGATCTCCGACGGCGGGGTCGCGCTGATCGTCACCAGCGCCGAGCGCGCAAAGGACTACCCGAACAAGCCGGTTTACATCCTCGGCATGGCCGAGGGGACGGAAATCATCGGTGATCAATTCGCCGAGTTCCCCGCCCGGCCCAACATCGGGGGCACCGCCGCCCGCATCTGGCAGAACACCGGGTTCACTCCGTCGGACATCGACATCCTCTACATCCAGAACCCCACCGCCGTGTGGAACCTGCAGATGGTCGAGTACTACGGATTCGCGCCGGTCGGCGAGGGCGGGCGCTGGGTGGCCGAGGGGCACACCCGGCCCGGGGGAGACATGCCGCTCAACACCAACGGCGGTCAGCTCTCCGAGAGCTACATGTGGGGCTGGCTCCACATGGTCGAAGCCGTTCGCCAATTGCGCGGGACGGTCGAGCCCGACCGCCAGGTTCCCAACCCCGAACTCGCCCTGTACTGCTCCACCATGGCGTTCTTCAAGAGCGCCGCCTCGATCATCGGGACTTCGCAATGACCTACGCACCGACCTCGAACACGACGCCGCAGAACCTGCCGGACGTCACCGACCCCGCCACCGCCGCCTTCTGGGAGGCGGCCCGCGAGCACCGGCTCCTGGCGCAGAAATGCGACGCCTGCGGCGACCTGCGCTATCCGGCGACCGAGATCTGCCCCAGGTGCTGGTCGGACTCGCAGTCGTGGGTGCCGATCGCGCCGACCGGCGAGCTCTACAGCTACGTCGTCTACCACCGCGCGCTCGACCCGTCGATGAAGGACGAGATCCCCTACGTCGTCGGACGCGTGCTCACCGATGACGGCGTGGTCTTCACGGTCCGTCTCGACCTCGCGCCCGACGAGGCGCGAGTGGGGATGCGACTGGTGGCGTCGTGGAACGACGTCACCGATGCCGTGACCCTCCTCCGATTCGCGGCACCGTGACATGCTCGTCATGACGGCGCCCGGCGGCACGCTCGACTGGATCGAGCGGAACCTCGCCGTGCCGGCCCGCGAGTACCGGGTCGCCGTAAGCGGCGCCCAGATCGCCTACTGCGTCTGGGGTCCGCGAGAGGCGGACGGAATCCTGCTCGTGCACGGCGGGCTGGCGCACGCGCGGTGGTGGGACCACATCGCGCCGGCTCTCACCGGCTCCCGGGTGGTGGCCATCGACCTCTCCGGCAACGGCGACAGCACGCACCGCGACGCCTATGCGATCGACGGGTGGGCCGACGAGGTGGTGGCCGTCGCGCAAGCCGCCGGGCTCCGCCGCACCGTGCTGGTCGGACACAGCATGGGCGGTGTCGTCGGCGTCGCCGCGGCCAGATGCCATCCGCGGCTGTTCCGGGCGGTCGTGACGGTCGACACCCGCTTCAACGATGCCGGTTGGCCGGGGCGCGACAAGCCCAGTCCGCGCTTCGATTCGGCGGAAGAGGGCATCGCCCGCTTCTCGACTGCCCACTCGCGGACCGACGCGCCCCTCCCCGAGGTGCTGCGCCGCCACCTCGCCCAGACGTCCCTCCGGCGCGAGGGCGACGGGTGGCGGTGGAAACGTTCCGATCGCCTGTGGATCGAGAACGCGTCGCTGCGCGACCTCCTCCGCCCGCTCGTCGTGCCCCTCGCCATCATCCGGCCCGACGGGGGAGTGCTCGACGCGGATGCCGCCGCCGAGATGCGGGCCCTTACCCCGGCTCCATCCGCGGAGGCCGTCATCGCGGCATCCGGCCACAATCCGTTCCTGGATCAGCCGGTGGCCTTCGTCGCGGTGCTGCAGGCCCTGATGACCGCCTGGCTGCCCGCGATCGAGCAGCCGGAACCGCATAACACCTCCCGCACCCACAGAGAAATCGGATGATCATGTCCCGTACCTTCCCCGAAACCCACCGCCTGCTGGGCCACTTGTGGAGCGCTCTGGGCGGCGCCGCCGAGCTCACGAGCAACGTCACCTTCACCGGCGAGGGGGCCATGCCCTCGCCCTTCGCGCTGACCGATCTCGCGGGCGCGTCCAACGCCCTCGTCGCCACCGCCGTGGGCGAGCTCCTCGGCGAGGTGGGTGAGCCGCACCCCGCGATCGAGGTCGACCGCTACATCGCCAGCGGCTGGTTCCGCCTGCCCCTCGGGCCCTCGCAGCCGCTGGGTGAACCGCTCATCGTCCCCATCCCGGCGAACCTCGACTTCTTCACCGAACTGCCCACGGCCGACGACCGGTGGCTGCGTCTGCACGGCATTTTCCCCTCGGCCCGCGAGCGGATCGTCAAGGCCCTCGGCGTCGCCGACGACATCGACGCCGTCGCGGCCGTCGTGAAGGCGACCCCGGCCGACGAGATCGAACAGCGGCTCGTCGACGGCAACGCCATCGTCGCCGCGAGCCGGACGCCCGAAGAGTGGCTCGAGACGCCGGCGGGGCGCGCGGTCGATGCCGAGCCGCTGGCGGCGTACACCGAGCACCCGGCGTCGGGTTCGGCGTGGCGACCCACTCCGGGCCGGCCCCTGGCGGGGATCAAGGTCCTCGACATGACCCGTGTGATCGCGGGCCCGGTGGGAACGCGGTGGCTCGCCGCGCTCGGCGCGGAGGTGCTGCGCATCGAGCGGCCCGGCTCCGACGAGGCCATAAGCCACGGGGGCCGCGGCGCGGAGATGGTGCTCGGAAAGCGCTGGGCCTTCCTCGACATCAAGACGCCCGAGGGCCTCAAGCAGTTCAGGCGTCTGCTCGCCGAAGCCGACGTCTTCGTCCACGGCTACCGGCCCGGGGCGATCGACGGGATCATCAGCGAGGAGGAGCGTCGCGCGATCAAGCCCGACCTCGTCGAGGTGGCCGTGCGTGCCTACGGCTGGACGGGTCCGTGGGCCCTGCGCCGCGGCTTCGACACCGTGGTGCAGTTCAGCACCGGGCTGGCGAACGAGACGCAGCGGTGGGCGCTGGAGGACCCCGAGACGCGCGTGCCGATCTCGGTGAACGGGCTGATGGTCGACGCCTCGCGCCCCCGGCACACCACAGTCGAAGGACTCGATTTCACCACGGGCCACCTGATGGCCGCCGCGGCCATTCGAGGCCTGACCACGCGCGCCCGCACGGGCGCCGGATCGACGTGGAAGTTCTCGCTGGCGCGAACGGCCTCGCTGGTCATCAAGGACGCACGGTCGACGGCGGATCCGGGCCCGGCCATCCAGATCCCCATCGACGGGCCGTGGGAGGATCGCATCTACGCGGGTCCGTTCGGCCCGGTCAAGCGGCTCGTGTTCCCGGTGCAGATCGAGGGGAATCCCCTGTTCTGGGAGCGCCCGGCCGAGCGCGTGGGCTCCGCGACACCGAATTGGGCCTTCTGAACCCGGGCACGCGACGCAGGAGGGGATGCCATGGGCATCGCGTCATCCCCGGTCCGGCGCCCTCTCGATCAGCCGTCGAAGCTGAGGAACGTCCTCTACGAAGTCCGTTCGGAGGCATCGGCCGAGGCGGAGCGTCTCAAGGCCCGTCACCGACCTCGGGCACCTGGTCACCCTGCTCGAAGCGCGCGTGATCAGCGACGCCGTCGAGCGGCGCGCCTGGACGTGGTGGCGTATCGCTGCGGTGACCCGCATCTCGGCACAATCACCGAGTTCGTAAACCGTCCAATAGGGTGTTCAGCACCTGCACGCCTTGGTCGCGAGCGGCGTACGGGTCGGGCGCATTTGCGATGAACAGTGCTGCTTCATCCGTGGCGGCGAGCAGGACGTGGGCAAGTGCATCGATAGGCTGGTCGGCGGCCAGGTGGCCCTCTGCGACGGCGTTCTCCAGCATCCCCCGTATGGCACCGAGCCCATAGTGGCCTTCGAGTTCGCGCCACTTCTCCCAACCGAGCACGGCGGGTCCGTCGATAAGAAGTATCTGCTGAACAGAGGGGGTGAGCGAGGCATCGAGAAACCCAATCAGAGCTTGGCGCAGTCGGTTCAAGGCAGAGCCCGCCGGACGGGCGCCCGCACCGGCGCCTGCGTGTGCAACCAGTTCCTCTTCAACGTCGATGAACACCGCTTCAAAGAGTGCTCGCTTGTCAGCAAAGTGGTGGTAAAGCGCGCCGCGCGTGCCCACTCCAGCCTCGGCGACCACCTCCTCGGTCGCGGTCCGGTGATACCCCTTCGCGACAAACAATCGCCTTGCAGCATCAACGATGGCCGCACGCGTCGCTTCGGCCTGCGCAGCCCGTCGCTCTTTCGTGCTCAACGTTCGCTCGTCCGATCGCATCGCTACAGCCTATTGCACTCCGATCGCACTCCACATACAGTCAGTATGTCGCATGCAGGTTGCATGTTACCGCCGTACCCACTCTTTCTTCGGAGGTTCGCCATGGAACAGGCCGTCGATGTTGTTCGTGAGTTTTGCGCGCTGATGGAGCGCCGTGAGGCGGAAGCGTTGCGACCATTCCTTGCCGATAGCGCCGTGTATCAGAACGTTGGTATGCCAGCAGTATCGGGCGTCGATGCGATCGTCCGGAATCTGCACGGACAGTTCGCAATGTACCCGGATGCCTATGCGTACGAGATAGTGAACATCGTCGGCAACGGTTCCGTCGTCATGACCGAGCGGCTCGACTACATCCAGGCTCCGGATGGCCGCAAACCTGGTGTTCCCGTCATGGGCACATTCGTCGTCGGCGACGACGGCAAGATCACGCGTTGGACGGACTACTGGGATACCGCGTTGCCGGCCAAACTCCGCACAGGCGAGGATGTCAGCGCGCTTCTTCCAGCCACCTCGGGCGCTCAGCATCACTAGAGCCGCGCCCACATCGAACGCCGCGGCGGGAACATGTGGGCGGCGCTCTCCGCTCTGTGCTCTGGGTTGCGGTCGAAGACCGGGTGGGTTTGTGAACGTCGATCGAAATCCGCACCTGGTTGCGAGGGTCGATGAACTGTCGACACCTTGCCCGTCCGTTGTTGGTGTCCGAACGGCACGAATGGTCCGGGCTGCGCTCGACGCGGTGTATGCAGACACCGACTGGTTCTCAGTGATCGAGCGCGGAGACTTGGCCCGCGCGGCGCGTTCGACGCTCGGCGGAGGTGGAGGTCGGACGCCCATGTGGCTTGGTTGTGCCAGACAGGCGATGAGGCCACAAGCGGCCGGCTCTCCCAGTCGAGTTGACCGAGTCCGCACTCGAGCAGACTCCTCGGCGTGAAGAGGGGGCGGGGTCCAGCCGGTCATGGTGCGCAATCAATCCAACGCGGCGCGCCTCAACGCCGCGGACAACATTCAGAACCACGGCGGGACGGGATTCACCGCCGAGGCCGACGCATTCAATGCGAGCATGGTCTCGAGGGCTTCGGGCGTTCGACGAGTGATACGGCCGGATGGTGTGAGACAGGTTGGCTGATCGCCGCGGTCGACGACGAGGATCCCGATCGGATTCTATTCGCGCGGCGTTCGGGGCACGCGATTCCCGGCGGGATGGCTCGCGGTGGCTCGCCGCGACGGGCTGCCACGCTCGCGGTTGCGGCCTCGGCCCTGGCACCTGGTCGCTCGACGGGTTTTTGGGCGTCGAGTCGGCGGGCTCGGTGTGGGCCTGCATCACCGCGGTCGGTGGTGCCGTTGCGGTCCTGGCATTGCTGGCCGTCAGCGCCTGGCCGGATTGTGCGGCGTCGACGAGTTAGCAGCTACGAAAGCGTTTCCACGCGCCCATCGCAAGACGGTGGAGCTTCGGAGTGTTTGTCCAGCAACACAATCCGCAGGTATTGCCCACGGATAGTGTTGCTCGACACTCGGACTTTCTGCGACTACCGGCACGAACTCGAGCGGAGAGGGTGAATCGATTAGGACGGTTCACGGCGGAACGGGCGCCGGAGCCGGCGCCATTGTGGCCGGATACCGACGCACCGTGGCGGTCTCTCGGAACAGAGTCAGCTGAACCGGATGACGCCGCGGATGTTGCAGCCGTTGCGCATATCGTCGTAAGCGGTGTTGATCTGGTCGAGGGTGTAGGTGCGGGTGACCAGTTCGTTGAGCTTGAGCTTGCCGGCGCGGTACTGGTTCAGCAGCATGGGCATGGCCTCACGCGGCGACTTCATGCCGTAAAGGGCGCCTTGAATGCGCTTCTGGAACATGGCCAGGGTGAAGGCGTTGATGCCGTGGATACCGTCCTCCTGGTCCGGTCCGACGCCGGTGATCACGAGGGTGCCCGCCTTGCGGATGGCGTGGTACCCGTCGGTGATCAGGTCGTTGTGCACCAGTCCGGCGGACAGGATCGCCACGTCGGCGCCCTGGCCGTTGGTGAGCTCGTGGAGGCGGGGCATGGCCTCGCTCACCGATCCGAACGACTCGGTCGCCCCGAATTCCAACGCCCACTTCTGCTTGTCGGCGACGGGGTCCACCGCGATGATGTGCGCGGCGCCGGACGCCGCGGCGCCCTGCACGGCGTTCATGCCGATGCCGCCCACTCCGGCCACCATGACGACGTCGCCGGGTTGGACGTTTCCCGCAGTGGTGGCCGACCCGTATCCGGTCTGGACTCCGCACGCGACCAGGCACGCCACGTCCAGCGGAACATCCTTGTCGATCTTGACCAGCGAAAGCTGGTCGTACACTTGCCATTCGGGAGAAAAGCGATACCTCTCGTCTGTCGTGCCAAATTCAGATCGAGCAGGAATTGGACGGCCTCGTCGTCCAGCTGCCGTCACGGCAGCAGTAACGACACGTTCTTCACGTAAGCAACAGCAGACAATGGATTCGAAAGTCGCTTTCATCACCGGCGTGGCGCGCGGCCAAGGACGCGCCCACGCAATCGAACTCGCTGGCCGTGGGTTCGGAATCATCGGGGTCGACATTTGTGCCGACATCGCCTCGATGGACTATCCCAACGCCAGTCGTGAGGACCTGGAAGAGACCGTTCGCGCGGTCAAAGAGGTCGGCGGCGAGATCGTGGCTGCGCCGGCGGACGTTCGCGATCAGGTTTCGCTGCAACGTGTCCACGACGAGGGCGTCGCGCGGTTCGGCCGGATCGAATTCATCACCTCCATCGCGAATTCTGGTGGGTACTGTGACGGTCAAGCCGTACTGCCGTACGAGGAGCGGGAGGGCTACTACGCCTTCTGCCTCCTGCGGTAGCTGGCGCGTCGATGCCGAAACGCAGGAGGAGGCACTGCACTGGCGCGCGTGCACACCGGAAGCGTCCCGGCATGACGGGCGGTCCTTCTCCGTGGCCGACCTGGCGGCTCTCGAGCTCGGCGAGATAAGTGGAGGATGCGTGGGCGAGAAGACGCGGGGCTGGAAGACGATCCTGGTCGAACGGGCGGAGGACGGTGTTGCCACCGTTACGCTGAACCGGCCGGAATCGCTCAATGCCTTCAATCAGCAGATGCGTGAGGAGTTCTCGGCGGTATGGGCCGAGTTGAACGCTGACGACGACGTGCGAGCGGTGGTGATCCAGGCCGCAGAAGGTCGTGCATTCAGCACCGGGGTCGACGTCAAGCAGGGGCTCGTTCATCCGGACAACATTTGGGCGAAACGGGATCCGGGGGAGATGCTCGGCCCCAAGTCGAACAAAGTGTGGAAACCGGTGATCTGTGCCGTGCACGGGATGGCTGCGGGCGGAGCGTTCTACTGGATCACTGAAAGCGACATCGTGATCTGCTCCGAGGATGCTACCTTCTTCGACCCGCACGTCAGTTATGGAATGGTCGCATCAGTCGAGCCCATCGGTTTGTCGTATCGGGTCGGCCCAAGTCAGGCACTCAGGATGGCGCTGATGGGTCTCGACGAGCGCGTAACTGCGCGGACGGCGCTGCAGATCGGTTTGGTTACCGAGGTGGTCCCGCTGGCGGATTTGCGCGCGCGGGCACACGAGATCGCCGCGACAATCGCGGCGAAGCCGACTTCCGCCGTGCAGGGAACGGTTCGTGCGATCTGGGAGTCGCTGGATCTCGGGCGTTCTGCGGCCCTGGAGCGCGGCTTGGCTTACGCGACTATCGGGAGTCCGGACGGAATCCGGACGGTCGATCGGTCGACGTACGCCAAGCCGCAGCCGCGGATGCGTTGAGGCGGCCGGCGGGTGTGCGCTGAGCGCACCCGCTATTTCGCGCCTTTCGGTGTGAAGCGCAGTGCGCCGTCCAAGCGGATCGTCTCGCCGTTGAGGTAGATGTTCTCGCAGATCTGCTGGGCCAGCTGAGCGTACTCGGTGGGGCGGCCCATCCGCTTCGGGAATTGCACTGCGGCGCCCCACATTTCATCGAGCTGCTGGGGATCGGCGTTTTTGAATGCCGGGGTGAGGAAGGTGCCGGGTGCGATGGTCACCACGCGGATGCCTAGGGGAGCAAGGTCTCGAGCGAGCGGCAAGGTCATTCCGACGATTCCGGCTTTCGCCGCCCCGTACGCCGCTTGGCCGATGGTGCCCTCGTAGGCAGCGATAGAGGCGGTGTTGATGATGACTCCGCGTTCCCCATCCTCGAGAGGCTCCGACGCGGCGATTGCCTCGGCGCCGAGTCGTGCGATATTGAACGTCGCCGAGAGGAAGATATCGATTACGCGCGTGAAGTCTTCCTGCGGCACCGCGACGCCATCGCGATTCAAGACACGGTTACCGCCGGGGCCGCCATGTGCGGCCACCGTGACCCGCAGCGGCGCCATGTCGGCAGCGGCGGCGAGCGCTTCTCGGATGTCGTTCTCGTCGGTGACGTCGGTGCGGATGAACGTCGCCCCTGACCCGAGGTCCGCGGCGACGGACTTCCCCTTTTCCTCGTCGAGATCGCCAATGACCACTTTCGCGCCTGCGGCGTGCAGGCGACGCGCGGTCGCGGCACCGAATCCGCCTCCGCCGCCGGCGATGAAGGCCGAACTTCCTGCGATGTGCATGTCTGTATTCCTCTCGTCGGAGCCCCAGGTCGATCCGGGGCCGGGGGGTATCAGGAGCGGCTGATGACGCCTTCCTGGAGCGTGGTGGCGAGCAGTCCGCCATCTGCGGTGTAGAGGCGCGCTTCGGTGAGTGTTCTGCCGTTCCCGGCCCATGGACTGTGTTGCTTGTGCAACGCCCAGTCGTCGGCGCGCCCCGCAGCGTGGAACCAGACCGAGTGGTTCACCGTGGCGACGGTCGCGCCACGATCCTGCACTGTGAATCCGTGGTGCAGGGCTGCCATGCCCAGCATCAAATAGTCGCTCATGTACAGCAGCGCGGCCTGATGCTGCACGGGGTTCTCGTCCAAGGTTGTCATGCTGCGCAGCCAGAGCGCTTGGTCTCGAGGCGTCCGTTCGCCGGCATCGACCCGCGCTTGCAGCGGTCCGCCGGAAAAGCGAAGTCCACCGCCCCTCGCCCCGCGAGGTCGGTGTACCACGCGAGAATCCTGGGATTCGTGGCCAGTTGCTCTGCGGGGGTCGGCAACACTTCGGGATGCTCACCAGGGTCGATACGGTCGGACTGATCGAAACCGCGCCGTGCGGCGTGGAAAGACGTCATCGTCTCGGCCACGACACGGCCGTGCTGTCGAACCTCTGCCCGTCGGGTGTTGGAACTTCGGCCGTCGCGCAGGGGAGTCACCGTGTATTCGGTCGGTTCCGCGGAATCGGCCGGCGCCAGAAAGTGCGTCTGTGTCGCGTGCAGCCGGCGATCCGGTGCCACGGTCATCGCCGCTGCCACTACCGCCTGGCCCATCGTCTCGCCGCCGAATTTGCGGCGGGAAGGATGCCGCCGGGGCGCGGCAACGAAGGTGTTCCCGTCGACGCGGTCGAGGGCGAGAATCTGGGCCAGGGCCCCGAACGGCGCCCGGTCCGTGTGGACGTTGTGCGGCATGAGGGATATCGTATAATCAGTTAGCGATATTGTCGAAAATTAGCGCGATTGCTGTAGGTGCCGCGAGTGGTCAGCCGGTCCGGTTGAAGGAGTGAGATGGATCTGAAGTTCGCACCGGAAGACATCGCCTTTCAGGAGGAGGCGCGAACATGGCTCGAAGAGAATCGTCCGTCCGAACCCCGGCCGAGTGGCTGGCCCGATGCTCGCGACTACGACGTCGCGTGGCAGAAAGCTCAGTTCGACGCCGGCTGGGCGGGCATTTCCTGGCCGGCGGAGTGGGGCGGCCGCGACTTGTCGATGTTGCAGCAGTTGCTGTGGTACGAAGCCTATGCTCGGGCGCATGCACCGGCGCTGGGCGTGAACTTCGTCGGAATGAGCCACGCGGGCCCCACGCTGATGGCTCGGGGCACCCACTCACAGCAGGCCGCGCATATTCCGAAGATCCTGCGTGGTGACGAAATTTGGTGTCAGGGCTTCAGCGAGCCCAGCAGTGGGAGCGACCTCGCGAGCCTCTCTACCCGGGCCGAGATCGATGGCGACGAGCTGGTGGTCAACGGCCAAAAGATCTGGACGAGTTACGCCAACGTCGCCGACCGGCAGGAATTGCTGGTTCGCACCGATCCCGCTGTTTCGAAACACAAGGGCATCACCTGGGTGATCTGCGATATGTCGCTGCCTGGCATAGAGATTCGGCCGATCCGAAACATCGCGGGCCAGGAAGAGTTCTGCGAGGTCTTCTATGAGAACGTTCGAATTCCGCTGTCTCAGGTCGTCGGAGAGGTGAACAGCGGGTGGTCGGTCGCGATGTCGACCCTGTCCTTCGAGCGCGGAACGGCGTTCATGGCCGATATCGTCGAGCTCGCCAACACACTCGAGCAGCTCGTCGAGCAATCGAAGCAGGTGTCCGCACCGCTGGGGAAGGGCTCTGCCTACGATGACGAAGCGATCCGGGTGCAGATCGCGGAGCTGCGCGCCGAAGTCGCGGCGCTGCGTGCGCTGAACTACGCCACGGTCTCTCGTATCGCCCGCAACGGCAAGCCGGGGGTCGAGGGCTCGATTGTGCGTTACTACTTCTCGCAGCTGCTGCAGCGCACACAATCGCTCGGCGTGGAAGCGCTCGGGGCCACCACCGTCGGCGGGGAGCGATTCTCGCCGTGGGCGAGGAACCAGCTCAACGCGTTCCGCGCATCCATCGCCGCGGGCACCAAAGACATCCAACGCAACATCATCGGCGAGCGTCTGCTCGGCCTTCCGAAGGACAGGTAGTTTCGCATGGACATGCTGTTCACCGCCGAACAGGAGGCGATCGCCGCCTCCCTGGCCAAATATTTGACGAACATCCTGCCCCGAGCCGCCTTGCACACTGCCGACCGTCCGGGACAAGTTCTGGAATCCCTTGCCACCGAGCAGTATTGGACAGGGCTGGCAGAGATGGGATTGTTCATGCTCGGCGTCGGCGAGGAGTTCGGCGGTGCCGGACTCGGCGCCGCCGACGAGGTGGCCGCATTCCGCGAACTGGGCAGGCATCTCGCGGTGGGGCCGGTGGTCGGCACCGTCCTGGCGGCCCAGTTCGCCGCGGGTGTGGGGGACACCGCATTGACCGAGGCGTTGATGTCGGGCCGGACGCGCGCGGCTGTCGCGTTCCGGCAGCCCGGCGCGGAGCCCGAAATTGGATCGCGCGTCACCGGCAGCTTCCGGGTCTATGCTCTGGAAACGGCTGATCACATATTGGTACTCGACGGCGAGACGGCGGCATTGGTGCCCGGTGCGGGACTCACCGTCGATGCGGTCGATGCGGTCGATCCCACGGCGCCGGTGTCGATCGCCGAGATCGACAGTCCGGCGAATTTGCTGGACTTCCATTCCGGTCTGATGCGGCGCGGGACGATTCTTCAGGCCGCGTTGTTCTGTGGGATGGCGGAGGCGGCGCTAGCGAATTCCGTGGAATACGTCAAACAACGTGAGCAATTCGGTAAACCCATCGGTGCCTTCCAAGCTGTCAAGCATCGGTGCGCGGAGATGGCCGTACGTGCCGAGACCGCGTTCTTCCAGACCGTCTACGCCGCGCTTACCGAAGATGAAGGGCACGCCGAGCCGGACTTCCACGCCGCGTCCGCATTGATCGTGGCGCGCGATGCCGCCCGACTCAATGCGGCCGACAACATCCAGAACCACGGTGGTATGGGCTTCACCGCCGAGGCGGACCCGCACCTCTTTGCGCGCCGGCAGATTGCGCAGAACAATGCCTTCGGTTCGCGTCGGCATCAACTCGAGATTGTGGCTCGGGCGGACAATCCGCTGTGAACTCACGAGCAGGAATTCGCCCATGAAGTTCGGAATGCCATGGAACGGCCCCGAAGTTGCGGCCGTTGCGGAGCAAGCCGGCTGCGCCGCGTTCTGCACCGGTGACTTCGCCGACCACGACGCGTACCTCCAGCTCGCCGAGATGGCGAAAGGTACTCGTCGCGCCGAGGTCGGCACCGCGATCGCCTACGCGTTCGCGCGCACGCCGTACGCGCACGCCACGGCGGCGCGGGCTGTCCACCACGCCGCACCGGGCAGGATGTTTCTAGGCTTTGGTAGCGGAGCTCGTCGGATCAACCGTGACTGGTTCGGCGTGCCGGCCGACCGGCCGATAGCCCGGATCAAGGAGCTGCTCGGTGCGGTCCGGGCCTATCTGGACGCCGAGAATGGCGACACGGTGCGGTTTTCCGGCGAGTTCTACGACATCAGAGCAGACATCCGTGCACCCGTCCTCGGCCGTGTCGATATGCCGCTGCTGCTGGCCGGATTCAACGCCGGAATGGCGGCGGCAGCGGGTGAGGTCGCCGATGGCGTGATCGGCCACGGATTGTTCACGACCCTGTGGTGGGACGAGGTCGTGCGACCGGCCGTCGCAAGCGGTCGCGTGCGCTCCCCCGGCGGTCGACCGGAGTGGCTCGAGACCGGCTGGCTGATCACGGCGATCGACGATGATGATCCGAAGCGAGCCAGGCTGGACGCGCGCCGAATGATCGCCTTCTATTTGACGGTGCGGACCTATGATCCGTTCATAGCGCACCATGGCTGGACCTCAGAGGTGCAGCGGATCCGGACTGCTTTCGCTGCCCGCGACACCGACGCCATGGCACTGGCTGTGACCGACGATATGTTGAGTGCGATCGCGCTGGCCGGCACAGGCGAGGAAGCGCGAAGACAATTGGCTGCCCGCGGCGCCGGGCTGCCTGCCGACATCGTATTCGCCGCGCCGCCTTCGTATCTCGTGAGTAAACGTCGGCAACGCGACTATGCCCGTGCGAGCCTCGCGCTGATCGGGACAGGCATCGGCGGTTTGACTAGCACTCTCCCGGAAAAGAGGAATTCGTGATGAATATCGACCTCGGGCTTCTTATCGTGCGCCTGGCGCTCGGACCGATGTTGATAGTGCACGGCTGGAACAAGATCGCAGGTCCGGGCGGGATAGCCGGAACCACGCGGTGGTTCGATTCTCTCGGCCTGCGCCCGGCCGCAGTGCACGCCCGGGTGGCTGCGGCCACCGAGATGGGTGCGGGGCTGTTCGTGACCCTCGGCCTGCTGACGGGGCTCACCGCACTTGCCGTCGTCGGACTCATGGTCGTCGCAATGCGTACTGACCACTGGGGCAAGGGCTACTTCGTATTCAAGGGTGGGTGGGAGTACACCCTACTGGTAGCGATGGTGGTTGTCGGCCTGGCCGCGACAGGCCCGGGAGAGCGCTCGGCGGACGCGGTTTTCCATCTCGATTTCGCAGGCACGATATGGGCGGTGGTCGCCGCGGCCGGTGGCGTCCTGGCCGCGGCGGCACTCCTGGTATTGAGCTACCGCCCGTCACAGACGGAGACCTCCGGCTGAGGCTCCCGCAGCGCATCGATCAGCCCCCATCGCAACGCGGTGGGGGCATCGATGTAGCTGCCGGTCAGCACCATCCATGCCGTGCGCCAGCGCCCGATTCGATGCACCACCCCGACGGTTCCGCCGGCGCCGGGAACCAGGCCCATCGACAGCTCGGGCAGACGTATCCGTGTGTCTGGGGACGCATAGACATGCGTAGCGAACGCCGGTATCTCGATGCCCGCTCCGATGCATGCGCCGTGAAGATGCGCGTATACCGCGGTGCCCGGGCGATCGGCCAGCCGGTGCAGGCCATAGCCCGCGCTGCGGTGCAACCGAATTGCGTGTGAGGTCGGCGCGTGGGTTGCGGTGCCAAATTCATCCAGATCACCGCCGCTGCTGAAATCAGGTCCGGCGCCGTGTAGATGGACCTCGGTGATACTGGAATCCAGTGCGGCGATGTCGAACGCGTCCAGCAGACCGTCGCGTACTGCGCGGCCGAAGGCATTGCGCCGCTCGGGGCGGTTGAGAGTGAGGTCGAGCCGATCGCCGGTTCGGGTCGCCAGCACCGGCGCCGCGGCGAGCTCCGGGATCGGACGGACGGGCCGGGAGGCGCGCCAAGCGGCGAACTCCTCACCCGCCAGCAGGGTCGAATACGCGAGTGACTCGGCCACCAAGCCCTCTGGAACGCCGACGGCCGAGGTGAGCCTCAGCAGTCCGCCCAGCGCCAACGACGCCAACGGGGCCTGTTCGATCGCGTCGGCGATCATGCTCAGGCTCTCGACGTCGGCAGCAACTACGTGCCGGGACCATTCCTCAGGGGCGAGCGTGCACGTCAACGCGGCGAGCAACGGAGCAGCTTCTGGCGGCGGTCTGTGGGTCGCGACGCCGATGGTGATCGGGCTCGCAGGATGGGTGAGTACACCTTCCGCGGCATCGACCAGTGGCGCGGTCCACCGGGTGCTGTCCAGGTCGACGACGAGCAACGGCGTGGAGGGAAGACCATCGGTGTCGATTGTGGAAAACGAAGGCGCGATGGCTGCCGCCGCGAGCTGGTCCACGGTAATGATGGTGAGGGCCGATATCAGTGACACGGTTCGATTCTCTCCTGCCGAAGGACGAGCAATCACGGCAAGGCGTCCGGCCGGTGGGGTCGCACCGGCCGGACGTCGGATCCGGTTCTGCGGCGAGTTCAGCCGAACCGAATGAAACCGCGGATGTTGCGGCCGTTGCGCATGTCGTCGTAGGCGGTGTTGATCTGGTCGAGACTGTAGGTGCGGGTGACCAATTCGTCGAGCTTCAGCCTGCCGGTTCGGTACTGGTTCAGCAGCATCGGCATGGCTTCGCGTGGAGATTTCATGCCCGTACAACGCGCCCTGAATCCGCTTCTGTAACATGGCGAGTGTCAAGGCGTTGATGCCTTGCAGACCGTCCTCTTGGTCCGGGCCGACGCCGGTGACGACGAGTGCGCCTGCCTTGCGGATGGAGTGGTAGCCCTCGCTGATGAGGTCGTTGTGTACGAGTCCGGCCGACAGAATCGTCATGTCCGCGCCTTGCACGGCGTTCATCTCGACGCCACCCACTGTCGCAGAGGTTCTGCATTCCCATGGCTCACCAGCGGCGGACCAGACGTTGGAATGCGGTGGAGCGGCGCAGTGTCGATCCGAGGCGGGCTGGCATGGTGTCGGTGATCTCGTCGAAGCAGGCAGGTTCGCCGGGGGGCCGCGCTCGATCTGCGGGTGCAGGTATTCGCGGACCTGGATGAGCTGGTCCGGCTCGGCCCGCGCCTCGGTGCGGATGCGGTCCGTGCGGTTGCGCCGGGTCTTTGCAGCGCACCCTGAATCGTGTCCTGGTAGCACATCCACAGCGCGACCTGCCGGGCCGCTTCGACGGTGAGCAGCGCGTCGCCGTCTCGGTCGGGATCCAGGGCGGCGAAGACGCCGACGCGACGCAGGTACAGCCCCGCGTAGTCGGTGTTCTGGAACAGCGCGGTGCGAACCAGGCCGTGCAGGATCATCGATCGCGACGCGGGCGGCAGACCGGTGACGGTGAGCGGACGCGGCTTCGGGCCAACCAGGTTTCGACCAACTGAATCAGTATCAACCCGAACCGGGGGGCCTACCTCGCCAACGGTGTTTCCGGGTTTGTTTCTCAGTAGGTTTCCGCATTGGGCCAGCGGTCGGCGAAGGTGATCGCGAAGGCGTTGACCGCGGGGTTCCAGCGCATGGTCCGCCGGTAGCGGACACTCAACAACTCGATCGCGTTCGTACTGCGGGTGACCTGCCGGATCTCGACGTGAAGAGCAGCGCTAGGTTTGGCGCGGGGCGATCCTGGAGACTGCGGCGACGATGCTGAGCGGGGTGCCGATCGCCGCGATCACCTCGACGAATCAGCCGCCGGGTCGGCCTGGCGAAGTCGAATGTGCTGCGCTACGCGACCAGCACCGCAAACCTGTTCCACGACAACCGAACCCGATCGACGCGGTCGCCATCGCCCCACAGTGGCGCGCCACCGAAGAACCGCCAAACCCCAACACGCGACTCCTGAGTCACTGTATGAGGCTAAGCGAGGATCCCGGAAAAGAACTCTTCAGCTTGCCGAAATCTCTGTTCGAGGTTTCGGAGAGGCTCGTAGCTCGAATTGCGCATCGCATTCTCGAGGGTCGTTCGGGTGAGGATGTCGAACGCCATGGTGGCCCAGAGTCCCGGACGAGGGTCGATATCAGGATCCACATTCATCCGCTCCGCGAGTACCTCGGCGACCATCGCCTCCCACTGGCGCTGGCGTTCGGAATAAACCGCGCGGAGCCGGGGCGTCTCGTGGATCATCCTGACGATGGCCACCCCCACCGCTGGCCCGGTCCGGGTGGCTTCCTCGAAGGCGCCGTGGAGTACCTTCCACGGGGGTTGCCCGGAAGGATGCCGACGCAGGCTGGCGTGAATCGCCGGAGCGAAGTCGTCGAGGACGTTCAACACGACGTCCTCTTTCGAGGGGAAGTGTCGGTAGAAGGTCCGATGCGCGACACCGACCTCGGCCGCGATGTCGCTGATAGAAACCGCGTCGAAGCCTCGCTCTACGAACAATGCGAGCGCCACCCGCTGGATTTCGTCGCGCGCTGCCGAGCGTTGGCGGTCGCGCAGCGATTGGCGAGCCATCCAGTCCCCTCCGTATTCGTTTTGGTTCCCGACCGTTGGGCCGACGTACGCCGAACAGTTCCCTCTAGCTGTTTCATCCTGTCACAGCTGGTCGTGACGAGTGGGGAGACGTGGAGCATGCCGGGACGCGAATCGGGCTTTCATCTCTGTACTCGCAGCTCAGGAGCCGCCACAAGATGACATCTTGTCATAGCAATCACATGTGTCATAGTATGACACCGCTCACTCACTTTCACGACACGACCGCCTAGGGGGAAGGCGTATAGGAGGCGGCTTCGATGGCACTGTCAGCCCGGCCGACAATCGACTTCGATCACCATTCGGATTACTACCGGCAGAACTGGCAGCGGATGGCCGCTGATCTTCACGCGACAGGAAGCCCCATAGCCTGGAGCGAACACCACGGAGGCTTCTGGGTGGTGGGTTCCTGGGAGGGAGTCCGTCGAATCGGCGAGGACTGGGAATCATTCACGTCGTACAACGACCTGGAAGGCCAGGGTAACGGCGGCCGAGGACAGATGATCCCGCAGAACCAGTATCGCTTGGATCTGGGCGAGTCGGATCCGCCGCTCCACACCGAGCGCCGACGGCTCGAGGCGCCCTTCTTCACGCCCAAGGCGCTCCGCCAGTGGCGGCCAGTGCTCGCCGAACATCTGCGCCAAGCTGTCGATGCGGTGATCGAGAGCGGTCAGTGCGACCTGGTCGACGACATCGTCATCCCGACGGCGGCCCGCACGGCGCTCTTCGTCACCGGGTACGGCCCCGATGACTGGAAGGACGTCGCGGCCGTCGCGCACGGGTTCCTGCTCCCACCAGACCATGAGGACTTCCCGGCGGAGCAATTGATCCGCCTGCGTCAGCAGTTTCGCGACATGCTGACCCAGCGTCGTGCCCAACCGAACGGCGACCTGATTTCGGCATTGGCGACCGGGAAAGTTCAAGGTCACGAGCTGACCCTGGACGAGGGTGAAAGCATGATGAACGCCCTCGTCTTCGCTGGTTTCGACACCGCTGCGGCCACCACGGTCAGTGCGCTACTCCTGATCGACCGGCATCCCGAGCACCGTGATCGGGTTGTCACCGACGACGCTTTCCGCGCGAATCTGATCGAAGAGACGCTGCGGCTCTGCCCGCCTCCGGCCGGGATGGCCCGGACTGCGGTGCGTGACGTGGAGTTCATGGGCCAGAAGATCGCCGCAGGCGAATCGGTCTTCATGTGGCTGGCCGCCGCGAACCGAGATCCGAAACAATTCGAAAATCCGGACAACTTCGATCCGGAGCGCGCCAACGCCAAAGATCACGTGTCCTTCAGCACGGGTCACCATCGATGCCTCGGCGCCCCCCTCGCGAAGGTCGAGGTGTCCGAAATGGTGCGGGTTATCTGCGGTGAGCTGGCGGACCTCCGCATCGACCACGACAGCCTGCGGCAGCATCCGGCTCAGGGTGGCGTGAATGGATTCCTCAATCTGCGGGCCGATTTCACCCCCCGCGGGAGGCGGGCGGTCACCAGTGGTGAGGAGGTATTGCGATGACGAAGGCGACTTATACCTCGCATGATGGGAACACCGTCCAAATCGCGCTCGAACCAGGCGAGACTGTCATGGAGGGGGCGATTCGGAACGGAGTGCCCGGCATTGTCGGGGAGTGCGGCGGTGTACTGTCCTGCGCGACATGCCACGTCATTGTCGACGCTCGCGACTTCGACCGCCTGCCCGTGATGAGCGATCTCGAGAATGAGATGCTCGACGGCACCGCGCAGGACCGCGAGGAGTGTTCACGTCTCTCCTGCCAGATCACGGCGAGCGACGAGCTGCACGAGATTCGCGTCACCACGCCGGAATTCCAGCAATGAGCGCGGCGGTGCGGGCGGGCGTCCTCGTCGTCGGCGCTTCGCAGGCAGGGGTACAGCTGGCGAGCAGCCTACGCGAGTTCGGACACGGTGGGCCGGTCACACTCGTCGGAGCCGAACCGTACCCGCCCTATCAGCGTCCACCGCTGTCGAAGCGGGCCCTCCGAGAGGGGATCTCGCCGGAATCGCTCGTCCTCCGTAGCCCCACGTACTACGAGGATCGCGATATCAGGCTGGCGCTGGGTAGTCGAATCGTCCGCGTCGAGACCGGGGCCGACGGGTCCGGCGTGGCGTGGACCGGTGACGGTGGGGAATACGCGTTCGAGAGGCTGGCCCTGACCGTCGGCGCCCGGGCACGTGCGCTGCCCATCCCAGGCAGTGAACTCTCCGGTGTCGTGCGCCTGCGTGACCTCGCCGATGCCGTCGCGCTACGGGCGCGGCTCGAGACCGCTGCCGACGTGGTGGTGGTGGGCGGCGGATTCATCGGCCTGGAGGTCGCCGCCACGGCGGCGCAAATGGGTAAACGGGTCACTGTGGTGCTCGCGGACGACCGGCTGATGGCCCGCGCCGTCGGGACGGTGCCGAGTGAGTTCTTCCTCCGCGCACACCGCGAGCGCGGTGTGGAGGTGCGGCTGTCGACCCGGCCGGAGTCCTTTCTGGACGACGGTTCGGGCGCGGTGCGTGCCGTCGTTCTCGACGACGGCAGCGTCGTCCGAACCGGCCTGGTCATCGTCGGGGTCGGTGCGACGCCGCGCACCGAGCTCGCCACACAACTCGGGCTCGAGGTGGCCGACGGCATCATGGTCGATGAGCATTGCGTTACGTCGGATGGGTTCACCGTGGCGGCGGGCGACTGCGTTCGCTGTCGGGTGCCCATGAGCGCGGAGGATGGCCCGTACCGGCGCTTCGAGTCGGTCAGCACAGCCATCGAGCAGGCCAAGGTCGCCGCGGCGACACTGGCGGGCACGCAGGCGAGCTATCGAGCCGTCCCGTGGTTCTGGTCGGACCAATACGACCTGAAACTCCAGGTAGCCGGGCTCACCGACGGCCACGACAGCGTCGTCGTACGGGGCTCGGTGGTGGACGGCGCGTTCTGCGCGCTCTACTTCCGCGGGAAACGACTGGTGGCAGCGGAATGCGTCAACCGCCCGGCCGACTTCATGGCCGCTCGCGGCGCATTGAACCATGGGCGCACGATCGACGCCGAGCGAGCCGGCGACACTACGGTTTCGCTGAAGACGCTACAGCGCGACATCGAGGCCGACATCGCGGAGGTGGCGGTGTGACCGGGTCACAATCCGGCCCCGGCGAGCCTCAGGGCGAAGGTGCAATTTCCGACTTCGGCCTCGACTGGACTATTCACACGCGGTTTCTGACATACATCGCCTCGATGGCCGACGGACGCTGCTCGGCTACGGACGGTGCGGCACCGGCACCCAAAGGTAGTGGTGGACGATTCCGCTACGAATTCGCCGACGTCCAGGAGTTTCCGGAAGGCCGAGCCATCTGCTTCCTCGGCGACGTTCGATTCTCCGGGCACCACGGGATGCTCTTCGTTCGGATTGCCGACCCCGTCATCGTGTTGGGCGACCGATCAGCGATTGTGACGGTGGCGGCGCCTGAGACGAGCGCCTCCGCGAGCCGGATTCCGCTGGCCCACTTCTCCCTCGTCCAGGTCGCCGACGCGCCGAGGGAGATGGGCCGGAACTGCTTGCGAGGAGTCGATTTGCGGCTCATGGCTGAGGGGGCGGAGCTTTTCGGCGGTGTCTACCCCGTGGGGGAGCGATTCGACGACCTCCACCTCGTCCTGCCCTCGGATATCCGGGTTGATGCCGCGTAAGACAACACATCGTTTCGAACATGGAGACAATGAGATGAATACTTTCGATCATGACAAAGCGCGGGCGGCGCTGGCTGGCGATCGCGAATTCGGCTACCTTGCGCGCGGCTGGACTGCGGTTATCCGGCTCGAGCGGGGGGAGCGCGCTGACGACGTGACCCTGGCCGACGGCACGATCGTCGAGGTAGCGCCGGCGACAGCGGTGGAGCCCGAAGTGCGGCTGGTATGCACCGAGGAGGGGTGGGAGAAGCTCCTTGCCGGGGACCCCGAAGCACTGATGGCGATGACGGCGGGCGGGGAGATGGCGCGGCTCGAGGCCGATCTGATCACGCAACTGGGGCCCTACGCTCGTGCGATCCGTCGCTTGATCAAGGTGCTGCGCGGAATGTACGGTACGTTGCCGCCCGAGGAGCCTTTGGTGGCGGAGCCGTTCGCAGACTCGGATGTGGCGGTGGGCCGGTACGTCCGGCTCGATGTCGACGGGTCGCAGTACCGGGTGTACTACGAGGAGGCTGGGCAGGGAGTGCCGCTGCTGCTGCAGCACACCGCGGGCGCGGATTCGCGGCAGTGGCGCAACTTCCTGGCCGATCCAGTGCTGCAGAAGAAGTACCGGATGATCGCCTTCGATTTGCCCTACCATGGTCGTTCACTGCCTCCAGTCGTCGGCCCTCGCTGGTGGGAGGAGTCGTACGAGCCGGGGCGCGAGTTGATCATGAAGTGGGTCGTCGCCTTGAAGATCGCCCTCGAACTGGACCGCCCGCTGATCATGGGTCTTTCCGTCGGTGGGCAACTCGCGGCGGATCTGCTGGCCCATCACGGTGAGCACTTCGGCGGTGCGGTGGCGATGAACGGCACGTTCCACAACGACTCGCTGGCGTTCCTCGACAACAGTCCTTTCGGTGACCACCGCATTCCGCGGGAATACTATGCCTCGCTGATGTACGAGTTGACGTCGCCGATCGCGCCCGAGGCGTACCGCCGCGAAAATCAATGGATCTACTCGAGCAATGGCCCGGGCGTCTACCGAGGTGACAATCTCTACTATTCCCAGGAACACGATCTCCGGGTCGACGGTCATCTGATCGATACCGCGACAACGCCACTCTTTGCCGTGGTGGGGGAGTTCGATCCGATGAACGGGGTGCCCGGAGGGCCTCAGGAGATCCCGGACAATATCCCCGGCGCCCGGTTCGCTGTGCTGCCCGGGCTCAGTCACTTCGCGATGTCGGATGATCCGGTGCGCTTCAATGCGGCCATCACGCCGATCCTGGACGAGCTCGTCGAAAGTGGCGTCCATGCGGTGTCGAACAAGCAGAAGGCCGTCTGATGGCAACAACTGACTCCGAGCTGGTACCTGCTCAACACTGGCCGGTGACCTGCTCCGCCGAGGACTTCGCGCGGTTCGTTGCCGCGCGCGATCGCGGTGTCCAGTGGCTGATCGACCGCATCGGAGACGACGGCACGCCAGCCGGCGCCGACCGCGGTAACAGCTGGTGGCGCGCGCCGTGGGCCCTGGTGGTCGGTGGAGCGCCGGAGGCCGCGGCCCGGATGCTCGGTTGGATCGAGCGGACAGCATTGACGGACGATGGCGATTTGCGGCCCGGCCCTTTCGACGCACCGACGGGCCATAGCCCCGTCTATCACCTATCGCCCATCGCGATCGCCGCATGGCTTACCGGTCGGTTCGACACAGCGAACCGAGTCATGGAAGCGATGGCAAAGTTCACCGACGAACGCACTGGCGGCGTCTACGAACTGCGCGATTTCGCTGCGGATCCGATCCAGGACACCTTGAAGACATCGCAGCTCGGAATATCAGCGCTGATGACGGGCCACCGCGAGGTGGCCGACGGTGTGGCTGAGTGGCTGATCCAGAACTACGCGGAGCAGCCGGAGCTTCCGAGCCGTTATTACAGCAGTCGCAGACATGGGATGCTCGTTACCGAGTTCGCCGGTCAGGAGGCTTTCAGCCGGGTTCTCGACTTCGGCCGTCGACATCAAGCGTATTTTTTGCCCGGCATTGCCGCTGCCTTCCTGGCCGGCTATCACCAGCAAAGCGGAGACGCTCGCGCGCTGGAGAGCGCGCACAAGTATCTCGCCATCACCACCGCCGGTGGCGACCTGCAATTCGACGATCCCTCCACCGTTCAAATCTGCAAGTTCGGCTGGGGTGCCGCGGCGACCTACGCGGCCACGTCCGCACCGGAGCTGCGACCCTGGGTTACGCGGATGGGCGAGTGGTTCGTTCGGCGGCAAGAAAGCGATGGAGCGTGGGCGCCCTCGGCCTACGCGACACCGGCACCTGGGCTGCTCGACTACTACTGGAAGACCGCGGAGCACGTCATGGAGCTGTCGCAGATCGTGCTTGCGCTGGCGGCTGAGGAGTTCGACTCTCCCGTCACGACGTAGCCGGTGTCCGCAATCACCGCACAGGGCGCGCGCGAAGCCGCGTCGTTGATCCGATGAGACATCAACGAGGAGTGCGTTCCGGGCTGGCTATCACCAGCAACACCAGGCCCGGACGCACTGCGCCTCGGCCAGGATTACCTGGCGACTCGATCAACGGCACGGCAGCGCAGTTCGACGATCCCGATTCGGTGCAGATCTGCAAATTCGGTTGGGGGTGCCGCGCCCATGCACACCGGCGCGCCGGACAGCGGACATCTGCCATGGGTTCCGCGGATGGGGAGTGGTTCGCGCGGCGCCAGCGCCCGACGGGGCCTGGGCCCTGTCGGAGCGCTGGTGCCCGAACGCGGTGTGCTGGACCTGTTCTGGAAGACGGCCGAGCACCTGATGGAACTGACCCATATCGAGACCGCCCTCGCGGCCTCGTTCGTAATGATCTCACTGCATCCGCAGTACGCCGCATAACGCCGAGGAGGACCTTGTGGTAGTTACCAGCATCGATCCCGTACTCGATGCTCAGCATCCCATACCGCCGGGCGAATTCTTCGACCCGCCGCCCAGCGCGGGCCAAGATTGGCAGACCGCGCCGCCGTGGTTCGACGGTGCGGGCTGGATCATGCCGATGGGCGGTTTCCTGCTGCGTTCGGGAGACCGGACGATCCTGGTCGACGCGGGACTGGGACCGAACATCGATATCGTCGAAACGCGCGGAAAGCTGTTCGACTCGCTCGCCGATCTGGGCGTCACACCCGAGCAGATCACCGATGTCGTGCTCACCCACCTGCACTTGGACCACGTCGGCTGGGTCGCTCCTGCGGGTGAACCGATCTTCACTCACGCCCGGCACCACTGCCACCGCGCTGATTACGACTGGATGCGTGCTGATCCCGGCAGCAACCCTGCCACGGCCGCGGTGACCGCTACCATCCGTGCCGTTTCCGACCTTCTCGACTTAGCCGAGGGGGAGCGAACGGAGATCGCGGATTCGGTCGCGCTGCGGCTGTTCGCCGGTCATACGCCGGGCAACTGCCTCGTCGAGATCGAGACCGGCGAAGCACGAGTATTGCTGCTGGGGGACACCGCGCATCACCCCGTACTCCTGGTCGAGGATGGGTGGACCGACCGCCTGGACGAAGATCGCGCCGCGGCGGCCAGGGCCCGCGACCGGCTCGCGCAGGAGATGGAACGTACCGGAGCTATCGGTCTTGGCGCACACTTCCCGGGGACCCAGGGCGGCCGCATCATCCGTGACAAACAGGGCGCCCGGCAGTGGCAGCCGATCCCGAGCAACCGAATCCACACGAACTGAACGCACATGAAAGGAATCGGCACGTGAAGACTGTCCGATTGGGCAAGAGCGGCCTGGAGATGAGCGGTCTCATCCTGGGCATGATGACCTACGGTGACCCCGAGCAGGGCTATCCGTCGTGGACCATCGGTCTCGATGAGGCCCGTCCGTTCGTCCGCCGCGCCTACGAGGCAGGTATCACGACCTTCGACACCTCCAACTCATATTCCAGCGGCACAAGTGAGGAAATCCTGGGCACGCTGACCAGAGAGTTGGGTCCGCGCGAAGAGTTCCAGATCGCGACGAAGGTCTACGCGCATCAGCGCCCGTCTCGCAACGGATCCGGACTGAGCCGGGTCGCCATCATGCACGAGATCGACGCCTCGCTGCGCCGTCTCGGGACCGACTACGTCGATCTGTATCAGATCCATGCTTTCGATCCGAATACACCGATCGAAGAGACGATGGAAGCGCTGCACGATGTGGTCAAGGCCGGCAAAGCCCGCTATATCGGCGCATGCAATGTGCTGGTGTGGCAGCTCGCGCTCATGCAGAACGCGGCGGAACGGCACGGGTGGACGAAGTTCGTGTCGAATCAGCTGCATTACAATTTGCTGGCGCGGGAGCTGGAACGCGAGGTCGCGCCTTATGCCGAAGCCACGGGAATGGGAATTCTGCCTTGGAGCCCGCTCGCGCGCGGACGGCTCACCCGGCCGTGGGGCTCGGAAGGGTCCGGGCGTGAGGCCAGCGACACACTGGCGCCACAGCTGTATACCCGTGACGAGGAATCGCACAAGCGGGTCGTGACCGCTGTGCAGGAGGTTGCCGAGGCTCGCGGGGTGCCGATGGCGCAGGTCGCGGTGTCCTGGGTGGCGAATAAATCCCCGGTGGCGGCGCCGATTGTGGGTGCCACGAAGGAACGCCATATCGAGGACGCCGTCGCCGGTCTCGAACTCGAACTCACCACCGAGGAGATCACCAAGCTCGAAGCGGCGAACACCCTGGTCCGCAACGGAATTATTTGAGTCCTCCGCCGCTGCCCCGCCGGCCGTGCACCACAACACCGTCCATCCGGTGATCATCCGACTAGGAGAGGAAGATATGCCCGACAGGGACACAGTCATCGCATCGGTTCCGACCGGGCTGTGGGTCGGTGGTGAACAGGTACCGGCCGTCGACGGACGCACATTTCCGGTGTTCGATCCGGCCGATGGTCAGGTCCTGACCGAGGTCGCCGCGGCCGGCCCCGCCGATGGTGCCCGCGCGCTGGACGCGGCGGTGAAGGCACAGCCCCAGTGGGCCGCCACCCCGGCTCGCGAGCGTGCCGAAATATTGCGGCGCGCTTGGGAACTGGTCGTCGGTCGCCGCGACGACTTCGCTCTGCTGATGACTCTCGAAATGGGTAAGCCACTGGCTGAGAGCTACGGTGAGGTCGATTACGGTGCGGAGTTCCTGCGCTGGTTCGCCGAGGAAGCGGTCCGGATCAATGGGCGCTACCTGCCGTCTCCATCGGGTAAGGGCCGGATTTTGGTGACCAGAGAGCCTGTCGGTCCGACGCTGGCCATCACGCCTTGGAATTTCCCGCTGGCCATGGGCACCCGTAAGATCGCGCCTGCCCTCGCCGCCGGCTGCACCGTTCTGGTGAAGCCTGCGGCCGAGACTCCGCTGACCATGCTGCTGCTCGGCCGGGTCCTGGTCGACGCCGGAGTTCCGCCCGGAGTGGTATCGATCCTGCCGACCACTGATGCCGCCGGACTCACCGGACCGCTGATCGCCGACACCCGTTTGCGCAAGCTCACCTTCACCGGCTCGACCGGTGTGGGAAAGGCTCTGCTCGAGAAGGCATCTCAGCGTGTTCTGCGCACCTCGATGGAACTCGGCGGCAATGCTCCCTTCGTGGTGTTCGCCGACGCCGACCTCGATGCCGCGGTCGACGGGGCGATGGCAGCCAAGATGCGCAACAACGGTGAGGCATGCACCGCCGCAAATCGTTTCCACGTGGACGATGCCGTCCGCGCAGAATTCACCGCGAAACTCACCGAGCGGATGCGGGCGATGAGGATGGGCCCCGGCCACCACAATGGCGTGGAAGTCGGCCCCCTGATCAGTGAAAAGCAGCGGGCCTCGGTCGATGCCCTGGTACGCGATGCCGTCGAGCGGGGCGCGGTGGTGCATACCGGCGGGGCGAGCGAGCCCGGTTCGGGCTACTTCTATCCCCCCACGGTCCTATCCGATGTTCCGGCCGACGCGCGTATTCTGCGGGAGGAGGTGTTCGGGCCGGTCGCCGCGATCACCGGGTTCGACGGCGAAGCCGCGGGTATCGCCGCCGCCAACAACACCGAATTCGGCTTGGCCGCTTATATTTACACCCGTGATCTGGAACGGGCGCTTCGCGTTGGTGCGGCACTCGAGTCGGGCATGGTGGGAATCAATCGTGGCGTGATATCCGATGTCGCCGCGCCTTTCGGCGGTATCAAGGAGTCGGGTCTCGGCCGCGAGGCCGGTACCGAAGGTATCGAAGAATATCTCGAAGTCAAATACCTTGCCCTGCCCTGAGTAGCACACCCCCGGCGGGCCGCAAGTTGCCCGACGGCACTGTCATCGCGGGTGATGCTGCCTCGACCGACAACGAAGGAGTGCGATGTCTCTGATCGGCAAACTGCTTGTCAACCGGCGCGCCGGTGAACAGACCCTGGCTTGGCACCGATCGAATCTGGCCGCTGCGGCCACCTTCGACCTCACAAGTCCCGATTTCGACCACGAAACCACGCTTCCTGTTCGGCATGTGGTGAAGAGACTCGGCGGGCAGAATCTTTCGCCGGCGCTGGCCTGGGCGCTGCCACCGGCCGGGACCGCGCAGTTGCTGCTCGTGGTCGAAGATCCCGACGTACCGCTGCGAAGCCCGCTGGTGCACGCGGCGGCGCTGCTGGACCCCGCAGTGACCGAGCTACCGTGCAACGCACTCGATTCGAGCGCGCCCGCCGCGGGCGTGCAGATCTTGCGGTCGAGCCAGGGGCGCGGCTATCAGGGGCCGGCGCCGATCAAAGGTCATGGCCCGCACCGCTATGCGTTCCAGCTGTTCGCACTCGCCGAACCAATCTCCACAGTGGCAGGCAAACCGGTGGCCTCGGCGAAGCCGAAGGCTGTCCTCGAGGCTGGTCAGGCATTGGCCCGCGCACGGATCGACGGCCTTTACGATCGGCCGTGATACGCTGAAACAGGCGGATATCAAGCCTTTTCGAGCGTTCGCCACCGCTGGTGATCGGCTGGCCCCGGCGGCGAAGCGATGCCTTCGGCGTTGTGCACCGACTTCTCGGATGTTTGGGTCTCCTCTAACGAGACAGCCCGCTAATCGTGCATTTGCCCCAACCCCGTTGGCTGCGCCGACTACTGGGGCTTCGGCGACGCCGTGGTGGTTGACGAGAGCCGATTCGCCTTCGGAGGTGGAGATGCGGTGCCCGGAGACGTTCATGACGTCGTCGACGCGCCATCGATCAGCTCGGCCGACCCGCCCGGGCACATCAGCTCGGCCGACCCGATGTGCCCGGGACCGGATGCCCGAACGTTTCGGCACTGATGGAGCTTATCCGGCTATCCGCTGTGGGCGGGCCCTTCGCCGCTGGAGCGCAGGTCTTTCAACCAAGCGCGCCGACCATACTTTCCACCGGGAGTGAATAGCCGCCACAGGTATGGGATGGCGAGAACTTTCCGGTTCCGGAAGCAGTCGTCTCACCAGTCCGTCATCCCGCCCCCAACGCTTACCGCCGTGCCCTCGACGTAGGCGCCCGCCTCCGTGGCGAGGAAGGCCACCATATTGGCGACCTCCTCGGGGAGGGATCCGCGGTTCGCTGACAATCGCGACAAGGCCTGAGGGATCGTCCCGGCGGCGTCCTCTGGCAGGTCCCGCATTCGCTCGAGCACCGCGTCGGTCAGCATGATCCCCGGGCACACGGCCACTGTCGAAACGCCTGTTCCCTTCAGCTCGTGGGCGAGATTGCGGGTGAAACCGATGACGGCTGATTTCGCGCTGTTGTAGACGGTTAGCCCCCGGATCCAGCTCTTCCCACCTTCGCTCGCGATGTTGATGATCCGCCCGCGGTTGCGCTCGAGCATCTGGGGCAGCACCGCGTGAGCGCAGTACATGGTGGCGGAGTAGTTCAGCGCCACCACCCGGTCGATCTCCTCGATCGACCTCTCCCAGAAAAAGCGATCCCCCAGCGTGAGCCCGAGGTTGTTCACCCAGACATCGACCGGACCGAGACGCTCCGTGATCGCCGCGACCGCTTCCGAGACGGAGGCGGGATCGGTGGCATCCGCACCGATCGCCGTGGCAGGCACGTCCCACCGCGAAGCCACCTTGTCGGCCACCTCTTGTGCCGCTGCTTCGTCGACGTCGACGACGGCGACGGAAGCACCCAGGCCCGCCATCCGGTCCACGATCGCTCTCCCCAGGATGGGCCCGGCGCCGGCGGTGACTGCCACCACCACGCCACTCAGGTCCATCACGTCAGTGACACGCGCGTTCTTCTGATGCAACGGCAGGCGGTCGCCGCCGAGTGCACGCACAAGCTTCTCAGACATGGTGTGTCTCCAATCAGTAATCAGTAAGGTGCCCACACTGGGCGATGGTGCGGGTGGCGCTCTCAGAACTTGACGAGCCTGTCACCGTCGACGGTGATGGCGTGCCCCGTCATCCAACTCCGACTCGTCAGTCGTGAGGTCGAGTGCCAAGTTGGCCTGGTCCGCAGCTCGGCCCAACCTGCCCAACGGGTAGCCGGCCCCGGATCGGGCGACGACCTCCACGGGCACACCAAGCTCCGGCCGCGACGGGCGTAGTCTCCACATTCGTCATCGACGATGCCCTATCAGTCCTCAGGCACCGGTTGTCGCCGGATCTCCCCGAGCACAATCGGGATCCCGGTGTCTCCAGTGTCGAGCGCCACCTCCTCGAAGGTGGTCATCGACTGGCCGAACACCGCGTTCATTTGTTCGCTGGACAAGCGAAGCTCGCGCACGACCCGAGCGCCCGCGGCCTCGGCGGTGCGAGCGGCATCCTCCACATCATCGACATCGAAGATGATTCCCATGAATCCCATCCGCTTGGGCAGAAGTCCAATCGTGTCGCTCGCCGGCCCTTGTAACGGAGCGACAAGCTCGATCCCGGCGTCCCAGGAGATGGCCACGCGGGACCCGAACCCCTTGCAGAACTCATCGGGGACACGTTCAAAGGTGGCACCCAGAAGCTTCTCGTAGTGCGCAATCGCTTGGTCGATGTCTGGAACGCCCACCACGATGCGGTTGATCCCCTTGATTCCCATGCCCGTCCTTTCTCTCAATGTGGGCTGGACAGCCAACTAGTGGCGCTGATCCGTATGGACTACTCCGGCCGTACTCGGCCAACGCGCGCAAATGTGTAACGACGAGGATGTATATGATCAGGCACCCGAACCGGCGCGCCTGACCTACTTTCTGAATACACCGAGATGAGATCCCAGTCGGCGGTCCATCGCCAGGCCCGCGCTCAATATCAGGGCGTGGCGATGGCAAGCATAAGGGTCGCCTGATCGGCGCCAAAATTCTCCCGCACTTGATCTCCTGCTCTATCGAACCGAGAAACCAGCATCAAGCGGAAGAGCGGCGCCCGTTATATAATACGCCTCGTCCGATACCAGCCAGGCTACTGCCTTCGCGATATCCTCAGGCTGGAGAATATCGATGGGAAGCGCGTTCTGCATAGTGCCGATAGTAGTCTTCTCGCCCCGTGCCGCAGCCTCATGCAAGGCCTTCATTGCATCATTCATGGTCATGCCCGAAGCGACGCCTGTAGGGTGAATCGTATTCACGCGAATTCTCTCTGGCGCGTATTCGTTGGCGAGATTCTGCATGAGTCCGACCAGGCCACGCTTGGCTGCGGTATAGGCCTGTGCTCCAGCCTTGTCGGTCCCGGTGCCTTTGATACCGGAGGAGGAGCTCGTGATTACAACCGACCCACCACGATTGCCTGCCCTGATTGCTGGCAACACCACTTCGATAGTGTTCCAAACTCCAGTTAGATTTACGTCGATTATGTCCCTCCAGACTGCGCTCCGGTCGCCCCCTGGCGAAAGCCTGGCGATTCCAGCATTTGCGATGAGGACGTCAATACGCCCAAACTTTGCCATACCTTCCTCGCACGCGCGGCACAGCGCCTCTTGATCTCGCACATCGGCCTCGGCGACGAGAATTTCGCCGCCCACCGCCTTCACGGCGCGGGCTGTCTCCTGCAGATCTTCTGGGCTCGCGTTCGGATAGTCCATCGACGGCATATCGGCACAGATATCCACACCGATGATTGCATAGCCGCGCCGGGCGAGCTCGATAGCATGCGCGCGCCCCTGCCCACGCGCAACACCCGTAATGAAGGCTGTTCTCGTAACCAATGTTATCTCCTGCTTTTCAGGTCCTGAACACCGAAACAAAGCTGGAATGAGCCTTCGTGCCTCGATGCCGGAAGGTCTATTCGCTACCCCATGGCGCGGATCAGCGGCTCATAAAGATCGTTACCTGCCGGCTTGGCTCCGGGCCAATTATCGGTACGGACGATGAGGTTGCAACCATCATCTATCCAGTGCTTTTTCCAGCGTTCGATAATGCGGGGTAGCGGGCCAATAAGCCAGTTCTCGTCTATATATTCGTCAGGCACGGCATCCACGGCATCGTCGCGATGCCCTGCTTGCCAAAGCTCGCGTATCCGGTCCGCGGCTTCGCGATAACCGCGTTGCACCAACTGCTGATGGAGACCGCCTTTTCCTGGATGACTTCCAACCCATGTGGCAGTATATACCTTGAACTGCCGCATATCGGCCTTGACATCCTCACTCAAAAGGATATCGACATGCGCCCAGATCGGGAACTCTTCGAGCTTCACTGGCACTGCTCTTTTGGCGAATCCTGCTTCCAAAATGGGGCGCAGGGTCTCCATCATCCCGGGCGACCAGCTCCCATTCGGGAGAAGGCCGTCTGCAATCTCCGCTGCGTTTCGCATCATCAAATCCGTGCCACCGCCGAACATGATTTTTATCGGTGCATCGGGTTCCAACATCGAACGTAAAGTCGATGCTTTGGAACTGTCGTCTGCATCGACATAGGGAATGTTTAGGACCCGTCCATGATGCTCGACGGGCTCCCCAGCGAACACTTTTCGCATGATTGCGACATAGTCACGCATACGCCAATAGGGCGACGTCCACTCGGTACCGTGCCACGCTTCGGTGCGCACCTTGTTCGAGCTGCCTAGGCCCGCAATTATTTCCCTGTCGGGACCTGCCATATGCCGGAGGGTCTGGAAGGCTGATGCCGTCGCCGGAGCCGTGCGTGCCGTATTCTGGACAATGCGAGTACCTATTCCGATCCGCTTAGTCGCGGCCAGGATATATCCGAGCGGCGTAAGCGCATCCGATCCGTTTGCCTCTGCCGTAAATACGACGTCATAGCCCAGTTTATCGACTAGCTCGATTCGAGAGCGATTTACATCAAATCTACGTCGTTGCCAGTCGATTTCTACGGCGATCTTCATCTTTCCCACCAGCCATAACTGCGCTCTCTGGAGCACTTCTAAAAATCTCGGACCACGTCTGCAGGCCGGGCAGCTACAGCCCTAACTGAAAATGAATTTCCGCTTGTTCGGCAGTTCACTACTCAGCAATCTACCGAAACGCATGCCGGGGAAGTGGGTCGAAGCAACATGAATGTCGCTGTCTTCCAGTTCTCTCAGCAGATGCAGTTTGGTTTCGTGTGCCAAAGCGGGATCAACGTCAGCCATCATGCTGAATTGATCATCTGTCATTTCGAGTGGGCAGTGAATTACGTCGCCCAGCATCATTGCTCGTTGTCCTGCAGAAGAAATAACAGCTATGCTGCTGCCCGGAGTGTGCCCCGGCATATGTCGTACGTCAATTCCTGGAGCCACGTTCGTGTCATTTTCCCACAATTTCAGTTGCTCCAACGCGGCTTTCATGCGATGCTTGGTTCCCTCGACGCCGAATTGGACCTTCATTCCAATTTCGTTCAGCTCTCTGTCACCCAAGAAGTGGTCGACATCGTGAGCGTGGACCCAAATGTCAGCATTCGGGAAGAAGGAAGCGCCGTCTTTTGTGCACCAGCCCATGTGATCACAATGCAGGTGCGAAAGGACGACGTCGGTTATCTCCTCTGGGGTCACGCCTGCCGCTCGAAGATTGCGTTCCAGATTTCCGTGCTTCACGATTGTCCGAGGCAGGTTGGCGCGCCTCATTCTTACGAACTCTTCATCGCGTCCGAAGTTGCGCCATTGCTGGTCGTACTCACGCAGCAGCTCCTCTGGCTGGCTTGCTCCGCAGTACGTTCCATCGTGCCCTACCGCAGGCCCCAGGCCCGCGTCGAGCAAAACGAGCTGATCGCCAGATCGAACAAGAAATGCGCCGAGATCGGAATAGAATAGACCGTCTCCGGGGATGTAAGATTTGTGGACCTCGAAGTCGGGAAGGTCTTCGCCTTGAACCTGAGGCGGTGTCGGCGTGATAAGGGTACCGTCATTAATCGGAATGATCGAAAGGTCGCCGACTTCGAATCGCTTATGCTGCGGGTTCATGATTATATCCTCGTCAAACTTTGAAAACGTAACCGGCGGATGATCCGCCGTCCACCGGAATGCTGGCGCCATTGACGAATGTGGAATAGTCAGACAGCAGAAAGGCGGCTACCTGAGCAATCTCTTCGGCGTGACCACCACGTTGCATCGGGTTTTGATCACGAATTCTGTCGTTCTCGCCACCATATCGAACCGTTTTTTCACGAGTGACGACGAGCCCGGTTTCGATGCAGTTTACCCTGATGTTCTCGGCACCATAGTTGACCGCCGCCGACCGAGTCAGTGCCGGCACAGCTCCCTGCGATATCGTCGCACCGGGATACACGCTCGGCGCCCGGTTCGCGACCAATGTCCCATTATTGACAACAGCCCCACCATTGCCGTGCTTTCGGATAGCATTGGCTACGTGTTTGGTGCCGAAAAACATTCCCTTGATCTTCACATCCCACAGCTTTTGCAGCTCATCGATTTCAAGTGCATCGAAAGGCACCCGGGCCGCTTGTTCCAGGCCGGCGTTATTGAAGATGCCGTCGACGCGACCGAACTCTTTTTCTGCCGCATCAACCATGTTTTTCACGGCTTCTTCATCTGCAACATCCGTGGCTACAGCCAATGCGCTGCCACCGTTATCGCGAATCTTGCGAGCATGCCCCTCGATAATTTCACCGCGGCGAGCGGCGAGCACCACACGTGCTCCAGCACGTGCAAAGCCGAAGGCTGCAACCTCCCCGATTCCTTGGCTGGCTCCGGTAATAATCAGGACCTTATCCGTAAGCATTCCATCCGGAACGATTGGGAGGATTTCGTCGTGCATTCGGTCTCCTGTTGATAGTGGTGGCAATAAATGACCTATGCGAACGTGCCGAGCGCGATGGTCTTGGCGCGGACAAACTCATCGAGGCCAGCGCGTCCGCCTTCCTTGCCGTAGCCGCTGAGGCCGACGCCGCCGAAGGGAGTGTTCGGTTGGATCGGTGCGGCGCCGTTTGCCCACACCGAACCTGCGTAGAGACGTTCAGCGACACGGTGAACACGACTCGCATCTGCGGTTTGCAGCCAAGCAGCGAGTCCGTATTCGGTACTGTTCGCTATCGATACTGCTTCGTCTTCCGAGGAGAACTTTGTTATAGCAAGGACCGGCCCGAAAATCTCTTCTTGCGCAAGCGAACTGGCGGGGTCCACATCGGCAAATACGGTCGGTTCAATGTAATAGCCGTCGGCGAACTCTCCGCCGAGTCGCTTGCCGCCGGTGAGCAATCGCCCGGAACCTTCTTTCCTCGCGGTCTCGATGATCCCGAGGATTCTGTCCACCGCCGCTTGGTTGACGACCGGGCCCATGGTGACTGCGGGATCGAAAGGGTCTCCCTGTACGAGCTTCTGTGCTTCGTTCACAACGCGCTCGACGACCTCGTCGTAGACCTTCTCATGAACCAACATTCGAGTCGGTAGAGAGCATCCCTGACCACTCAAGAGTCCGATACTGAATTGAACCGACCAAGGGCACACTACATCTAGATTTGCGTCCGGGAAGACGATATTCGCGGACTTTCCGCCGAGTTCGAGAACAGCCGGTTTGATGAGACGAGCGCAAGCTTCCAAAATTTTGCGGGCAACCGTTGGTCCGCCGGTGAAACTAACTTTCTTCACAAGTCGGTTTTTGACAATTGCGTCTCCGGCCTCGCCGGTGCCAGGCAAAATATTCACAACACCCGGGGGGATGCCGGCCTCAACAACGAGATCTCCATAAAGCTGAGTCGAGAACGGAGTCAGCTCAGAGGGCTTTACGAGAACTGTGTTGCCGGCCGCAATCGCTGGACTGACCTTCATGCCCATCCCGATAACTGGGCCATTCCATGTGTTGATGATTCCCACAACACCATATGGCTCGAGCTGGGTGTAGCTGAATTCGCCATCACGGTTGAAGGACTTCGTCACCTGTCCATCAATTTTATCTGCCCAGCCAGCGTAGTAGCTGTTCCAGGCCTTGGCCTGCGACCAGCCCCGGGACGCGAGCGACATGGCCGATCCGACGTCCCTCGCCGTCAGTCGGCCGAGTTCGTACGCGTTCTCCTCCAACAGGCTACTGAGCTTGAACAGCACCTCGCACCGATCGGCCGGCTTCCAACGGCTCCATTCCTCGAAGGCTTCCTGCGCTACCGTTGCAGCTTCGTCGACTTCTTTTTGGCCAGCGAGTGGGATCGTTGCCTGGACTTTACCTGTAGCCGGGTTTATGTGGTCGTACACCCCACCGCTACCTTCGGTGAGCAGTCGGTCGCCGATGCGGATCTTGACGTTCGGTAGGGTATCGTTGGGATCGGGCATCTCGTATCCTAGGGATAGATATCTTATTGGTGTCGCCGCGGCGGCGGCAGAGTTAGGAAATTTTGCAGGACGAGTTACAACTCGCAGGCCGTAGCGATGTATTTAGTACTACCAGGTGAGCCAGACTTGCGGAATTTCCGTTACCGTGCCGCCGCGAACTCGGCCGACCGGCTTTGACTCATCGAGCTGGAACCGGGGAATGCGGGCCAATACGCGTTCGTACATTACATTGAGCTCGAGTTTAGCGAGATGACGGCCCAGGCAAGTATGGCCGCCGTGCCCAAATGCGAAGTGAATCGGCTTCTCTCTGTGAAAGTCGATCTCATTCGGGCGTTCGTTCAGTTCAGCGTCTCGTCCGATCATAGGGAGCAACGGAAGTACCATCTCACCTGCCTTCAGGGGTGCGCCTTTGAGTTCCACATCCTCGGTTATCAGCCGGGGGACAGCGGCAAAGCTGTAAGCACGTAACAGTTCCTCGACCGCATTCGGAATCAATTCGGGCGAGCGACGCAACTCGTCTTGATGTTGAGGAAATCTCGCGAGGTGGCGCACGCCATATGCCATCGCGTTGGTTACAGTGTCCAGGCCCGCCAGGAACAGTAGGAAACCGATCGAGCGGAGTTCCTCATGGTTCAGTAGGCGGCCCTGGAAGTCTTCACGCACCAGACGTGAAAAGATGTCGCCGGCATCGTTACGCTTCTTATCTTTGATCATCTCATCGATCGCCGCGAGGATGGGCGCGGCAGTCTGAGGAGAGCGGTTCTCGAAGTAGTGGTCGATCATGTCGACGAACTCTTCGAACCGACCTAGCGGAAAACCGACGAACTGCATGAACACCTTGACGGGCATCTGGCGCGCGAACGACCGGATGAACTCACATCCGCCATCCGGTAACACGTCGTCGATGAGCACATCCGCCAATCGCTCTGCCTGTGCTCGGAGGTGTGAGATCGACCGGGGCTCGAAGTAGGTCATCATCAAGCGCCGATAAAATAGGTGTTCGGGAGGGTCAAGTGACGCCGGTATCAATCGGGGCATTGATTCCTGCCGTGGAATGATTCCGTTCGAGTTCGAAAAGGTCGACGGGTTGCGCATGATAGCAGTAATCGCATCGGAGTCAAGGGCAACCCAATGTCCACCGTTTCGTGGTGTCCAGAACACGTCAGGCGCATTCGCGCGAAGAGTCAACCATCCCTCATGTGGATCTGTCGCGATCCTCTCATCCCAGTACATGTCGTAGTCGAAGACAAGCTCCTTGGGGATGTCGGGTCGTACGTCTGCATCTGCCGCTGCCATCCCTACTCCGCCTTCACTGTCGGACAACCCTGTCGGCCCTGTGTGTCACCCATCACTACAACCTGCCATATTAGTTAGTTGATTACAAGAAGTGCATTGATAGACCTCTAGGTGCCCCTGGTGACTGTCGGTCTAGCCCGTGCTGGAGCCTCGACCAGTCACGCTGATCTGCGCTGATGGTGTCCTGGAATGGCGAAAGGTGCTCTGAGCTGCGATAGTTCGATTTGCTGATGATCGAATATTGCAGTTCGAGGAGCACACTGCCCGCACCCCGGCGCTCAGCTGCGGTTCACCGATGTCGACGGCCTGCGGCTGACCGCGTTCGTCACCAACATCCGCCACGGGCAGCTGCCCGATCTGGAACTGCGGCACCGCCGCCGCGCCCGCAGTGAGGACCGCATCCGCTGCGCGAAAGCCACCGGGCTGCGGAACAAATCCTCTGACGCGAACCAGATCTGGGTCGCGGGGTCGTCGCGCTCGCTCTCGACCTGACCACCTGGTTACAGACGATCGGCCTGCACGACCACCCAGCGCGGCGCTGGGAACCGAAAACACTGCGCCTGCAACTGTTCCCGATCCCAGCCCGGCTCGCTCACCACGCCCGCTGCGTCTACCTCCGGTTATCCCGGCATCGCTACGGCACCGGTCTGCTACTGATTGTCCTGGACCGCCTGCAGCCAGGCTGGCCAGCGTAAACCATCCCGACAAGCATCGAAAGGACTTCCCATCCGGGCCAGTGGAACCCGGCAGTCACTCGGTGACCGGGCTATCCTGTGGCGCCCACCGGCTGCTGATCAGCGGCCGAAGACCAATTCGAAACCGATCAGGCCGGGCCGAACGCCCGGCGAAAAGTCGAGGTTGGAAGTGACTGGCTGGTGTGCGCCGCTGCGCGGCGCACACCAGTGTGTTGATTGAATGATGTTGTCGGCGTTGGTGCGTCGGTAGCCGGATACGGTGAGGTCTCCGGTAAGTAGTTCAGCGACCAAGCAGAACGAATACCGGAGGCCTCGTGAGCAGCGTAGCTGTAGCGGGGCGAGCGGACCTGACACGCCCAGTGGGCGCGCCTGGTGCCGCTGTTGCCCTGCGGTAAGAAGGCGGGACGCCCGCCGAAATGGACGAAACGGCAGCTCATCCATGGTATCCGGTGGCGAGTGCGGTGCGGGACCCCGTTGCGGGACGTGTCCGCACGGTATGGCTGCTGGCAGACGATCCACGGGCTGTTCCGTCGCTGGCAGCATGCGGGAGTGTGGGCGTTGATCTGGAAGATTGCTGCAGGCGTTCACCGATGCCACCGGCCGCATCGTCTGGCGGGTGAGTGTGGACTCCACCATCGTGCGGGCGCATCGGCGCGCGGCTGGGGCTCGTCACGACGGTGACCGGCAGGTCGAGCCGCCCGGCGGGGTCGATACCGAGCCTGCCGATCACGCGCTGGGGCGGTCCCGCGGTGGGTGGACCAGCAAGACTCATCTGGCGTGCGAGCAGGGCCGCAAGGTGCTGTCGCTGGTGCCGACGGCCGGGCAGCCGGCGGACTGCCCCCAATTCACCGCAGTGCTCGAAGCGATTTCGGTGCCCCGCCTGGGCAAGGGGCGGCCGCGGACCCGCCCGGAGGAAGCCCTCGCGGACAAGGCATAGAGCTCGCGCACCAACCGCCCCTATCTGCGCCGGCGAGCGATCACCGTGACGATCCCGTTCAAGACGAGCAGGCCGCCAATCGGAAGAGGAAGGGTTCTGCCGGTGGGCGGCCACCGGTGTTCGACGCCGAGCGGTACAAGGCTCGTCACGCGCTTGACTGCGGGATCGGCGAGTTGAAGGAGAACCATGCCTTGGCAACACGGTTCGACAAACTCGCCGTCCGCTACCGAGCTGTCCGGCACATCGCTGCCATCAACCAATGGCTACGACACGGGTGAGGGCGGGCACAGCCCGCCCTCACCACTTCTAGAACACGGGGCTGGTGCCTCGTCTAGGAGGTTGCTGAGGTAACCGGGTGTCGAGTTGATCGTGCGCTTGCGACCGGTGATGCTCCCGGTGGAGGTGATGCCGGTGGCCAGAAGCCGGAAGTGTTTGTGCAAGAGGTGACCCCAGAAGAGGGCCGCCGGTTGCAGAGGATCACGAAGACCAGCAAACAACCGATCAGGATGCGACGTGCCATCGTGGTGATGGCCTCAGCGCAACGCCGGCCGGTCCCAGCGATCGCCCGCAAGGACAACGCCTCGAGCAAGTAGGTCGCCAAGGATGTCGGGATCTCCGAGACCTGCCTGCACAACTGGCTCAAACAGGCCGACATCGACGACGGCAACAAGCCCGGTCTGACCCGGGAAGAGTTCGCGGAGCTGCGGGAGCTGCGTAAACGCACCAAACAGCTGGAGTAGGAGAACGAGATCCTGCGGCGCGCGGCGGCGTTCTTCGCCCGCGAGCTGCCCTCAAAATGAGGTTCCCGCTGGTCCTCGACCTGGCCGCGGACGGGTTCCCCGTCGCGGTGACCTGCCGGGCCCTCGGCTTCACGCCGCAGGCGTTCTACAAATGGCACAACCCTGTGTCCCAACGTGATCGGGACGACACCCACCTCATCGATGCCGCCCGCGACATCCACGACGACGACCCCGCGTTCGGCTATCGGTTTCATCGCCGACGAACTCGGCGACCGCGGCATCCGCGCCGGGGAGAACCGGGTGCAGCGATTGTGTGCGCAGCAGCGGATCTGGTCGGTCTTCGCCCGCAAGCGCGCACTCAGCAGACGCGCGGGACCACCCGTCCATGACGACCTGGTAGCTCGCTAGTGCGGTGTCCACGAACTCACACCGGTCAAGCGGCGTGAGCGCGTGGTCTGCCCCAGCGTTGCTGGCGTTCGCTGCGGATGCGGGCGCGTTCGCGGCGTCGGGCGGCCAGCACGTCGGGATGGCGGGCGTTGGCGTTGCGCCAGCGTAGGAGTGACGACAGGCCGGTAGGCGTCTCCGCGCCTCCTCAGAACTGAGCGAATCTGCCGCCGTCGACCGCGATGGCGTGGCCGGTCATGTAGCTCGACTCGTCGCTGGCGAAAAAAAGGGCCAGGTTTGCCTGGTCCTCCGGCTCCGCCAGTCGCTTCAACGGATAACCCTGCACCGTCTGGGCAAGCAGGTCCTCGACCGGCACGCCGAGCTGCTTCGACCGCTCCGCGTAGCCCTCCTGCAACATGCGGGTCCGGGTGTTGCCAGGGAGGACGGCGTTCGCGCGCACATTGTCGGACGCATAATCCATCGCGATCTGCCGCGTAAGGGCGATGACACCCCCCTTAGCAGCGGCGTAGGCGGCCACGTTCGGCGAGCCACGAAGCCCCGCCAGGCTCGCCGTGAAGATCAGCGAACCCCCTCCATTCGCGATGAGATGTGGCAGCGCATACTTGGCGGTCAGCCAGGCGCTCGTCAGGTTGAGGGCGATCGTCCGGTCCCAGACATCGTTCGTGATATCAGCCGCGCGGCCCTCTCCTGTGGCACCGGCGTGAGCCCACACGACGTCCAGCCCTCCCATCGTGGTCACCGCAGCATCCAGCGCCGCCGCGATGTCGGACTCGGATCCAACGTCGCAACGGATCGCCTCTGCCCGGCCCCCACTACCGTTGATCTCTTGCGTCACATCGCGGAGATCCTCGAGTGCGATGTCTGAGCACATCAACGTCGCCCCTTCACGAGCGAACATCTTGGCGCCTGCGGCGCCGATGCCGTGTGCGGCTCCCGTGATAAATGCTCGCTTGCCGGCAAGGCGTCCCATCGTCTCTCCCAATGTAGCAATCAGCGTATTTATAGCTATGATTATACTGTATTGCCCACCCCGTCAACCTCCTCCCGTCGCCGGCCCTGGACCCCGGGTCGCGTGCACCTCTTCGGGGGATGCAGTGTGCGGCAGCGGCCTTCGCCATCCTGGCGGCATTCACGGTGGTCCAGATCGGCTAGCTGGTCGACGCCGTCCTGGTGGATGTCGGTGAGTACGAGGTTGGCTCCGCGGTCGTGTAGCGCCTCGCGGCGCTGGCGGAGCCGATACCGCCGGCGGCACCGGTGATGAGTACGGTCTTACCGGCAAGAGACCAGAGTTCGGGCAACGTGCGCTCCTCAGTCGGTGGTTGTGGTGTGCGGGCGATGGCGTGGTGGTCGTGCCAGCCGGCCGGCGCGGCCAGTTCGGTGGCGCGGGCGATGGTGGTGTCTTTCCAGGCGATGCGGTCCAGGACGGGGCGGAACAGGCCGGGAGCCTTGGCGATGATGGTGTTGCGTTTGGGGACCACGATCAGTTCGGAGCGTCGCTCGATGCCGCGGACAATGCCCTGTACGACTGTCTCGCTGGGCACCATCTTGAACAGGCCCTTCTCGTTCCCGCCCCACAGAACCCGGCCGGCGGGGTCGGCGATGACATCGTCCATCATCGGAGTTCGGAAGAATGTGGCGTGCACACTGCCGACGGCTACGCCTTGGTGGCGCAGTTCGAGCCGGATGCTGTCGCACATCGCCCAAACGCCGGCTTTCGTAGCGGTGTAGGAGGCCTGCAGGGGGGAGTGCACGAACGCGGCCATCGAGGAGATCGCCAACGAGTAGCCACGAGTGGCCTGCACGCTAGGCAGTCCGGCGCGGAAGGTGCGCCACACACCGGTGAAGTTGATGTCGACGACACGTTCGAAGGCTGCCGGTTCGAGGGTGGCCAGGGGAGCCATGGTGTCGATTCCGGCGTTGGCGATGACGACGTCGAGCCGCCCGAAGTGCTCGGTGGCCTGGGCCATCGCCGCGTCCAAGCTGTCCAGGTCGCGAACATCGGCGCGCCAGCCGCGAGCTTCGTCCGATGTCCCCAAGGTATTCGCTTGGGCGCCTACGGCATCGGCGTCGAGGTCGAGCAGCGCCAGATTCGCTCCGCGCGCACGCAGCGCTTGGGCCAACTCGCTGCCCAGTTCGCCGGTGGACCCGGTGAGAGCGACGGTGCGGCCATGAGTAGATAGTGGGTCATCGCTCGGACTCCTCGGCAGTGGCTAGCGGTGGGACGTGGGCGTGGAGGAAAGTGATTTGATCGGCGATGACGCGTTCGAACCATTGGCCGACGTAGATGTCGAAATGCCCGGCGGGATAGAGCTCGATCTGGGCATGCGGGGCTTTGCGGGCATGCCGGAGCGTGGCTTTCGCCGGCGCGACCGCGTCGTGTTCGCAGACGGAGAACAGGATGGGACACCGCACGCGCGCGGCACTGCGGCCGGGGACGTGGAAGGTAACCGCCAACGCGATCCGGGCGGCGACCTGGTTGGCGAATGGTGCCGAGTCGGGTACCAGCGCGAGATAGCCGGGTTCGGAATCCGGTGAGGCCATCAGCGCTGTTGATCCCGGTGGTCCGGCGGTGGTGACCATGACAGGTTCCTTGCCGAGGCGCGCTCCGATCGCATCACGCAACGCCCGTGCGGTGACCCGTATCGCGGTCGGCGGCGACATCGCCAGCACCGAGGCGCGGCCGTCTGTGAAGGGACATTGGGCCACCACCGCGGCGACACCGCCGTCACGGGCAGCCGCGACCAGCACGTGTCCGCCGCCGAAGGAGGTGCCCCATAGCACGACACGGCGGCCGTCGACGGCATCGAGCGAGCGCGCGTATGCGATGGCCGCCGCCCAGTCCTCGAGCTGCTGCCGGATGTCGATCAGCTGGCGCGGTGTGCCTTGGCTGGCGCCGAAGTGCCTGTAGTCGAAGACGAGGCAGGCGTACCCGGCCTGACGGAACCGCTCGGCATATGCGTCGAGCCGCATCTGCCGGATGCCGCCGAGCCCGTGCCCGATCACGATGATCGGAGCTGGGCCGCCTGCGGGCAGGTACAGCCACGCGCCGCACTCGACACCTCCGGAGCGGAATCGGACCTCGAGGCGCTCGCACATGCCCACAACTCCTTTTTTGCTCGTTCGCAGCCCCTATGGCCTACGCCACAAACCACATGGTATCAATTCCAATTGTGGAAGTCATTACAACAATGGATTTAGATCTAGTCTGGCCGTAGAGTGATTCGGATGAGTGCCGCAGGCATGACCCGGACCGCGCGGCGGGCCGCAGCGACCTATCGAGCGATCGTCGACGCCGCTGAACAACTCGTGCTCGACCAGGGAACCGATGCCCTGACTTTGGATGCGGTAGCCGAACGCGCCGATGTCGCAGTGCAGACGATCTACAATCGCCTCGGTGGGCGCTCCGCGCTGTTGATCGCGGTAGCCGAGCGAGCGCTGGAGGAGAACCGCCAGTACATGGACGCCGCGTACGCCGCCCCGGGCACACCCAGAGACCGGATTTTTCGAGCTGCCGAGGCCTACACCCGGTTCGCTGCCGAACGACCACATCAGTTCCGGTTGCTGGTCGACCCGCCCGCTGAGCCGGACGCGCTAGCACGGGTGGGTGACCTCATCGAGGAACAGAATGCGAAACTCGCCGCCGCGTTATCCGACGGGATCGCTGACGGCACCATTGACCCGGACCTGGACCCGATGATCACCTCGACCGCTCTGTGGGCGGCAATGAACGGAGTCCTCGCCCTGCACTGGCGCGCCGACAGGTTGCGTGCCGAGCCTAACCATCTACAGCTACTCGTCACCACGATCGTCGGCATCCTCGACAGGGGCATCGGCTCGGACGCCCCTCGACCAACGTCGACTGCGTAGCCCACGCGTCTTGCTCCCGCTGTCGGTACGTTCAAGCGGGCGTTCCGGACGCATCGGACCTCGCTGGACCGCACGCGAAACACTCGTGAGCAGTTCGTTCGGTTCGAACTCGTGTCATGGAAGCGCCCGGGAGTTCGTGCCGGCGCAGGGGAGAACCACGATGAAAGTGACACCGAAGGTTGGAGAGCAATCCACGGCTCTCGGTGACTGCGTCCGGCGGTGATCTGGGCCGGTGGTTTGATCGCCTACTGGCGTCCGATCCGCGTTAATGCGTGCCTGCCAGTCGGCGTGGGATCGGCGACGCGTGCGAGCGCGCGTGGTTCGTTGGGCGGGTCGATGAGCAGCCGGAATTGGTGTGGTCGTTCGGCGGCGAACCGGGCGTACGCCTCGGCTGCTCGCAGGATCCGTGCCCGGGGTGAGCCGGGCGCGGCGTAGGCGTCGTCCATGTACTGGCGGTTCTGTTCCAGCGCTCGTTCGGCGACCGCGATCAGCAAGGCCGAGCGCACGCCGATCCGGTTGTAGATGGTCTGTACCGCGACGTCGGCCCGCTCAGCGACGGCGTCCAGGGTGAGGGCGTCGGCTCCGTGGGCGAGGACCAGGCTTTCGGCGGCGTCGACGATCGCTTGCTGGGTGGCTGAAACCCGCCGTGCCGTCCGTGTCACGCCTGCGGAGTTCATGTGCCCACTGTACGGCCATCATGGAGTGGCATCCATTGTTGGAATCACTTCCATACTTGGAACCTATCACATATACTGTGTGGTGCCGGTCATGGTCGACCGGCGAGAGCAAAGGAGTCAGCCGATGGGCGATCGCCACGAAGTCCGGTTCCCGTCCGGCCACGCGGGGGTGGAATGCGGTGCGTGGCTGTATCTGCCGGCCGGCGGTCCGGCCCCGATCATCGTCATGGCGCACGGTCTGGGCGGTATCCGCGAGATGCGGCTCGACGCCTACGCCGAGCGTTTCCGTGCCGCCGGGTATGCCTGCCTGGTTTTCGATTACCGGCACTTCGGGGCCAGCGACGGCACGCCACGCCAGCTGATCGACATTCGTGAGCAGCTCGCGGACTGGGCCGCGGCGATCGCGTTCGCGCGCTCGCTGAACGTGGTCGACACGAGCCGCATCGTGTTGTGGGGAACGTCCTTCGGTGGCGGACACGTCCTGGTGGCCGCTGCCGGTGATGGCGACATCGCGGCGGTGGTCGCGCAGTGTCCTTTCACCGACGGTTTCGCCTCCGTACTGGCGATGCAGCCTTCGAACGCTCTGCGTGTCACCGCGCGAGCGGCGCGCGATCTGATCGGGGCGTATGTGGGCAGGGAGCCGGTAATGATCACCACGGCGGGGCGGCCGGGTTCGACCGCGCTGATGGCGTCGCCGGATTCGGAGCCGGGCTATCTAGCGTTGGTGCCGAACTCCGCTCCGTTCGCCAACGAAGTCGCCGCCCGGGTCGCATTGTCTATCACTCTGCACATCCCGGGGCGCAGCGCCGCGAAGGTGAGCTGCCCGATCATGTTCGCCATCTGCGAACTGGATGCGGTCGCACCGGCGAAGGCCACTCTGCGCCATGCGCGTAAGGCTCCCCGCGGGGAGATCGCGCTGTATCCCGCGGGGCATTTCGATATCTACGTCGGTGACTGGTTCGAGCGCGTCGTGGCCGACCAGATCGCCTTCCTGCACACTCACGTCGCACCGCGCATCACCGTCGAGGAGTCCGAACGATGACCCGCTATCCACTCGCAGGCCGCACCGTCGCGTTGACGGGTTCCACCGGTGGGCTCGGCAGTGAATTGGCCCGAGCCCTGCGTGCCCGCGGAGCGAACCTGGCACTCCTGGATATCGACGCCGATAACGTGCGTGCGCAAGCGGCCGCGCTCGGCACTGCGCGTCAGGCTCGCGGTTGGCATGCGGATGTCCGCGACATGACCGGCCTGACCGACGCGATGAACGCGGCCACCGAGCATTTCGGCCGTCTCGATGTCGTCATCGCCAATGCCGGAATCGACACCATGGCTCCCATGGCCACCCTGGATCCCGCGGCCTTCGAACGTGTCGTCGACATCAACCTCACCGGGGTGTGGCGCACCTTCCGCGCCGGGCTGCCCGGCGTGCAGGCCAATCACGGCTATCTGTTGGCGATTTCCTCGATGGCCGCGTTCGTCCACTCCCCGTTGCAAGCGTCGTATACGGCCACCAAAGCCGGTGTCTGGGCGATGTGCGACAGCATCCGCCTCGAACTGCGCCATCGGGGTGTCGGAGTCGGCAGCGTGCACTCGACCTTCTTCCGCACCCCGATGATGGACGATGTCATCGCCGACCCCGCCGGTCGAGTGCTTTGGGGCGGCAATGAGAAAGGTCTGTTCAAGATGGTGCCCAGCGCCACGGTCGTGCGCGGCATCGTGCGCGGCATCGAACGGCGCTCCGAGCTGATCGTGGTGCCGAAACGCAACTCGCTCATCGCCAAAGCGCCCGGCCTCTTCCGCCCGGTGCTGGACCGCGTCGCCTGGAAGGACACCACCATCGCCCACGCCGCTGAACTGGCCGCCCCGGCCGGTTGGCACGACCACCGAGCTATCGACCGCCATACCGGAACCGCAGACTGACCGAAGGAGAGAACGTTGTCCGAGATCTGGCCCCTCGCCGGAAAGACGATCCTCATCACCGGCGCAGCCGGCGGCATCGGTGCCGCCAGCGCCATCGCACTCCACACCCGCGGCGCCAACATCGTGCTCACCGACATACACCTGGATGGTGCGGAGCGGCTCGCGAATCGGCTGGGTGGGAGCCGCGTGCTGCCTCTCGCACTCGATGTCACAGATCCCGACAGCCTCACGGACGCGGTCGAACAGTCGGTGGAGAAATTCGGCGGCATCGACGTCACCTTCGCCAACGCGGGTATCGCCGCTGCCACGCCCAGCACCATCTTCACCAGCGACCCAACCGAATTCGAGCGCATCATCGAGGTCGACCTGCTCGGTGTGGTCCGGACCGTGCGTGCGACGCTGCCCCAGATCGTCGCAAGCAAGGGCCATGTGCTCGTCACGGCCTCGGTCTACGCGTACTTCAACGGAACGATCAACGCCGCGTACGCCATGTCCAAAGCCGGTGTCGAACAATTCGGCCGGGCACTTCGCACCGAACTCGCCGTGCACGGAGCCACCGCGGGCGTGCTGTATCCGGGATGGGTGCGTACGCCGATCGCGCAGAGCGCCTTCGGCGGCAACGATCTCGTCACCGCGATGCGTCGGCAGCTCTATCCTCGATTCCTCGCGGAGGCGATCGAGCCCGAGACCGTCGCCGCTCGTATCGTGGAAGGCCTCGAGTCGCGATCTCCACGCATCATGGTTCCCCGTAGGTGGGCGCCGATCTCCGCGCTGCGCGGCGTGGTCAACCCGTTGACGGACTGGGCTCTCGAGCGCAATTCGCAACTGCGAGAACAGCTACGACAGCTCGAACAAAGGGTTTGAACAACGAATGCTGGGAGCGAACGAACCCGCACTATCGCTCGATGACGGTCATGAACTACCCGCAGAATCGGCAGTGTAGTAGCGCACACGCCGCGAGGCAGCCGCAACAGTCCTCGGCATCGGCTCGGATCGAGATTGCAAGCAGGGCGCCACAACTCGACTACGAAGCGTCCGGGGTTCGCTCATCGTCGAGCCGAGGAAGTGCGATGACTCGAGCACGTACTCCTGGGCGCTCCTGGATCGGCATCGCTCACGAACGATTCGCCGAGGACGGGTTCGGTGGCCTGATGAAGTCGGCCGGAGGCGCGTGGGGGCCGATCGATGGTGACGTTCGTCTGCGGATCTGGCTGAACGGCATCGCTTTCGACTATCGCGCAACGGTCACCGCGGCGTACCAGTTGATTTGCGACTGGCAGAGGAGACCGTGGTGCTCGATCGAACTCGTTGTGCGCGAGGTCGACGACCGATTGCCGATGACCAGACTGCCGAATGAACGGCTGTTCTCGGGCCCGTAATCGTGTCTGCCCCAATCGAAGCGGACGCCGGCTCCGCAACTCGGAAATCTGCAGTCTAAGACATCGAGTTGGACGTATCGCCGACTGCCGTCAGATGGCGGACCACATCGTCCACACTCGTCGCGACAGCTTCCTGCTGGTCGGGACTGAGTGCATCGACCAGGACACGGCGGACCGTATCACGCCTCGCACATCGGTCGGGCAGGTTTCGCGCCGGACCAGACCGGCCTTCTCCAGCTGCGTAATTTGAAAGCTAAGGCCGCTTCTCGTGCTGTAGAGCGCGCCCGCGAGTTCTGTCATGCGAAGCCACTGGTGCAGAGCCGTAGACACGACCTATGACCTTATATTGCGTGTGTATATATAAACTAGGTGCTTCAAAATCTGGCCTTCAGCCCGGGGTCGAAAATAGATATGGGCCGGGTAGTCTGCCGTCGCACGATGCCCGCGTCGCCACGAAGCTGTGAATACGGAGCTACTGGGACACCATTTCTAGACGAGGAACTAGCTTCCGTCGTGTGATTCGGCTCGGCCCGTAGCGAAGCGCGGCACGGCGGTGAATGCCCGCGGGGGAGGGAGTGTCTACGTGATCGGTGTGGTGGTGACAGTCGGCCTGGCGGTGGCCACCGTGATCGTTGCGTACGCGACCGTGGCGGCGGCCTATTGGTGGGAGATGTGCACCCGGGACGCTGACGTAAGGGATGCGTCCCGTCGGTGACGGCGCGGCGCGATCTCAGCGTGCCGGCAGAGGGGTGGGGAAGGTGGGAATGCCACCGGCAGTTCGGCCAACGCGTGCTGGAATGGCCCGGGCCGCCACCGAAGTTCGTCGAAAGTTACGGCCAACCGGAGTTCGGGCAGTGCGTCCAGCAGTTGGTCCACAGCGGATTACGCGATCAGATAGGCGAGCGATCTGGCGGGACATGAATGCGGGCCTGCGCTCCAAGCCAGATGCGCACGGTTGCCAACCCGTTCCGAGCCAGCGATCTCGGGATCGTTGTTGCAGGCGGCCAAGCTGACCACGACGGGCTGGTGAGCGGGCAGCCATACTTCATCGATCAGGATCGGCTGCCGAGGATAACTTATGCTGTTCGGCAACGGCGGATCGACGAACAGCACTTCGTCCAGGGCGTCGCGGATGGACAGTGCGCCGCTGACCGTCTCGTCGCCGAACCGTTCGTCGGTGAGTAGTAGGCGCAGCGCGTTGGTGATCAGGGTCTGCACAGGCTCCATTCCCACGCCGTAGTACACGAGAAGTTGATGCAGGATCTCGTCGTCATCGAGATCGGTGCCGTGACGAAGTAGGCTGGTGGTGATGTCGCGGCCCGGCGTGACTCGCTTAAAGTGCATCAGCTCCAGCAACGATGTTTCGAACCTGCGGTTGGCCTGCTGCGCATCCGCGCCGCCGTCCATAATCGCGGCTATGTCGGCGGCGGCCTTCTCGCTGATCGCGGGCGGGCATCCCAGAAGGTCGGTGATGACCGCGAGTACCAACGGAAAGACGTACTGGGATACCAGGTCTGCCGACCCGGTGGTGCAGAAGGAGTTGATCAGAGGTATATCGGTCCGCTCGACGATGCCACGTACCGCATGCAGGTCTACTTCGTCGAGTGCAGCGCCGACCACACTCCGGAGCCGACTGTGCTCATGGCCGGCATTGCGCATCGCGATCGGCCTCCACCGCAGCACGGGTAGTACCGGACAGTTGACGGGGACGGTTTCCTGCCAGGTCCGCGGGTCGGCGGGAAAGCGCTCCGGATGTTTGAGAATCGTCAACCCGGCGCGGTAGCCGATCACAAGGGTGGCGGGGGCGCCCGGCGCAAGCTCGACCGGCGCGAACGAGCCGAATCGAGCGCGCATCTCCCGGTAGAACCGATGAGGGTCGGCGCTGAACTCGGGCGAGTACATCGGAATTCGCTGGGTGCCGGCGTGGGCGGGATTCGACAGTGATGGGGTCAACGTTCTCCGAAACGGGGAAGCGCAGCGCATGCGTGACTACACGAGAGTCGTCGGAACCAGGTGATTTTAGCGGAGCCTCCGCGTCCGGGTACGTGAAACCGATTGCCGTATCGAGTTTTCCGTGTGGAAGCGAGGACGCGGGTCCTTTCGTCCAGCAGGAAGCGTGATCGGTCTGCGATCGAGTCAAGTGACTGCTGCCCCTTGATCCAGACATGGTGGACGAGCGTCGGATCGGGAGTGTCCAGCAGATCGCGAAGGGGGCCTTCGTCAGTAGCCCTGGAGACCGGCTCTGTCGCCAACCGGGTCTTCGGGATCCCCCGCAGCGCCGAGGAGCTGCGGCTGGTCGCGAAGCTGTCGAGACGTGGGCTCGCCACACCCACGGCTGGGTGGGACGCAGCCCTGACCACGTCGGAACCTTCCTGGCGTCGTTCGCCGCGCACCCGGAAGTGCGTCCTGCTGCCCCGCGAAACCGGACAGCGCACCCCCTCGCGTGATCGGAAACCGTCGACCACGACGCGATAGCACGATGTCGACCTCGGCGGAATCGGAATCCCAACGTTCGATCGAACGCACACCCAGGATTCCTTGCCGCGACGCCTGCTCCCGGCACCGGAGGCTCCAAGGCCCCGCTGACTGACAGGCCGGGATGGGCTGCCCGCCCCCGGAAGGTGGACGTTCAGGCTCGGGCGACGGCTGCGGTCCGGAGGGCGTCGGGGGTGGTTCCGGTCCAGGTGCGGAAGGCGCGGTAGAAGGAATTGGTGTCGTCGTAACCGACCAGATAAGCGATTTCGGCGATGCGCATGGTGCTGTTGCCGAGGTAGTGGCGGGCCAGGTTTTCGCGGGTCGTGGCGAGGATTTCCTGGAAGGTGGTTCCTTCGAGTTGCAGTTGTCGTTGCAGGGTGCGGTTGCTGACGGCGAGGTGTCGGGTGACCGCGGTCATGGAGCTTCCGCCGGCGGGAAGTGTTTCGTGCAGCGCTGCCCGCACCCGCTCGGCGACGCTGGCCGTCGCCTGCAGGTCGGACAGGCGTCTGCGGAGTTCCGGGGCGAAGAACCGCCAGAGTTCCTCGTTCTCGGTGAGGAACGGGCGGTTCGCGTCGGCGAGCGCGAAGGTGATCGCGTGCGTCTTTCCGTTGTGGACTTTTACGCCGAGGTAGTCGTCCAGGCCGGTGTGCTCGGCAGCGAGCCAGGGAGCGGTGGCCCGGACCGCTCGGACGTCGTGGCGGGTCGCGATCCGGGCCAGAGCGACCCAGAACACCATCTCGGCGGCGGCCAGCAGGGGCGGCGGGGGCGTGTCCGGCGGCCACCGGAAGCTGATCGTCAAGCCTTCGTCGTCGTTGTCGAGGCGCAAGTGCAGGGGCCCGATGAGGAGCTTGTGGGTGGCGATGCGCTCGGCTGCGGTCCGCAGATCGGGGCTGCACAGGGCGGCGAAGATCGGCGGGTTGAACATCTCGACCGAAATCGACCGGCCGATCGCGACAGCCAGGTCCGGATCGCCGCTCTCGGCGTCGAGTGCCTCCCACAGCCGGAAGTACTCCTCGACGGAGAGGTCGACCGGGCCGCGGCCGAACAGGTCGGCAGGCAGCTGGGCGCGCCGGAGCACCCGGGTGGATGACACGCCGAGGTCCTTCAGCAGGGCTTTGATGCTGGGATCCAGGGTGAATCGTCCGGTGCTCACGACGGGAGCGTAACGGCCGCCGGCATGTCTGTCACCAACAGATGGCGTCATTCCTCTCGCCGAGCGCGCCATCGAAAGGTGGCGTCATGCGCAAGTGAATTGGCGCGCCACGCTAGTGCCAGGCCACGGATCCACTTCTAGCGTTCATGGCGAAAGGTCACCACGTCCACCGAAAGGATCGCCACCATGACCACCAAGGTTGCACTCGTCACCGGAGCTTCGTCGGGGATCGGCGAGGCCACCGCGCTCCAGCTGCGCGAGGCCGGCTACACCGTCTACGGCGCGGCGCGGCGCGTGCAGCGCATGCAACGCCTGACCGAGCAGGGGATCCGGCTGCTGGCCATGGACGTCACCGACGACACTTCCATGCGGGAAGGCGTCGAGAAGCTCATCGCCGAAACCGGCCGGCTCGACGTCCTCGTCAACAACGCCGGCTACGGTTCCTACGGCGCCGTCGAGGACGTACCCCTGCAGGAGGCCAGGGAACAGTTCGAGGTCAACGTGTTCGGCGCGGCGCGCCTGACCCAGCTGGTCCTGCCGCACATGCGGGCGCAGCGCTCGGGAACCATCGTCAACATCACCTCGGTGGGTGGCCGCATGTGCACCCCGCTGGGAGGCTGGTACCACGCCACGAAGTTCGCGCTGGAAGCACTCAGCGACTGCCTGCGCCTGGAGCTCGCGCCCTTCGGGATCGACGTCGTGGTGATCGAACCGGGCGGGATCAAGACCGAATGGGGCGGCATCGCCGCGCAGAAGGCCCGCGCCGCCTCCGGCACCGGCCCGTACGCCCCGCAGGCCAACGCCGTGGCCGACTCGCTCAGTTCGGAGGCCAACGAACGCCGCATGTCCTCGCCGGACTTGATCGCCAAGACCATCGTCAAGTCCGTCCGGGCACGCCGGCCCAAGACGCGTTACGCCGTCGGCTTCGGCGCCAAGCCCATGATCTTCCTGCACAACACACTGCCCAACCGCATTTTCGACGCGTTCATGCGCCGCGCCACCGGCGTGCCCGCGAACTACGTGCCCGCGAACAACTGACGTGACGGTCGTGAAGACCGCGCTGGTCACCGGCGCGCCGTAGGGTATCGGCGAAGCGGTCGCCACCAAGCTGGTCGCCCTCGGCTACATCGTCTACGGCGCCGCCAGGCGCAGAACGACTGTCGGGTAGTTGATCGGCGGGCAGCGTGATGGTCACCTGGTCGCTGTCGTCGCGCAATCCGGCAGTGAGCTGGGTGATCTCGAATAGCTTGCGCAGCAACGTTCCGGTGCTGCGGCAAGGTGGAGCGTCAGGTAGGGCAGGGCGTCCAGCAGCACGGTGTCGGCGGCGCTGGGACGATGCAGTTGCGCGGCGTCGGCCGCGTCGAGTTGGGCGATTCAGCGGGCGTTTCTGTCGGCGATCATCCAACGGGCATGTGCTGCACTGGCCGCGGTATGCCGGAATGTGCTGCCCGCGTTGATACCTCACGCTCCGTCCACAGTCCCGTTACTCGCCCGAATGGAGGGTACGGGCGTAGCGGCCGGGGGTGGTTCCGGTCCAGCGGGTGAAGGCGTGGGTGACCCCGCGGCATCAGCGTAACCGAGGCGGTGGGCGACGTCTTCGACGGTCGCGCCGATGCCGAGCAGTTTCTCGGCGAGCACTTGGCGGGTCTCGGCGACCAGTTCGCGATAGGAGGTGCCGTCGGCTTCCAACCTGCGGCGCAACGTGCGCACGCTCAGGTTGAGCGCGGCGGCGACCTCGTTCTGGTCGGTGTCCATCCCGTGCGCCAGCAGAACTCGGCGCACTTGCTCGCCGATGCCCGCGCGGCGCAGGCGCTGCTGCAGCAGCGCCTGCGCCGCCTGCTGGCGCGCCAACTCGGCGAGCTGCAGGCTGCCCTGGGGCAAGCGGGACGTCCAAGGCCGGTTCGGACAGCAGAATCCGGGTCTGGGGCGCGTCGAAGGTCGGCATCAGGCCGATCAGGTCCGGGAACCGGTCGGCGTAAGCGGGCTCGGGACAGGACAATTCGACGCTATCGGGTTTCATCAGGGTGCCGAAGATCTCCCGGTCGATGACGGCGAGGCAGGCCAGGTCGCGTTCGATCAGAAAAGTACGGACCTCCGCCGGAGTGGCGGAATAATCTATCGTCACCACCGCGGCAGTGTCCTGTTCGGCGAAGCGCCAGGTCGCGAACGAGTATCCGAGACTCACGTAGTCGACGCCGATCCGGAACGCATGGCGCACCGTCGGGCTGGTGACCACGGCGAAGGCCCAGATGCCATTGAAGGTGAGCCGGTAGCGGGCGCCTGCGTCCAGGCCGAGCGCGGGCGTGTCGCCGATCGCGCTCGCATCGTGAGATCGGCTCGACGTCGTTGCCGGCCTCGGTGAGAAGTCCCATGGCCTGGTCGGTGAAGGCGTCTCGAAGTCCGTCGTGCTGCCTGGCTCATCGATTCCATTCCGCCCGCGACGATTCCGCCCGCGACGATCACCTCATGGGTACCGGAGCGGATGGCCTGATCAGCCAGGATGATCGCGTCGAGCCCGGACAGGCCAGATCTTGTTGATGTTCAGCGCCGCCGGCATGCTCATCGGAATGCCCGCCTTGGCGGCCGCCTGCCGGGCCGGCATCTGTCCGGCGCCGGCCGTCAAGACCTGGCCGATGATCACGTACTGCACCTGGGCTGCGGGAATTGCGGCTTTGGCGAGCGCTGCTTCCAAGGCGACCGCGCACAGATCGGCAGCGGTGAATCCGGCGAGAGCACCACGTAACTTTCCGATCGGCGTGCGCGCACCGGCGATGATAACGGAGGTCGGCATCGGAAATTCTTACTTGCTGGTTCACTTCGCGAGCGAGCGGCTGATGACCAGGCGCTGAATCTGATTGGTGCCCTCGAAGATCTGTGTGATTTTCGCCTCTCGCATATATCGCTCGACGCGGAAGTCACGGGTATAGCCGTAGCCTCCGAACACCTGCACAGCGTCGGTGGTCACCTTCATCGCGGCATCGGTGGCCGCGAGTTTGGCGACCGATGCCTGCCGCGAGTAGGGCAATCCGGCATCGCGGCGGCGCGCGGCATCGATATAGGTGGCCCGGGCCGAGTCGACCGCCGCGGCCATATCGGCGAGCAGAAACCCTAGGCCCTGATGGTCGATGATCTTCCGGCCGAAGGCGCTGCGCTCTTTCGCGTAGCCGACAGCCTCGTCGAGGGCGGCCTGCGCCAAGCCCGTGGCCACCGCCGCGATACCGAGACGGCCGGAATCCAACGCGCTCAGGGCGATTTGCAGGCCTTGCCCCTCGGCGCCGATCCGCCGATCCGCCGGCAGGTACGCGTTGTCGTAGTGCGCGGTGGTCGTCGGCACCGCGTGCAGGCCCATCTTCTCCTCCGGCTTACCGAAACTCAAACCATCGAGGTCTTGCGGCACCAGGAAGCACGAGATTCCACGCGGCCCTTCACCGGTGCGCGCGAATACGTTGTAGAAGTCGGCGATGCCGCCGTGGGTGATCCACGCCTTAGTGCCGCTGAGCCTATAACCGCCGTCTGCGGGCACAGCCTTGCACGCCACCGCCGCGGCATCCGAGCCCGCATGTGGTTCGGACAGGCTGTAGGCCCCGATCGTGCTGCCGTCGAGCATCTCTGGGAGCCACCGGCACTGCTGCTCCTCCGTCCCGAACGCCGTGAGCGGATGGCAGGCGAGACTGTGCACACTCACCGCGACCGCGACCGCGACCCATCGCGACGCGATTTCCTCGAGCACCTGCAGATACACCTCGTAGGGCTGGCCACCACCGCCCCACTCTTGCGGATACGGCAGGCTCAGCAGCCCCGCGGCACCGAGGGTCGCGAAGACACCACTCGGATACGACCCCGAACGCTCGTGATCGTCGACGATCGGAGCGAGCGCCTTGTCCGCGATGTCACGCGTGAGCTGGATCAGCTCGTGAGCCTCGTCGGTGGGCAGCAATCGATCGACAGCCACGAATTCCTCCATGTCGACAACTAGAGGCAGTACTTGATTATCGGCCACAGTACTGACCTATAGGCAGTACTGCAAGCCACGGATGAGTACTATCCAGGGATGGTTCAGCGGACTCGTAGCGGTTTCGGTACTCGTCGGCGTACCGAACTGTTCGACGCGATGGTCGCCCTCTTCTTGACCGAGGGATTCGCCCATCTGACTCTGGACGAGATCGCGTCCCGGCTGCGGTGCTCGAAGACCACGCTGTACACCCTCGCCGGAAGTAAAGAGCAGTTGGTTCGGGCTGTCACCGTGCATTTCTTCCGGCGCGCCACTGACGAGATCGAGCAACAGGTCGCGACTACCTCCGGGGCACGAGACCGCATCATCGCGTATCTGTCCGCTGTCGGAACAGCGCTGAGAGCCGCATCGGATCAGTTCATGACCGATCTGGACGCCTTCGCCCCAGCCCGGGAGGTCTACGAGCAGAACACCCGCCTCGCGGCGAGAAGGGTTCGAGAGTTCGTCGACGCCGGCGTGGCAGCGGGTGAATTCCGGCAAGTACATGCCGCTTTCGCCGCCGACCTCGCCGCGACAATGATGGTCCGGATACAGCAAGGCGCAGTGCGCGCCGAGACCGGCCTCGACGACGCCGATGCCTATCGCGAACTCGCAACCGTCCTCACTACCGGACTGCGCGCCTGAGCGGCATCCGTTCGTCAACGCATTCACGGCGAACTCGCTCCCCCGGCGCGGCTACCCGGCCACCACTCCCGCCTTACACTCGTTGGCTCTTACCACAGCAGCCCAGCCCCAAATTTTGCGCGGAGCAACCCCGCCGCCTGTCGCCGCGACGGTCTCCGCTCGGCAACCCACCCACCCGACGCCGCGGACGAGGTCCTCGACACCGTAGCGACAGTGACCGGCCGATCGGCCCGCACATTCGCGCAATGGGCGAACGAGCACGCTCGCTTGTTCACCTGGCCGAGACATTCCGGGACCGGCAGCCGCCTCCTGGCGCTGCCGGTCCCGGCCAGTTCACCTGCACCGAGTGCGCGTTTCGCCTCGGAACTCGGGCAGACCCGAAGGTGATCGCGAGAGTCGTCGAGGACAGCCGGCACCCGGCCGAGCTCGTATCACGGGTACCCGCAATCGCGTCGTCGGCCTACTGCCGGTGCCGCAGTCGCCTGGAACAGCCTCCGGCGCGGCAGCTCGCCGACGAAACCTTGCTGGCCGAGATAGTCCATATCCATAACCGCTCTGGTGGTATTTTCGGATCCGCGGGTGCGTGCGATGCCGACCCATGCTGCAGTACCTGATCCATAAGGCCCAGGAAATGGAAGCCGAGGATCGACACTCGCCCGGCTGCAGGGAACGCCCAGGTCATCGGTCCTTTCGGTACGCTGATCGTAGTGCCGCGTCACCACCGCGGTCACCACTTCGCTTCTCGAGGCCCCAACGCGTCGACCGACGTCGACCACCGAGGAGCTTCTTCGATGCCTACACCTCGCCCCCGGCCGCGCAAGGACGGCACGGTCAACTGGCAGGTTCCCTTCCACTACTACGACACCGACGGCACCCGCCGCCAGTCCTCGCAGTCCTTCGACGACTACGCCAAGGCTCAGTGGTGGGCCGGGCTGATCGACCGTGTCGGGATCGATGAGGCGTTGAAGGTCGTCGAGACCGAACACGACGCCGAGTCCGGCACAGTGCTGCTGGTCGAGTGGCTGACCAAGTACGTCAACAGGCTGACCGGTGTCCAGGACGACGGCCGCCGCAAGTACCTCGCCTACATCCGCAACGACATCATCCCCTTCTTCGGCGAACGCGCCCCGCGATTCGTACGCTCGGCGGCAAGGTGCTGACCCTGTACACGCTGCGCCACACAGGTATTTCGTGGAAACTGCAGGACGGCGTCCCGATCTTCGTTGTCTCCCGCGACGCCGGGCACGAATCGGTCAACACCACCGACTGCTACTACGGCCACAACGACCGCAAAGCGAGCGAATCAGCCGCCCAGGTCATCGCAGGCCGACTGCCCAGAGTGCGCCAACATGCTCAGCATCGCCGCCTGAGCCGCGGCCACCACCTATCGGCGCAACAGCGGATTTCCCAGATGCCCTACACGCGGGATAGATTCGAGCCGTCAACTGTTTGAGCGATCGGACGGTAGGCACGAATACCCCTGAAGGAGCCCCGAACCGCCGGAGACCGGTTCGGGGCTCCTTCGGATTCGGGAGTTGTGCAGCCTCGAGCTGGGCGGTAAGTCCGCGGCGTTGGTTCTCGACGACGCCGATCTTGACGTCGGCGTTGGTGGCCGGCTCGTTCTACAACACCGGGCAGGCGTGCAATGCGCTGTCCTGGTTGGTCGTACCCAGCAGCTGGTACGGTGAGGTCGTCGACGCAATGGTAGATGCGGTCCGGTCGATGCGGGTGGGCGATCCGATGGACCCGGACACCGTGATCGGTCCCCTGGTCTCGAAAACCCAGTACGATCGCGTGCGCGGTTACATCGAAACCGGCAAGCGGGAGGGCGCCGTGGTCGCCTGTGGCGGCGGACGCCCCGCGGATCTCGAGACCGGTTACTTCATCGAACCGACCGTCTTCACCGGTGTGGACAACCGCATGACCATCGCGCAGGAAGAAATCTTCGGCCCTGTGCTCTCGGTCATCTCCTACGACGGGGGCGACGACGAGGCCGTGGCGATCGCCAATGACTCCGTCTACGGATTGCACGGCGCGGTGTTCACCCGTGACGCCGACCGAGCCGCTCGTGTCGCTTCTCGCGTCGACGCCGGAACGTTCACCATCAACGGCTTGGTCACGAACGTCGATGCGCCCTATAGCGGAGTCAAGGCCAGCGGCCTCGGCCGGGAGAACGGACTGCAAGGGCTGGAGGAATTCCTCGAGTACCACGTGATCAACGATCCGATCGCGGCCGAACTGATCGCCGAAAGGGCGCGAGCAGCCGGCGCGCTCCGGAACCTGCGTGGGTCGGTCGCGGCGGAGCGCGCCGGGTCGGCGGCAGTGCTCGCGCCACAGTGATTCCGGGGGATCGGCCACCGCCGCAACATGTGACACCCGGTCCGTCCACGGCCGGAAACGTCGTCCGAAGATCGCTGGGCGTGACGGTGTTCCGGCGAACAGGGGTCGGCCGTGCCGCCCACGCCCGGCTACCCCACCGGCGAGGGGCCGGTGGGGTAGCCGGGCGTACGGGCCGGCGTTCCGCACGTCGTGCGAGCCAAAGGCCCGAGATCATCCGGTGGCGAACTATCCAGGGACGCCGAGGTTGTGGAAGAATTGCGCGGCTTCGGCGAAACGCTTGCGCAGCAACGTTGGAAAGTTCGAGAAATCGGTATCGCCCTGCGCTGCGCGTTCCCGCGTCACGGTATGGGCGATCGCGAAACCCATAGCCGACCACAGTGCCGGGCGAGGATCCGACGCGACGTCTGTCCCCAGACGCTCGGCCAGGACTTGGGCGACATCTTTCTCCCAGGTTCGCGCGTGGTCGTAATAGGCATTGAGCAGCCTCGGTGTGGAAAAGATCAGCGACAGAACCCGATGTTCCAGGGTGCCTTCCATCGAGGGGGGCGTCGCGGCGATGAAGGCTTCGCACAGTGCGTCGCTGGGGGATACGGTGGGGCGCTGTCGGCGTAGCATGTGGTGCACGGCCGGGGCGGTTTCATCGATCCAGTCGAGCGCGACGGATTCCTTCGTGGGGAAGTACCGGTAGAACGTGCGCTCCGATACCCCGGCTCGGTCAGCGATCTCGGCGATGTTGGCTTCGTGGTAACCCTGAGCCAGGAACACCTCGATGGCCACGGTGCGCAGTTCCGCGCGCACCGCGGCCTTCTGCCACTCCCGTCGAGTCGTGTGGACGGCCACGGCACCTCCTGTGATCAGCTTGGCGACAAGCCTACGATCAGGTTCCGCGTCGTCGTACGGCACTGTCGGTTCGGGTCTTCCGGCCGGGGATGATGCTCCCCGTCCAGGAGAAGGCTCAGAGGTCTGCGGCGCCGAGTCGCCCGATTCCTTCTGTGAGAGTGGGCAGGACGGCGCGGAAGCCCAGCGGGTCATCGGTCGGGGCGAAATGGCCCAGGGTTTCCAGCTCCTGGTAGACCACGCCCGGGAACCGCTTCGCGACGGCGGGCCCGCCGTGCTCGGCATCGGTGGCGACGGGATCGTATTCGCCGGCCAGCACGTACACGGGGTTGCGGTCGGTGTCGATGGCGACGTCGCCGCGGGTGAGGTTGTGGCCGGTCAGGAAGTAGTCGTTGTCTCCCGCGTAGACACCGGGAAAGTTCGATCGGTAGATCCAGTACAGTTCGCGGCGGTAGGGCTCCGGGGCGAGCGGGGAGGTCGCTCCGAAGTTACCGGTCGCGTACAGTTCGGTGGATACGCGGTTGTCGCGGCACAGATCATTGAACCCGGCGATGTGCGGGTCACCGTCCAGCGCGTTGTCGAGGGTGCCGTTCAGGGCGAAGAACGCCCCGAACCGCTCACCGCGGTACGCCGCGAGGTCGAGGGCGAGCTGGCCGCCGACCGAGCACCCCATGAACGAGGGGCGTTCGAGCTCGAGTGCATCGGAGAAGGCCTCGACGAAGTCCATCAGCCACTCGCGGGTGGGTCGATACGTCTGTTCCCACCAGCGCTGCGCTGTCGGCGGGAGCGAGCGCCCGTGAAACGGCAGATCGTAGGCGATCATCCGGAAGCGCGACTGGAACTCGGGGTCGGCCAGCTGATGCCGCCATTGGCGACCGTCCGCGCCCGCGGTGTGCTGCAGCAGCAGAACCTGGTCTCCGGTGCCGGCCTCCTCGTAGTAGGTGCGGTATCGCACCCCGTCCACGGTCACATACACGTAGCGGCCGACCGCCGTATCCGTCTCTTCGAACAGGGTCTCACCGCCGGCCGGGAGCGCGTTCTCGGTGGCTCCGCTCAGTTGCCGGAGCAGCTCATAGATGCGCGATGTCGCCCCGGAGTAGGGAGCCACAGCGGAGAACAGGTCACCGGCGACGGTCACACCACGCGAGGCGGCCAGCTGCGGAGCCTCGGTCCCGGGGACGGGCTTGGATAGTGCGGCGTCGGCGAGCACGGCTGCCGGGACGGTGAGGGTCAGCTCTGCCTCGCCCGAGACGGGGCCCACGCTCGTGATCGTCCCGTGGTCCACGACAACATCGGCCTGTACTTCGTCGACGACGATCCGATACCGGCCGCGGAAGCCGTTGAGCTTGTAACGCAGCTCGGCGTCGGATGTGAGGGCGTCGCGGAGACTCTCGACGGAGAACTCGGTCATGGGGGTCCTTTCTGTGGACATCGTTGTCTGGCGTCGCCGGCGCGGCGCGTGTTCGAGAGCGTAAGCCAACCTGACAGTCTATGACAATAGGTTCTTCATACAGGCTGGATTGGTTCGAGGTTTAATCAATGGATATGCCTTATGAGCTGGTATTGAAGGGTGGTATTTCCACAGAATCATCTATTGACAGCTACTGACACGAAGATACACTTTGGACGTGTTGCGACCCATTTCCGGACGAAGGAGTCCCCAGTGACAAGCACACAGCAGCCCGTGGAGATCGACCTCGATCTGCATGTCCCGATATCCACAGCCGATCTCTACGAAGTACTCAACAAGCTGGTCGCCGAGACTCCGATCGCTTGGAACCGGGCGCACGGCGGCTACTGGGTCGTGGCGGGTTACGAAGAAGTCCGCGAGGTCTATTCCGACTGGGAGCGCTTCTCTTCGACGCACGACGATGTGGCGGGGGATCCGTTCGCCGACCGGACCACCGGCCGCGAGACGCGAAGCCGCCGAACAGGTTTCTCCATCCCGGAGGCGCCCTCGCGTTTCGTCCCGACCGAGGCCGATCCACCGCTGCACACCGAGGTTCGCGCGTTGGAGGCGCCGTTCTTCACGCCGAAGGCCGTGCGCGGCTACGAGGCCGAGATCCGGCGTCATGCGGTGGAATCGCTCGACGCGGTGGCCGCGCTCGGTGAGCTCGATTTCGCGCAGTTCGTCGCGTCGGTCAGCACGAAGATGGCCTGCCGGCTCCTGGGCGTGGACACGGCGTCCTGGGCGGATTTCGCGGCAACCGTGCACGCCATCGGCCTGACGGGGTTCGGTTCGCCGGACTTTCCGCTGGAGCGCTTCCGGGCCACGCAGGAAAAGATCTTCCAGCTCTGCGCTGAGCGGAAGGAAGATCCCCGCGACGATGTCGCCAGCGCGCTGATGCGCGGCTCGATCCTCGGTCAGCCCGTCACCGCGCTCGAGGCGCAGACGATCCTCAACGGCCTGACCTTCGGTTCCACCGACACCACCAACACCACGATGCTGCATATCCTGCAGTACCTCGCCGCCCATCCGGAACTGCGCGAACAGCTCCGGGCCGACCTGTCGCTGGTGCCGAAGGCAGTGGAGGAGTTCCTGCGTCTGTTCACACCCGGCGTCGGCGCCGCCCGCACCGTGACCCGCGACCTGGACTTCCACGGTTTCGCCTTCCGGGAAGGTCAGCGTGTCTTCATGGCCAACAGCGCCGCCAACCGCGATCCGCGCAAGTTCCCGAACCCGCTGGAATTCGACATGGACCGGGACAACGTGAAGGACCACCTCGCCTTCGGTACCGGTAACCACCGTTGCCTCGGTGCGCCCGTCGCCCGGCTGGAGATGCGGATCATGCTCGAGGAGATCCTGCGCCGGATCCCAGACTTCGCCATCGATCCGGCCAAGGTGGTCGAGTACCCGACCAAAACCGGGGTGATCGGCTACGACACGGTGCCCGCCACCTTCGAGCCCTTCGACACCACGGTGCCGGCCGAGGCCCGGCCCCGGCCGTAGACCAGCAGTTTCCGTTCGACCGCGCCGCCGGGGATGCGGCGCCGACAAGATAGCGAGCCTTTCCATGCCCACCATCACCTTCACGTCCTCGACGGGCGAGAAGCAAGAAATCGTCGCCACGGTCGGCGAATCCGTCATGCAGACCGCCGTTCGCAACGGGGTCCGGGAAATCGTCGGTGACTGTGGCGGTGTCCTGTCCTGCGCGACGTGTCACGTCTTTGTGGACAGCGCCGACGCGGACCGCTTGCCCGATGTTTCCGATATGGAAGACGCCATGCTCGACGGCACCGCGGTCGACCGCACCGAGAACTCCCGATTGGCTTGTCAGCTCATGGTTTCCGAGGACCTCGGCGATCTCCACGTGACCACTCCCGAATGTCAAGAGTGAGTGGCACGGACATGGCTGCACACCACGGGACGTTGATCATCGGGGCATCGCAGGCCGGCGTGCAGCTCGCCTGCTCCCTGCGCGATATGGACTACGACGAGCCCGTCACCCTCGTGGGAGCCGATCGCCGACTGCCTTACCAGCGGCCGCCGCTGTCGAAAGCACTCCTGGCCGGCACCGTCGAACCGGAATCGCTGGAATTGCGTAGCGCGGATTTCTTCGCCGCCCGGAAAATCGACGTGCGGCCGGGCGAACGGGTCGTTGCCGTGGACCCCGCAACGCGTGTGGCAGTCACCGATTCCGGGGCGGAGCTACCGTACGGGCGGCTGGCGCTCACCATCGGCGCCCGGATGCGCGAGTTGTCGATTCCGGGCAGCCGGCTGCGTGGAATCTGCGGGCTCCGGGACGTCGACGATGCGCTGGCCCTGCGCGAGCGCCTCGGCGGCGCCGAGCGTCTGGTGGTGATCGGCGGCGGATTCATCGGTCTGGAGGTCGCTGCGACCGCACGTCGGCGCGGCATGGACGTCACGGTGGTGACCCGGGACGACCGTCTGATGGGGCGCGCCGTGGGCGAGGCCACCAGCGAGTTCTTCCGTGGCGCGCACACTCGCCGTGGTATCGACCTGCGTTTCGGCACCACACCCATCGAATTCCTCGACGACGGTAACGGCCGGGTACAGGCCGTGGTGCTGAGCGACGAAACTGTACTGCGGGCCGACGTGGTGGTGGTCGGGATCGGTGTCACGCCCGATGTCGAGCTGGCCGCCGCGCTGGGCCTGCAGGTGGACAACGGCGTCGTCGTGGACGAGTTCGGCGTTGCCTCGGACAGGAGTACGGTCGCGGCCGGAGACTGCGCCTGCTACCCGTGCCCAGTGTCCAATGGAACCGGCCACATGCGTTTCGAGTCGGTGAACACCGCCATCGAACAGGCGAAGAGTGCCGCATCGAGCATTGTGGGTTCTCCTCGCCCCTACCGTGCCATCCCCTGGTTCTGGTCCGATCAGTTCGATCTGAAGCTGCAGGTAGCAGGCCTGATGGACGGTTACGACCACACGGTTGTGCGCGGTGACCCTGCCTCGGAGCAGTTCTCCGCGCTGTACTACCGGCGGGGACGGCTCATCGCCGGGGAGTGTGTCAACAGCGCTCGCGACTTCATGGCTGTGAAGTCCGCACTGGCCGCGGGGCGATCCGCCCCACCCGAGTTGGTTACCGACATTGCTGTTTCGTTGAAATCGCTGTTCGCCGGTGCCGCGCCCACCCCGGTGGCCGCGCGATGAACGGCGTGGCTCCCGCGCGCGTGGCCACGGCATCCGCTCTTCCCGCGCACACCGGTGAGTTGTTCGTCGGCGGAACCTGGGTTGCGGCCGAAGGAGGGCGAACGTCGACCGTTGACAACCCTGCCACCGGCGGATTTCTGGCCGATGTCGCCGACGCGAGCGTCGCGGACGGCATTGCGGCGGTGGACGCCGCAGTCGCGGCGTCGGAAGAATGGGCGGCCACTCCGGCCAGAGACCGGGCCGAGCTGTTGCGTCGCGCGTTCGATCTGCTGACCGAGCGCCGGGAACGCTTCGCCACCCTCATCACGCTCGAAATGGGCAAGCCGCTGGCCGAGGCTCGCGCCGAGGTGACCTACGCGGCGGAGTTCCTGCGCTGGTTCGCAGAAGAGGCGCCCCGGATCAGCGGCCGCTACGGCTCCAATCCGGAGGGTACCGGCACAGTCGTTGTCGGTCACCGTCCGGTGGGTCCGTGCTTGCTCATCACACCGTGGAACTTCCCACTGGCCATGGCCACCCGCAAGATCGGCCCCGCACTCGCAGCCGGCTGCACTGTGGTGATCAAACCTGCGGAACAGACCCCCCTGACCACCCTGCTGTTCGCCGAGCTACTGGTCGAGGTTGGCCTGCCCGCCGGCGTGGTCAATGTGGTCACCACCGGCTCGGCTGCCGCCGTCTGCGCGCAAATCATGGCCGACCCGCGGCTGCGCAAGGTCAGTTTCACCGGGTCGACGCAGGTCGGCCGGATACTCATCGCCCAGGCCGCGCAGAATGTCCTGCGGACCTCGATGGAACTCGGCGGTAACGCCCCGTTCCTCGTTTTCGACGACGCCGACCTGGACGCGGCCGTCGACGGGGCGATGCAGGCCAAGTTCCGCAACATCGGTCAAGCGTGCATCGCCGCGAACCGGTTCCTCGTACAGCGCGCGGTCGCCGGTGAGTTCACCGAGCGCGTGGTCGAGCGGGTCGGCGCGATGATCGTGGGTGACGGGCTCACCGACGGTGTCACGATCGGGCCGCTGATCGACGACCGTGCGTGCGCTCGCGTGCACCGGCTGGTCACCGATGCCGTCGACCGCGGCGCCGAGGTGCTGCTTGGTGGGCACGAGGTCTCCGGGCCGGGTTCGTTCTACGAGCCGACTGTGCTGGGTGAGGTGCCGGCGGGCAGTGCCGTGCTCAGTGAGGAGATATTCGGGCCGGTCCTGGCCGTGGTGCCGTTCGACACCGAGGACGAGGCCGTCGCGCTTGCCAACGACACCGAGTTCGGATTGGCCAGTTATGCCTTCACCACGGATCTGTCGCGTGCGCATCGGCTGATCGACCGGCTGGAAACCGGATTGACCGGGATCAACACCGGAGCCGTGTCCAACGCCGCAGCACCCTTCGGCGGGATCAAACAATCAGGGTTCGGCCGAGAGGGCGGAATCGAAGGAATCCACGAGTACCTCTCGGTCAAGTACAGCCTGATCGCGCGATGAGCGCACGCCCGACCTTTTCGAGGAGCACAATATGACCACTTCTCCCCAAACTCCGCCCTCCGTGGACTCCGGCGATTGGTGGCCCGACGCCGTGACCGACGACGGGCTGGCCAGGATTCGGACGGCTCGCGAACGTGCGGTCGGCTGGTTGACCGATCACGTCGCCGACGACGGCACCCCCGCGGGCGCCGAACTCGGCATCGGCTGGTGGCGCGGTCCCTGGGCGCTGGCTCTCGGGGGCGCGCCGGACGCCGCGTCGGCACTGCTGGGATGGGCAGAACGCACCGCGCTGACCGACGAGGGGGACTTGCGTGAGGGACCCTACGGCGGCGGCGGGGCGAGCAGTCCTGTCTATTTCCTGTCTGCACTGGCGATCGGCGGATGGCTACTGGGCAGGTACGACCTGGCCGGCGTGATCAACCACCGGTTGGACTACTTCACCGATCCGGTCTCCGGCGGCGCCTACGAACATCGCGATTTCGCCACCGACCCGCAGCAGGACGTACTCAAGACCGGTCAGCTGGGGATCTCGTCGCTCGTCTGTGGTCGTCGCGAACACTCCGAGCGGATCTACCGGTGGCTACGGCGGCAATGGGAGGCGCAACCCGAGCCCGGTTGTCTGTATAGCAGCTGGCGCGGCGACGGGATCGTCACCGACGTCTCCGGCATGCAACGGTGGCTCTACGTCGCCGACTACAGCAAGGAGCGTCAGACCTATTTCAATCCTGGCATCGCCGCCGCATTCCTTGCCGGCTACGCACAGCAGACGCAGGACCGCGCTGCCCTGGATCTCGCGCGCTCGTATCTGTCCCTCAATGTCGAGGGAACCCCCGCGCAGTTCGACGACCCGGGGCAGGTGCAGATCTGCAAATTCGGCTGGGGAGCGGCGAGCGTGCTCGCCGCGGACCCGTCCTCGGGAATGCTGCCCTGGACGGTCCGGATGGGCGAGTGGTTCGTCCGGCGCCAAGCCGCCGACGGATCGTGGGCACCGTCGGCATTCCTGGTCGCGCAGCCGACCGTGGTCGACCTGTTCCAGAAGACCTCGGAACATTTGATGGAGCTGATCTATATCGAGATCGCTCTGCAGGCATCGGCGGCCGCTCGGAGTTGACCGGAAGCGCACCGCAGCCGGGGCCGGCCATGGCCGGCCCCGGCTGCGGTCGTTGTGCCTTCCTCGATCGGCCGCGGGGACCTGTGAAAAGCAATCGACGCGGGGCGCTCCCTGAAGCCAGGGGCGCCGCCGCGTCGCTGTGCTCGCGACCCGTCCGCTACTTGTAGGCGACCACGCCGCGGACGGTGGTGCCCGCGTGCATGGCGGCGTAGCCGTCGTTGATCTGATCGAGGCTGTAGCGGGTGGTGATCATCTCATCGAGCCGGAGATCACCGGATCGGTAGAGATCCAGAAGCCGGGGGAAGTCGGCACGCGGGTTCCCGCAGCCGAAGATATGACCGACGAGCGTTTTGTTCATCATCCCCAGATCGAACAGCGAGACATTCGCGGTCGTTTCGTGCACCGGGGAGATCGAGGTCAGCACGCAACGCCCGCTCTTGGCGGTGAGCCCGAGGATCCCCGCCAGATCCTCGCCGTGGAACACGCCGACGGCGATGATCGTGACATCCGCCATCACCCCGTGGGTGAGATCGCCGACCACCGCGGTGGCTTCCTCGATCGTGGCGAAAGCGTGGGTGGCGCCGAGTTCGAGTGCCTTGGTCCTGCGGAACTCGGCCGGGTCCACCGCCACCACCACGGCCGCACCGGACACCCGCGCCCCTTGGACCGCGGCGGTACCAACTCCGCCCACACCCACAACCACGACGACGTCTCCCGCGGTAACGGCACCGACCTTGGACGCCGCGCCGAAGCCGGTGGTCACGCCACACCCGATGAGCGCCGCGGCGTGCAGCGGGATGTCGTCGTCGATCTTGACGACCTGATTCTGTGAAACGGTCGTCATCGGCGCGAAGGTGCCCAGTTGACAGTAGGCACCGATATTCTGGCCGTCCATCCGGCGGCGCCAGGAGCCGTCCGGTGCGTGGCCGGTGAGCGCGAAGGCGCCGTCGTCGCAGAGATACGCCTTGCCCATCGAACACCAGCGGCATCGGCCGCAATTGGGCACCGGGTGCAGAATGACGTGGTCGCCGGCCTTCAGACCGGTCACCTGCTTGCCGGCTTCGACCACGACGCCCGCGCCCTCGTGCCCGGCCACGAGCGGAAACGATGCGGGGACGTCGCCGGTCACCGCGTGATCGTCGGAGTGGCACAGGCCCGATGCCGTCAACTCCACGAGCACCTCGGTGTCGCGGGGACCATCGAGTTCGATCTCCCGCACCTGGTACTTCTCCTGGGTGCCGAACAAGACGGCTGCATCGATCTTCATTGATACTCCTAGAAAATGATCTGGGCTGTGCGCGGGGCGCGGGGCGCGGGGTCGGTGGGATCGCGAACGGTCCGCTCACGCCGTTTCCCGCGACCTTCCCCGATACCTACAGCGGCAGTTCCATGGGCATACGCACCTGCTTGAAAGCAAGGAGGTGCTCTACGTTCTCGATGCCGCCCTCGCGGCCGAGACCGGACTTCTTGTAGCCGCCGAACGGCTGAACCAGGCATGCGCCGAAGTTGTTGATCGCGACATTGCCGGCTTCCAGCCGCGGCGCCAGTTTCATGGCGGCTTCCGTATCGGTGGTGAAGATACCGGCGGCCAAGCCGAATTCGGTCTGATTGGCAATCGCTACCGCCTCGTCGAGGTCGGTGTAGGTCTGCACGGTGATGACCGGACCGAAGACCTCTTCCCGCACGATCCGCATATCGGGCGTGACATCGGTTATCAAGGTGGGCTCGACGAAGTAGCCGTGCGGAAGATCGGGCCGCTTGCCGCCGGTGAGAATCGTCGCACCCTCGCTGCGAGCACTGTCGATGAAACCTTCGACGGTGGCGCGGTGACCGGCATTGACCAGTGGCCCGATGACGGTGTCCGGATGGTCCGGATCGCCGATGGGCAGCGCCTGGAAGGTCGCCACCAGCGCGCCGATCCATTCGTCTTTGCGCGTGGCGGGAACCAGCAGTCGTGAATAGGTGGTGCAGACCTGTCCGGACTGGGCGAGCGATCCGGCGACGACCAGCTGTGCCCCCTGCGCCGGATCCAGGTCTTCGAGGAAGATCGCGGCGGATTTGCCGCCGAGTTCCAGCGTCACATCGGTGATGTTGTCCGCCGCCGAATGCATGATCGTCCGGCCGGAGGCGGTGCTCCCGGTGAAGGCGACGTGGGCGAACTCGGGACGGCCGGCGATATCGCCGAGGGAACCGCGCCGCCCGGGCAGGATACTGACCATGCCCTCGGGCACGCCGGCTTCGGCCAGCACCTCGGCGAGGATGAACGTTACCGTCGGATCCTCGGTCGGGGCTTTGACGACGACCGGGCATCCGGCCAGGAGCGCCGGGGCGAGTTTGACCGCGGCCAAGACCAACGGGGCGTTCCACGGAACGATGGCCAGCACCGGGCCTACCGGTTCGCGCCGAATGAGGTTGCGCTCGCCGCCGTTCTCCCGCCACTCCTCGGCCACCAGTTGCTCGGCGAACTTCGTGTGCTCGGCGAAGACCTGCGCGGCCTGGGCGGCGATGAACGTCCCGAAAGCCCGGACCCCGCCGAAGTCCTGTGTGTAGGTGGTGAGCACCTGATCGCTGCGGGCGACGAGGCCCTCGGCGACCTTGCCGAGCACGGCACCGCGCTCGACGAAAGACATTTTCTGCCAAGGATTATTGTGTACAGCTGCGACTGCGGCGGCGATGGCCGCGTCGGTGTCGGCCGTATTGGCCTCCGGAACGGTTCCGATCACCTTCTCGGTATAGGGATTGACGATCTCGATCGTTCCGCGCGATGCGGACGAGGTCCACCGTCCACCGATGAAGAGCTCGGTGCGGGTGAAGATGTCGTTCGAGGTGGCGATGTTCTGGGTCATATTTGCTCCGATGTGTGATGTGGGTGCGCCGATCGGGACCGCGTGGCCGGCGTAGGGATCGGGAGCACCGGAGATCAGCGGAGTTCCGCGCTACCGGTGGCGGTTCCCCGGGGGATGAATTTTGAGGAGCCTGTGCGACGACTCGGTCGCAGGGCGGGCAACTGGTACCGCCGATTCGGCGCCCACAATCGGGTTTCGACGATTCGGGGTCAGTTGTCCCATTCGACAGGGATGACAGAGGGGTTGCGGAAGGTCGTTCCTTCGACCTTGAGCGGGGGATGGCCCGCCGCAATGCGTAACCCGGGTAGACGGTCCAGCAGGGCATTCATGGCGAGGGTGATCTCGGTCCGGGCGACGTGCATGCCGATGCACGCGTGCGCGCCGAAGCCGAAGCCCAGATGGCCGCGCGACTTCCGGCCGATATCGAATCGATGCGGATCCTCATGGCGCGCGGGGTCCCGGTTGGCGGCCGCGATACACAGATTGATACCGGAACCCGCGGGAATGTCGACGCCGTCGATCTCGATATCCTGTGTGGTGATGCGGTAATTGAACTGAGTGGGGGACTCCCACCGGATCGCTTCCTCGATCGCCTGCGCCAACAGGCCGCGGTCCTCGCGGAGCCGATCGAGTTGCGCGGTGTCGTTGAGCAACCCGACCAGCAGCGAACCGAGGCCCCGGGTGGTTGTCTCGCCGCCGGCGACGAGTAGCACCCGGAGGAAGGCGAGCAGTTCCTCATGGGCAAGCGGGCGTTCGCCGTCCACTCGTGCATTGAGCAGAACGTCCACCGTGGTGTTCGCCGGATCCCGGCGGCGTACCTCGATGACCTCGCTCAACAGCTCACACAGTCGCTCCGATGCCGCCGCACCGATCTCGGGGCGCGTCTTCGCGAGTTGGAGCCCGACCGCGAGCCGCTGGAACTCGTCGAACTGTTCGGGTGCCAGCCCGATGATGTCGTGGATGACGCGGATCGGCAACTGCAACGCGTACTCACGCATGAGTTCCGCCGAACCACGACCGGAGAACCGGGCGAACAGGTGCTCGACCACAGGATCGACGATGTCGTCGCGCCAGTGCCCGAGCTGCTTCTTGTTGAATGTCTCCAACAGCAGCTTGCGCAACCGGGTGTGCTCCGGCGGGTCGAAGGTGATGAGGCTGTTGCCCATGACCTTGCCGATGGTCTCTTGCAGGATCGTCGAGGAGAAGACTTCGGGGTGGCGATACGCCGTCGTGCACGCCTCGTGTGTGAGGAAGGTGAACACTTTCCGGTCGCCCCCGCCCCGGTTCGCCATCGAGTACGGCAGTTTGAAAATGTCTTGGAGGACGTCCCCCCGGTACACCGCGCACTCGGCGCGTAGCTCGTCGTACACGGGGTGCGGATCGGAAACGGCTGGGTCGGGCGCTTTGAGCGCGTGTTCGTACTCAGCATCCAGATCGACATCCGCGAACGCTTCCCAGGCTGTGCCCGTGGTTCGTTCAGTGCTGGTCATTGTTGTGCCTAACTGCCAGTGACATGCTTCACATGAAGGTACTATAAGGATACTCTTTATGGAGAATTTTTGGGAATTTTCCCACATACTCACTGGATAACGGCGTGTAAGTGTACTCAACACCTGATTCGGATCGACGGCTTGGCCGAAGAGGGTGACAAAGGGGCTCGGGAACTGGCCACATACGGGGTCGGCCAAGGCGTCGGCCTCATGAACAAGATCAAGCCCGCCCGCGAGGTTGTTCTCGACTTCACGCAGGACTATCTCGAGGCCGCCGAACACCTCGCCGGATCGATCGAGGACTGACGACAGCGGCAGTAGCCGAACCTTCCTGGTGGTGTTCGGTGACACGTTCACCGACCGGAACGTCGAATACGGCGTGATGGTCGGAGGTGTCAGAGCTGTTCGGGCACGGCAACATCCGCGGCGGGCAGGTTGATTGTCAAGACCGACCGGGTTGGGTTGGCTCAGGATCTCGACAACGAGGTGTTGCGGGTTGTGAGATTGGTGGCGCGGTGCCGGGGACTTTCGGACCCTCCCGCGCGGGAGGGTCCGAAAGAGCCGGTGTTCAGCCGTGTGCGGTTCTGAGTAGATCCTCGATGGTGGTGAATTTGACCCGCGGCCGGCCGCCGGACTTGCCGGCGCTCTTCTCGGCCGCGTCGATGGCCTTCCAGCCGTCACGGCCGACGGCGTCGGGCTGACGCTGCGCGAGCAGGGCCTCGAGCGCGGCCCGATCTCTTTGCGGCGCAGCCAGTTTGCCGGAGGTGAAGTCCTCGAGCAGCTGTTCAACGGTTTCGGTGGCATCGACGCGGTTGGAACCGATCACGCCACGCGCGCCGCGCTTGATCCAGCCCGAAACATAGACACCGGTGACGTGGGCGCCGTCGGCGACGACGCGGCCGTGCTCGTTGGGCACGATCCCGGCGCGCTCGTCGAACGGCAGATCCGCGATCGGCACACCGCGATAGCCGATGGACCGCAGCACCATCGACGCCGGCAGCGTCTCGCGGCGATCCGAGGACCGAGCCACCACGCGCCCGTCCTCGGAGATCAGTTCGTTGTGCACCAACTCGAGCTCCTCGACGTGACCCGCACCGCGGATCTCGGTCGGTGAGGCCAGATAGCGGAACACGATGCGCTTGTTGTCCGGATTCGCGGCCTTGGCCGCGTATTCGCGGGCCAGTTCGTACTTCAACCGCAGCGACGGCTCGATATCGGCATCGTCGAGCAGCGCCTGGCTGGCCGGATCCAACTCCAGCTCGGCCGGGTCGATGATTACATCGACGCCCTTCAGATGCCCCAGCGCCAAAAACTCCGCCGACGTGTAGGCGGCCTGCAGCGGCCCACGCCGGCCCAGCACCACCACCTCACGGATATTGCTGTCACGCAGCGCGTCCAGCGCGTGGTCGGCGATATCGGTCTTGGCCAGCTCCTCGGGCGACAGCGTCAGCACGCGTGCGACATCGAGGGCGACGTTGCCGTTACCCACGAGCACCACCCGCTGTCCGGACAGGTCGAAACTGCGCTCGGCGTAGTCGGGATGCCCGTTGTACCAGGCCACGAACTCGGTCGCCGAATGGCTTCCGGGCAGATCCTCACCCGGCACGTCCAGGCGGCGGTCGGTGGAGGCGCCCACGGCGTAGACCACCGCGTGGTGATGAGCCTGCAGCTCCTCATGCGAGATGTGTTTACCCACCTCGACATTCAGGCGGTACTGCAGGGCGTCACGACGGAACGCGCTCTCGAACATGGCAGACACCGACTTGGTGCCCGGATGATCCGGAGCCACACCGGCGCGCACCAGACCCCACGGGGTGGGCAGCCGGTCGAACATCTCCACCTCGACATCGGCGCGGCGCAGCAACTCGTCGGCGGCGTAGCAGGCCGCGGGCCCGGCGCCGACGATCGCCACCCGCAGCGTGCCCAGCTCCTTGGGTGGGCGCGCCGGGTTCACCAGCGGGTCGAAATTCGACTCCAGCGGGTGCCGCTGGAAGTAGGCGGCGTTGATATCGCGGAAACGAGCCAGCGACGCGGTCAGATCGTCCTCGGAGAAGATGGCCTCCACCGGGCAGGCATCCACACACGCACCACAGTCGATGCAGGTGTCGGGGTCGATGTACAGCTGCTCGGTCGTCGCGAACTCGGGTTGCCCCGGAGTGGGACGAATGCAATCGACCGGGCACTCGGGTACGCAGCTGGCGTCGTTGCAACAACGCTGGGTGATCACGTAGGCCATATCTCGCAGATCCTCGAAACTTCTAGGTAGTTCGGCACCCGGGTCGGGGCGGAACGTATGTAATGTCAGGAAGTGCAGCCCGATCTGTGGGCTGCGTTGTCCGACCCGCAGAACGCCTGTATCGGCTCGGGATGGGGACGGTCGCTTAGACTGGTAATAACACTGGCTAATAAGTTAAAGGGCCGTCAGTTGATCATCTGAGCTCCAATGAGATCGGTATTCGCGGTAGTCAACGGGTATCTACGCTGCTGCGACGCTTCGGCTGGAGGCCGGACCTGTCAGCGGTTCTTCCAGCGTGGTGGGCGTTTGGCGCCGAACGCGCGGAGCCCCTCCATCATGTCCTCGCTGGCCAGCAGATCGTCGAGAGCCGGCGAGGGATGGTCCACCGCATCGACCACATCGCTGATGCCGCTGGTCTCGTTCATGATCTGCAACGAGGTGCGCACCGATGTGGGGGATACAGCGAGTATCTCGGCGGCCATCTCCCGGGCGGCGTCCAATGCGGTGCCCGCGGGGACAACCCGGTTGACCAGCCCGAGCTGATGGGCATGCTCGGCAGGAATTTTGCGGCCGGTGAGGATCAGTTCGGTAGCGATCTTCGGCGGAATGGTCCGGGGGAGCCTGACGAGGCCGCCAGCTGCGGCGACCAGACCAACTCTGGCTTCGCTGAGTGCGAACTGAGCCGTCACATCGGCGACAACGAGGTGGCAGGCCAGCGCGATCTCACACCCGCCGCCCATAGCGAAACCGTTGACCGCGGCGATGACAGGTTTGGTCATATCGCGGCGGTTGGTGAGGCCGGCGAACCCGTTGTTGGGCATCCAAACCCGCTTGCCGCCGGCCGAGTACCGCAGATCGTTTCCGGAGCAGAAGGACTTTTCGCCCGCACCGGTGATGATGGCGACCCAAAGTTCCGGGTCGGCGAAATACGCGTCGAAGATCTCGTCCAGTTCCTCGTTCGCGTCAGGGGTGAGTGCATTGCGGGCTTCGGGACGGTTGATCGTGATCTCGAGGATGTGACCGTTCCGTCGAACCTCAGTGCATTCATACAACTGGCGCAGTGCTGGAACCCGTTGCGGGAGCAGCTCGTTCATCTTCTCCGCAGTCCGGGTGACGACATTGCCGTGGCCGGAGGAGTGAGCGAAAATCCGTTGTCCCACCGGATCGCCGGTTGCCAGGAGGGCAATCAGGTCGGTGTCCTGCGGTGCAACGGTCGCTAGGAAGCGGCGGCCGTCGTCCAAACGCCCGACGACGATCCCGGTTGGGCCGCTGCGAGTGTATTTGACCGTGTACGTCTCGATCGTCGCAGGGCCGTCGGCCCTTGTCGCGACCTCCACGGGCGGAACCGAATTCAGTTGCCGCTGTAGCACCTCGCTGCGGTCATCGCGCCACGCGGCAGGGGTGGTCGAGTACACCGCTGCTGAGTACTTGCTGAGGGTCCCGCCGTTCGCGCCGACGAAGCCGTAGCTGCCGGGCGCGGAGCGCAGGCGCGCAACGGTTTCCGCGACCGCGTGCAAGGAATAGTTGTTGCCCGCGCCGCCGAAGAACGGCAGCCCGCCGGTGAGGGTGAGCCCGCGGGGATCGTCGTAGTGCAGGCCGAGGCCATCGCAGATCGCTGACACTGCGATCGGGAAGCAGCTATACAGGTCGATCGTGTGCAATTGATCGACGCCGATACCGGCGATCTCCAGCGCGTGCTCGGCAGCGCGAACCATTGCCGGTGCGATACCGAGGTCAGGGCGTTCGAGTAGATTCTTCTCCCGCAGGTCCGCATGGCCGTGCAGAAATACCCATTTGTCCTGGGGGACATCGAGGTCCTGAGCAGCCGCTACCGACATCAGCAGAACTGCGGCGCCCTGGTTGACCTGATCGCGAGCGACCAGGAACCGCGGGTAGGGTTCGACGATCATGCGGTTGCGATCATCGACGGCGGTCAGTTCGGCCGCGCTGCGTTCGACCGGGGCGGCCGCGTAGGGGTTCTTGGCGGCTACCCGGGTGAATGGTGCGAACAGCTCACCCATGCTCCGGCTGTAGCTGTCGCGGGAGAGTCCGAGCCGAGCGCGTCGGGCGTTTTCGAGGAGCGCGTACTGGCTGGGCGCGTCGGTCAGACCGTGCGCCGCCCCGTATCGAGATACGAGTCCGCTGAGGCCGTAGCCGCGGTCTTCCAGTTGTCCGCCGCGCTGCTCAGTGAAATCGGGGCGCTGGTCGGCCTTGGCGAGATGTCGTGTGGTGGAGATCGCCTCGGAGCCGAAAACAATTGCTACGTTCGACTTTCCGGCAGCGATGGTTCGGGCAAGCTCGGTGATCAGGTGCTGTGGTGACTGGCCGCCACTGACCTCGAGGACCGCGCGCGGGGGGTCAGCGCCGATGCGATCGGTGACCGACCGGGGATAGTTGTCGGATTTTCCCAGCGGCGCCACTGCAGCGGGGGTGGAAATCTCGAATTGCCGGACGCCGGCCGCGGTATCGATTCGCGCTGAGATGGTTTCGGCGTCGGCTCCCGTGTCGCTCAACGCCGCCCGTGCGGCCGCAGCGGCCAGTTCGACCGCGGACAGTGCTCGGTAGCAGGGATCGTCGATCCGTTCGGCCGCTTGGCCGACGCCCACGAGGACCGGTGTGTGTGGGTCGATGTTCATATCTCTCACGCCTCCTCGGGGTTGTTGTGAGCGGGGGTCCAAGTGATGACGGCATCGAGTGCTTCGATGGTGGAACCATCCACACGCAGCGGATTGATCTCGAGCGATTCGAGGCCGTCGCCGAGCGCCAGTGCGAGATCGCTGGTCCGGGCGATCACGGCGGCGAGCGCATCGAGATCGGCGGCAGCGGTTCCGCGCACGCCCTGGAGAAGAGCCTTCCCGCGCAACCGGTCCAGCAACCGGCGCGCTCGTCCGGCCGACAGCGGTAGCGTCGCCAGCGCGGAATCGTCGAGGACCTCGACGAAAATGCCGCCGATCGCCACGGCGAGCACCGGGCCCCACTGTGGGTCGCGGACCACGCCCACGAGCAGTTCAGTACCGCCGGAGCGCATCGGTGAGACCAACACGCCCTCGAGCTTGGCTTCCGGCGCGTTTGTGGCGGCCGCGGCGGTGATCCGATCGTAGGCAGCGGCGACCTCGGCGTCGCCCGAGATGTTCAGTGCCACACCGCCGATGTCGCTCTTGTGCAGAACATCGGGCGAGGCGATTTTCAGCGCGACAGGTCCGGCGAATCCGGCCGCTACCTTCACCGCCTCTTGTGGACTGGTCACCAATTCGCTGGAAACGACCGGTATTCCAGCTCCTGACAGGACGCCGCGTGCGGTCGACTCCGACCATGCGCCCGTCCGGGCCACGGTGGTCGTGATCTCGACGGGATTCGCGGCGTCCGGCCGGACCGACTCGACGGTCGCCGACCACCACGCCAAATTGCGGAGCGCCACCACGGATTGCCGCAGACCCGGGATGAGGTGGTCGATCTTCGCCTCGGCCAGAACGGATTTGGTGTAAGCGGTGATCGGCTGGATGACCTGGTTGACGAGGGTCACCGGCGTGGTAGCTTCGGCGGCGCCGATGGCGTTGAGCAGGTACTGCGCGGGGTAATTTCCGCCGGTGGACTCCCATGGGGCTCCGCTGATCACCCCCACCACGCCGATCGCGGGATCGTCCGAGATCGCTTCGACCGTCTTGGTGAAGATCGACGAGTCGATCACAGCCGCACCCGTGACATCGAGAGGATTGTGCACAGTTCCGTAGTCCGGCAGGATATCCCGCAATCGTGCCTGAGTTGACGCCGAGAATTCGGACAATGTTGCACCGAGATCCTCGGAACGGTCCGCGATGATGTCGCATGCGCCGCCGGAAATGGAAACCCAGCCGATACCGGGGGCGCTGAGCTTGCCGAGGTTTGCGGCCGCGGCTGCGGTGATCATCATGTCCTCGATCGAATCGACCCGAATGATCCCGAGTTCGCGGAATACCGCGTCGACGACGCGGTCGTCGCCGACCAGTGCGCCAGTGTGAGCGGCGGCCGTGCGCGCCGACATCTCGCTGCTGCCGGCCTTCAGAACGACGATCGCTTTCCCGGCCGCCGCTGCGCGTCGTGCGGCGTTTGCGAATACGCCAGGCTCACGAATGGTCTCCATGAAGATCGCAACGGCCTTGGTCGCCTCGTCGTCGACTAGGAAGTCGAGCACGTGACCAGCGGTGATCATGGCCTCGTTGCCGAGGGTGACCATGTAGGACAGGTAGGCGCCAGCCATCGTTGCGAATTCGACCATGGCCGCGGAACTGGCACCGGACTGCGACAACAGCGCCACGTGACCGGTGCTGTGCGGGAGCCCCGGAACCGGTGTGACCGGGACATGGTCGACGAAATTCGCGAACCCGAGGTGATTGGGGCCGAGCAACAGCATGTCGAGCGACCTCGCGTGCTCTACCAATTCCCGCTGGGCGCGTCGCCCGTCCGGCCCGGCCTCGCCGTAGCCCGAGGACAGGATTACCGCGTTGCGGATTCCCGCCGACGCCGCATCGTCGAGAGCGGCGAGCGTGCCGGCTTGCGGCACCTGCATGAACGCGACGTCCACATCCTGGCCGATATCCGAACATGTCGGAACTGTCGGTTGCCCATGCACGTCCACCCCACGTCTGTTCACCAGGAAGGTGCTGTCGGCGAATCCGAAGTCGACGAGATTCTGATAGGCCCGAGCCGAGAACATCGACTTGTCCGAAGCCCCGACCAGGGCGACGCTGCGCGGGCGGAAGAGGGTCTTCAAGCGCTGGGGGGTGATGTCGCTGCTCATCGTTGGGCACGCTCCTTGTGCATTCCGTACATGAGAACCGCCGGCGGAGATTTCGAAGGCCTCACCAATTACCGAACGCCACCGTCTAGCAATCGCTCAAGGCTATACTGAACGGTGTCGTATGGCAATGCTGTGCTTGCGACGAGAACCCACCCTGGAAGGTAGGACGATGACCACAACGGGACCGGGCCGACGGCGTGATCCGGAGGTGGATCGTCGTGTGCTGGAGGCCGCGCTGGAGTTGTACGGTGCTGCCGGCTGGGGCGGCTTCAACGTCGAAAAGGTGGCCAAGGCGGCGGGTGTGGGAAAGGCGTCGATCTACCTGCGCTGGCCGACCGGTGAAGCCCTGTTGATCGACGCGCTCAATCGGCTCGGAGCAATCGAAGACGTCGAAACCGGTGATGTCCGCACCGATCTCGTCCGTCTGGCGGAAGAGGTCATGCGGCAGTACATGGGGCCGAACGGCCGCGCGACGATGCGCCTGGGGGTCGAGGCAGACGAAATTCCGGCGATCGGCGAACGTTGGCGCACGATTCGTCAATCGCAGATCGTGGCGGCTCGTGCCTTGGTGCGCCGGGCGATCGCTCGAGGCGAGCTGCCTCCCGACACGTCGGTCACGCTGCTGCTCGACATGTTGTGCGGCGCCGTGACCATGCATGTGCAGGCCACCCCTGCGCATCTCCGGTACCAGCTGCCCGACACGGCAGCCCGCTACATCCGCGATCTGGTCGACTTTCTGCTTCGCGCGGTCAACGCGGAATGTTCTGTCTCGCAGCGTGACTGAAATGATCGGAACGCACCGCTTTCCACGGCAGGCAGCGGTTGAATAGGTATACCGTGGTAGACGGCGTCGGCGCAGAGCAGGCGTAGCGGAGCTGGTAGGTCCGGCTTCGGACGCCTGTCGCCTCATGCCGATTGCCGGGCTGCGGAGACAAGGGTCCGGAGCGGGATCGATGTGTCGGCGAGCAGGACTGGATCGACCACCGCATTCGCTGAGACCAGCTTCTTCGCTGCGGCGAAGTCGGCCGGCCGGTTCACTACGTCTGCGGCTACGACAACTCCGTCGCGGAGGTAGAAGACGGTGATCGCGCGGTCGTTCTCTGCATCGGCTCGGACGACCGCGCGGTGGTAGCCGGTGGACATGCCGACCGTCTGGAGTTGGAGATCGTACTGGTTCGACCAGAACCACGGTGGCGCGTCGGCTGGGCGGCGATTCATGGCGATGGCGGCGGCGGCGATGCGAGCCTGTGCTGACGCGTTCGGCACCGATTCGAGCCTGCGCGTTCCGCCGCGGTCCGGATCGGGATGGCGGGCCACGTCCCCGACGGCGTAGATGTCCGGATCCCAAGTGCGCATGGCGGGATCGACGATGATGCCGTCGTCGACCGGAAGCCCGGCCGAGGCCGCCAGCTCCGTCCGTGGCGCCAACCCGATTCCGAGCAGCACGAAATCGGCGTCGATCCGAGTGTCGTCGGCAAGCCTGATGGCAGCGACGTCTCCCGAGTCGTTCAGTTCGAAGCCGTCGAGCTGTGCGTCGACGAGAATCTCGACGCCGGCGTCGCGGTGGATCCGTTCGAAGAACTCGGATATCACGGGAGCAGTGACTCGGGCGAGTATTCGGTTGGCAGCCTCCAAGACGGTCACGCGCACACCCCTCGACCGCGCCACCGCCGCGAATTCCAGGCCGATATAGCCGCCGCCGATGACGACGCCATGTGCTCCAGGCGTCAACCGATCGCGCAACCGGTCGGCGTCCTCGAGCGTGCGGAGAGTGTGGATGTTTTGCGCACCGATCGTGGCGGATTGCGGCAGCTGCCGCGCCCTGCCGCCGGTCGCGAGAACCAGCTTGTCGTATTGCATGCGTTCGCCGTCAGCGAGGACGACGGCCTTGCCGGCCCGCTCCACGGCGGTGACGGTCGTTCCGGTGATGACTCGAATCCGTTGCTGCTCATAGATATCGGCAGGCCGGATCGCGACGTGTTCAACATCGACATCGCCCAGTAGGTAGGCCTTGGACAGCGGCGGGCGCGAATACGGCAGCGTCGGCTCCTCGCCGATCATCACGATCTCGCCAGGATAACCGGCCATGCGCAATGCGGTCGCCGTGTCGGCGCCGGCCTGACCAGTGCCGACGATGACCACGCGCTGCGGTCCTGCTGCGTCGCCGTTCTCGCTCACTGTTCCTCCGGCACGTGAACCACGATGCCGTCAAGCTCTGATTTGCACTCGAGCTGGCAGGACAGCCGACTGCGGTCGGTGCGTTCGGCTGCCGTGCATTCGAGCATGTCCTGCTCGTAGTCGGATGCGGATGACAAGCGGCTCGTCCACGCATCGTCGACGTACACGTGGCAGGTGGCGCAGACCAGGGAACCCCCGCAATCGCCGATTATCCCGGGAACAAGATTGCCGACCGCGGTCTCCATGACGCTTTGGCCCTCCTCGGCGTCGATCTCCCGGCGTTCGCCACTGGGCAACACATAGACGACCACTGGCATGGTCGACCTCCCACTCGTTCGTCCTACTGGAAGGCGTCACGGCGGACGCCTCTACATCAGCGATATATTAGGATACTGTTCTACCATAGCGACACCTGATTGATGGCGAAGTTTCGGGAACAGCCACGTACTGTTCGTGCGTTACGCCCGTGGTTGCGACTCATTCAGTACACTGAGTGAGTGATTCATGTGACCTCTGATGCTCTCGTGTCCGAGACTCCGGAGTGGTTCGCGCGATCGGTCGCACAACCCCGGGTCGAACAGCGCATTTCGGTGGATGGCGCGCGGATCGCATTGCGCTGGTGGGGGCGGATCGGCGCGCCCGGTCTGGTGCTCGTGCACGGCGGCGGTGCTCATGGGCACTGGTGGGATCATGTGGCGCCGATGCTCGGTGACTACCGGACGGTCACGATCGATCTGTCAGGGCACGGCAACAGCGGTCACCGAGCCGGGTATAGCGTGGAATCGTGGACAGCGGAGTTGCTTTCGACTTGTGCTCTTCCGAATCTGGGGCCGCGTCCGGTCGTCATCGCGCACAGTATGGGCGGCTGGGTGAGTCTGAACGCCGGTGCGGAAGCTGGCGATCGGCTGGGCGGAGTCATTGTGATCGACTCGCCCATTCGCGAGCGCAGCCCGGAAGAGATCGAGGCCTCGCGCCAGAAGGCGTTCGGGCCGCTGCGCGCGTATCCCGACCTGGACACTGCGCTCGGGCACTTCCGCACCGTTCCGGATCAGCCACACTCATTGCCCTACGTGGTCGACCACATCGCCCGGCACTCTGTGATCCGAACAGCCGAAGGATGGCAATGGCGCTTCGATCCCAGAATCTTCGGCAACGCCCGGCCGCACCGCGAGATGCTGCGGCGCGTCGGCACCCGTGTCGCCCTGCTGCGTGCCGAACACGGCCTCCTGACCCGCACGATCAGCGACGATATGTACGAGTTGCTCGGGCGGCGCGCGCCGGTGGTGGAGATACCCGAGGCGGGCCATCACCCGATGCTGGACCAGCCGCTCTCGCTGATCACCGGACTCCGTGCGCTGCTCGCAGACTGGGGGCATTCCGTTGCCCGGAACGCGATCTCATGAAATCTCACAGTCTTCGACCATGATCTGTCGCGGCTGTCGGCGACAGCTGTCGGGATCAGCCGGAGATTTCTGCGCATCAGTACTTGGTGCTCCCGCCAGGTTGGGCGCTCCTGCAGGCGGCGAATGCTCCCTGTGACCGCCCGGTGAACCGCTTGCCGTGGATACTCCTCGGCTGGACGGGTGGCGATCCGATCGACCAGTGTTCCATCGGCTCGATCCGCGTAACGGCGCACAGAGGCGAATAAATCTGCAGCGCAACGTTTCACGCGTCTGCTGCTTGCGTTCCCTGAGGCGTGGTCTACCGGACCGACCGCGGGGAGGCTTTGGTCGAGGCCACCGTGACGCTGACCGACGAGCGCGGTGAGGTGGTTTGGCCGTGGTAGCCATACGGCACCATGCGGAACTTCAGTTCGAATCGGCTGGCATTCCGATTGCCGAGGCGAACTCACGCAGTTCGCGGACTGCCGTCCGGGATGATGTCCACGGTGTGATCACAAGCCGATCGACTCCTGCCGAGTCCCAAGCGGCGTAGTCATCCGCGGTGCGCACCGCACCACCAACTGTGATCTCGAATGGTTCGGTGGCCAGCCCGGCTTCTTCGCGAAGCCTGCGCAGACGCGCAACCTTGGTGGCTGCGGTGGCAGGCGTATGTCCGTCCATGCCCATCCAGCCGTCTCCGAGCCCGGCGGCTCGACGGAGGGCTCGGTTCGATTCTCCTCCCACCAGAATCGGAACCCCTTTCGGCCGAACCGGTTTCGGAGCGAACCCCACCGTCGGGAACGACCAGTGTTCCCCGCGGTGCTCGATCCGATCCTCGCACCACAGCCGCCGACACACGGCGATCGCCTCTTCGAGCCGGCTCCCTCGATCGGAGGGCTGAACGCCCGCGGCCGTAAATTCGCTGGTCAGCCAGCCGCTGCCAACGCCGAGCAACGCCCTGCCGCCGCTCACCTGGTCGAGAGTGGCCGCCGCGCGAGCGGATACGAACGGATGCCGCAGTCCGCGGAGATACACGTAGGTGCCGAGTTGGATCTTCTCTGTGATGCCGGACAGATACATGCAGTAGCCCAGCGGGTCGTACAGCGGTGTATCCGGTGCCACCAGACGCGAGTCGTAAGACCCATGCAGCGAACCCGCGATCTGTGCCGGTGCTACGAGATGATCGGAAACGAAGATCGCATCGAAGCCGAGCTGGTCGGCGACGAGTGCGGTCTCGCGCCACGACGTCGGGTTGAGCCGACCCAGGGTGATCGCCAGACGAACGGTCATGACAAGGGAGACAATCCGCCGGTGCCAGTCAGCACCAGGTTCGAGGTGTGCCGGGCACGGGATGGAAGACGGCTCGCCATGCTGCTGAGGGATCGTGCGTGACCGAACTGATTGATTTCTGATATATCCACGGGCGAACGATCATTCGCTCGCGTGAGGGTCGTTGATCGTGTGGAACTCGAGGTACTCCGCTATGCCTTCGGCGCCGAATTCGCGGCCGAGCCCGCTGGCCTTGACTCCGCCGAATGGAGCAGCTGGATTGTTCACGTACCCGTTGATGGTGAAGGTCCCGGACTCGACCCGCTTCGCGACATGGGCCGCGCGTTCGGCGTCTTGTGTGAACACCGCACCGTGTAGCCCGTAAGCGGTGCCGTTCGCGATGGCGATGGCCTCATCGTCGCCGCCGTCGAACGGAATGATCGACAGTACCGGGCCGAAAATCTCCTCTTGGGCGATCCGCATGTCGTTGTGGACGTCGGTGAAAATGGTCGGTTCGACGAAGAATCCCCTGGCCTGATCCGCGGGGCGGCCGCCGCCGCAGGCGAGGGTCGCCTCGGACTTGCCGATCTCGATATAGCGCTCCACCCGGTCACGTTGTTCGGCGCTGGCCAGGGGGCCGATCTGCGTCGCGAGGTCCATCGGGTCGCCGATGACCATGCCCTTGGCGGCGGTGACCATGGAGTCCACCACCTCCTCGTAACGGGAGCGATGCACGACCAGGCGGGTCAGTGCGGTGCAGGCCTGGCCGGTGTTGTAGAAGGCACCGGCGACCATCGCGGGTACAAGTACCGACAGGTCGACGTCGTCCAAGGCGATTGCGGCGGATTTGCCACCCAGCTCGAGGCTCACGCTCTTGAGCTGCTCACCGCAGACCGAGGCGATCGCTCGTCCAGCGACGGTGCTACCGGTGAAGCTGACCTTGTCCACGCCGCGCTGGGCCACCAGGTGTGCGCCGACTTTGCGGCCGGCGGGAATGACGCTGAGTACGCCGTCAGGAAGGTCCAGTTCGGCGGCGGCCTCGGCGAGCACGTAACCGCTCAGTGGGGTGTTGTCTGCAGGTTTGGCGATCACCGAGCACCCGGCGAGCAACGCCGGGACCACCTTGATCACCGAGAGGAAGAAGGGGCCGTTCCATGGCGAGATGGCTGCGGCCACACCGACGCCCTCCCGACGCACTGTTGCCGGACCCGACGGGCCCTGCCGACGCTCCTCGAAGACTATGTGGTCCAGCGCATCGACGAAGGAACGAATCAGGCGAATGGCCGTGGCCTGGCTGCGTGTGGAAAGGCTCATCGGCTGGCCCATCTCTGCGGTCACGCGCCTGGCGAGGTCTTCGGCGCGGCCGTCGAGCAGGTCGGCGAGGGCCAGGATCTTCTGGGCGCGCTCACGTACTGGGGCGTCGCGCCAGGTCCGAGCGTCCCAGGCGGCGCGTGCCGCCGTCACGGCGGCATCGATGTCGGCTGTGGTGGCCTCCGGAATGCTCGCGACCACCTCCTCGGTCGCGGGCGAGACGATGTCACGTCGGTTCGATCCAGTGGGGGCGGCCCATTGTCCGCCGACGAAGAACTTGTCGTACTCGTACACGGTCTATCCATCCTATCTTCGCCTGATTACGCTGATCGGGATAAGCGTATACTAAATAGTAAGATCTGTGCGTCAAACGCGGGTGGAGGCCTGATGTCCTGAGGGGTGATTTTCCTGGATTAGGCACCGAAAGCGTCAGCGTTGGTGTCGAATTGGGGATCCAGTCGTCTGTCGGCCTGGGCGGTGAAGCTGAAGTAATAGTGTACTCAAGCGGTGATGTTGAGGGTCTGTCTACGGCCTCGCGCGGATGGTCCGGTAGTGCCGGCGTTCTGGCGGCGTTGAACAGGTGGGCTCCGCGTAGGGCCCCGCGGAGTTCGTCGCTGGCGGTGGGGGATCGGTCTGGGGCCGGGGACACGGGGCCTCGAACGTACGTTGGGGCACGTAGTCCACCGTGCGTTATATAAGAATACTGAATAAAGCTGTGTGTGGGTGGTCTGGGGAGATGGTCCGGACCCCTTCCAGTGCATGGCCTCGGAGCGAGCCCCGCAGGTGGTGATGCGAGGCTCTGCGACCTCGTGTCGAGCTTTCCTCGTCGCGCCGCTGGGTAATTTAGTTCACTCTAATTGGTTCTGGCGCTTGAAGTTGCCGCGCTGCCTGCCGTACGGTTTCATGACCGCCATCACCTCTGCCCGTCGATGGTGATGGAATCTCTCAGAAGGGACGCGCCCCATGCCCCTGGATGCGTCGACAGCAGTACTCATCGAGCAGATGGCAGCGAGCGGCCGCCCGCCGCTCTGGCATCATGAGCCGGACCAGCTCCGTGCGGGCGGTGTGCAACTCATCGAGATGTACGGCGTCGGTCCGGACATGCACTCGGCAACCGAGCGCACGTTGGCCGGATTCGACCGTGGCGAGTTCAGGGTGCGCACGTTGCTGCCCCGCTTGGATCCCCTGGCGGTTATCGTCTACTACCACGGCGGCGGTTGGGTCCTGGGCAACATCGACGAGTTCGACACCCTGGGGCGGAAGCTCGCGGCGGCGACGGGATGTGCAGTCGTGATGGTGGATTACCGCAAAGCTCCTGAGCATCCGTATCCAGCTGCTGTCGAGGACGCTTGGACCGCCCTGTCCTGGGTCGAGGAGAATCTAGAAGCGATTGCTGGGCAACGTGTTCCGATGTTGGTTGCGGGCGACAGCTCCGGTGGGAACCTCGCGGCGGTGATGGCATTGCGCGCGCGGGACCGCAACGGGCCGAGGCTGGCGATGCAGGTTCTGGTGTACCCGGCCACCGATTGCGACTTGGAGAACTCGACCTACTTGGCACCGGAAAATCAAGTGCTGCTGCACAAAGAGTCGATGGAGTGGTTCTGGGGCCACTACCTGCCTGACGTTCAACGGCGCAACGAACCGGAAGCCTCGCCACTACGCAGTGAGTCCCTCGTGGGTCTGCCACCTGCCGTGGTACTCACCGCCGAGTACGACCCCCTGCGTGCGGAAGGCGAAGCCTACCGCGATCGTCTGGCTGACGCCGAAGTACCGGTGCAGCACAAGCGGTTCGACGGACAATCCCATGGTTTCTTCACCTACGTCAACGTCCTCCCCGGGAGCGAGGAAGGTATCCGCTTCGTGGCCGACGCGATCGCTCGAAGGCTCGACGAAGGCACTCCGCGATGAGCTGACGATTCATTCACGACTGCGACTTGCCGGCCTCCTCCTTGGCATCGTCGTCAAGATCCAGGAGCGACGGCTGCGCCTGGCGGAGTCCCTTTCGAGTTGCCTGGAGATGGACTGTCTCGATAGGCGTGCTGGTCTGTCCCTATCTCCGGTATTCGATTAGAGCGGTCGCCCATGTAGCGGCTCAGGCCCAGCTCTTGGTGACTCGAAAAGAGTGTACGAAAAAGCAAGACACGGTATCATAGCTGCTGCGGGTGAGACTGGTAGTGTGCACGGCCTGTCGCTCGTGGAATTGTCAACTGTTGGTGTGTGCGTTCGGCTGTGCCGGGCGATTCGCTTGGTGCGGTCCAGTCGCTCCTGGTGATGCGGTGAGGGAAGGAAGACGTGATGGCGGCCATTGAGGGGCCTTTACTGTCGGACGATGCAGTTGCGCCCCGGGCCGCCGACGGGTCGTCGGGCAAGTTGGCAGAAGTGGTGGTACGCGAACTGCAGCGCCGTATCGCGGATCTCGGGTTCCCGGTGGGTGAGGTAATCGGATCCGAGCCGGCATTGATCGCCGAACTCGGAATCAGCCGAGCGGTCTTCCGGGAGGCGGTGCGACTGCTCGAACGGGATGAGATCGCACGCATGCGTCGCGGGCCGGGAGGCGGCCTGATCGTGACGGCTCCGAGGGCGGCCTCGGTGGCTCAGTCCGCTGCCATGTACCTGCAGTTCCACCAGGCGAGTCCCCGAGACATCTTCGAAGCGCGATCGGCGGTGGAGTTGACGATCGTCGAACTCGCGGCCGAGCGCATCGACGAGGACGGGGTGCGAATGCTGCGGGAAGCACTCGGGCAAGAGGAGCAGATGCAGGACAGTGGTCACTTGGGAAGCCACGGGATCCACTTGATGATCGCGGATCTCACCGGCAATCCTGCGCTGCGATTGTTCCTCGAGGTCATGGCTCGCTTGACGCCGGAAATTCAGCCGAAGGAGACGAAAGCGGCCACCGATCGGCAGGCGGATGTCCGCCACGCGCATGCCCGGATCGTGGAGGCGATCGTGGCCAAGGACGGCTCGCTGGCCAAGCATCGTATGCTCCGCCATCTCGAGGGGATCGGTAGTTATCTGGAGGCCAGCATGCAGACGTCCGACAAGGTGAGGCGGATGAAAAAGCCTGCCGACCAAGGAATCGGTTCGACTGCATCGGTGGCCGAGCCGCGACCGGACAACCAAGAGCACGCCGGTCCGTGCTGCGCATGAGGACGTCGCCCGCGTAGCGGCCGATGTCGTAGGTGGGGTGAGGAGCAAATCGCCGTCGTGGACGGTTATTGGTATGCGCGTGGGTTTGCATCGGTCGGCGCGTATGCCTATATCGCGTGCGTGGATACTCACGTTCCGCGTGATCCCTGAGCAGGTGTTTCGGCCTGGTGTGTCGCCGACGTGCAATTTCGGGTTCGTGGCCCGTTCGATGTGGCTTCCCGGCGCTTACGACTACGGCCCAATGGGTGGTGCGAGCATCGGGCTGGCCGGCTGCCCGAGCTGGCTGCGACACATCTGGGGAGGGTCGTCCTCTGTGATTCGCGACCGCAACGATTGGCTTGTCAACGGGGCCAAGACATTCTGCTGGACTGGGCCGCGACTCGGTGTGGCGGGCCGAGACCGCGCCGATCCCCCATCTGCAATGCGATGGGCACATGACCGGGGCATGGCAGCACCTTTCTGACGCTTAGGCATCTCGAGAATATAGTGCATGTTTTGGCGCATGCATCTGCAGATTGGATGACTCCTCCGCCGGTATGGGATAGATTGAGTATCCTGTTATAGGAGTCACAGTCTGGCTGGGAGCATTTGCGCACGTACCGAGACATCAGCGTCCGCGGGCCCCGCAGCGAATCGAAGGAACGACATGGCACGAGAGCAATCGAGAGCCCGCCGTGCGGCCTCGCAGGAGTGGGACTACATCGTCGTAGGCGCAGGTTCGGCAGGCGCGGTGCTTGCCGACCGCCTCTCGGAATCTGGTCGGTATCGAGTTCTCGTCTTGGAGGCGGGCGGGGAGGCGTGGAGCCCCTTCATTCATGTTCCGGCGGGGTTGTACAAGCTCCCACCCGAGCTGGACTGGCAGTATTCTGCCGAGCCCGATCCCTCACTGGACGGCCGGGTGGATCGGTGGGCGGCCGGCAAAGTCGTCGGCGGTGGCAGTTCGATCAACGGAATGATTTGGGTGCGCGGAAATCCGCTCGATTACGACGAGTGGGAAAAGGCCGGCGCCGAGGGCTGGAGCTATCGGGACGTACTGCCGTACTTCCGACGTGCCGAGACCTTCGACGGTGGGGCGGACGAGTACCGGGGGAACCACGGTCCCCAGTACGTGAGCCGGACGCGAGTACGACACCCGCTCAACGATGCCTTCGTTATGGCTGGTGATCAATCCGGACTGCCGTACAACCCAGACTACAACGGTCGGCAGCAGCTCGGATCGTCACATATTCAGTTGTCGCAACGTCGTGGTCTGCGTTGGAGCACTGCGAGCGGCTACCTGCTGCGGGCCCGCCGTCGGCCGAACTGCACGGTACTGACCGGTGTCGCGGTTGATCGAATCGTCACCGAAGACGGTCGGGCGACCGGCGTCCAGGCGCGTACCGAGCGCGGGCTGGCGCATTTCCGAGCGCTGCGAGAGGTGATCGTCTCAGCCGGAGCGCTGAGCACGCCGAAGCTGCTGATGCTGTCCGGTATCGGGCCAGCGGATCATTTGCGTGACAACGGGATCGAGGTCGTGCGGGATCTGCCCGGGGTTGGCGGCAACTTGCAGGAACATCCGTGCTTCGCCGTCACGATGGACGTGAATGTCACCACGCTCAATGAGGAACTGAACCTGCGCGGCGTGATCAAGCACGGCATCGATTTCGTTCTGCACGGCGGCGGCGCCGCGACGGCTACCGCGGCCCAGGCTGTTCTTTTCGGCAGTTTCTCACCACAGTCGAGTCGGACCGATTTCCAAGTCATGTTCGCGCCCATGGGATACGGGCAGGCTGCAAAGAAGACCGAGGGCTACGACCTGCATGCGATGGAACTGGAGAAGCATTCGACAGCACGCGCCCTGATCTGCGTCGTGCATCCGCGGGGCCGCGGATCGGTATCGCTTCGCTCCGCGGATCCCGCGGACCCACCTGTCATCGAACGGCCGCTCTACGGTGATCCCCGAGATGCGGCGGACATGATCCGCGCCATTCGCCGTGTCCGAGAGATCCTCGCCGCCCCCGCGTTCGCGAAATATGTTGTCAGGGAGACTTCTCCGGGTCATGAAGCACAGTCCGACGAAGCACTGCTCGCGGCGATCAAGAGCAAGTCCTACGCCGGTCAGCATGCCGTGAGCACCGCTCGGATGGGCACCGATCCGGACGCGGTGGTGGATCCGCAGCTTCGCGTCAATGGTGTCGCGGGCCTGCGGGTCGCGGACGCATCGGTGATTCCCTTGCTGACGAGTGGCAATACCAACGCCCCTGTGATCATGGTGGGGGAGAAGGCAAGTGATCTCATCTTGGAGGATGCACGCGCCGACCGCTGAGCGCGTCCGTCCTCGACACCGTGACGCGATTGGCCGGAAGCGAAGAAGAACCGAGAGCGACGGGCCCGGGCACCATCGAGGTGTCCGGGCCCGTCGTGCATTGAGTCAGTCCGGCATGTGCACGGATTTGGTTTCGAGGAAGGGATGCATGCCCTCCGGTCCGCCCTCCCGGCCGATGCCGGACTTCTTGAAGCCGCCGAATGGGACCGTGGTATCGAATACGGATCCGTTGACCGATATCGTGCCGGTCCGAATGCGTTGCGCGATAGCGTATCCGGACTCGATGTCGGCGGTGTAGATCGCGCCGGACAGTCCGTAATCGGAGTTGTTCGCGATGCGAATGGCGTCGTCGATGTCGCGGTAGGTGATCACTGAGAGAACCGGTCCGAAGATCTCTTCCTGGGCGATTCGGCTGTCGCTGCCGACGTCGGTGAGCAAAGTTGGCTCGATGTAGTAGCCGACGTCCAACCCGGCGGGGCGCTTGCCGCCGGTGACCACTCTCGCTCCTTCGGAGCGGGCGAGCTCGAAGTACTCTTCGACCCGCTCGCGCTGCCGCTGCATGGCCAGCGGCCCCATGAACGTCCCGGGCGCAGTGGGGTCGCCCACCGAGAGTTTTTCCATCCCGTCGGCGATCGCGGCGACGATTTCGTCGTGGCGACGTTCGGAGACCAACACGCGGGTCAACGCGAAACACATCTGCCCGGTATTGCCGCAGCTACCGGGGATGAGGCTGGGCAGCACCTGGTCCAGATCCGCGTCGTCGAGGATGATGGCCGCCGATTTGCCGCCGAGTTCCAGTGTCACCCGGCCGATCCGGTCGGCAACCGAGGCCATGATCCGGCTGCCCGCTGCGGTGCTGCCGGTGAAACTGATCTTGTCCACTCCGGGGTTGGCAACGAGTTCGGCCCCGATTTCGCGGCCGCCGTTGATCACGTTGACCACCCCGGCCGGCATCTGTCCAGCGTCGACCAGCTCTGCGATGATGTCGGCGAGAACCATTGCTGTGAGAGGTGTTTCGGGCGCGGGCTTCAATACGACCGTACATCCTGCGGCGAGAGCGGGACCCATCTTCAGGCAAGCGACGGCCAGCGGACCGTTCCAGGGTGCGATGGCGGCCACCACACCTACCGGCTGCTGAAGGATTCGAGTGATCTTCCCGTCCGCGCGCGGGCGGTCCGTCCTGAATGGGAACTCTCGCGCTTGCTGGGCGTAGTAGCGAAGACAGCCCACGGCGCGGCCGTGACTGGCCTGACTGAAAGCGGTCGGAGCACCGACCTCTGCTGTCTGCAGCGCGGTGACCTGCTCGGCGCGCTTGTCGAGCGCATCGGCGATCGCATCTAGGACCGCAGCGCGATCATCCGGTGTTGTCTGCGCCCAAGGCCCATCGTCGAAAGCGGCGCGGGCAGCATCGACTGCAGCGCGAACATCGGCCGACGATGCCTCCCGGACAGTGGCAATGACCTTTTCGGTGGCAGGGTTCACGACACTCAGCACTGCCTCCCCGGTGGCGGGCGTCCAGCGCCCCGCGATGAATGCGTCGTCGTATTCGGTCACGGACGGCGCAACATCGGGTTGTGTAGTCATTGCGAGCTCCTCTGGCGGGTGTTGTTCGCGGTCACGCGGTATGACTGTGCGATTGGTCGAGGTGAGTCTTTCGCCGTGTTTGTGGTTGCAGGCCGCCCATCAGGCACTGCGCCATGCGTGAAGCCGGGGTAGCCTTTCGCAGCGACGTCGTCGCACCGCTGCCGATAGGCGCCGACGCCACCGGCGTAGGGCATGAAGACGCGTGGCTTGCCGGGCACATTGGCGCCCAAGTACCACGAACGCCCCTTCGTGTACAGCGTCGCGTCCGCGACTTTGTTGACCTCGTCGACCCAGCTGTCCTGAGCATCCTGGTCGGCCTCGGTTCTGGTGATTCCGAGCTCGGCGAGATGAGTGAGGTAGTCGGCGATCCACTCCACGTGCTGTTCGATGGAGACGATCACGTTCGACAGGACCGAAGGGCTTCCAGGGCCGGTGATTGTGAACATGTTCGGAAATCTGTGCACGGCGAGGCCGAGGTAGGTGCGAGGTCCAGCCGCCCATGCGTCGCGCAGAGTCATGCCGCCGCGCCCGCGTATGTCGACGGCCTCGAACGCGCCAGTCATGGCGTCGAAACCGGTCGCGAATATGATGACGTCGACTGGATATACCGTGCCGTCTACTGTCGGGCCTTCGGCGGTGATCCGTTCGATGGGTGTCGTTGACACGTCGACGAGATCGACGTGGTCTCGGTTGTAGGTGGCGTAGTAGTCGGTGTCGACGCAGATCCGTTTGGTTCCGATCGGATAGTCCTTGGGGCACAACAGCTCTGCGGTCGTCGGATCCGCCACGGTTTCCTTGATGCGCTCTCGGACGTAGTCGGCGCTGATCTTGTTGGCCCGTTCGTCGACCAGAGTATCGGTGAAAGCGCCGAGGAAACTGGCGCCTCCTTCTGCCCAGCGCTGGTCGAGTTCTCCGAGAATATCGGTGTCACCGGACAATGCACTGCCTATCGGCGGCGCGGTGACCTGCCCGCCTGCCGACTTCCGGGCGTCCGCTCGAAGGTGGGGGTATACAGCGCGAATACGCGTGAATTCATTGGGGCCCAGTGTGCGGTTGCGTGCTGGCACACTGTAACTCGGAGTGCGCTGGAAGACTGTGACGTGTGCGCAGTCGGCCGCGATCGCCGGCAGAAGTTGAATTCCCGATGATCCGGTGCCGATCATCGCCACACGTTTGCCTCTGAAGTCCACGCCTTCGTGTGGCCAGCGACCGGTGTGGTGGATTTGCCCGGTGAAGTCGTCGATCCCATCGAAAGAGGGAATGCGTGACGCTGAGAGACAGCCCAGGGCGGTGATCAGGAAACGTGCCCGAATATCTCCTGAGGTGGTCCGAACGAGCCATTCGTTCGCTGGTTCGTCGAAATGAGCCGCAGTGACTTTTGTATCGAAGCGGATGTCGCGTCGCAGACCGTAACGGTCGGCGACATGTCCAGCGTAGGAGAGGATCTCGGGCTGTGTGGCGTATTTCTCTGACCACCGCCAATCGGCCTGCAATCGTGGATCGAAGGAATAGGAATAGAAGATCGACTCGGCATCGCATCGAGCGCCGGGATATCTGTTCCAGTACCAGGTGCCGCCGACATCGCTGCCTCGCTCGATCGCGACGACGTCCATGCCGAGACCATCTCGAAGCCGATGAAGCGCGTACATTCCACCGAATCCCGCTCCGATGACGATGGCGTCGTGGCGCTCCTGATTCTGAGTTTTCACGTGGATCTCCAATCGCTGCCGGACGGCAGTCTGCACAGATTCGGGAATTGGGGCAGCGAGGCGCTAACCCGAGGCTGAGCCCGCGGCATTCTCATCGCCTCGTGTGTTGTGCGGCGCGGGACGATGCCGGCGCAGGCTCTCGCACAGCCTCCGCCGGCGCGGAACGTCGAGTGATCGCGAGGATTACAGTCCGGTGATATCGAGGATGAGGACCTGAGCAGTCTCGGGGGCCGAGCCGACGGCGATGTCGCCGACGGTGAGCGCCGGTTCGCCCCCGAGGAATGCCGGGTAGATGACGTTCACATCGGCTGGATTCGCGGTCGGCAGGAGTTCGCCCTCGAGCGTCAGCCGTTGGCGAGAACCGTCGGCTGGAAAAACGAAGATCTCCTTTGCGACCGGGTTGGTCGCGAAGACGGTGCCGCGCTTGCTGACCGCGACCCCATCGCAGATCCCCAAGTCTTTGACAAATGGATCCGGCAGCCGTCCCTCGGCGAAATCCATTGCGTCCAGGCGAATTACGGCACCGTTCAGTGGATCGTGATACGAGGAGGTGACCACCCAGGCGCTGCCATCGATCGGAGACGCGGCGACACCGTTGAACCAACCGTCCCATTCGACTGCCCGTACGGTCGCGGCCGCCTCGGCGCTGTCCTCGAGTAGTCCGTCGATGCTCCCGTAGGGGATACGGTAAACCGCTGACGGTGACGGGGGCGGCAGCGCGCTGGAGGGGTTGGTGTTCGGATTGTCCGCGATGTATATATCTCCGTTGGGTGCCACCGCGACGCCATTGGGCATCTCGACCGGGTGCCCTACAGCCTTGGCGATTGGGGAGTCTGCCCACAGCGCGATCCGGCCGCGTGGTTCCCCGGTGAGAGGATCGAAGGCGAAGATTTGCTGGCGAGCCTCCGCGTCGGTGCCGAGTGGCGCATTGACGTTGACCGCGAAAGGCTTTCCGCCGCAAGCTGTCAGGCCTGTCCCCGCAGGCCACACGTCGGTGCCGAGGCGGTGGATCTCGGTGCCCAGCGTAGCGGTCATGCCGTCGACCAGATGTCGATTGGTCACCGTCACCTCGCCACCGTCGTCGATCCGCGCCTGTGTGATGAACGCCTGGTCCTTCAGATACACCAAGCTCTTGCCTTCCCGATGGTGTGGATTGCCCACCACCATGGCGCAGTTGCCGAAAACCAGGGTCTTGCCATCGTCGAGAAGCTCGGCGCTTTCCGGGTTCGTTGCGCCGGTGACCCGGCCGAGAATTCTGGTCTCGCGCGCGGAAAAACTGCTGAATTCGGTCACGGCGGCCTCCTTTCATCTTCGTATCGGTGTCGAGCAGGGGCTTCTGCCTCATTCGACGGGAATTGTCGACGGACTACGGAACGTAGGGCCTCCGATGGTGCGGGCGTTCGAATCGGCATCGGAGGGGGACTCGTCGACCGAGATCCGCCTCGGTGCTCCGGGCGCGCTGATGATCGACATTCCGCACTCCTGTGATGTGGTTCACCCCAGTATAGGATAAGTATCCTAATAGACGCTATACCCCTCGACTATGCCTAGTCAGGGCGTTGAAGGGACTGATATAGGGGCACTGATATGTCCGACTTGGATGGATGATCCGGGGCCCGTCAACCAGTCGGCTGATGTCGTCTCGGGCATGCAGGTCATGCGGGCCCTGAGTGAGCGTGCGGGCGGGCTTGGCGGCCGGGCCGGTCGCGCCCGCCGGAATGCCGAACCGTGTCAGGGCGCGGCAGCAGTGAGGCTCACACAACCGCGGCGATGGGCACGGGCGGGAAAGGCGGCGCGCTACTGGGTGGTCGAGGCGAGGTCGGTATCTTAAGCGGGGTGCGACTTTCCCCGCACCGACCCATGCGGGTGAATATCCTCGCCGACCCGCAGCAGATGTTGTTGCATCCGGTACCGGGCGATCCCGGCATCTCCGGCGATGACCGCATCCACGATGGCGATGTGGTCTTCGAGGAAGTCCTGCCGAAACCTGGTGATTTGGTCACCGGACGCCACACTCGTGCGCAAGATGTCGAGCTCGAGCTGCGCGAGCGTCTCGGTGAAGAGCTGAATCGCCGGATTGCCACTCAGCTTTGCCAGGGTCGAATGGACGTCGCGGGTCGCCCCCGCACGACCACCTGTAGCAATCGCGGTCTTCTCATGTTCGAGAACCGCCCTGAGTTCCTTGATTCCCTCTTCATCGATGGCTTCGGCGGCGAGTTGTACCGCGATCAGTTCGATGGCTATCCGCGCCGCCGAGAGTTTGTCCGGGGTGATTGCCTCGGAGTCGAGGTAGACAGCGGCGGAACGTATGACTGCCCGGGCATCCGGCTTGGTTACGACCAGTCCGCCGCCGGGGCCGCGACGCATGGTGGCGGTGCCGTGGGCTTCCAAGAGCCGGATGGCCTCTCGCAACACCGCGCGGGAGACCTGGTGCTGCTCGAGCAGTTCCGCCTCCGAGCCGATGACCCGGCCGATAGGCCAGCCCATCTGCATGATCGAGTTCTCGATCCGGTCAGCGACGATCTCGCCGAGTTTGCGGGATTTTCCCTCAGGGTGTGGCGAGGCGTCGGCCTGGCCGAAGCCCGCGGCGTCAGCAGTCGACATGCGTGTCCTCTCTCGGGAAGGCGACCGAGCATTGCGAAAACACAGTATCCGATATGGGTGTGCTGATTTCGGAAGTGCCGCCCCATGCTGCTGGGCACGGCCGGAACCTCTGAACGAACGCGCCCGCGGCGCCAAGCTCTCGCGCGCCGGGTCAGCCCTTCTCTGTGCCGACGACCGAGACGAACGAGACGCAGTCTCCGGGCGGGCCGCCGAGGTTGTGTGTGAGTCCCAGGCTCCGGCCGTGGAGATCGATTTGCCGTTCGGCAGGTGCTTGCCCACGCAACTGCAGCCAGCATTCGTAGAGCATGCGCAATCCAGATGCGCCGACCGGGTGGCCGAAACTCTTGAGCCCGCCATCGGGATTGACGGGGAGGTCGCCGTTGAGCTCGAAGGCGCCTTTGAGCACATCGCTCCAGGCTGATCCGCGTTCAGAGAATCCGAGGTCTTCCATCAGCACCATCTCGGTCGGCGTGAAGCAATCGTGCACTTCGGCCATGGCGATCTCGGAGCGAGGGTCGGTGACTCCCGCCTGCCGGTACGCCTCTCGGGCTGCGCTCACCACCTCGGGAAAGGTGGTGAAGTCGTATCCGGTGTCACGCTGGCCCGAACCGTCGCCCGCGATGAGCGCGAGGCCCTTGACGTACAACGGGTCCGTGCGATGGGCGGCGGCGGCGTCTCCGCGCATCAGGATCGCGGCCGCGGCACCGTCGCTGATCCCGGAACAGTCGAAGACTCCGAGCGTGCCCGCGACCCGCGGCGCCTTCGCGACGGTCTCGGGGGAGACCTCTTTGCGGAACTGTGCCTTCGGGTTGCGGGCGCCGTTGTAGTGGTTCTTGCACGCGATCGACGTGAGTGCGGTGCGCAAATCCTCCTGGGACACACCGTATTTCTCGGCGTAGGCCGGTACCAGCAGGCTGAAGTAGGCCGGCCCGGTCAGCTCGGCCGCGGTTCCGTCATGCGGTATCGGAACCGGCACGAGTCCGGAGGTGCCCGCGTCCTTCATCTTCTCGACACCCAATGCCATGACCACGTCGTAAGCCCCGGCGGTCACCGCGTAGCCGGCATTGCGGAACGCTTCCGAACCCGTGGCGCAGAAGTTCTCCACGCGGGTCACCGGCTTCCCGGACAGTTTCAACGGTCGGCTCAAGGTGAGGCCGCTCATGCCGGTCGCGCGGGTGCCGAGCCAGAACGCATCCACGTCGGACAGTTCGATGCCGGCGTCCTCGCATGCGGCGAGGGCGGCTTCCACGATCAGGTCGTCGGCGCTGCGATCCCACAGCTCACCGAACTGCGTCAAGCCCATCCCGACAATGGCGGCGGCATCTTTGATGCTTCGTGCGGTCATAGGAATGATGATACTCTTCTTTAGAGGAATCGCCTCGTGCAAGCTGAAACTGGCAGCTTAGAGCCAGGTGGGAGGCGTGGCGCGAGTAAATACGTATACTTTATCATTGCCAGAGGTCGGCGACGAGGAGTCTCATGCACGGAATACTCAGTTATGGCAGCCATGTGCCGCGTCACCGGCTGCAGCTGTCGGAAATCGGGCAGGCGCTCGGCGGAACCGGCGGCCGAGGGAGTCGAACCGTCGCGGGTTACGACGAGGACACCACCTCGATGGCGGTTGAGGCGGCGCGTGACGCACTGAGCGGGCATGATCGCTCGGCGATCGAGCAGGTTTTGCTGGCGACGTCGGTTCCGGCGTACCTCGAACGCGCCAATGCGGCCGTCGTCCACGCTGCTCTTCAATTACCTTCCACCGCTTTGGCTTTGGACCATCTCGGCTCCATGCGAGCGGCTGCGGGCGCACTCGTCGCCGCAGCTCGGCATCGCGGCGACGGGGCGCTTCTCGCCATCTTTTCGGATACGCGTTCCGGGCTTCCGGGCAGTGCGGACGAGAAGCTGGGAGCGGACGGTGCTTCGGCCTTACTCGTCGGCCCCGGGTCGGACGAGTGGCCGGTGATCGCCGAATTTCTCGGCACAGCGAGCCGGACACTCGAGGTGTTCGATCGTTGGCGAGTGCCGGGCGATGTTTCCGCCCATGTATGGGAGGAGCGATTCGCCGAAGGCCCCCTCGTCGCGGCAGGATGTGACGTATTGACCGATGCGCTCACCAAAGCTGATCTCACGACGGGCGATGTCGATCATCTGGTGGTCGTCGGCATGCACGATCGTGCGGTGCGCGGCGTCGTGGCCGGGTGTGGCGTGGATCGTCACGCTGCGCGGTATGCCACGGCGGCCGGTACGGCCGGGAGCGCCGGCGTCGCGCAGATCGGATACGGACTCGCTGAGGTCTTCGATCACGCGGAGCCCGGTGAGGTCATCGCCGTGGTCGTGATCGGTGATGGCGCGGTCGGAATCGTCGCCCGGACCACCGAGGCGATCGCGAACCACCGAAACAGTGTGCCGATTGCCCAGTTACGTGATGGCGGTCGCTCGGTTTCCTATCCGACGTATTTGAGCTGGCGTGGGCACTTGCATCGCGAACCGCCGCGGCGACCGGACCCGCAACCCCCGGCAGCGCCTCCCAGCTTCCGCGATGCGGTGTACAAATTCGGATTGGTCGTCGGCGAGTGCTCGAAGTGCGGTGTCGTCAACATCCCGGCAGATCGGGTCTGCATCCGCTGCCACGAGGTGGACTCGCAGGTGCCGCGGCCGTTGTCCGAAGTCCGCGGCGTCATCGTCACCTACACCATCGATCACCTGGCGGTGTCGCCCAGCCCGCCGGTCATCTCGGCCGTGGTGGATTTCGATGGTGGTGGCCGTTTGATCTGTGAGCTCACCGATGTCGGCCCAGAGGAGGTCGAGGTCGGACGACCGGTGCGAATGACCTTCCGGCGGCTTGCTACCAGCGCCGGTGTGCACAACTACTTCTGGAAGGCGCGTCCCGAATTCCTGACGGCTGCAGTGGATCCCGCCGCGCCTGTCAGTACGCGGGAACCGTCGACAAGTAGGTAAGAGGCCTCATACGGCCGGGGGTTCGCCAGGCCATCCGGCGTTTCAGTAGTTCACGTTATGCCAGCATCGACCTCTACGAGGAGTGGCACTCGCTGACCCCCGAGTACGGGATCGACCCGGACTCCGATGCGGTCGCGGTTCCAGTCCGGGCAGAGCAAGGCGATTCCGCTCGCCGTCCCGCTGGTCTTTCCAACCGTCGATCCGTCGGCCGTTTCGGTGAGCTGAGACGGCTGTGAACGACTGGGGTGGAATAGTGCGTGCCCATCTGCCGCCCAAAAGAGTGTCACAAATATGGATGACGTCGATAGTGATTACTGCAAATTGCCGGGGAATGTCGCAAGCCAAGAGGAAATTAGTATACTGAGCGCACCGCAGTATCTGTGACTGTGCGTGGCTCGGTCGATCTCGATGTGGAGGAATTTCATGGGTGCTCTGGATGGTCGGGTGGTCATCGTCACCGGTGCCGGGCGTGGTCTCGGTCAGGCTTACGCCACCTTCTTCGCCGAGGAGGGCGCCGCGGTCGTGCTGACCGATCTCCCGGGAGAAGGCGGACAGAGTCCTGCGGGCGATGTGGCCGCGGAGATCCGGGCGAAAGGTCAGCGCGCTGTCGCTGTGGATGCCGATGTCGCCGACTTCGATTCGGGCAAGCTGTTGGTCGGGACGGCCGTTCGCGAATTCGATGGACTGGACGGCCTGGTGAACAACGCGGGCGTGCTTCGCGACGGACTGCTGGTCAACATGTCCGCCGACGACTGGGATCTCGTCATTCGAGTGAACCTGCGCGGTACCTACGTGCCGACTCACTGGGCTGCGAAGTATTGGCGAGAGGAGAGCAAGGCCGGTCGCCAGCGTCAGGCTGCCCTGGTTCACACCTCGTCCAGCTCCGGGCTGTTCGGCAATGCCGGTCAGGCGAATTACGTTGCTGCCAAAGCGGGAATCGGTATGTTCTCACAGGTCTGCTCGGCCGAGTTGCAGCGCTACGGAGTGCGATCGAACGTGATCGTGCCGGCTGCGCGTACCAGGCTCACCACAGCGGTGCCCAGCGTCGCGAAGCTGATGGCTGCACCGGAAGATTCGGATGCCTTCGATGTGTACAACCCCCGCAACGTCGCGCCGGTCGTCGGTTACCTGCTGTCCGAGAGCTGCGAGCTCACTGCGCAGACTTTCTACGTGCGCGGCGGGCTGGTCAGCTCGGTGCGTTCCTGGCACCACACCGCCGAGCTGTCCCGAGAGTCCCGGTGGACGATCGATGAACTGGCCGCCACGTTGCCCACATTGGCTACCGATGCCTCCGACGACCAGCAGTGATGTGCACATCCGCACGGTGTCGGTGCTCCGGCGCCGATAGATTCAGATCGGGAACATGATCGAAATGACAAAGAGACGTCTGGCGAATCGGACATTGGTGATGTCCGGTGGTAGCCGCGGAATCGGACTGGCGATTCTGCGGACCGCAGCACGAGAAGGCGCGAATGTCGCGTTCGTTGCCAAGACCGATACCCCCCACCCGCGCCTGGAAGGCACGGTGCGCACGGCGGTCGCCGAGATCGAAGCCGAGGGCGGCGGACGGGCACTCGGGATCGTCGGGGATGTTCGCAATGAGGCCGATATCGAACGGCTCGTCAGTGCCGCGGTGGGCGAGTTCGGGGGTGTCGACATCTGTGTGAACAATGCCAGTGTTCTGAATCTGTCTGCGACGGAAGATCTTCCGCTCTCACGCTTCGACTTGATGCAGAACGTCAATATTCGTGGCACGTTCGCGTTGACACGGGCATGTCTGCCGCATCTGCGACGTTCGGACTCCGGGCATGTGCTGTCGTTGTCGCCGCCGCTCAACCTGTCGCAACGGTGGCTCGGCGCACACCCGGCCTATACGTTGTCCAAGTACGGGATGTCGATCGTCACGCTGGGGATCGCGGCAGAAGCGGCGAACCAATCCTTGTCGGTGAATTGCCTGTGGCCGAAAACGACGGTCGCGACTGCGGCGGTGGTGAATATCCTCGGCGGCCAGGAGGCCGCAGCCCGATCGCGGAGCCCGCAAGTCATGGCGGACGCCGCGCTCGAGATCCTGTCGACTCCGGCAGGGAAGGTCACCGGGCAAACCTTGATCGATGAAGACGTCCTGCGCGAGACCGGGGTTGGCGACTTCACCGGGTACGGGGGCGGCACCGAGCCCGATCTGGACATCTTCGTCGATTCGTAAGCGGTTGCGTCCAGCGCGTTCTCCGGCGGCCGACTGTGGCGGTCCGCCCGCGTGGACGTCGAGATAGCGACGGCCGGACATCGTCCGACATGTGAACTTTATAGCGCCTACCGATTACCGCGTTACCGGCATCGTTGGTGGCGTGGTAATCGGCGTACCCCGGTGCCGCTGATGCGGCAGTGGTGCGCTACTCAGTCCCATTCGGGGCTTTCCTTGCTGACGAAGGCTTGTGCTCCCCGGCGGTAGTTGGCGCTGCGGCGAATCCGGCTGTAAGCGCGCCGCGTATCGGCCCACAGGCTGTCGGCACCGTATTCGACTGCCTGCTCGATCAGGGCTCGGGACTCCAGCACCGCTTCCTTGGGATTGGCACCGATTTCTTCCGCGATACGCACAGCCGCCGACAACGCTTCGCCGGCGGCGGTCAACTCACACACGAGACCGAGTTCGTAGAGCCGCGTAGCGTCGATCGGTTGTCCGGTGAGCGCGATGTGCATCGCCGTGGACTTGCCCAGTGCCCGCGCAGTCCGGAACAGGCCACCTTCTGCCGCGAGTACGGATCGCTTGACCTCGGGTAAGCCGAACTTGGCTGTACGGGAGGCGACGATCATGTCGCAGGACAGGGCAAGTTCGAAGCCGCCGCCGACCGCATAACCCTCGACTGCGGCGATCAGTGGCTTGGTCCGGCGTCGCCTGGTGACTCCAGCGAAGCCGTTGGCGTCCACGACCTTGTTCCCGGCGAGGCGGTCGGCGAGATCGGCTCCCGCACAGAAGGTTCCGTCGGCGCCGGAGATGATCCCGGTACGCAGAGTGTCGTCAGCTTCGAACATGTCGAGCGATTGTGACATCGCTGCGAGGACCATATGGTCTACTGCATTTCGCTTGTCCGGACGTTGAATTGTCAGCAGGAGGACGGGGCCGACTCGCGATGCGGTTAGTCCGTTCACAGGAATGAGTGTACTAAATTGCTGAAACGCGAGGCGACTCCGATCAACCAGGATCGGAGCCGCCTCGGACTGTTGATCAATCAGGAGGTCCGGGATACCCACGGGTCGCGGGGCATGTGCAGGACGCGCTCGGCGATCACGTTGCGTTGGATCTCGCTGGTACCGCCTGCGATGGTCGAGGCGCGCGAACGCAGGTAGCCGAACACCCACTTGCCTCGATCCTGTGCGTCGTCGGAGCCGCGGTCCAGCAGGCCGAGGGAACCCGAGATATCCACTGCGAGCTCATAGAGCTCCTTTTCCTGCTCTTGGCCGAACACCTTCATGATCGCCCCCTCGGGCCCCGGCTCGCCGGAGCTCTGGACACTGGCGATGTTCCGCAGGCCGTTCAACCGGATCAGCTCGCTGGCGATCCATTTCTTGGCCAGTGCGGTACGCACCTCGTGGCGGTCGGCAGGTCGCTGCCCCAGCGCATTCCGGCGCTTGGCGAGCTCGGCGACGTTGTCCAGGGTCCGGCGGAAGCCGATCTGTGAGGCGAGGAACTGCGTGTAACGCTCATGGTTCAGTGTGGTGCGGGTGACCTGCCAGCCGGAATTGAGTGGTCCGACAACATTGCTGAGCGGCACGCGCACATCATCGAGGAACACGTCGTTGATGTCATGCTCGCGGCAGATCCGTTCGATGGGGCGAACCGTGACGCCCGGCGAATCCATCGGCAACAACACGAACGACAGCCCGTCGTGTTTGGGAGCGTCGGGATCGGTGCGCACCAGGGCGAACATCCACTGGGCGTAGTGCCCGCCGGTGTTCCACGTCTTCTGACCGTTGATGACGATCTCATCGCCTTCGATGCGCCCGCGCGTGCGCAGGCCGGCCAGATCGGAACCGGCGCCGGGCTCGGAAAACCCTTCACACCAGATCTCGTCGCCGTCGAGCATCGGACGCAGGAACCGCGCCCGCTGTTCGTCGGTGCCGTGACGAATGATCGTGGGACCACACAGATTCAATCCGATGTGGCCGAGCGGACGCGGCACGCCGCGGCGCGCGAGTTCGGCATGATAGGCGATCTGCTGGTCCATCGTCGCACCTCGACCGCCGAATTCTTCGGGCCAGTGGATTGCGATCCACCGATCGGCAGCCATCTTGCGCTGCAGGTCGCGGATGAACTCTCGCCGAGACACCTGTCCTTTCGGCATCCGGAAGTCGCGAGTGCCCCAGCCTTCCGGCAGGTTGTGATCGAGCCAGTCGCGCAACTCGGTGACGAACTGCTCGGTGCTCTGTGTGGCGCTCTCAGTGGTCATCGTGTCGTTTCTCCGTCTTCCAGGAATGCCGAGGCAAGATGATCGAGGTGTTCGTTCGCGTCGCCGTAGAGCAGTTGTCCGGTCTTGGCGCGGCGCAAGTACAGGTGGATGTCGTGCTCGAAGGTGCAACCGATGCCGCCATGCAACTGCAGCGCATCGGCCGCCACGTGCGGACCACTCTCTGCGGCGACGGCTTTCGCCATGTGAACGTAGAGAGCGGCGTCAGGCTCGTTGTCGTGCAGTTTCCAGGCGGCGCCGTAGCAGGCCGAGCGCGCGTTTTCGACTGCTACCACCATGTCCGACAGCTTGTGCTTGACCGCTTGGAAGGAGCCGATCGGATGGCCGAATTGTGTTCGGGTGCGCGCATAGTCGGCGGCGAGGTGCAGTGCGGAATGCGCGACCCCCGTCGTCTCGGCAGCAGTGAGCAGCATTGCGAGGATTGTGGCGTGCTGTATGGCGTCTTCGGCTTCGGTCTCCAGCACGGGCGTCGCCGCGGCCGAATCCAGGCCGAGTTTGGCCAGCCCGGCGCCGGGATCGATCGATGGTGTCGGCTGCACGACACAGCCGGTCGCGGCCACATCCACCGCGTAGATCGCGGGCGAGCCGTTGGCCTCCGCGGCGACCAGGACGGTGTCCGCCCACGCGCCGCCCGGGACCAGTAGGACCTCGCCGTGCAGTGTTGTGTCGCCGCCCTCGCCCAGTGCCTTGACCGCGACCGTTCCGCCGTACGCGGACGGCAGTGCGGCGACGACGATTCGTCCGTCGAGTACCTGCTCGAGCAGCTGTCCGGCCTCGGTTCGACTGCTGCGGGCGAGAATCGAAGTTGCAGCGGCCAGGCCGACGAAGGGTGACGGCGCCGCCGCTCGGCCGATCTCCTCGGCCACCAGCATCTGCTCGATCGCGGTGGACTCGAGATCGAGTTCCTCGAGCCGCAGGCCGAGGGTGCTCAGGCCGGCGTCGTTGAGACGCCCCCACAAGTCGCGTGCCGAGCTGGGGCCATCAGTGGTGAACATGTCTCGAGCCGCTGAGTGCGTAGCGAGCAGCCTGCGGACGTTCTCCTGCAGCGCCTGTTGCTCGCTGCTCAAACTGAACTCCATACCGCCTCCATTAAAAGTGTACTTAATAAGAGTATTGCATGCTTCAGATCGGTGCTGGGTTCGAGACAGTCGTGCTCGACGAGTCCAATCGACTGATTAGATGATACTCTTTTAGTGTGGTGAGTAACCCGAGAGTGGCGGTGATAACTGCCGCGGGCGGTCCGATGGGATCCGCGATCGCCCGGCGGCTGTCGAACCTCGGCTACGCCGTGGCGTTGAATGATCGATCCGCCCGCCGTCTGAGTGTGATTGCCCAGGAACTCGAGGGCGCCCACGGGCGGGTGCTGCCGATTGCCGGTGACGCGACCTCTCGCGAAGTGGCGCGAGCACTCACCGCGGCGGCGCTCGAAGAGTGGGGTCGGGTGGACGGTTTGGTCAATGTGGCCGGCGGGGTGCACGGTCCGTTGAACGTCCCGCTGGAAGACATCACGGATGAGGACTGGCACCGGACGATCGACTTCAATCTGTCATCGGCGTTCGTATGGATGCAGGAAGCGGGACGGGTCATGCTCGCGGCGGGCAGCGGGCGAATCGTCAATATCGGTTCGACCTCGTGGTCGGGTAGTCCTGACCGATCGCACTACGCCGCGGCGAAGGCGGGCCTGGTGGCGCTGACACGTTCGGCGGCGACACAGTGGGCCCGCCGCGGCGTGAATGTGAATATCGTGGTGCCCGGTGCAACAACGACCACCGTCGCGGACCGAGGGGATGGGACCTGGGTCCAGAACTGGGCATCGCACAACCCGCTCGGGCGTCCCAACAATCCTGAGGACATCGCCGACTCGGTGGAGTTTCTCGTATCGAAAGCCAGCCGGAACATCACCGGACAGGTCCTGACTGTGGCCGGTGGACTGAATCCGTCACTCTGACGGACACGAGGAGGACCAATGACAACGAACCGGACGCTGCGTGGCCCCTGGGAGACGCTTCGGGTCGAGATCGAGGACAGTATCCTGCTGGTCGAACTCGACCGGCAGGAGCGGATGAACGCCATCTCGCCAACCATGCTGTCCGAACTGCCGATGGTATGGGACCTGTTCGAGGCAGACGGCTCGTTGCGGGTGGCCGTGATCACCGGTGCCGGTACCCGGGCATTCTGTTCCGGCGCGGATGTCGGAACGGTGGCCGATCGGTCGCGCGCTCGCACCGGGGTGTTCGAGCGGGAGAACCGATTCACTCCATTGCAGGCGAAGGTGTCGAAGCCGACCATCTGCGCGGTGAACGGGGTCTGTGCGGGGGGTGGACTGCATTTTGTTGCCGACACCGATTTCACCATCGCGGCCGACACTGCGACATTCCTCGATCCGCATGTATCGGTCGGCCAGGTCAGCGCGGTGGAGACCATCGTGCTCGCGCGTCGTATGCCGCACCAGGCGGTGATGCGCATGATGTTGCTGGGCCGCGATGAACGTCTCGATGCCGAGCGCGCCCTGCGCCTGGGAATGGTGACCGAGGTCGTTCCTGCGGCCGAATTGCGTGGCCGTGCAATTGAACTGGCGCGGATCATCGCCGGCAACTCGCCGGCTGCCATCGCGGTGAGCCGTGCGTGTCTGTGGGATGCGCTGGAACGACCCATGCACGACGCCGTGCGCTTGGCCTGGCCGGCGCTGCGGGCGCACGGTGACCACCACCCGGACGCGCAGGAAGGGCCGCGGGCCTTCGGGGAGAAGCGTCCTCCGAAGTGGCAGGGCTGAAGCGCAGCCGGAACTGGTCACGGCAAACGGAAGGGGGGCCCCCCCCCCGCCGGGGGGGCCCGACCGGTTGCGGGGGCCGGGCGGGGGGCGGGGGGCCCGCGCCCCACAACGGGGCCGCCAACACGCCGCGACGAAGTCGCGGCAATCGAACACAGCTACCTACTGCGGCGGCTC
>NZ_JBIDDF010000020.1:0-109253 GCF_043205035.1 Nocardia sp. NPDC047654
CCCCAAAACCCGCAGCGGCAAAATCATGCGCCGCCTCCTACGCGACATCGCCGAAGGACGCGAACTCGGCGACACCTCCACCCTCGTCGACCCGAGCGTCTTCGAGGCGATCCGGGCAGGCAAGGACTGACCGAGCAGCGCTGAGTACGGCCGGTGGCGGACCTGTCACCGGCCGCACCCGTTAAGATTGCGTGAGGTGTGCCGGGAAGTCTGGTCGGCGAGCGGTCGCGCACCCGTTGAGCCGGTTCCGGTGGGTGCCGCCGCAGTGCTGCCCGATCGCCGCCCGAAAGGTTTCCCGTGATCACGCGAGTGCACTCGGAATTGTCCCGCTACCTCCGCACGGAAACCTTCGGCGGCGCACTGCTTCTGATAGCGGCCGCGATCGCATTGCTGTGGGTGAACTCGCCCTGGGCAGCGAGTTATGTGTCGATGACCGAGACCGTCGTCGCGATCCCACCGCTGCACCTGGACCTGACCTTGGCAGGCTGGGCCGAGGACGGCCTGCTGGCGGTGTTCTTCTTCGTCGCCGGACTGGAACTCAAACGCGAACTGGTCGTCGGTGAACTCGCCGATCGCAGACGCGCCACCCTGCCGGTCATCGCGGCGATCGGTGGCGTGGTCACCCCCGCGCTGATCGCGGCGGTCGTCGGGTTCGGCATCCCCGGCATGGAGCGCGGCTGGGCCATCCCGGTCGCCACCGACATCGCGTTCGCGCTCGCAGTGCTGGCGCTGACCGGTTCGCGCATCCCGGCGGGCGCGCGGGTGTTCTTGCTCAGTCTCGCGGTGGTCGACGACCTCATGGCGATCGTCGTGATCGCGGTGCTGTTCACCACCGCGGTGTCGCTGCTGTGGTTGCTCGTCGCGGCCGGATGCTTCGCCGGATGGTCGATGGGGCAACGCGCGCGGATCGGCACGCCCTGGCTCTATGTCCCGCTGGCGTTGGTGTCCTGGTACGCGCTGCACGAGGCGGGCATCCATCCCACGTTGGCGGGCGTCGCGCTCGGCCTGCTCACCCGGGTGCGCCCGGATCCCGGCGAACGTCGAGCGCCCGCCTCCCGGCTCGAGCACCTCTTCCAGCCGGTCTCCGCCGGGTTCTGCGTTCCGCTGTTCGCCCTGTTCGCCGCCGGGGTTCCGTTGAATCCCACGGTGTTCGGCGAGTTGTACACCAATCGGCTCGCGCTCGCCGTGATTCTCGGGCTCCTCGTGGGCAAGCCCCTCGGGATCTTCGGGATGAGCTGGGTGGCAATTCGGTTGGGCGTCGCGAAGCGCCCCAGCGGGCTCGGCTGGCGGGACATGTTCGCCCTGTCGGTGCTCGGCGCGATCGGCTTCACGGTTAGCCTTCTCGTGGCGGAACTCGCGCTCGCCGATGTCGCGGACGTCGAGTTGGCGAAAGCCGCTGTGTTGGTCACATCAATGGCGGCGTCGATCGCCGGTTCGGCGCTACTGTTGCGGCGTGGGCGTGTCCACCAGGCTCGGCGGGACGCCCGTGCGCTAGAACGTGAACAGTACGGCGGCACGAGCGATCCGCCCGGAGGCGGTAGCCTGCGTGACCACGGAGGGCACCGGGAGCGCCGCCGATCGAACGGGAGTTGAAGCAGTGCCGGGACAGGGAGAAGGGTCGACCAAGTGAGTTTCAACCACGGCGGTAACGGGAGCGGCGCGGAGCGCGGTCGTACGGTCACCTCCATTCCACTCACGGACGCCGATCCGCTCGGCTCCGCGAGCTTCGGGAGCCTGGTCCGCGACGCCGCCGAGCAGATGTCGACCCTGGTCCGCGCCGAGGTCGAACTGGCCAAGGCCGAGGTCACCGGTGAGATCAAGAAGGGCCTGCAGGGCAGCGTCTACTTCATCCTCGCGCTCACCGTGCTGTTGTTCAGCACCTTCTTCTTTTTCTTCTTCCTCGGCGAGCTGCTCGACGTGTGGCTGGCGCGCTGGGCGGCCTTCCTGATCGTCTTCCTGCTGATGGTCGTAGCCACCGCGGCACTGGCGTTCCTCGGATACCGGCGGGTGAAGAAACTGCGCGCGCCGGAGAAGACGATCGATTCGCTCAAGCAGGCGCGCACGGTGCTGCCGCACAGCTTGGGCGCGTCCGCACACGACGACCGTCTCGCCCTGGAGAAGCCCGCTTCCTAGGCGCGCGTGCGCGAGCCGGTACGACGGCTACTAGGCTCGGTCGCCGTGTCGGCGAACTTGCTTCCGGATCCGTCCAGCGTCCGTTACGACGGACCGTGGACGCATCGGGACGTGCACGCCAACGGTATTCGATTCCACGTCGTGGACGCGGCGCCCGAGCGGGCCGACGCTCCGCTGGTCGTGCTGCTGCACGGGTTCGCGGACTTCTGGTGGTCCTGGCGTAACCAATTGACCGGCTTGGCCGAGCTCGGTTACCGCGTTGTCGCCGTCGACCTGCGCGGCTACGGCGACAGCGACAAGCCGCCGCGCGGCTACGACGGCTGGACGCTCGCCGGTGACGTCGCCGGCCTCATCCGGGCGCTCGGATACACCGAGGCGACGCTGGTCGGGCACGCCGACGGTGGACTGGTCTGCTGGACCACCGCGGTGCTGCATCCGCGACTGGTTCGCTCGATCGCGCTGGTCGGCTCGCCGCATCCGTCGGCGCTGAAGAGTTCCGTGCTGCGCAACCGCCGCCAGCGCGCGGCCTGGCTGCCGAACTTCCTTCGCTACCAGCTGCCCCGGTACGGCGAGCACTTGCTGACCACCGCCGACGGCTTCGAGGTCGAGCGACTGCTGCGTCAGCGGGTGAGCGTGGGATGGACCGGCACCGCCGAATTCGTCGACACCGCCCGGCGGATGCGTTCGGCGATCCGGATTCCCGGCGCCGCGCATTGTGCGCTGGAGTACCAGCGCTGGGCCTTCCGCAGTCAGTGGCGTCCGGACGGCCGCCGGTTCATGGCGACCATGCGCGAACCCATCCATATCCCGGTCTTGGCCATGCGCGGCGATCTGGACCCTTACGTGCTGGCGGGAACCTTCCGCCGCGATCCTCATCTCTCACCGGAGCGGCGACTGGTCACCATCCCGGCGGCGGGGCACTTCGCCCACCAGGAGAACCCGGACGCCGTGACGACGGAACTGGCCAAACTTCTGGCCTGAGCCGCGGGGAATGACTTCCCGGCCACGGATCGCCCGTGGCCGGGGACGCCGATTCAGCTGAGTACGCAGGCGCCGGTGTCCACCGCGGCGCTGACCCGTTCGGCCGCGTCGAGCTGCGCGCGGACCTCCGCGAGCGTGAGCACGTAACCGGTGTCGTCGTCGGTGACGGCGGCGCCGAAGACCACGCCGAGCACCTGCCCGTCGGTATCCACCAGCGGCCCGCCGGAATTGCCCGCCCTGACCTGGCCGCGGACGGTGTAGACCTCGCGTTCGACGGTGCCGTTGCGGTAGATGGTCGGACCGGTCAGATCCAGGGTCTCGCGCACCCGGGCGGCGCTCGCGGTGTACGGGCCGCCGCCGGGGTAGCCGAGCACGATCGCGCTGTCGCCCGACCGCGCGGGCGCCGGCGCGCGCGGGACCACCGGGGCGGTGAGACCGGGCACGGCGAGCACCGCGACATCCTTGGACGGGTCGAACAGAACCACGTTCGCGTCCAGCGGGCCGCGCGGGGTGTCCACCGCGACGCTCGTGGTGCCCGCGACGACGTGGGCGTTGGTCATCACGCGCTCGGGCGCGATGACGAAACCCGAGCCCTCCAGCGCCCGCTGGCAACTCGGCGCGACCCCGCGGATGCGCAGCACGCTCTGCTGTAGCGAGGCGGCGACCGGGCTGGCCAGCACGCTCGGATCCGGGGGTTCCACGGCCGCGATCGGCGCCCGCCCGAACGGCCCGATCACGTCCGGCAGGCCGGAGGTGTTGAGCAGCTTGGAGAACTCGTTGGGCAGCCTGCGCAGCCAGTTCGGCGCGACGTCGTTGACATCGGCGAGCACCCGCGAGCCGTTGATCGCCGTCGCGATGGCCGGCTGCGACGACGTGGCCAGCGGCAGCGCCAGCAGCCACGCGGTGACCAGTACGGCGACCGCCTGCAACACCGCGCCGACCGCGCTGTCGACGCTGCGCGTGAACGGATGACGCATGCCGCTGCGCGCGGCGCGCCCCAGCACCATGCCCGCGACCTCACCGACGATCACCAGCACCACGATCAGCAGCACACCGGTGAGCACTCTGGTGCGGCCCTCGTCGACGTGCACCAGGATGTGCGGCGCGATCAGGATGCCCGCGACCGCGCCGAGCACCACACCGAGGAAGGCGAGCGCGGAGGCCACCGCGCCCTGGCGCCATCCCGAGGAGGCGGCCAGCAGCGCCAGCAGCACGACGGCGATGTCGAGCCAGGCCGACGAACTCATAACGTCATCCCCACGGCGGCGAGTGCGGTCTCCAGATCACGAACGTCCCCGTGGTCCCACGCTCGGTCCCAGCCGCAGGCCTTGCTGATCCCGGCGAGGATGCCGCCGGTCAGACCCCAGACCAGCATCCCGTCGACCTGGAACGCCGGGCTCTGATAACCCATGGGGCTGCGGACCAGGAAGCGGTTGGCCGGATCCAGCAGCTGCGCGAGCGGGACGCGCACGACGCGCTCGGTCTCGCTCTGGTCGACCACCCCCACCGCGCCCGGCGTGCGCCAGTACGCGACCACCGGCGTGACGTCGAAGCGAGACGGCGGCACGAACAGTTTCGGCAGCACCGCGAACGGCTCGACACCGGAACGGTCGAGACCGGTCTCCTCGCACGCTTCGCGCAGCGCGGTATCGATCGGCCCGGCGTCGCCCGGGTCGACCGCGCCGCCGGGGAAAGCCACTTGGCCTCGGTGCTGGCGCATGGTGGAGGCGCGCTGGGTGAGCAGCACCTCCGCGTCGGCGGGCAGTCCGCCGGGCGCGGCCGGGTCCGGCTCGGGCGAGCCGCCGAACAGCACGAGCACCGCCGCTTGCCGCGGCTTCGAAGTCAGGGTCAGGGCGCGGCGCAGCACACGCTCCCTGGTCAGGGTGTCGGCGTTCTCCGTAGCCGGTTCGGCCGAGCGGGTCAGCCATTCCGGGATGCCGGGCGGCATTTCGATGCTCAACACACACCTCCCCCGCGCATTCGCTCACCGGCCCGCGTGCACGCCCGCACCGTCACCTCCACCATTGATTCGTCCACCCGCATTGTCACGCGGCCACTCCGAGCTTGCCCGCGACCGTGTTCGCGATGTCATCCACCCCGCCGAAAGCCCGCACCACGACGTCGGCGACCGAGCCGTCGGCACGCACCAGCACCGAGATCGGCAGCACCGCGGGGGCCCCGACGGCCGTACGCACTCGCGCATCGGCGTCCGAAACGCCGGGCAACCGCACCTCCAGCCCACGCAGCCGGGACAGTGCCTTGGCCTCATCAGGGTCGCTGTGCACGGTCAGCACGGTAATCGCGTTCCCGGCGCGTTGGGCGTATTGCTGCAAATACGGCAACTCCTGGGCGCACGGTGCGCACCAGTAGGCCCACAGGTTCAGCAGAGCGGGCTTGCCCGCCAGCGCGGCGGCCAGGTCCACCGGCCTGCCGTTCGCCAGGCAACCCAGCGTTATCCCGGCCAGCGGCCCGCTGCCGGTGGCGGCGCCGCTGGGGCAGTCGGGCAAATGGGCGGCAGCGCGCAGGTCATCGGAGACGCCGGAGGCGGCGGGGGGCGACTGCGGCTCCTCCGTCGCGTCGTCGCCGCGCGGCCACACCGCGACCGCCAGCGCCACCACCACGATCAGACCTGCCAATGCCCAGCGCCACGCATGCCCCCTCCTCCTTCGGCCCGAGGGCTCCGAGCTCACCGGCCCACCAGCTCCAGCAGATGCTCGCGCTCCGGCCCTTTCACCAGCTTGGCCGCGGCCTCCGGATCGGTCGGCCCGATACCGAACGACGGGCAGTCCTTGACCAGGACGCAAGCGCCGCACGCCGGCTTGCGGGAATGGCAGACCCGCCGTCCGTGGAAGATCACCCGGTGCGAGAGCATCGTCCATTCCTTGCGCTCGATCAGCGCGCCGACGATGTGCTCTACCTTGACCGGGTCTTCCTCGTCGGTCCATCCCCAGCGGCGCACCAGACGGCCGAAATGGGTGTCGACCGTGATGCCCGGCACCCCGAACGCGTTGCCGAGGATGACGTTGGCGGTCTTGCGCCCGATGCCGGGCAGCTGGACGAGTTCGGTCAGGGTGTGAGGCAATTCACCGTCGTATCGTTCCAGTAGCGCCTGGCCGAGTCCGATCAGCGAGGCGGCCTTGTTCCGGAAGAAGCCGGTCGGCCGGATGTATTCCTCCAGCTCCGCGCGGTTTGCCTCGGCGTAGGCGCGGGCGTCGGGGTACCGGGCGAACAGCGCGGGCGTGGTGAGATTCACCCGCTCGTCGGTGCACTGCGCCGAAAGTATTGTCGCGACCGCCAGTTCGAGCGGTGTGGTGAAATCCAGCTCACAATGCGCGTCGGGGAAAGCGGTCGCCAGTTCGCGGTTCATCCGGCGCGCGCGGCGGACCAGCCCGAGTCGGGTTTCCGCCTGTCGCGCCCTGGTTTTCCGTTGTGGAGCCGCGGCGGCGACCGGCGGCGTTCCGTTGGGATCGGAGCCGGGGGCAAGCCCGTTCCCGGCGGCGGTGGAGGGGGAGACGCGCACGCGTCCACCATACGGAATCGGCGGACAACGTTGCCCTTCCAGTTCAGTTGCCGTGTTCCATCTGAGACCTCGACGGTGTTTACTGCTCGTCATGCAAGGACTCGCTGTGGTGCTCTTCCCAGTGGTGCTGATGCTGTTCGCACTGGGTATGGAGCGGGTCGAGAACCGGCTCCGCAAGCTTCTCGAACCCGACGAAGAGGTTCAGCAGTACCTGGACAAGGCCAGTAACGCCGAGGTGAAAGAGCTGACGAAGCTCGGTCTGCCCGCCGCCGTGGCCCGGATGCGCAGGCGTCGCTCCCGCGGTGACGAGATGGACGTGGCCCGCGCGAGCTGACCCGGCGTGCGCGTCGCGCAATCCACTCGTTACGTGGTGTCCGTCACTACGCTGTAGTGACGCCGCGTAGACTGCGCTGTTGGCCGAGTCGCTTCGGTCCAGTACAGAGCCATTTCCCTAAGGAGCACATTCGTGGACGAGGCCCTCGCCAGAGCAGGCATCTTCCAGGGCGTCGAGCCCACTGCGGTGGCCGCCCTCGCCAAGCAACTTCAGCCGGTGGATTTCCCGCGCGGTCATGTCATCTTCAACGAGGGTGAGCCGGGCGACCGGCTGTACATCATCACGTCCGGCAAGGTGAAGATCGGACGCCGCTCGCCCGACGGCCGCGAGAACCTGTTGACCATCATGGGCCCGTCCGACATGTTCGGCGAGCTGTCGATCTTCGATCCGGGCCCGCGCACCTCCACCGCCACCACGGTGACCGAGGTGCGTGCGGTGACGATGGACCGCGACGCCCTCAAGACCTGGATCGACCAGCGGCCCGAGATCGCCGAGCAGTTGCTGCGCGTTCTCGCTCGCCGCCTGCGCCGGACCAACAACAACCTGGCCGATCTGATCTTCACCGACGTCCCCGGCCGGGTCGCCAAGGCGCTGCTGCAGCTCGCACAGCGCTTCGGCACCCAGGAGGCGGGCGCGCTGCGGGTCACCCACGATCTGACCCAGGAGGAGATCGCCCAGCTGGTCGGGGCCTCCCGCGAGACCGTGAACAAGGCGCTCGCCGACTTCGCGCATCGCGGCTGGCTGCGGCTGGAGGGCAAGAGCGTGCTCATCTCCGATTCCGAGCGCCTGGCCCGTCGCGCCCGGTAACGCACGGACTCCACGCCGAACGCCGGGTTCAGCGCTCCACTGAACCCGGCGTTCTGTCGTTCCGGCTAGCCGTGCACGCGCAGATATTCCAGCTGCGCCTGCACCGAACTGCGCGCCGCGGGCCACAGCCGCTTGTCCACGTCGGCGTACACGCGCCGCACGACCGCCATCGCGCCCGCGTCCGCGCCGAGCGCCCGCAGCGCCTCCCGCACCTGATCGAGGCGCTCGTGGCGATGCGCGATGTAATACCGGGCGACCGGCTCCAGATCCGGGTGGTCCGGGCCGTGCGCCGGCAGCAACGCCTTGCCATGGCCCGCCTCGACCAACCGGTCCAGCGAGGACAGATAATCGGCCAGCGTGCCGTCGCTGGAGTCCAGCACGGTGGTGCCCGCGCCGAGGATGGTGTCGCCGGTCAGCACCGCGTCATCGAGGACGAAGCTCACCGAGTCGCCGGTATGACCCGGCGTGGCCAGCACGGTGATCCGCAAGCCCGCCGCCTCGATGACCTCGCCGTCGACGAGGGGAGCGGACGAGCCGCGCAGGAAGCCGGAGTCCTTGGCGCGCACCGGCGTCCCGGTCAGCTCGACCAGCCGATCGATACCGCCGGTGTGGTCGTGATGGCGGTGGGTGATCAGCGTCAGCGCGATCCGGCCACCGGTGGCCTCGGCGATCGCGGCCGTGTGCGACTTGTCCTTCGGCCCCGGGTCCACCACCACACAGTCCGACCGTCCCGGCGCGCGCAGGACCCAGGTATTGGTTCCGTCCAAGGTCATCTGCCCCGGATTGTCGGCGAGCAGCACCGCTGCCGTCTCGGTGACCTGCCGGAGCTGCCCGTAGGCGGGGTGAGTCAACGTCATCGCAAAACCTCGGATAGAAACGGAGCCGACAGTTCCGGTCTAGCGCACCTCGGCGATCAGTTCGACTTCGACCGGAGTGTTGCGGGGAAGTTCGGAGACTCCCACGGCCGAGCGCGCGTGCTTACCCGCGTCACCGAAGACCTGGCCGAGGAACTCCGACGCGCCGTTGATCACAACCGGCTGATCGCCGAATCCAGGCGCCGAGGCGACGAACCCGACCACCTTCACGATCCGCACCACCGCGTCCAGGCCGACCAGGTCGTGCACCGCCGCCAGCGCGTTCAGCGCACACAGCCGGGCAGCCTCCTCGGCCTCCTCGATCGAGACCTCGGCGCCGACCTTGCCGACCGCGGACAACTGGCCGTTCACGAACGGCAACTGACCGGAGGTGTAGACCAGCGACCCGGTACGGATCGCGGGAATGTAAGCCGCGACCGGGGCCGCGACCGGAGGAAGGGTGATTCCGAGCTCGGCGAGGTTCTTCTCCCACTGGGTCATCGCGTCACCGTCCTTCGCTACTTGGGCCGCTTGAGGTAGGCGACGTGCTGCTCACCCGTCGGACCGGGCAGCACGGTGACCAGCTCCCAGCCGTCGGCTCCCCACTGATCGAGAATCTGCTTGGTCGCATGCGTCAGCAGCGGCACGGTCGCGTACTCCCACAGGGTCGTATCACTCATGAGCGAGAAGCGTAGCTGTGTTGGATTTGCAGCGCCTTCGGCGCTGCGTGTTCGCGGCCCCTTTGTGGCTCGCGTTTGCGCGACTGCCGCTGGCGACTTCGTCGCGGACGCGGCGGCCGCGCGAACGCGAGCCGGGCCGCGAACGGCGCATGCTCGGTCTCGCTTCGCTCGAAAGACGTGGTTGAGGTGCGCTGGGCGCGTCGGCATCTGGGCTCAGGACACGGGTCATGCGGGTCGCGCGAAAGAATCTTCATCCACCTGGTACGGGATGGTTGTTCGCGGAAGTGCGGCCGCTCGCATGCGGGGCTTCGCTGATCTGCCGGTGGCGACGGCGGATGCCCGTTGTTGCTCGCTTGAGATCGGGCGTTGAGGTGCGCTGGGGGCGTCGGTACTCGCGCTCGGGACACTGGGCACGCGCCCCGGAGCGGGTCCGTCGAGGCGGCCCGGTACTGATTGGTCGGGATGTGGTGGCCGCTCGGATCGTGTTGCTTCGGTCGGCGTCGCTTCGCTGGGACCTTATCGGGGGGTGGGCTGGCCGGGTATTCGTCGGAGCGCGTCAGCCGTGCACGAGATAGCTCCGCGGCGCTACCCGGGGTAGGGCCGCCGAACTCGCCGCAGCCGTGTGAAGACGACCCGGGACAGTCAACGGCGAATAGGCGATGTCGCGCGCGTCACTCGAGACCGGTGGGCGAGCCGCGTTGGGTGTGCGGCAGTGGGCCGGGCCGTTCGTCATTCGTCGCCGGCATGTCAGCTCGGCACCCGGCCCGCGAACGAACGATGCTCGGTGTGGCCTAGCTGCGAAGACTGGGACGGTCGAGTGGGGATCACCCCGGGTGGCTTCGCATGATGCGACGGCGATTCATAAGGGAAACGGCCACTTACCCGGGTGTGTCGGAACTCGAGCGGTGGCGGGGGGTAAGTGCTCAGACCGGCCCGCGCGACCCACCCGTCTGGTACGGCCGGTGCCCCGCTGTGGCGGACCAGTTATAGGCTCGCGATCGTGGGAGTACCAACTGCAGGGCCGCTTTCGGCGGAGCCGGGACTGGACACAAGGTGGCCGAAGCGCGCTGAGCAGGCCCGCTTGCACTACGTCTCCGGCAAGGGAGGCACGGGCAAGTCGACGGTTGCCGCAGCACTGGCCCTGGCGCTCGCCGCGGGCGGGCGCCGGGTGCTGTTGGTCGAGGTGGAGAGCAGACAATCGATCGCGCAGCTGTTCGACCTGCCGCCGCTGCCGCCGACCGAGACACGGATCGCCACCGCCGACGGCGGCGGCGAAGTGGTCGCGCTGGCGCTGGACATCGAGCACGCTTTCCTCGAATACCTCGACATGTTCTACAACCTCGGCTTCGCGGGCCGCGCGATGCGCCGGATGGGGGCCATCGAGTTCGTCACCACGATCGCGCCCGGTCTGCGCGACGTCATCCTGACCGGCAAGATCAAGGAGTGCGCGGTTCGCGTGGACAAGTCCGGCAAGCGGGTCTACGACGAAATCGTGGTCGATGCCCCGCCCACCGGCCGGATCGCCGGCTTCCTCGACGTCACCAAGGCCATGGCCGAGGTGGCCAAGGGCGGGCCGATCGCTTCGCAAGCCGAGGGCGTGTCGCAGCTGCTGCACTCCGATCAGACCATGATTCACCTGGTCACGCTGCTGGAGGCACTACCGGTGCAGGAGACCGCCGACGCGGTCGCCGAACTCACCGCCGCTGACCTGCGCATCGGCACCGTCATCGTGAACCGCGCGACCGAAGGCCAGCTCCCGCCCGAGCTGGGCCACCGGGCCGCTCGCGGCGAACTGGACGCCGACGCCATCCGCGCGGGCCTCACCTCCGCGGGCATCACCCTCACCGACGGCGACTTCCAGGGGCTGCTCACCGAAACGATCGAGCACTCCGCCACGCTGCAAGCACAGGACGACAGCGCCGAGGAACTGGCCAAGGTCGACATCTCCCGGCTCTACCTGCCCGCCCTCCCGGACGGGATGGACCTGGGCGGACTGTACGAACTAGCCGAACACCTCACCGCACAGGGAGTCCGATGAGCACGCCGACCCATCCCACGGCTGCCCCGCTGGATATTTCGCGGATCATCGCCGACCCGTCCGCCCGGGTTGTGGTCTGCTGCGGCTCCGGTGGCGTCGGCAAGACCACCACCGCCGCCGCCCTCGCGCTGCGCGCCGCCGAGGAAGGCCGCAAGGTCGTGGTGCTCACCATCGACCCCGCGCGCAGGCTGGCCCAGTCACTGGGCGTCGCCGACCTCGGCAACAACCCGCAGCGGGTAGCGCTCGGCCCCGAGGCCAAGGGCGAACTGCACGCGATGATGCTCAACATGCGCCGCACCTTCGACGACATGGTGCTCGAGCACACCAACGGGGAGAAAGCGGAGCAGATCTTCGCCAACCCCTTCTATCAAACGGTCGCCTCCTCCTTCGGCGGCACACAGGAATACATGGCGATGGAGAAGCTGGGGCAGCTGGCCCACCGGGGCGAGTGGGACCTGATCGTGGTCGACACCCCGCCTTCGCGCAACGCCCTCGACTTCCTGGATGCTCCCAAGCGGCTGGGCAACTTCCTCAACGGCCGCATGATCCGGGTGATCATGGCGCCCGGCCGGGGCGTGACCCGTCTCGTGACCGGCGCGATGAGCCTGGCGGTGCGGGGTGTGTCCACCGTCGTCGGTGGGCAGATGCTCAAGGACGCGTCGAACTTCCTGCAATCCCTGGAGTCGCTGTTCGGCGGCTTCCAGGAGCGGGCCGAGCGGACCTTCGCCATGCTGTCGAAGCCGGGTACACACTTCCTCGTGGTGGCGGCGCCGGAACCGGACGCGCTGCGGGAGGCCTCGTTCTTCGTCGACCGCCTCTCCACCGAGCGGATGCCGCTGGCGGGGCTGGTGCTCAACCGCACCCATCCGGTGCTGAGTTCGCTGCCCGCCGATCACGCGCTCACCGCCGCCGACCAGGTGGCGGATTCCGATCCGCTCACCGCGGCGGTGTTGCGGGTGCACGCCCGCCGGGTCGTCACCGATAAACGCGAGCAGCATCTGCTGCACCGCTTCACCGGCGCGCATCCGCGGGTGCCGATCGTCTCGGTCACCGCGCTCCCGTTCGAGGTGTCCGATCTCGACGCGCTGCGCGTCGTCGGCGATCAGCTCACCGGCACGGCGCGCGCGAGCGCTTGATACTTAGGCGTATCCGCTATTGCTCCGAACGGAAATATTGCTCCTGAAACGAAACTGAGCCCGCTCGCGCGGGCTCCGTTTCGATGTGGCCGGATTACATCGCCACTTGATGCTGGCGCTGGGCCTGGAAGAAATCGGCCCACGAGGTCACTTCCGGATGCTGCTTCAACAGGGCGCGACGCTGCCGTTCCGTCATGCCGCCCCACACACCGAACTCGACGCGGTTGTCCAGCGCGTCGGCACCACACTGCATGAGCACGGGACAGTGCCTGCAGATCGTCGCCGCTTTGCGCTGCGCCGCGCCGCGGACGAACAACTGATCGGGATCCACTTCCTTGCATCGGGCCTGGGCTACCCAGGCGATCCTTGCTTCGGCCTGCTCCACGTCCAATCGAGCGATGGGGGTTGTCATGTGCATTTGGTGTGCCCCTTTGCAGTCCGAACACCGGGTCAACGGCGCTCCAGAATCGCGTTGTCACCGCGCAGCACCCAAACCCCGCTGCGAAGTGCACCACATTCCACTTTGAGTGTTAGCTCTATCACACTGGGTTCTCAATCTAGGTAAAGGTATGGCGCTTGCGCAAGACCACCTCGAGATTTTTTGGTACGTCCGTCCCTGCAAAGCGGGGCGCGCACTGGACGGGCAGGCAGATTGCGTACGCGCCCTCATGCGACACGCCGCCCCCGATCGCGCGACACGCCCATTCCGGTTCGCGAACAACCAGTTACGACCTCCGGACAAATGCCGCCAAGAACGCTCGAGTGGCAACCCGTAGTCTTGTTTCGTGCCGATCACACATACGCTCGCGCGGCTGGCCGGCAGTTGCGTGCTGGCCTCCGTGCTCGTCGCCGGGTTGTTGTTCCCGCTCGCCGGCGGCTTCGGGTTCGTCTCCAACCGTGCCGCCGACGCCGTCGACAACGTCTCCTCGGAGCTGGTCGAGGGCACGGCGCCCGCGGTCTCGACCATGGTCGACGCGGCGGGCAATCCGATCGCCTGGCTGTACGAGCAGCGCAGATTCGAGGTCCCCAGCGACCGGATCTCCAACGACATGAAACTCGCGATCGTGTCCATCGAGGACCGTCGCTTCGCCGACCACGAGGGCGTCGACTGGCAGGGCACGCTGCGCGCGTTCCTCACCAACAGCGCCAGCGGCGAGGTCCAGCAGGGCGCCTCGACACTGGACCAGCAGTACGTGAAGAACTTCCAGCTACTGGTGGTGGCCAAGACCGACGCCGAGCGCCGCGCCGCCATCGAGACCACTCCGGCCCGCAAGATCCGGGAGATCCGGATGGCGCTCACGCTGGACCGGGAGCTGACCAAGGACGAGATCCTCACCAGGTACCTCAACCTCGTCCCGTTCGGTAACTCGTCCTACGGCATCCAGGACGCCGCGAAGACCTACTTCGGCGTCGACGCGGCCGATCTGAACGTCTCACAGGCCGCGATGCTGGCGGGCATGGTGCAGAGCTCGTCCAAGCTGAATCCCTACACCAATCCGGACGGCGTACTGGCCAGGCGCAACACGGTGCTGGACACGATGATCCAGAACATTCCCAGCCGCGCCGAGGAGTTCCGCGAGGCGAAGACCAAGCCGCTGGGCGTGCTGCCGGAGCCCAAAGGCCTGCCGCGCGGCTGCATCGCGGCCAACGACCGCGGCTTCTTCTGCGACTACGCGCTGCAGTACCTGGCCAACGCCGGCATCAGCCGCGAACAGATCGAGAAGGGTGGCTATCTGATCAGGACCACCCTCGATCCCGCCGTGCAGGACTCGGTGAAACGAGCGGTGACCGACGCGGCGAACCCGAACCTCGACAACATCGCGGAGGTCATGTCCGTGGTCGCGCCGGGGCAGGACACGCATCCGGTGCTCGCGATGGCCAGCAGCCGCACCTACGGCCTGAACCGGGACGCCAACGAGACCGTGCAGCCGCAGCCGTACTCCATGGTCGGCGACGGCGCGGGCTCCATCTTCAAGATCTTCACCACCGCCGCGGCCATGGAGAAGGGCCTCGGCATCGATGCCCAGCTCGAGGTGCCTGGGCGGTTCGAGGCCAAGGGCATGGGTAACGGTGGCGCCCGCGGGTGCCCGGCCGCCACCTACTGCGTGGAGAACGCGGGCCGGTACAAGTCGCCCATGTCGGTGACCGAGGCGCTGGCCACCTCGCCGAACACCGCGTTCGTGAAGTTGATCCAGGCCGTCGGGGTCACCCCCACCGTCGACATGGCGGTCCGGCTCGGCATGCGCTCGTTCACCGAAGCGGGCACCTCGGGCCACGGCAACCAGAGCCTGGCGGACATGATCAAGGACCAGAACCTCGGCTCGTTCACCCTCGGCCCCGTCGCGATCAACCCGCTCGAGCTGTCCAACGTGGCCGCGACGCTGGGTTCCGGTGGCCGGTGGTGCCCGCCGAACCCGATCAAGGAGGTCATCGACCGCGAGGGCAAGCAGGTGCCGCTGACCCAGCAGGCCTGCGAGCAGGTGGTCGAGCCCGGTCTGGCGAACACTCTGGCCAACGCGATGAGCAAAGACGACACTTCGGGCACGGCGGCGGCCGCGGCCCAGTCGGTGGGTTGGAATTTCCCGATGTCGGGCAAGACCGGTACGACCGAGAGCCACCGCTCCTCGGCCTTCCTCGGCTTCACCAACGCGCTGGCCGCCGCGGTCTACGCCTACGGCGACAGCCCCACCCCCGGCGAGATCTGCTCGTTCCCGCTGCGCAACTGCGGCGACGGCAACCTGTTCGGCGGTAACGAGCCCGCCCGCACCTGGTTCAACGCGATCAAACCGGTGATACCGCTGTTCCCGCCGCCCGGGTTGCCCCCGCTGGACGACAAGTACGTGCGCGGCGCGAACAACGCGCAGGTGCCCGATGTCGTCGGCAAGACCCAGGGCGAGGCCACCGCGGCGCTGGTGGCCGCCGGCTTCCAGGTGTCGCCGGTGACCGGGGCAGGCGATCGCCCCAAGGGCACCGTGATGGGCACCGCGCCGAACGGGTCGGCGATCCCCGGCTCGGTGATCACGCTGTACATCAGCGACGGCACCGTCCGGGCCGCGCCGCCGCCCGGGCCGCCCGCCCCGCCGCCGGGCATCCCGGGACTGCCGCTACCGCCGCAGCTGCCACCGATCCCGATTCCCATCCCGATCCCGCGCTGACAGGAGAAAGGGGCCGCGAACCACACGGTTCGCGGCCCCTTTTCTCGTCGCGGTCCTACAGCCGCGCCTTCACCGCGGCCGAAATGCGCGAGCCGTCGGCCTTGCCCGCGGCGAGCCCGGTGGCGATCTTCATGACCTGCCCCATCTGGCGCATGCCGGGACGCTCGCCGATCTCCTCGGCGACCTGTGCGATGGCGGTGTCGGCGAGATCGGCGACTTCGGCGTCGGTCAACTGGGTCGGCAGATACTCGTCGATGACGCGCGCCTCGGCGTGCTCGTTCGCCGCCAATTCGCCGCGCCCGGCCTGCGTGTATACCTCGGCGGATTCGCTGCGCTTCTTCGACTCCTTCTGCAGCACGGAGACGACCTCGGCGTCGGTGAGCTCACGCGCCTGGGTGCCGGCGACCTCGGCGGTCTGGATCGCCGACAGCAACATCCGCAACGTGGAAAGGCGCAGCGTGTCCTTGGCTTTCATCGCGGCGGTGAGATCCGCTCGCAGCTGCGATTTGAGTTCCGACATGCCGCTCACGGTAGCGGCTCCGGGGCGGTGGTCCCACTACATTTGCCGCACGGCCCGATTTCCCGCCGAGAAAAGGGGCGCTTGTGCGGAAACACACTCGGCGCTCCTGAGCGAGGTCACCTATGCTGGGCAAATGCCCGTGATCTCGACCTCTGCTGTACGCACGACCGCGCTGGGAGCCGCCGGGGCCGCGGTGGCCGGAATCGGCTACGCCTCGCTGGTCGAACGCAACGCCTTCGTCCTACGGGAGGCGACCATGCCTGTGCTGGCGCCGGGGTCGTCGTCGTTGCGGGTGCTCCACCTCAGTGACCTGCACATGACGCCCGGGCAGAAGCTCAAGCAGCAGTGGCTGCGGGAACTGGACCGGCTGGAGCCGGACCTGGTGATCAACACCGGCGACAATCTCTCGCACCAGAAGTCGGTGCCCGCGGTGGTCCAGGCCCTCGGTGGATTGCTCTCCCGCCCGGGGCTTTTCGTTTTCGGCAGCAACGACTATTTCGCGCCGGTGGCGAAGAACCCGCTGAAGTACTTCAAGAAGGACCACCGCCGCACCTACGGCGCTCCGCTGCCGTGGAAAGACCTGCGCGCGGCCTTCACCGAGCGCGGCTGGCTCGACCTGACGCACGTGCGTCGCGACCTCGAGGTGGCCGGTATCCGCATCGCCACCGCCGGCGTCGACGATCCGCACCTGCAGCGCGACCGGTACGACACCGTCGCGGGCGCCCCGAACCCGCTGGCCGATCTGCGGCTCGGCCTCACCCACTCCCCCGAGCCCCGGGTGCTGGACCGCTTCGCCGAGGACGGGTACGACCTGGTGCTGGCCGGGCACACCCATGGCGGCCAGTTGTGCCTGCCCGGCTACGGCGCGCTGGTCACCAACTGCGGAATCGACCGGTCCCGGGTGAAGGGTTCCTCGAAGTGGGGCGAGCACACCCGGTTGCACGTCTCCGCGGGTGTCGGCACCTCCCCGTGGGCGCCCTACCGCTTCTGCTGCCGTCCGGAGGCGACCTTGTTGACGCTGGTCGCCGCGCCGCCGAAGCGACCGGGAGCCGACACGGGCCACGGAGTGTCGGCATCGGAGGCCGTCGCCCGCTAAGGTCCCCTGCCGAGACGTGTGGCAGGTAGGGGACAACTGTGAGTGGATTCGACGACCGGCGCGACGACCCGACGATCATGGGACGGCCCGCCGGGCCGCCGGATCCTCGGCAACAGCCCTTCCGCGCACCGCATTCCGCGTTTCCTCCGGCGGGAGACGATGCCGGCGCCCGGCCAACGGAGGCAGGAGCCGGTAGCCCCCGAGAGTGGTCCCCCTGGCAGCCGGGCGGATACGACGAACCGACACGCCCGCCTGTCACGCCTTGGCAGCGCGGCGCATCGGAGCAGCCGACCTCGAACGGGCCTGCCCCGATGTCCCCGTGGCAACCGGGAGCCGCGACAGGTGACGGCGGCCAGCCGCTGTATCCGGGGCAGGCCGACCCAGCCACGCAGTGGCAGCCGAACCGAGAGCCCGCCCCGACACTCCAGTGGCAACCCGGCGTTCAGAGCGACCCACCGACATCTCGGCTGTCGGACAGCGACTCGGGCTCGCACCCGCCCACACCGGCCGAGCCGACCGTGCTCGCCGAGTGGGTCAGCCGACGGCCGGGGACCCCGGGCCGCGACGATCCCACCAGGTCGGCCCCATCCCTCGGGCAGACACCCTCCGGCCAGTGGCCCCCGCAGACCCCGCCGGATCTCGTCCACGGGCGCAACGATCCGACGATGCTCGGACAGCCGCTCGGCGCACTCGACCAGCCCGCCCCCTTCGGCAACCGGACGCCGGGCCCCGGTGGCCAGGCGCCGCCCCAGCTCGGCTATCCGGGCGCCGATCCGTTCGGTCAGCCGGTCCAGGCTTCGCAGTGGCAACCCGCAGGCGGTCCGGCGCAGTACGGCACCCCGCCGGATGGCCGGTATCAGCCCGGCTACGGTCCGCAAGGCGGATTCGGAGGACCACCACCGAACCGTCCGAGCGGGAGCGGCCGAGGAAAGCTCGTGCTGTCCGCCGGCCTGGCGGTGCTGCTGGTGGCCGGTCTCGTGGCCGGGGTAGTAGCCCTGAGCACGATGAAGACGGACGATGACTCCGCTCGGGACACCGCTCCATCGATGGTGAACGCCCTCACCACCACGACGGTGGACGCGCCCACCCGGACCACGACCAAAGCGGCCCCCACGACGACAGCGCGGGGCTCCGGGGACAAAACGCCGGTGATACCCGGATACCAGGTCGTCAGAGCACCCGACAGCGGCGCCGCCTACGACGTGCCCGGCGACTGGACGATCGCGCCGCAAGGCACCATCGGCGGCTTCGGCGAGCCCCCGAACGCCGTCGCGGGTAAAGGCCTGGCCAGCGAGGGCAAGGGCTACTGCCCCGGATCGACCCGCACCGTCGCTTTCCTCACCGGCTCGGGGACCTCCGACCCGGGAAAGGCGGCCACCGAACTCGGCGTCAAGACCGCCACACTCGCCTATAAGGCGACGCCCGGCGGCACACCCGCTCTGCCCATGCCGCTGGCTTCGCTGGACGGCTCGCAGCACGGCATGTTCGTGGAGACCAAGGGCACCGTCACCGACGCCAAGCCCGGCTGCGCGAAGGCGTACTCCGTGTACACCGCGGCGTTCCCCAACGACAACGGGACCTTCGTCATGGTGATCGCCGCCGACACCGGCGTCCCGCACGCACTCGACGCCGACACCGCCAAGCGCATCTTCACCAGCATCCGCCCCCTCGCAGGCTGACTGACCTGCCGGTTTAACGTCTCGGGCCGCCCTGTTGTAAGCTACTCCAGGTCCACTTCACGGGGTGTGGCGCAGCTTGGTAGCGCGCTTCGTTCGGGACGAAGAGGTCGCAGGTTCAAATCCTGTCACCCCGACTCGTGGTTGAGACGACGGGAAGGCCCCTGACCGGTTCACGGTCGGGGGCCTTCCTCGTTATCGAGGACAGCGGTGGCGGCGCCGATACCGCAGGGCAGTGAAAGCAGGGTCGAACGCCGGCCGCGGCCGCGGTGGGGTTCGCCGCGACGACCTCCTACCTGCGCCGACACCGCGTCGATCCGACGTACGCAATGGCCGACGACCCGTTCACCGCCGCACAGCTATCCGTATCGGCCCGAATTCGTCTGTGCACCAGTAGCTTTCGTGAGGGGGTCGATCCGGATGCGTAGGCTCGGCACCATGCACGCCTGCGTGCGACCGGACTTGGGCGTTGACCGTCCCGCGGGCATTGCGGCCGCCCGCCATTGCCGACGGACCCGACACGATGACGGTCGGCGGTCCGTCGTAGGTTGGACCGCTGGCATGCGGGAATATCATCGCTGGAGTCTTATTTCCGCAATCGACGAAAGGTCGGCAGATGAGCAAGCCCGTCGATAGCGTGCCCGCGGACAAACCGCTGTCCGGGAAGACCGCCCTGGTTACGGCGGCCTACACCGGAATCGGCCGGTCGATCGCGAAAACGCTTGCCGCGCAGGGTGCACAGGTCGTGGTGCACCATCCGCACTTCCCCGAGCCCGCCGCCGACGTGGTGAAGGAGATCACCGAGGCAGGCGGCTCGGCGCTGGCGCTGGCGGCGGACATCGCCGATCGCGGTGAGTACGAGGAACTGGTGCAGGCGCTGCTCGACGAATGCGGCGGCTGGCACCTGCTGGTCAACACCGCGGCGGTACCGGAGTCCGAGCCGTTCCCGAAGCTCAGCTCCGAGGCGTTCGACAGCGCTTTCGCGGCGACGGTGAAGGGCGTGTTCCACGGCCTGCAGCTGGCCTTGCAGCATTTGGCCGACGAGGGCCGGATCATCACCGTCTGCGATCCCGCCGACCCGGGCAGCGCGGTGCACGACGCGACGCGCGGCGCGGTCGAGCAGCTCGGCCAGGCCGTGGCCCCGGACTTCGTGCCGCGGCGGATCACCGTCAACACGGTCAGCTACGGCGTCGGCACGACCGACAACGCGGAACTAGAGACCGCCCTCGCCGCGCTCGAGCCGGCCGAGCCGGGCGCGGTGGTCGCCTATCTGGCCGGTGACGCGGCGAGCACGGTGAACGCGCAAGTGATCCGGCTCAACGGCACCGGCGGCCGATAGCCCGGCGGCGCACCCGCCGACCGTGGGCGCGCCGCCGCACGATCACGCGACGATCGTGCTGCCGTAGGTACTGAACCCCCGGCCCAGAGCCTGGCAGGTGAAGCTGCCGTGGAAACCGACCTGGCACGACGCTCCGGCGTGCTCGATGATCGGACCCCACGCCCCCGAGCCGGTCTTCACGTCGTCGATGCGGGGATTGCCACCCGGCAAGGTATACGGCGTGCCCGGGTCGAAGGTGGGATGCGCGGGCAGCCAAGGCTGGTCGATCGCTATTTCGTTCACCGGCACCGGCACCGGCACGTACGTATCGCCGATGTAGTAGCTCATATACATGGGAGAGCCGAGATCGCATCCGAGCGATCCGTTCGCGAAGATCGCGCAGTTCGTGCTGCCCACCGAGAAGTAGACCGTGCCAGGGTCCGCCTGGGCGTTACCGGCCGCGAGGATCGGGGCCGCTGCCACGGCGGCGAGCGCTCCGGCGAACTTCGTGCTGCGCTTCATAGGATCTCCTTGATGCTTCGCTGGTGGACAACCGACCTCGATGAGTCTGTCGCGCGGAGGCGGGATTTCGTTTCGCAGGCCCCACCACCGACCGGCTGTCCGGGCACCCTCGCGGCGAGCGACATGGTGAGCAGACGCTAACGCGGCGATAACTTACGGACACTTCATCGAAACTCGTGGTCAATAGCGTATACAGGCATGTCGACACGGATAGCGGCTTCGGCCGACGCGGCGGGCAAATCCCTACGCGACGTGGTGTACGCGGCACTGCGCAGCGAGCTCATGAACGGGGACATCAAGTTCGGCGAACGTCTGACCGAGCCGAAACTGTCCGCGCGATTCGGCATTTCGCGCACGCCGATCCGCGAAGCGTTGACCGTCCTGTGCTCGGACGGACTGCTGCAACGCGAAGAATACGGCTTCAGTCCGGTCCGGCCGAGCATCCCGCTGATCCGGGACCTGTACGAGTTGCGAATCACCCTGGAACTGGGCGGTCTTCAGCGCGCGATGACCAACCCCGCGGTCACGCACGACCGGGAGCTCCTGCGATCCGAGCGCGCCGCCTGGCTGGAACTGCGCGCCGACCCACCGGAACAGGAGCCCGGTTTCGTGGTGCGCGACGAGGAATTCCACGTCACGCTGCTCACCGCGGCGGGCAACACCGAGATGGTGCGGGCGCTCAAAGCGGTGAATTCCCGCATCCGCCACGTGCGCATGTACGACTTCATGGTCAACAACCGGATCGAGACCACCATCGCCGAGCATCTGGGCATCCTCGACGCCGTGCTGGCGGACGATCTCCCGCTCGCGTATCGGCTGTTGCACACGCACATCGGTGAATCGCTGGACGTGGTGCTCGAACGGGTCACCCGCGCGATCGCCGCGATGTCGCTGGCCACGGATTAGCGGGGAGCGGTAGTGGGACTGGAATTCGATGCCGTGCTCGTCGCGAACCGCGGCGAGATCGCGTGCCGCATCATGCGTACCGCCCGGGGACTCGGGCTGAAGACGGTCGCGGTGTACTCCGACGCGGATATCGGCGCGGCGCACGTCGAGATGGCCGACGTCGCCGTTCGTCTGGGTCCGGGTCCGGCCGCGGAGTCCTACTTGCGCGCCGACCTGGTGGTCGACGCGGCGCTGGCGACCGGGGCCGGGGCCATTCATCCCGGCTACGGATTCCTCTCGGAGAACGCGGAGTTCGCCACCGTGGTGGAGGAGGCGGGCATCGCGTTCGTCGGACCGACTGCCGAGCAGCTGCGCGTCTTCGGTGACAAGCACACCGCCCGTACGGCGGCGCGTGCGGTCGGCGTACCGCTCATTCCGGGCAGTGACCTGCTCGAAGCGGCCGATCACGCGGTGGCGGAGGCGGAGCGGATCGGCTTTCCCGTGATGCTCAAGGCGGTCGGCGGCGGTGGCGGCATCGGCATGCAGGCTTGCTTCGGCCCGGACGAGGTGCGCGCGGCCTACGAGCGCGTGCAGCGCATCGCGGCGGCGAACTTCGGTTCGGCGGGCGTCTTCCTGGAACGTTTCGTCGCGCGAGCCAGGCACGTCGAAGTGCAGTTGTTCGGTGACGGCCACGGCCGCGTCGTCAGCCTCGGCACCAGGGACTGCTCGCTGCAACGCCGCAACCAGAAGGTGATCGAGGAGGCGCCCGCGCCGGGACTCACCGCGCAACTGTCGGAGCGCCTGCTCGCCGCGTCCCGGGAACTCGCCCGCTCGGTCGGGTACCGCTCGGCCGGGACGGTGGAATTCGTCTACGACGCCGACAACGGCGCCGCGTCGTTCCTGGAGATGAACACCCGCTTGCAGGTGGAACATCCGGTTACCGAGGCGGTCACCGGCGTCGATCTGGTGGAGTGGATGCTGCGCCTGGCCGGCGGGGACACCTCGATGGTGGACGAACTGCCCGAGAGCGGTCCCGCGACCACCGGTCACGCGGTGGAAGCCCGCGTCTACGCGGAAGATCCCGGCCACGATTACCGTCCCAGCGCGGGCCTGATCACGGCCGCGTGCTTCCCGGACGACGTACGGGTCGACACGTGGGTCGACACCGGTTCGGAGGTCAGCCCGTATTACGACCCCTTGCTGGCGAAGGTGATCGGCGCGGGCGAGAGCCGAGCGGACGCCTTCGCCGCACTGCGCACCGCGCTCGCCGCCACGCGGATCTACGGTGTGCAGACGAACCTGCCGCAACTGCGCCAAGCCACGGCCGAACGCCGGGTCCTGCGCACCGAGCACACCACCACCACGCTGGCCGAGATCCGCCCGGCCGGCCGACGCGTCGACGTACTGCGCGGCGGGACCATGACCACGGTGCAGGACCACCCCGGTCGGATCGGCCTGTGGAACGTCGGCATTCCACCGTCCGGCCCGATGGACGACCTCTCCTTCACCCTCGCCAACACCGCGGTCGGCAACCCGGCCGGGGCCCCCGCGCTCGAATGCACCCTGGAGGGCCCGCGATTGCGCTTCTCCGACACCACCGTCGTGTGCGTGACCGGTGCGCCTGCGCCGGTGACGGTGGACGGCCGCTCGGTGTCCATGTGGGAGCCCGTCACGGTGGTCGCGGGCGCGGTGCTGGACATCGGCGCACCCACCGACACCGGCCTGCGCACCTATCTGGCGGTGCGCGGCGGCATCGACGCGCCGCTCTATCACGGCAGCGCGGCCACCTTCACCCTCGGCGGCTTCGGCGGGGTGACCGGCAGCGCCGTAACCACCGGCGACGTGCTCGGCATCGCCCCGGCCGACGCGAGCGCACTCGGCCCACCCGCGGCGGTGCCGCCGGATGAGCGGCCCGGCTTCACCCACGAGTGGCAGCTCGCGGTAGGCGTCGGCCCGCAGACCTCCGCGTACTTCACCGACGCCGACATGATCCAGTTCTGCACGCACCCGTGGCGGGTCGGCAGCCACGCCAATCGCACCGGCATCCGCTTGGAGGGCCCGAAACCGGCCTGGTCGCGCACCGATGGCGGCGAGGCCGGGCTGCACCCGTCCAACCTGCACGACAACCCCTACAGCGTGGGCGCGCTGAACGTCTCCGGTGACACGCCCATCCTGCTCGGGCCCGACGGCCCGAGCCTCGGCGGATTCGCCTGTCCGCTGACGGTGGTGTCCGCGCATCGCTGGCGGATGGGACAGTTGCGTCCCGGCGACTCGGTGCGGTTCGTGCCGGTCGACGACGACAAGGCGGCCGCGTTGCGTTCGTCCGATGACCGTCGCGTGCCGGAGCTGATCACCGATGCTGCTGCGGCCCTGCGTGATCGCGGTGTTCTCGGCGGACTCGAGGCGTCGCGGGACCGTCCGCGGGTGCGGTACCTGCGCGCGGGGGACGACAACGTCCTGGTCGAATACGGCGAGATGGTGCTCGATCTCGGGCTGCGCATGCGGGTGCACGCGCTGGCCGAAAGCCTCGCGGGCGTCCGGCTGCCCGGCATTCTCGACGTGACGCCCGGCGTCCGGTCCCTGCACATCCACTTCGACCCCGCGGTGCTGCCGCTGTATCGGCTGCTCGGCACGTTGACCGAACTCGAACTCGAGCTGCCCGCCACGACCGACCTGGTGGTGCCGAGCCGCACCATCCGGTTACCGCTGTCGTTCGACGACCCGTCCATCGCCGAAGCCATCGACCGTTACCGCAGCGGTGTGCGCGACACCGCGCCATGGCTGCCGTCGAACATCGAGTTCATCCGCCGTATCAACGGGCTCGCCAGTGTGGACGATGTGCGCACCACCGTCTTCGACGCCGAGTATCTGGTGCTCGGACTCGGGGACGTATACCTCGGTGCGCCGCTGGCGGTTCCGCTGGATCCGCGGCACCGCCTGGTCACCACCAAATACAACCCGGCGCGCACCTGGACCCCGTCGGATGCCGTCGGCATCGGCGGCAAGTACCTGTGCGTCTACGGAATGGCCTCCCCGGGCGGCTATCAACTGATCGGCCGCACCGTGCCGATCTGGTCCAGCTACCGGCAGTCCGCGCCGTTCGAGCCGGGCACGCCCTGGCTGTTCCGGTTCTTCGACCGCATCGTGTGGGAACCGGTCGGCGCGCAACAGTTGCTCGAGTACCGCCGTGCGGCCGAGGCGGGCAGATTCGACGCCGAGGTGAGCGAGGGCAGCTTCGCGCTCGCCGACCACCTGCGCCTGTTGCGCACCGAGGCCGACGCCATCGCCGAGTTCGAGGCAGGGCAGGCCGCCGCGTTCGAGGCGGAGAAGGACGCGTGGCGGGCCGCGGGCGAATTCGAACGCAGCACCGTCGCGCCCGTCGCCGCGCCGATCGACGACCCGCTCGCCGGGCTGCCCGCCGACGCGACCGTGGTGGCGGCGCCGATGATCGGCAATGTCTGGCGGGTGGAAGTCGAACCGGGTCAGCAGGTCGCGGCCGGTGCGCCGGTCGCCGTCCTGGAGGCGATGAAACTCGAATTACCCGTGCACAGCCCGAGCGCGGGCACCGTGCTGAAGGTACTGACCACACCCGGCGCCAAGGTGGAGCCGGGCACGCCACTAGTAGTGATCGGAGTCGACTGAATGCCCGCAGGCGTCCTAGGCAATACGGCGGCCGACCCCGTCGAACGCGTCGCGGCCGCCTATCGGCGGATCGCCGAGGTCGATCGGCCGGAGGTGTGGATCACCCTGCGACCGGAATCCGAGGTCGCCGCCGAAGCGGCCACCCTCGCGCGGCGGCTCGCCGCCGGAGAGTCCTTGCCGCTGGCCGGAGTTCTGGTGGCGGTGAAGGACAACATCGATGTGGCGGGCCTGCCGACCACCGCGGCCTGCCCGGAGTTCGCCTACCTGCCGGAGGTGACCGCGGCGGCGATCGAGCGATTGCTCGCGGCCGGGGCCCTGGTGCTGGGAAAGACGAACCTGGATCAGTTCGCCACCGGGCTGGTCGGGACGCGCAGCCCGTACGGCGCGGTGCGCAACGCCCTCTATCCGGAGCTGGTGGCGGGCGGGTCCAGTTCCGGTTCCGCCGCCGCGGTGGCACTCGGCATCGCGGACATCGGCATCGGCACCGACACAGCCGGGTCCGGCCGCGTGCCCGCGGCACTGCACGGGATCGTCGGCATCAAGCCCACCTTGGGAGTGATCCCGGCGCATGGGACCGTGCCCGCCTGCGCCGATTACGACGCCGTCACGGTCTTCGCCGCCGACCTCGACTCGGCGGTGTCCGCGGCCGCGGTGATGGCGGGCCCCGAGCCGCGCGACCCGCGCAGCCGGACCTGGCCCGCCGACGTCCGGCTGGCCGCCCCGCTCGCGCCGCGCATCGCCGTGCCGCGCCCAGAGGACCTGACCGCGCTCGGCGAGCCGTATCGGGAAGCGTTCGCCCGCACCGTCGCCGGTGTCGCCGATATCGGCGCGAAGACCGAGGAAATCGACATCTCCGTCCTGATCGACGCCGCGCTCTTGCTCTACGACGGTGCGCTCGTCGCCGAACGTTATGCCGCGGTGGGCGCGTTCCTGGACACCGCTCCCGCGGGCGCCGACCCCACGGTCACCGCGATCATCGGCGCGGCGCGGGAGAAGACCGGCACGGCGTTCGCCGCCGATCTCGAGCGGCTGGCCCGGGCGAAGGCGGCGGCCGCCGGACTGCTGCACGGCTTCGACGCACTGCTGCTGCCGACGACCACCGAACACCCCAGCATCGCAGCGGTGCGAGCCGATCCGATCCGAATCAACCGGCGGATGGGCACATACACCAATTTCTGCAATCTGCTGGACATGGCCGCCGTCGCCGTCCCAGGCGCCTCCACCGCCGACGGCGCGCCGTTCGGAGTCATGCTGGTCACCCCCGCCTTCGCCGATCAGGTGGCCGTCGACCTCGCCGCCCGCCTGCTCGGTTCGGAGAACTCGCCGCTGATGGTCGATCGCGGTGTCGACCTTGCCGTCTTCGGAGCACACCTGCGTGGGCAGCCGCTGCACTTCCAGCTCGAGCAACTCGGCGCCCGCTTTCTCGGCGAGATCCGGACCACCGACGCCTACCGGCTGACCGCTCTCGACACCACGCCGCCCAAGCCGGGACTGGTGCGTCACGGACCGGGCCGCGGCGCCCCGATCGAGGGAGAACTGTTCCGCGTCTCCGCCGCCGGATTGGGTGCGTTCCTCGCCGAGCTTCCCTCTCCCATGGCCCTGACCAGTATCGAACTCGCCGACGGCCGCGAGGTCGTCGGTTTCACCTGCACCTACGATGCCGCGAGCGCCGCTACCGACATCACCCATCTCGCGAGCTGGCGCACCTACCTCCAACGTCGTTCCTAGATCGCGCTTTTCACCGATGGCCCATGGCCGCGAGGGCTCCTCGCCGCCATGGGCCATTGCTCTGACCACCCGCTTAGACATTTGTGCTAGACAGTTGTGCCAGTCTGTGTTAGACATATGTCTAAGACATTTGGTCAATCCAGTGGGAGTCGAGGAAAGTCATGAGCGCCAAATCCGTAAGCCAGCTCCGCGTGCTCGTCGCCGGCGGCGGCATCGGCGGCAATGCCGTTGCGCTGCAACTGCTCCGGTCCGGCATCCGGGCCACCGTCGTGGAGCGCGCCGCGGCGCCGCGGCCCGGCGGGCAGGCCGTCGACCTGCGCGGGCCCAGTCGCGAGGTGGCCGAGCGGATGGGCATGATGCCGGGCATCCGCGACTACCAGCTCGACGAGCGGGGCATGAAGTACGTCGACGACGCGGGCCGCGAGATCCTCCGTATGTCCGCCGAACTCTTCGACGGCAAGGGCGCGGTCGCCGAAATCGAGATCACCCGGGGGGATCTCAACCAGGTGCTGCTCGACTTGCTCGCCGCGGAGGGCGGTGTCGACTACCGGTACGGCGAGTGGATCACCGAGATCCGGCAGGACGACGCGGGCGTCGACGTCACGTTCGCCTCCGGCGCGACCGAGCGGTTCGACATCGTGATCGGCGCGGACGGGCTGCACTCCGCCACCCGCCGGATGGTCTTCGGCCCCGAGGAACAGTTCGCGACGTACCTCGGCGGATACATGTCGTTCTTCACGCTGCCGCGCCCGGAAGACCTGGAGCCGCACTGGTTCACGATGCACTCGCTGGTGGGCGCCACCGGGCTGGGCATGCGCCCCGACGCCGACCCGGCCACCTGCAAGGCGCTCGTCGTGATCCGCGCGGCCGCCGATCCCGCGCTGCGCCGGGATGTCGCCGCACAGCAGCAGTTCATCCGCGACCGCCTGGCCGGCGGCGGCTGGGAATCGGCTCGCATCGCGGCGGCCGTGTCCGAGGCTCCGGACTTCTACTTCGACGAGTTGGCCCGGATCGACATGCCGAGCTGGGTCGAGGGCCGAGTGGTCCTGCTCGGCGACGCGGGCTACTGCGGCTCACCGCTCACCGGCCAGGGAACCGCGATGGCGCTGGTGGGGGCGTACGTCCTCGCCGGTGAGCTGGCCGCGCACGCCGACAACCCCGGCCGGGGCCTGGCCCGCTACGAAGAAGTGCTGCGCCCCTTCGTGAAGACGGCCCAGCAGTTGCAGCCGGGCGGCCTGAACGCCATGACGCCCAAGTCTCGCTTCGGCATTCGCGCGGGCCACGCCCTCAGCAAGCTGATGATGTCGAAGGCGATGCGCCCGGTGATGATGCGGATGTTGAGCAAGACCGAGAGCTACGACCTGCCCGACTACTCGGCCGCGACGGTCTGAGCCACGCGCGGCGGGGTCGCGCTTCGACCGGAGTCCCGCGCGGCTCCGGTCGACGACGTGCCGGATCAGGCGATCACCGTCCGGTCGTCGAGCAGGAACGGCAGCACGAAGTCGCGCAGCATCGCCCGCTCCTCGTCTTCCCCCGCACCGGGCAGCGTCAGCAACGACACCATCGCACGCACCACCCACCGACCGACGCGCTCGGCGGCGATGGCGGGCAGCCCGGGGCGGAATCCGGCGACGAAGTTCGTGGCCAGCGCGTCCACCACCCCCGCCGAATTCGCCAGCTGGGCAACGATGCCCGCGTTGGACGGTTCGAACCAGACCGCTAGATGCGGCGTTTTCCGTACCTCTGCGAGCAGCGCGGTCAACGTGTCGAGCAACTGCTCCCCCGGCTCCGCGCTCGCGGGCACCGCGCGGTCGCGCCAGACTCGCTCGATCAACTGCCGCGCCTCCCGCCCCGCGAAGGCCACATACAGCGCCTGCCGATTCTCGAAGTAGCGATACAGCGTCGCCCTGGAACAGCCTGCGGCGTCGGCGACTTCGGCCATGCCGACCCCGCTGACGCCCTTGTCGATGAACAGCGCGCGCACCGCGTCGAGAATGCGCTCACCGGCCAGCTCGGTGCGGCCGCCGGCCAGCCAATCGCCACTCATGCCGTGTCCTCTCCTACTTCACCGCACCGCGGCGTCCTACTTCACCGCACCGCGGCGCCACTCCGACAGCGGTGCGGACCGCCGCGCCCGAGTTCTCCGGCCCGCCGACGCCGGGTTCACCGGCTGCGGCGCGGGCGGACGGGCGCGGTCCGGGTCGCGCCACCTCGCCGCTCAGCCCCTGCACCGGAACGGCACAGTAGTCGGCCTGCGAACGTACGGACCGCTCGCGTACTCGACCGCATCGATGTCGACCACGTACTCGGGGAACCGATCGAGCAGCTCCTCGAGCGCGACCCTGGCCTGCATCCGCGCCGCCGCCGCACCGAGACAGTGGTGCGGCCCGTGCCCGAAGGTGAGGATGCGCTGCGGATTCCGGTCGATGTCCAGTTCGTCGGCGTCCGCGCCGAACGCCCGCTCGTCGCGGTTGGCGGACCCGAACGCCAGCAGTACTTTCCGCCCCGCTCGCACCGTTCTCCCGGCCAGTTCGACATCGCGCGTCGCGGTTCGCGCCAACCCTTGCACCGGCGAGGTGAGCCGGGCGAACTCCTCGATCGCGACACGAATCCGGTCCGGCTCCGCGGCGAGCGCGGCGCGCTGATCCGGGTGCTGTTGCAGCAGTTGCACGGCGCCGCCGAGCAGGCCCGTGGTGGTGTCGTTGCCGCCCGCGACCATGGTCCAGGCGTAGGCGAGGATTTGGATCAGCCCGCGCACGTCCGTGTCGTCGGCCGCCATTCCCGCCTGGACCAGCAGTGACACCGTGTCGTCGCCGGGGTCGGAGCGCCTGCGTTCGATCAGCCCGGCGAAGTAACCCATCATCTCCGCCGACGCCGCCTGCGCCTTGGTGTTCGTCCGGTCGATGCTGCCCGCGACGACGGCGTCGGTCCATCCGTCGAACCTCACCCGGTCCTGTTCGGGCACCCCGAGGTAGTACGCCACCACCATGCTCGGCAGCGGCTTGAACAGCTGCTCGACGATGTCACCACCGCCCTGTGCCCCGAGGTCGTCGAGCCGGTCGCGCACGAACCGGCGGACCACCGGCTCGACTTCCTCGACCTGACGCGGGGTGAACCCGCGAGCGACCAGTTTGCGGAAGTCGGTGTGCTGCGGCGGGTCCTGCATCACCAGCGGGGGGTTGTCGGCTAGGCCGAGTTCGTCGAGTTCGCCGTATTCCACCGTCAGCCCGTCGCGAGAGGAATACGTTTCGCTGTCGCGTGCCGCCGCGTACACGTGCTCGTGCCGGGTGAGCACCCAGTAGTCGTTCTCCGGGCGCGCCGCCGGTACGACGTGCTGCACCGGATCGTGCTCACGCAGCGCCCTGTACATCCCCCAAGGCGATGCCCAAGTGGGGCCGGAACGGAGTTCGAACACCGGAGCTGGCCGATACGCAACGTTCACCATGTATCGACCGTAAGACAGAATCACGCATCTGTCTAGAACAGGTTCCAGAAGTGGGCCGATCACCCTCGCGACCAGCCCAGCCGCACCTTTCCGCTGTGGACCTGTGGACCCGGTGCCGCGCACTCATTGGTTACCTTCGGCAGCGGCAACCACCGTGTCGTTGCCGGTCAGCTCCAGGAAGAGCCGGTGCGAGCGTCCGCTCCGCGTCCGCGTCCGCCGGGCCGGCCACCCCTCGTAGACCGGCCCGGCGGACACCACCCCCGAGGTCCGGCCTGTCACCCCTCGAGACAGGTCGTTCCCCGGTTCGCACCTTCGGTGCTGGGCTTGTTCCTCCCGCGAGACAAACAATGCAGGCCGGCGCTTGGCACGCACTTAAGAACACCTTGCAAGATCGAAACCGCAGGTGAGCGCACCTTTATGAAGCGGTGCCCAGCAAGCTGCTACCGCGCGGAGCCGGATCGCGGGATGATGGTGACGAGTGCGCCGAAAGATTGGGAGCGACGATGGAAACCGTGGTGGTCTGGATTCTGGCCAGCCTGCTGTACTGGTGGGGCCTGCTGTAGGTGTACGAACCTGGCCGCCCGAACCCGGCCAGGTCCACTACAGTCCCCGCTGAGTCCGGCGCACCGCGGCGACGGAAGGCGCGCAGCCGGCGATGCCGATCCATTCGATGGGGCGGGCGCCGTAGGTCACCGTAGACGTTCTACGGCTACCTTCGTCACTTCCACCAGCAGGTCGTTGTTCGCCTCGGCGTCCGCGTCGGACTTGCGGCTCAGGATCGCGATCACGATCGGGTCCCGGCCACCCTCCGGCCAGACGGTCGCGACGTTGTCGGCCGAGCCGTAGGACCCGGTGCCGGTCTTGTCGCCGGTGACCCAGCTCGCGGCAACCCCGCGCGGGTGCGTTCGCCGCCGGTGGTGTTCGCCTTCGGCCAGGCCTCCAGCTGATCGCGTTCGGGTGCGCCGAGCGCGTCACCCAGCGCCGAAGCGCGGTAGTCCGCCGCCGGCGCGGCGGGCGTGGTGGTGTCCCGCTCGTCACCGGGAATCGCGGTGTCGAGTTGTACCGCAGCCGGCCAGCAGAGCCGATGCGGCGGCGAGCGCCACCCGGTGGTCGCGTGTCAGCCGAGACATGCCGTCACTCTGACACCCGGGCACCTACCGGGCGAACAGGATCGGCCGGACACGCCGAAGGCAGGTGCGCGCCGATGACGCACACCTGCCTTCGATGCGGGCGCTCAGCCCTGCGAGCTGCCGTCGAGCCCGGCCCGCACGCCCTCCTCGACCCGCTTGCCGAGGTCGGCGTCCACGTTCTTCCAGTACTCGAAAACCCGGCCGAGCACCGGTTCCCGCACACCGCCGAGCACGTGGCCGACGATGTTGCGCACCAGCCGCTCGCGTTGCGCGTCGTCGAGCACCTCGCGGACCAGGGTGCCCGCCTGGGTGAAGTCACCGTCCTCGGCGTGCCGCAGGTAGCCTGCCCGCACGATGGCCGGGTCGAAGTCCCAGATGCCGCCGTCGGGCGCCCGCTCCGGGGCGGCGTGCGGCCCACCGAACGAATTCGGCGCGTACACCGGCACATTCGGCTCGTTGTAGTGGTACCGCATGGCGCCCTCCTTGGAGTAGGAGTTCACCTCCGCCGCCCTGGCCTGGTTCGGCGGCAACTGCGCGTAGTTCGTGCCGATGCGGTAACGGTGCGCATCCGCGTAGGCGAAGACGCGGCCGAGCAGCATCTTGTCCGGCGAGAAGCCGATGCCGGGAACCACATTCGACGGCTCGAACGCGGCCTGCTCGATATCGACGAAGTAGTTGCGCGGGTTGCGGTTCAGCGTCCACTTGCCGACCTCGAGCAAGGGGTAGTCCTTGTGCGACCACACCTTGGTCAGGTCGAACGGGTTGAACCGGTAGCCTTCCGCCTCCGCGACCGGCATGACCTGCACGTACACCGTCCAGCTCGGGAAGTCGCCGCGCTCGATCGCCTCCCACAGGTCCTTGCGGTGGTAATCGGCGTCCTCGCCCGCGATCCGGTCGGCGTCGGCCTGGGTCAGGTATTCGATGCCCTGGTCGGTCTTGAAGTGGTACTTGACCCAGAAGCGCTCGCCCGCGGCATTGATCCACTGATAGGTGTGCGATCCGTAGCCGTTCATGTGCCGGTAGGTCTTCGGGATGCCGCGATCGCCCATCAGCCAGGTCACCTGGTGCGCGCTCTCCGGGCGCAGGGTCCAGAAATCCCACTGCATGTTGTGATCGCGAAGACCGTTGCCGGGCAGGCGCTTCTGCGACCGGATGAAGTCGGGGAACTTGATCGGGTCCTTGATGAAGAAGATGGGCGTGTTGTTGCCGACGAGGTCGTAGTTGCCGTCCTCGGTGTAGAACTTCACCGCGAATCCGCGCGGGTCACGCCAGGTGTCCGGGCTGCCCTGCTCACCGGCCACGGTGGAGAATCGCGCCAGCGACTCCGTGCGCGCGCCGGGCTGGAACAGTTTCGCCTTGGTGTACCTGCTGACGTCGTTGGTCACGACCAGTTCGCCGTAAGCGCCCGCGCCTTTGGCGTGCACGATACGTTCCGGCACCCGTTCCCGGTTGAACTGGGCGAGCTTCTCGATGAGGTAGTGGTCGTGCAGCAGGATCGGGCCTTGCGCGCCCGCGGTGAGCGATTCGTCGTCGCTCTCTACCGGGATACCGGTGTTCGTGGTGGTCGGCTTGGTCATCGGACTCCTCGGGTGGTGAACATCGTCCCGGGAGTGCTACCCGGGGTGGCAAGATGCGGACCGCTACTCGGAACGGCAGGTCGGGCACAGCCCCCAGAAGACGACCTCGGCTTCATCGACCACGAATCCGTGAGCGTCCGAAGGGTCCAGACATGGGGCTTCGCCCACGGCGCAGTCGACATCCGCGACCGCACCGCAGCTTCGGCACACCAGATGGTGGTGGTTGTCACCGATCCGGGTCTCGTATCGCACGGACGAGCCCGCGGGCTCGATCCGCCGCAGGATCCCGGCGCGCACGCAAGCATGCAAGACGTCGTAGACAGCCTGCGTGGACACCGAGCCCAGCGCGTCCCGGACGGCTGCGGCCACCGTGTCGGCATCCGAATGCGGCCGCGCGGCAACCGCGTCCAGCACCGCGATCCGCGGGGCGGTGACCCGCAAACCCGCTGCTCGCAGCCACTCGCGTGGATCGGCGCTATTGGTGTGCATGCTTCGAGTCTGGCCCTTTTCTGGAATAAGTCAAGAAAACAATCTGGAATCATTCAAGAAAAATTTCAGCCCGAAGGCTACGTCCACCGGCCGCGACTCGCCGAGCACGACCTCGAACGCGACCCGCCCGAAGTGACCGGCATCACAGATCTGGCGCGGAATAGCTTGCGGGAGCCGGTGGTTGAACCCCCTGTCGGCGTCCGGACAGCCCCGGGCCGCACCCCCTTTGTCGCTTCGAGCGACCACTCGCCGAGAGGCGCTTGTGGGACGTCGACACCCACGCCGGCGTCCGGACAGCCCCGGGCCGCACCCCTTTGTCGCTACGAGCGACCACCCGCCGAGAGGCGCTTGTGGGACGTCGACGGTTGTGACACCGATATGGTGTCCGAGCTCGCAGCGCCGCCGGATTCCTCGCGAATCCGGCGGCGTTGTCATTTCCGACCACATCTGAGCGGGAAACTTCTCGCGTTTCGCCGCAGCCATGTACCACCGCCGGAGTTCTTCGCCGAGTCGTACTCGCTCTGCGGCGGCGGGGGCGATGCGGGAGGATGCACTTCATGGCGTCGCAGGACGGGACCTTGCACCGCAGGCTCGGACTAACCGATTCGGTGGTCATCGGGTTGGGGGCGATGGTGGGGGCGGGGATATTCGCGGCGCTGGCGCCCGCGGCGGCTTCGGCAGGGAGTTGGTTGCCGGTGGCGCTCGCGGTGGCGGCGGTGCTGGCGTACTGCAATGCGACGTCGTCGGCACGGCTCGCGGCGCGGTATCCCGTGTCCGGTGGAACGTATGTCTACGGGCGGGAGCGGCTCGGACCGTTCTGGGGGTATCTCGCGGGGTGGGGATTCGTCGCGGGCAAGTCCGCCTCGTGTGCGGCGATGGCGCTGACCGTCGGTAGCTACGCCTGGCCCGCACAGGCGCATGCCGTGGCGGTGGGGGCGGTGGTGGCGATCACCGCCGTCAACTACACCGGGGTGCAGAAGTCGGCGTTCGTGACCCGGGTGCTCGTCGCGGTGGTGCTCACGGTGCTGGCCATCGTCATCGTGATCGGGCTGGCGGGAACGCACTCGGCGGCAACGGCCTTGCCCGACCGGATCGGCCCGCGCGAGGTGCTCACGGCGGCGGGGTTGCTGTTCTTCGCGTTCGCGGGGTACGCCCGCATCGCCACGCTCGGCGAGGAGGTGCGCGAACCGCGACGCACCATTCCCCGTGCCGTCATGATCGCGCTCGGACTCGCCCTCGTGGTCTACGCGCTGGTGGCGGTCGCGGCGCTGAGCGTTCTCGGCTCCGCCGGACTGGCCCAGGCCACCGATCCACTGGCGCGAGTGGTCGGTGCGGCAGGCGTCCCCGCGGCCGCTCCGGTGGTGCGGATCGGCGCGGTACTCGCGGCGACCGGATCGCTGCTCGCGTTGATCCTCGGCGTGTCACGCACAGTGCTCGCCATGGCGCGGGACCGTTATCTGCCGGGCGCGCTCGCCGCCGTGCATCCGCGGTTCGGGGTGCCGCACCGCGCGGAACTGGTGGTCGGCACGATGGTCGCCGTGGTCGCCGCGCTGTTCGATCTGCGCGCGGCCATCGGATTCTCCTCGTTCACCGTGCTCTTCTACTACTTGATCGCCAACGTCTCCGCCGCCACCCTGAGCGCCGAGGAGAACCGCCCACCCCGGTGGGTTCCCGTGGTCGGCGCGGTGGGCTGCGTCGTCGTCGGGTTCTCCCTGCCCCTCGGCTCCGTGCTCGCGGGGCTCGGTGCGCTGGCACTCGGCACCGCGTTATATGGCCTGGCCAGGAGCTCCCGCCGATGACGCCCGGCCGTCGCGGCACGGACCCAGGCCTGGCACCGCACGTGCTCGGCAGGCCGATAGCGCCCGCGCGTCCCCGATCGCTCGGCACGCTCGCCCTTTGCGCAGCGGGTATGCGATAAGGGTGTCCCCCGACCGAGTTCAACGGCGAGGCGCCCGAGTCCGGCCCGCGCGGATATCGGACGTCCAGTTCCCCGCCTGTTGCCCGTGTGATCAGGCGAAAGGGCGCTAGCCTCTTGCTTATGGGGCGTTTCGGTGGATTCCTGGCGGGAATCGCGGCAGTTTCGCTGGTGGCGTGCAATGCGTTCGCCGCAAGCGCGGTGGCCGCGCCCGGCGAGCAGGTTCGGTGCGCGGTCAGCTCGGGACGCGATCTGGAGCGGGCGGCGCCGGAACAGGTCGGTCTGGATTCCGTGAAACTCCAGGACGCACTGACCTTCGCGTCCGGTCGAAACCGGTTCAACGTGCAGGTGTTCCGGCACAACTGCCTCATCGGCGAGGGACCGACGAACGACCAGACCGGCGACGTGGCCTGGAACATCTGGAGTTCGACGAAGAGCGTCGTCTCCTTGCTCGCCGGAATCGCCTGGGACCAAGGAAAACTCGATCTCCGAGCACCGATCGGCCGCTATCTGCCCGCGGGGCTCGGCGATGCGGCGCACCGGTCGATCACCGTCGAGAACCTGCTCACCGAGACCTCGGGCATGCGGGTCGGCGTGCTCACCGAGGGCGTCACCGGTGTGATCCCGGTCGATCCGGACAGCGCGGTCCAGGCGCTCGGCGTGCCGCTGGACAATCCGCCGGGCACCGTCTTCACCTACAGCCAGCGCAATGTCGACCTGCTGGCCTACGTGGTGGAGCTGGCCGTCGGAGAGCCTCTGCAACGGTTCGCGCAGCGCGAATTGTTCGATCCGCTCGGCATTCTCCGCAGCGATTACTACTGGGCGCGCGACCGCTCCGGGCACACCTACGGCTACGCGCACCTGATGATCCCGCCGAACGACTTCGCGAAACTCGGCCTGCTGGTCGGCAACGACGGGCGCTGGGGCGCGCAGCGGATCGTCTCCACCGACTACTTGACCATGGCACGCACGCCGTCACCCACGAACGCGTGCTACGGCTACCTGTTCTGGCTCGGCAGCGGTTGCGCCGAGATCGCCGACTTCCTTCCCGGTGACGTGTACGCGATGGCCGGGCTCGGGTTGCAGAACGTCTTCGTCATTCCGAGCCTCGATCTCACGGTGGTGTGGACCGGCGTCTTCGGAAACGTCAGCAGCCAGGGCGTGTCGGGCGTCGTACAGAACACCCAGGAACTGCCCTACGAGTTCTTCCGCAAGGTGTTCGACGCGTTCGACGACCGGCCGGTGCCCGACCCGGGGCCCTACGTCGAGCCGCCGCTGCGGCTGGACCCCCGCCGCTTCGTCGACACGGACATCCTGATCGCAGTGTTCGGGCTCGGTCCCGCCGCCTATCCGGGCTGCAATGTCTTCGCTTGCCTGAATCACCCGCTGGACCCGCCGTTCGCGGACACCCCTCCGGGGTGCGCCATCCTGGTCTGTCTCGGACCCGACCCGCGCACCCCGGGCATCCGCTGAGCGGCGCGGTGGACTACCGGGCCGCGGACAAATCCGTGACCCAACCGTGCACGTTGTCGGTACGCAGTGCCGCGTAGTGGCGTTTGCGCAGCCCCTGGGAGATCGGACCGGGCACGCCGTTCGCCACGACGCGGCCGTCCACCTCGACGACCGGCGCCGCGCCTGCCGACGTTCCGGTCACGAACACCTCATCGGCGATGTACAACTCGGTGAGATCGACGGTGCGTTCGACCACCGGAATGCCGTCCTCGGCCGCCAAGGTGAGTACGGTCCTGCGGTTGATGCCGTCGAGGATGTCGCAGGAGACATCGGGGGTGATCAGTGTGCCGTTGCGGACCAGGAAGATATTGGCCGCGCTGAGTTCGCAGACGTGCCCGTTGCCATCGAGGAAGACGCAGTCGTCGTAGCCGCTGTCGATCGCGTCCTGCTTGGCCAGCACGGAATTCACATATGCCCCGTTGACTTTCGCGCGGGACGGAATCGCGTTGTCCGGAATGCGCCGCCACGGACTCGACTTCAGGCGCATGCCGTCCTGCGGGACTATGGGCACCGCGTCGTAGACGAACATGCTGACCTGGATCGCGCAGCCCCGCACCCGGGTGCCCGGAATGGACTCGACCACATGCACCGTCGCCCGGACGAAAACGTCCTCGCGCGGAGCGTTCACCGCGATCAGTTCCACGACGGTCGCTCGGAACCGCTCGAAATCCCACTCCGCCGCGAACCGATCGATTCCGATGATCTTGCAGGACTCCTCGAGCCGGCGGAAATGGTCGTCCAGGCGGAATACCGTACGCGCTGCTCCATCCACATGCACCGGGAAAACGGTGTAGACGCTGAGTCCGTACAACACCGCCGACGATGCGACGCCCACCGTGGCGGCATCGGCCGCGACGATCCGGTCGCCGAGATACACATGAGGATGAGGATTCGCCATCGGCGCAGGCTAACAGCCGCGCCGTGCGCCGAGCGAGGCCTTTTCGGCGGGCAGAACGAGGTCAGTCGTAGTGCTTGCCCACCTTGGCGATCCGGATCGCATCATCGACGACGCGGTAGACGATGCGATGGTCCTGCGTGATCCGTCGTGACCAGTACCCCGCCAAGTCGTGCTTCAGAGGTTCGGGCTTACCGACGCCTTCGAAGGGCTCCGCCATGATCGCCTTGATCAGTACATTGACCTTCTTCAGCACGAGACGGTCGCGCTGCAGCCACGCCGAATACTCTTCCCACGCGGATTCGGAGAAAACGACCTTCATTCGATGAGGTCGCGTTCGGCGCCGCCACCATTCTCGAGTTCCTGAATCGATCGGCGTAGGCGCGCCCCATCGCGCCCGCTGAGCAATTCCACGGTCGTCATCAGGGAGTCGTAGTCTTCCTTGGACATGAGCACAGCGTTCCCCCCTTTCGACACGATCTCGATCGTGTCGTGATCCTCATTGACCTTCCTGACCAGGGGAAACAGGTTCTTGCGCGCCTCACTGACGGTAATCGCGGCAGCCATGAGTCCCTCCAGCCAGTAGTACGAGATATGGTACCACTCCGCGGCGTCGTACTCATCCGACAACTTCAGGGTCCCGCAAGAGCGACGTTCGCAGCGAACGCGTCATTCACCGCTTCGCGGAGCGGGCGAAGCGGGCGGTGTCCATATAGTCGCGGAAGAGCACGACCTCGCCGTCGCGGACATGAACGACGTTGACGGACGTGCGAACCCGAGCGCGGCCGGATCCCGGGACGGTCATGTCGACCTCGTTCTCCACGAGCAGCACCTCGGGGTCGGTGGTCTCGTAGACCTGAGGATGGATGGCGTGCACTTCGATTCCGGAAAGTCCCGACCAGCGCTGCGCCAAGTGCTCGCGAATCGCCTCGCGGCCTTCCAAGCGGGCCGGGAGCCCCGGGACGGTGAACGGGATCTCGAAGATGGCGTCGGGCGCGAACCGCGCGACGAACGCCTCCGCGTCGCGGGAGCGTAGCTCGCTGAACAGCCGCTCGACCAGCTCACGCGGGCTTTCGACGGGCGAGTCGAGAGTCATCACCACACCTCCGGATAAACGGAACGAACGACCCGCTTATCATCCGGAACGATCGCCCCGCTTGTCAACAGTAAACTCGTCCCTCATGACCGAGCCCGAGCGCCGACCGCTGCGCGCCGACGCCCGCCGCAACCGCGAGCGGGTGCTGGCAGCCGCGCAAGAAGCGTTCGCGGCGGAGGGGCTCGCGGTTCCGCTGGACGAGATCGCGCGGCGGGCCGGTGTCGGCGCGGGCACCGTCTACCGGCACTTTCCGACCAAGGAGGCGCTGTTCGAGGCGGCGATCGTGGATCGAGTCGACCGGATCATCTCCTCTGCCCGGGAACTGGCCGACGCCGCCGACCCGGTGCCCGCCTTCTTCGACTTCCTGGCCCGGCTCGTGGCGGAGGGCAGCGTCAAACGCGATCTCGCCGATGCGGTGGGCGGCGCGGATGCCCCGGCGTATCTGCGGCCGGTGCACGAACTGAACACGGTGATCGGCGCGCTGCTCACCCGCGCGCAGGAAGCGGGCGGCGTACGCACCGACATCGATGTCGATGACCTGATGCGCCTGGTCAAGGGCGCGTTCCTCGCCACCCACGGCAGCACGGCCACTCCCGCCCAGCGCGACCGCGCCTTCGCCGTCGTCTTCGACGGACTGCGCGTCCGCTGATCGGTTCCGGAAACGACGAACGGGCCACGGAAAGTCCGCAGCCCGTTCGATCGATCTGTCTCAGCGGTCGCCGATCAGCACCTCGGCGATCTGAATGGTGTTGAGGGCAGCGCCTTTACGCAGATTGTCACCGGAAATGAACAGCGCGAGCCCGCGGCCGTCCGGCACGCCCGGGTCTTGGCGAATGCGGCCGACGAGGGATTCATCGATGCCGGCCGCGGCGAGCGGGGTCGGCACGTCGACCAGCTTCACGCCGGGCGCCTTGGCCAGGATCTCCTTGGCGTGCTCGACCGAGAGCGGCTCGGCGAATTCGGCGTTCACCGAGAGCGAGTGGCCGGTGAAGACCGGCACGCGCACGCAGGTGCCGCTCACGGCCAGATCCGGGATGCCGAGGATCTTGCGGCTCTCGTTGCGCAGCTTCTGATCCTCGTCCGTCTCGCCGGAGCCGTCGTCGACCAGCGAACCCGCCAGCGGGAGCACGTTGAACGCGATCGGGGCGACGTACTTGTTCGGGGCGGGGAAGTCCACGGCGCGGCCGTCGTGGGTCAGCTTCTCGGCGTCGCCGATCACCGCGCGGGCCTGGCTCGCCAGCTCTTCGACACCGGCCAGACCGCTGCCGGAGACGGCCTGGTAGCTGGACACGATCAGACGGCGCAGACCGGCGATGTCGTGCAGCGGCTTGAGCACCGGCATGGCCGCCATCGTGGTGCAGTTCGGGTTGGCGATGATGCCCTTGACCAGGTTGCGCGTCTGCTCCGGGTTGACCTCGCTGACCACCAGCGGGACCTCGGGGTCCTTGCGCCACGCCGAGGAATTGTCGATCACCGTGACGCCCGCCGCGGCGAAACGCGGCGCCTGCACGCGGGACATGGTGGCGCCCGCCGAGAACAGCGCGATGTCCAAGCCGGACGGATCCGCGGTCTCGGTGTCCTCGACGACGATCTCGCGGCCGCGCCAGGGCAGCGTCTTGCCCGCCGAACGGGCGGAGGCGAAGAACCGCAGCTCGTCGGCCGGGAAGTCGCGCTCGTGCAGCAGCTTCCGCATGACGGCGCCGACCTGCCCGGTCGCGCCGACGACTCCTACGCGAACTCCCATGACCTATCGCCCCGTTCCCGCGTGGACCACCGCGACCTCGTCGCCGCCCAGATCGAAGGCCTTGTGCAGCACCTGCACGGCCTCGTCCAGTTCGGTGTCCTTGACCAGCACGGAGATCCGGATCTCCGAGGTGGAGATCAGGTCGATGTTCACACCCGCCTCGGCCAGCGCCTCGCAGAAGGTGGCGGTGACGCCCGGGTGGCTCTTCATGCCCGCGCCGACCAGCGACACCTTGCCGATGTGATCGTCGTAGAGCACCTGGGAGAAGCCGATCTCGGCCTGGCGCTTGGTCAGCATCTCGACCGCGCGGGCGCCCTCGGACTTCGGCAGCGTGAACGTGATGTCGGTCTTGCCGGTCTCGATCTTCGAGATGTTCTGCAGGACCATGTCGATGTTGATCTCCGAGTCGGCGACGGCGCGGAACACCTTGGCGGCGTAGCCCGGTTCGTCCGGCAGCCCGACCACGGTCACCTTGGCCTCGCTGCGGTCGTGCGCGACGCCGGTGAGGATTGCTTGCTCCAAGGGGATGTCCTCCATCGATCCGTAAACGTAGGTGCCCTGCTTGTCGGTGTAGGACGAGCGCACATGCACGGGCACGTTGTAGCGGCGGGCGTATTCGACGCAGCGCAGCATCAGCACCTTGGCCCCGCAGGCCGCCAGTTCCAGCATCTCCTCGTAGGAGACCTGCTCGAGCCGCTGCGCGTCGGGCACGATCCGCGGATCGGCGGTGAAGACGCCGTCCACGTCGGTGTAGATCTCGCACACATCGGCCTGCAGCGCGGCCGCCAGCGCGACGGCCGTGGTGTCCGAGCCGCCGCGACCCAGCGTGGTGACGTCCCTGCTGTCCTGGCTCACGCCCTGGAAGCCCGCGACCAGGACGACGAGGCCCTCGTCCAGTGCGGCGCGGACGCGACCGGGGGTCACATCGATGATCTTCGCGTTGCCGTGCGCGCCGGTGGTGATCACACCCGCCTGCGAACCGGTGAACGAGCGGGCCTCGGCACCGAGGGAGTGGATGGCCATGGCGACCAGCGCGTTGGAGATGCGCTCACCGGAAGTGAGCAGCATGTCCATCTCGCGGGCGGGCGGCGACGGCGCCACCTGCTGCGCGAGGTCGAGCAGCTCGTCGGTGGTGTCACCCATGGCGGAGCAGACGACCACCACATCGTGGCCCTGCTTCTTGGTCTCCACGATCCGTTCAGCGACGCGCCGGATACGCTCGGCGGTCGCCACCGAGGATCCTCCGTACTTCTGAACCACGAGAGCCACGACAGGGTCCTCCAAGATCGACAACAAACTGGTAACAGTCATTCAGGGTACCGGCCGGGGCCAGCGGTTTTGCCGCTACCTACCCGGCTTGTGGAAAAGCCCACAGCCGCATCCCATCCCGATAGCACCGCGGGGGCCGCGACGGATGAGGGACGATGTGCACATGAAGAGCACACTGCTCGAGGTGCGAACAGGCCACAATGAAGTGGTACAGGACATCACGCCGCAGTGCGCGACTTTCGCGCGTTCAGCCGGCGGCGACGGGCTGCTGCACGTCTTCGTGCCGCACGCCACCGCGGGGATCGCGGTCATGGAACTCGGCGCGCGCAGCGACGACGATCTGCTGGCCGCGCTGCGCGATCTGCTGCCCGCCGACGACCGGTGGCGGCACGCGCACGGCTCGCGCGGACACGGACGCTCCCACGTCATGCCCGCCCTGATCGCGCCGTACGCGACCGTGCCGGTGCTCGGCGGGGAGCTCGCCCTCGGCACCTGGCAGTCGATCGCGCTGGTCGATCTCAATGTCGACAACCCGGACCGGCAGGTGCGACTGTCGTTCCTCACCGACGCGAGCTGACCCGGGTCTCTCCGGGCGGAGCGCAGGCGGCAACGGCAGATCGCTCCCGGCTCGACCACCGAGCCGGCCGCGTCCCGAGGCCGGGCGTCGGCTCAGGCCCGGGTGAACCAGCTGACCTGGACGCCGTCGCCGATGGCCTTGCGCTCGGTCGGCCGGAACAGCGTCGGACGGAACTCGCCCGCGAAGCCGGGTACCCCGGCGCCCGCGACGACCGGATAGCTCTTGATCACCAGTTCATCGATCTCCTCCAGCAGCGCGGCGGCGAGCAGGCCGCCACCCGCCAGCCAGATGTCCTTACCGTCCTGCCGCTTCAGTTCGCGGACCAGCCCCACCGGGTCGTGCTCGACCAGTTCTACCGCCGGATCATCGATTCGGCCGAGCGTGCTGGACACCACGTACTGCTTCAGGTGGGCGTACGGGCTGGTCACGTCGATGGCCAGGGCGGGATCGTAGGTGCCGCGACCCATGACGAGGGTGTCGAACTTCTGATTGGGCGCGTCCACGGGGAGTCCGATATGCGGCCGCACGTGGGTGGGCAGCGTCTCGGGATACTCCGCGCGTAGCCACTCCCACATCTCATCGCCCACCGGTAAGAAGTCGATCTCACCGTTCGGCCCCGCGATATAGCCGTCGAGGGAGAGGCCGACGAAATAGACGAGTTTTCGCATGAAAACACCTTTCGGAGGGAAGTCGGGAACTCAGGCGCGCGTAAACCAGGTGACCTGCGCGCCGTTGCCGAACTCTTTGCGTTGCACCGGGGTGAACAAAGTGGGACGGAACGCGCCGGAGAACGCGGATATCCCGCTGCCCGCGACCACCGGGTAACTCTTGATGATCATCTCGTCCAGCTCGCCCAGTAGTTGGGCGGCGAGTTCACCACCGCCGACCAGCCAGATATCCCCGCCTTCGGCTTGCTTCAGCTCCCGCACCAGGCCGAGGGGGTCGCGTTCGACCACCTCGACGGCCGGATCATCGATGCGCCCGAGCGTGCTGGAGACCACGTACTGCTTCAGGTGCGCGTACGGGCTGGTCACGCCTTCGGACAGGGCCGGTTCGTAGGTGCCGCGGCCCATCACGGTGGTGTCGAACCGCTTGTTCGGTTCGTCCACCGCCATCCCCACCAGCGGACGCAAGTGACTCGGCACGAATTCCGGATACCGGCCGTTGAGCCACGCGCCCATTTCGGCGTCGGACGGATAGAAGTCGAACTCCCCCGCCGGGCCCGCGATGTAGCCGTCCAGCGACACAGCCACGTAGTAGACCAGCTTTCGCATACCAGCACCTCACTTGTAGTACTCTGCATGTAGTGATTGGAAGATAGTACTACGAATGGAGTGGTGTCAAGTGCGGACCAATCCGGAGCGACGACAGACGCTGGTCGACGCCGCGATCGAGGTCTTGGCGCGCGATGGGGCGCGCGGACTGACCTTCCGCGCGGTGGACAAGGAGGCCGGGGTACCCGCGGGCACGGCGTCGAACTACTTCGCCAACCGCGACGACCTGCTCACTCAGGCGGGCCGACGGTTCTACGAGCGGCTACAGCCGAGCGAAGCCACGATGACCCAACTGACCGACGGGCCGAAGACCCGCGCCAATATCATCGAACTGATGACGGAGACGGTCGAACGCATCGAGGCGTTCCGCACCGGCTACCTCGCCCTGCTCGAATTGCGCCTGGAGGCGACCCGGCGGCCGGAATTGCGCGCGGTGCTGACCGAGCGAGTGCGCGAGGACATCGACTACAACGTGCGCAACCATCTGGCGGCGGGGCTGCCCGGTGACGAGAAGTCGGTGCTGTTGCTCTACCTCGCGCTGAACTGGCTGATCGTCGACCGGATGACGCTGCCCGACGTGTTCACCGAGGAGCAGAGCCGGGCCTTGATCGAAGCCGCGGTCGAGCGCGTGATCAGCGCGGACGACTGAACCGGATCCGCCGCCTTCGCCCGAGTGGTTGTGACGCGCACCACTGGCGTTCGATAATGGGGCGATGATCGCACATGTAGGAGATCGACTCTGCGTGCACGGACACGTGGTGGGAGAAGTGGATCACCTGGCCGAGATCATCGAGGTCCGCGGGCCGGAGGGGACGCCGCCCTACGTGGTGCGCTTCTCCGACGGTCACGAGTCGCTGGTGTATCCAGGGCCCGACGCGATCGTCGAGCCCGCCACATCGGAATGAACGCCGCGTCGGATCGCGCGCCGGGCGGCCTCGCCCGCGCTCGGTCCGGTGCTCGCCGACAGGAGACGCCGCTCGCCGCGCCGGTCAGGCGCGGCGTTTGGCGTAGCGAGTCAGCGCGAAGGCCAGCACCCCCGCGATCAGCACCTTGCCCGCCGTCTCGATGATCGCGTTGACATCCACGGCTGGATGCCAGGTCAATCGCCCGTCACGGAGCACATAGGCGCCGACGGGCTTGGCGCCTACTCCGAACGCCACCCCTTCCCCGGCACCCTCCCCGTCCGGACTGTTCCCGCCGCCTCCGCCGCCGCCACCACCGCCGCCGACCGAGGCGGCGGGGATGACTATCGCCCCACCGGATTCGTAGGGGTCACCGTAGACCCGGCGCACCGTGATCGCGTCGCGCGCCTGCGCCAGCAGTTCGGCGTATTTCATGACATCCTCCCGCCCGACCGACGGCGCCGCAGATCGGCGCCCATTCGGATCCGATCGTAGGCGCGCGAACCTCCGGACGACCCCATCCTTCCGTCCGGAAGTTGTTCCGGAGGTAGCCGATCGCCGATCTCGACCTGATAACGGCAGGTAATCCGGTTAGCCGAGATGTGGTCTCGCACAGTCAGGTTGACGAACCGGACAAATCGCGGAGACAATCGGCCGACTTGTCCAACCGGGGGTCGGAGGTATGCCATGCGCACCAAAACGGATATCCGATTCTTCGTCGATACCGATCCCGAACAGGTCATGGATGCCCTGACAGCCGTCGAATCGCTTCCGGAATGGTCGTCCTCCTACAGCGACGTGCGGGTCGCCACCCGCGACGCCCGGCGCAGGCCGCGGCGCGTCTTCCTCAAGGCGGAACTGCTCGGCAGCTCGGATCTGCAAGTGCTCGAATATGATTGGACCGACGACCGGTCCTCCTGGGTTGTCGCCGACAGCACCCGGGGCGTCCGGGGTGGCGGCTTTTTCGAAGTGTCCGACAGCGTCGACGGCACGCACGTCTGGTACCACGTCGAGCTCTATCTGCCCCTCCCTGTTCCCGGATTTCTGCTGAAACGCACTTTCCGCAAGGCCAATGAAGTGGTCGCGGAGTGTTTCATCGATTTCGCCGAGCGGTTCCCCGAAACGGAGACCTATCAACCCGTGTAGCCGCGCTGTGCTCTGCGCGAAATCGGCGGGCGGGCGCGGCAGCGAACCGGCGCCGAACCGATCGGGGTGCGACGATGAGCGGCATGATCGGTTCCAAACGAGTGCGGTTCCAGCCGATGGCCGAAGACGCCTCGGTGACGCAGCTCGAGCTGTTCTTCGACCTGGTGCTCGTCTTCGCGTTCACCATGGTCACCGGCTTGATCGCGGACGACACCAGCGCGAAGAACGCGCTGCGCGCGGTGCTGGTGCTCGCGGTGATGTGGTGGCTGTGGATCGCCTACTCCTGGCTCGGCAATGTGGTCCGCGCCGACGAGGGCCTCGCACGGGTGGCGATGTTCGCGGCCATGGGCGGCGCGTTCCTCGCCGCGCTCACCATCCCGGAGGCGTTCGACGACAAGACCGGCGGGTGGTTCGGGCCGCTGGTCTTCGCCGTCGCCTACCTGGTGGTGCGATTGGTGCACTTCGGGATGTTCTGGCTGGCCAGTGCCGATGATCCGCAATTGCGCGGCCAGTTGCTGCGCTGGGCGCTCGGTTCGATCACCCTCGGCACCACGCTGCTGGTCGTCGCCGCGCTGACCACCGGCAGGGTGCAGATCGCGCTGTGGATCGCCGCGATCGCGGGCGACTACCTGTGGACGTTGTTCGCGGGCACCGATTGGCGGTTGAATTCGGCCAGGCATTTCGTCGAGCGATACGGGCTGATCGTCATCGTCGCGCTCGGTGAGTCGATCGTCTCGATCGGCATCGGGGTGGCCGGCCTGCCGATCTCTTGGCCGATCGCTCTCGGCTCGCTGCTGGGCCTCGCCATTTCCGGTCTGCTGTGGTGGGCGTACTTCGACGTCGCCGCTCTGGCGGTGGAGCACGAACTCGTCCACGCCGAGGGCAGTCGGCAGATCAAGATCGCCCAAGGCTCTTACACCTTCTGGCATTTCCCGATGATCGTCGGGATCATCGCGTTGTCACTGGGGCTGAAGAAAGTTCTCTACTACGTCGGGGATTCCTCGCACCACACCCTGAAGGACGCGCTGTACGGCATCCCGCTCTACGCGCTCTACGGCGGCGTCGTTTTGTATCTGATCGCACTGGTGGGATTCAAGCACTTCGCCACCGGCACCGTCACGATGCCCCGCGTGGTCGCCGTGGCGGTGCTGCTGGCGCTCATCCCGTTGGCCTGCGCCCTGCCCGCGCTGGCGTCGCTGGCCCTGCTGTGCGTCGTCCTGATCGCGCTGATCGCCTGGGAGACCGTGCGTTTGGCGCAGCCGAGGGACGCGATCAGGCACGCGGCGCCCGAGTGACGCGATGCCGCACGCAGTCCTCGTCGGGTGTCGGCCCGTACGCGGACGGCGGCACCCGCACACCGTCGCGGACCGCGTCGCGGATCTGATCGATGTTCTCCCGCAGCACGTCCGCGACGAGTTCATCGGTGCGCGGATCCTCCAGCACCTGGAACACGATGCGGAAGGTGGTGTCGGCGATCAGCCGGATGATCTCGTCGTGGAACGGGATGTAGCGCACCCGGCCCGCCTGCGGGTCCTTCTTGATCAGCTCGACGATCATCTCGTCCAGTTCGGCGCGGTTCTCCTCCAGGGCGGCCGCGATGTTGCGGGTGTAGTGGCCGGTGCGCAGCACCTGCGCCACTTCGTCCATCACCGCGATCGTCATCGGACGGCGAATGGTGTCGACGATGGTCGCCACGAACCGGTTCACCACCGCGGCCGTCACCCGGTCGCCGAACAGGCGATCGGCCACCCGGGCGAGCCGGACGACGATCACCACGATCCGCAACAGCCGGAAGCCGCGGAAGAACAGGCTGGTCACCGGGATCATGCCGAGGACCTCGTACCAGTACACGAGCGGGAAGGTCCACGGCCAGCCCGCGCGGCGCCAGCGCCACAGGAACTCGAGCGCGAACACCGCGCACAAGGACCAGTCGGCGACCACGACCGCGTGGTAGGTGTGCCCGGAGACCGGGAAGAAGGTGATCCACGCGACCAGCGCCACGGACACGACGGCCAGCGCGAGCATCACGAAATCGGTCCACAGCATCGGCGGCTTGCGCGGATAGTCCTGCGGCTGCGGTGATTCCCGCAGCCCGTATCGATCGGCGGAAGAACTCTCGATGCCCGAGCTGGAAGCGGGAGCGGACACTGCGAATCCCTTCGACGCCGAACGGTGCCGCCGACATTAGTACGCCGAAAGCATGCTCGGCACGGTTGGCGATACTCCTGGAAGCAGCACCCGGATGGACGCTCCGCCCGGATGCCGCGTGCTCAGCGACCGGCGCGAACGATCGCCTCGATATTGCGTTCGGCCAGCGCGGCGATGGTGAGCGACGGATTGACCGTCCCCGTGCTGCCCGGTATCGCCGCGCCGTCCATCACGTAGAGGCCGGGATGACCGTGCACGCGGCCGTAGCCGTCGGTGGCCCGCCCCAGCACCGCTCCGCCGAGCGGATGCGCGGTGAACAGCGCGTTCGCGTCGTAGCCGAGTGCGCTGTACTCGACGAGGGCGTCCGCTCGTTCGGCGATCCGGTGGTCGACCGCCCTGGCCGCCGCCACGGTGTCTTCCCGGTTCGCGGCCGACCAGCTCAGCCCGACCCGGTTCGCGGCCCGGTCGTAGCCGAACCGGGTACGGGTCGGGTCGAGCACCATGCCGAGCGAGGCCAGCGCGCCGGTCTCGAACGGGATCCCGGGGATGTACCAGCTCTCCAGGGTCAGCGGTACGCCGGATTCGTCGAAGATACGGCTCGCGCTCGGCACGCCTTGGCCGTGACCGGCGAGCGCGCTGGCGCCGCGGGCGAGCACCACATCACCGTTGGTGCCCCAGCCGTCGCCGACATGTTCGTTCAGGTTCGGCAACGTGCCGGTGGCCTGGGCGCGGACCAGCAGTTCGGAGGTGCCGATCGATCCGGCGCCGAGGAAGAGCCGATCGCAGGTGAGGGTGCGGGTGGACAGCACCTCACCGGTCGGCGACAGCTTCGTCACGGTGACCGCGTAGCGGCCGCCGGATTCCTGCGCGATGGCGTCCACCCGATGGCCGGGGAAGACCCCGCACCGTCCGGTGCCCTGCGCGTAGGCCAAGTAGTTCTGGTTCAGGTCGAATTTGGCGCCGTTGGAGTTGCCCAGGTTGCTCCTGGCCGCCGTGGCCGAAGGCTTCGCGCCGCCCGCGAGTTCGGCGCGCAGGATGTCCCAGTTGAAGATCGAGTCGTTCGCCTGCGGCTGGTAGCCGGCTTTGCGCACCTGATCGTCCCAGGCACGGGAATGCGTGAACGGCGAGGAGTTGTAGATGTCCGCGGGCATCGGGCTCAGCCGCAGTATGTCCCGCACGCGCGGGTAGTAGACGCGCTCCATCTCGCCGTAATCGACGGTGCCACCGAAGACGTGGTCGAAGAAGCGGCGCTGCGGGGCGATCATGGCCCCGCTGAAGATCACCGAGCCGCCGCCGACCGCCGCCGCGCGCCAGACGTCGATGCCCGGATACTCGGTGCAGTCCAGCACGCCGCCGAAACTGGCGAAATGCATCGGCACCTTGGTGACGCCGGTGAACTGGGTGCGGTGCCAGAAGCCGCGGCCGTCGGGCAGGTCGTCGCCGGTGAAGATCTCCCGCCACGGGTCGTTCGGCCAGCGCGAACCGCGTTCCAGCACGGTGGTGACGATCCCGGCCTCGGCCAGGCGCAACGCGGTCACGGCGGCGCCGAAGCCCGAGCCGATGACGATCGCGGGCGAGTGCTCCGCCGGGTCGGGAATCGGGGCGAAGATCTCCGGAACCCAGGCGCGGAACAAGGACTCCCACATCGGGTCGGCGGACGCCGTGCTCGTCCCCGTCATCGTCCCCACAGCACCGAGCAGGGCGGCGGTGCCCGCCGCCTTGAACAAGGCACGTCTACGCACCGGTCACCTTCCATCATCAGGCTTAGCGTGCGCAGATTACCGGTATTCCCGTTTTGTGAACAGATATCCGTTTTTGCTATCGGTCGAACGGCAGCTCATCGGGGCGACAGGTCGCTCCGGGGGCGGGTAGCTGTAGGTCGATGAGATAACGCTCGCGCAGCTTCCGGGTGCATTCGTTCAACGGGGTGTGCCCGTACCCGTCCTCGACGACGACCAACCGGGCGTTCACCAATTCCTGCTGCGCGCGCCGCGCGCCGCTGAGCGGAGTGACCGGGTCGAATCGGTTGTCGACCAACACGGCCGGGGTGTCCGATCGCAGGATCCACGGCCCGGTATACCGCTGGGCATACCCCTCGGGCGGGGAAGGCCAGAAGGCGCACGCATGGAGCAACGACAACCAGAACGCGCCGTAGGTCGGGCTGACGCCGGCTAGATCCCTTGCCATGCCGGGCCATTGGCCGGGATCACGCGGAAAGGTGTTGTCCGCGCAGGAAATCGCGGTGAAGGAGTCGAGGAATCCGTCCGATTGCGCGATCGCCGAGAGGATCTGGCCCACCGCGTCGGGATTGCCCGCCGGTCCGCGTTCCAGTTCGGCGAGCAGTTCGGCCAGGGCGGGCCAGCCCTGCTCCGGGTCGTACAGCAACAGCGCGTGCGACGACAGCACCTCGGCATAGGTGACCGTCCGCGCCCGCTCTCCGGCCCCCACCACGAGCGGACCCTCGCGAAGACGTTGCAGCACAGCGTCATTGCGGGTGCGGAGGTCGGCGGGGCGGACGGGAGCGCCCGCACCTCCGCTCACGACGGCATCGCCCTGACCGCCCGGCGCGGCGAAGGCGCAGCGCTCCCGTCCCGCGTCCGCGCACAGCCGCAGGAATTCACCGAGCACTTCTTCGGTTCCGGCCGCGCGGTTCTCGACGGCGCTTCGCGTGTCGTTGGTGTACGTGTCCGGGTCGATCACCGACGCCAGGTGCAGCGCGCGCACCCGATCGCCGAACAGCGCGCCGTACACCTGGCCCAGGTAGCTCGCGTAGGAACCGCCTTCATAGGTCAGCTGCGGATCGCCGACGGCTCGGCGCAGCAGGTCCAGGTCGCGTGCCGCATCGACGGTGGTCAGGTGCCCGAGCAACGCGCCGCCGTGCGCCGCGCAACCGGCGGCCAGCTCGCGGCTCGCCGCGTCGGCCGCCCGCTCCTGCTCGGGGTTCGCCGGCGGCAGCAACGCGCCGGACCAGAACCGCCGCTGCTGCTCGGTGTCCGCGAAGCACCGCACCTGCCCGCTTCGGCCGATACCGCGCTGGTCGAAGGTGATCACGTCGAAGCGGCGCGCGAGCTCGCCGCCGAGCAGTTCCCCTTGCTCCGCCCAGCGCAGCCCCGACCCACCGGGACCTCCGACGGCGGAGAACAGCGTGCCGATCCGCCGCTGTGGGTCGGTGGCCTGCTGACGCACCACCGCCAGCCCGAGGGTCGGCCCGTCCGGGTGCGCGTAGTCCACCGGCACCTGCGCGGTCGCGCATTGGAACCTGTTCAGCTTCGGCTCCGCGCACGGAGCCCACTCGAGCAGCGGCGTCGGCGCCGCGTCGGCCTGCGCGGCCAGTTCCGCGACCGCCGACTCGTGTCGGCTCGGCGGACCGCCGCAGCCGCTCACCGCGGGCAGCGCGGCGGCGAGGGCGGCGGCGATGACGATCTTCCAGCTAGGCACGGCACTCATCCTGTGCCCCGTGCGGGCGGGCGTCGTCCCCCTGAGGATTGACATCCCACCCTGAGATCTTCGCGACACGACCTCGGCACCCGGCGCGGCCCGTCCTAGGACGCCATCAGGCGGATCACCGCGATGACGCCGACGACGACGATGACCGCGCGCAGCGCGACCGGCGGCATCCGCCTGCCCAGCCGTGCGCCGAGCTGCCCGCCGATGATCGAGCCGAGCGCGATCAGCACCGCCGCACGCCAGTCGACGTCCGCCACGACGATGAAGATCAGCGCGGACACCGCGTTGACGATCAGGGCGAGCGCGTTCTTCACTCCGTTGAGGCGCTGGATGTCGTCGTGTACGAAAACGCCCAGCAAACCGATCAGCAGCACGCCTTGAGCGGCTCCGAAGTACCCGCCGTAGACACCTGTGGCGAAGATCGCGGCGAACAGGACGGGGCCGCCGTGCGCGGGAGCCGGGGCGTCGTCGTTCTCCCTGCGGCGCTTGACCCAGTCTGCCAATCGCGGCTGCACGACCACCAGCACCAGTGCCAGGATGATCAATATGGGCACGATCGCCTTGAACGCGCCGGCCGGTAAGACCAGCAGCAGGACCGCGCCGGTGATGCCGCCGAGCAACGACGCGGTGCCCAGCCGCACCAGTCGATCGCGCTGGCCTGCGAGTTCCCTGCGATATCCGTGCACGCCGCTGATCGAGCCGGGAACCAGACCGATGGTGTTGGAGACGTTCGCGGTCACCGGAGGAAGGCCGAACGCCAGCAGAACGGGAAACGTGAGCAGCGTGCCGGAGCCGACGATGGTGTTGATGCCGCCCGCCGCGATGCCCGCACCGAAGACGGCCAGTTGCTCCAGCCAGGTCATAGCCAATCCTTCGACGTCCCGTCGGACCACGGGCCCGTACAAGCGTTGTCCACTGCCGGACCGAACGGTAGCCGGGTCGTCGGATCACCCGACGATGGACCTCCCTTCCCGCCCGAACAGCGGCACGGTAAACTCGCGGACATCATGCAGCGGGCACTTCTTCTCGACCGCCGCGACGGGGTCTGATCGGACCGGCTCCCGTCGCGGGGTTTTGCCGCGCCGGTCGACCCAGCCCATTGGGAAAAACGACATCCTCGGGAGAAACCCCCATGTCCCCTGCTGACGCATTCGTATCCGCCGCGCGCACCATCACCGCGCCGAGCAAGCCCGCCCCCGCCGACCAGCCCGGGTGGAACAAACAGAAGAACTCCTCGATGCCGACGTTCCGCTACCGGCCGTTCGCCGAGGAGGTCGAGCCGATCACGCTGCCCGACCGCACCTGGCCGGACCGGGTCATCGACCGGGCGCCGGGCTGGTGCGCGGTCGACCTGCGTGACGGCAACCAAGCGTTGATCGACCCGATGAGCCCCGCCCGTAAGCGCCGCATGTTCGACCTGCTGGTGCGGATGGGCTACAAGGAGATCGAGGTCGGGTTCCCTTCGGCGAGCCAGACCGATTTCGACTTCGTCCGCGAGATCATCGAGGACGGCGCGATCCCCCACGACGTGACCATCCAGGTGCTGACCCAGTGCCGCCCGGAGTTGATCGAACGTACGTTCGAAGCATGCGCGGGCGCGCAGAGCGTCATCGTGCACTTCTACAACTCCACCTCGATCCTGCAGCGGAAGGTGGTGTTCCGCGCCGACCGTGCGGCGGTGAAGAAGATCGCCACCGACGCCGCCGCGCTGTGCCTGGAGATCGAGCAGCGCTACCCGGACACCTCTTGGCGCTACGAGTACAGCCCGGAGTCCTACACCGGCACCGAGCTGGAGTACGCCAAGGACGTCTGCGACGCGGTCTCGGCGATCATCGCGCCGACGCCGGACAAGCCGCTGATCATCAACCTGCCCGCCACCGTGGAGATGGCCACGCCGAATGTCTACGCCGACTCGATCGAGTGGATGAGCCGCAACCTGGCCCGCCGCGACTCGATCGTGCTGTCGCTGCACCCGCACAACGACCGCGGCACCGCGGTGGCCGCCGCCGAGCTGGGCTACCAGGCGGGCGCCGACCGGATCGAGGGCTGCCTGTTCGGCAATGGCGAGCGCACCGGCAACGTCTGCTTGGTCACGCTGGGGATGAACATGTTCTCCCGCGGCATCGACCCGCAGATCAACTTCTCCGACATCGATGAGATCCGCCGGACCGTCGAATACTGCAACCAGCTGCCGGTGCACGAGCGCCACCCGTACGGCGGCGACCTGGTCTACACCGCGTTCTCCGGCAGCCACCAGGACGCCATCAACAAGGGCCTGGACGCGATGAAGGCCGCGGCCGACGCCGCCGGGGCGGATGTCGACGACATCGTCTGGGAGGTGCCCTACCTGCCGATCGACCCGAAGGACGTCGGCCGCACCTACGAGGCGGTGATCCGGGTCAACTCGCAGTCCGGCAAGGGCGGCGTCGCCTACATCATGAAGACCGACCACGGGCTGGCGCTGCCCCGGCGGTTGCAGATCGAGTTCTCCCAGGCGATCCAGAAGATCACCGACGGCGAGGGCGGCGAGGTGACGCCCAAGGAGATGTGGGACGTCTTCCACGAGGAGTACCTGAGCCCGATCCGCCCGCTGGAGCGGATGCGCCAGAAGGTCACCGCGTCGGAGACCGACGGCGGGGTCGACGCCATCGTGGCCGTGGTGAAGGTCGACGGCGTCGAACAGGAGATCACCGGCAAGGGCAACGGACCGCTGGCGGCGTTCGTCGACGCGATCGCCGCGGTCGGCTTCGACGTCGAGGTGCTGGACTACTCCGAGCACGCGATGTCCGCGGGCGACGACGCGCAGGCCGCCGCCTACGTGGAGTGCGCGATCGGCGACAGGGTGGTGTGGGGCGTCGGCATCGCCACCTCGATCACGACCGCGTCGCTGCGCGCGGTGGTGTCGGCGGTGAACCGGGCGCACTGACAGCGCGTTCCGGAAGGACTCGGACGGGCGTCGCGACGGTTCCACCGCGCGGCGCCCGATCCCGCTGGCGCAGACCGCTTGTGGGCCGCGCCGCTCCCCACGTCCGGCACGCCTTCCGCGACACGGCGTAGCGAACCCCGTGCTAGCGTGGGATTCGCACTCCAAGCGCCGAGCTCTCTGCTCGAATTCCCGAGCAGATGGGGGAACCGTGACAACTAACGACCACAATCCGACCTCACCGCCCTGGCTGCAGAGTCATTCCGTGGATACGGCCGAAGTCAGCGACGCGGAGTCAGCGGCCGCCGATCCGTCGGCCGAACCGATCGGCGGCGAGGAAGCGAAGGAATCCGACGTGGCGGATGGGCCTGCCCAGCCGGACGCACAGCCCGAACAGCCGGAGCCGCAAGGCTCGACGGAGCAGACCACGGTCTACCCGCAAGCAGGCGCACCGGCGCAGGCTTGGGCTCCCCCGCAGGCAGGACCGGCCGAGCCCTACGGTTCGTACGCCCCGCCGAGCCCGGGCCCGTATCCCCCTCCGTCGCCGTTTCCGGGGGAGTCGTTCCCTACCGGCGCATTTCAGCCGCAGCCGAGTCACAGCGGTAGCCACCCGATAGCCCCACCTCCCGACGGACCCCATCCCGGTTACGGGGAGTACCGCCAGGAGATCGGCGGCGACGGCTTGGTCCGGCGGGTTCCGGTGGATTCCGCGCAGCCCGAATCCGGTGCGCCGCAGCAGGATCAACCCAGCGGCCCGATCTACAGCTGGGCGCCGCCGCCCCCGCCGGTAACGCATCAGCCGCCGCCGCCCCCTTACCAACCGCCGCCTCCGCCGCCGCTCGGGCAACCGCAGGTGCCGAGCTGGCAGGGCGGTCCGCCGCATCTGTCCGCACCGCCGTTCCAACCGCAGCATGTGCCGCAGCCCGGCCAGCCGGGGCATTCGGTGAACGACCTCAACCTGCTCAGGCGGGCCCGCAGGGCCCCGCGCAGCGGTTGGCGCCGTGCCGTGCACAAGGCGTCCGGCGGCATGATCAACCCGGGCGAGTCGGCGGCCGACATCGTCTACCAGGATCTCGTCGACCGGGTGAACCAGCCGGTACGCGGGGACTACCGGATCGCGATCCTCTCGCTCAAGGGCGGCGTCGGGAAGACCACCACCACGGTCGGTCTCGGCTCCACCTTCGCCTCGCAGCGCGGCGATCGGGTCATCGCGATCGACGCCAATCCCGACCTGGGCACGCTCGCGCACCGGGTGCCGCGGCAGACCCGCTCCACCGTGCGCAACCTCCTCGAAGACCAGCACATCACCAGGTACTCCGACGTGCGGGCGCACACCTCGCAGGCGCCGAGCCGCTTGGAAGTGCTTGCCAGTGAACAGGATCCGGCGGTCTCCGAGGCGTTCAGCGAAGCGGACTACCGCAAAGCGATCGGCATTCTGCAGTCGTTCTACAACATCATCCTGACCGACTGCGGCACCGGCTTGATGCACTCCGCGATGGCGGGCGTGCTGGATATGGCGAGTTCGCTGGTGCTGGTCACCTCGCCCGCCATCGACGGTGCGCGCAGCGCGTCGGCCACGCTGGACTGGCTCGACCACCACGGTTACGGCAAGCTGGTGGAGCGAACGGTCGTGGTGGTGAACGCTTCCCGGCGCGGCGCGTCCACCGTCGATCTGGACCAGCTGCGCAAGCTGTTCCTCGACCGCACCCGCGCGGTGCAGGTGGTGCCGTTCGACGACCACCTCGCCGAGGGCGCGGAGATAGATCTGGAACTGGTGAGCAAGCCGACGCGGCGAGCGCTGCTGGAGCTGGCGGCGATGGTCGCCGACGACTTCGGCTACGTCAGCTCACAGTCCCAGCATCCCTACCGGCACCAGCCGCCGCCGGGATTCTGATCGGTTCATCGGCCGACTCGACGCCGCCGCCCGGAGCTACGCCCGGGCGGCGGTGCCTTTTGCGTGCGGCGTTCCGGAATCGGCCGTCGCCGACGTGGCGGCCGATTCGAACGCCGCGAGCACGGCCGCGATCGCCGGACGGGCCTCGGCCCGGGGCCGGGTGGCCAGTTCGTACATCCGGGCGGCACGCACACCGGACAGCCGCAGCACCGCCAGTTCGGGGTGGCCCACGGCGTAGCGCGGCATGAGCGCGACACCGTAGCCGACGGCGACCAAGGTCTCGATGACGCGGAAATCGTTGAGGCGCTGCGCTATGCGCGGCTGCACGCCGGTCACGGTGGCGATCGAGCGCAGCACGTCGTCGACGGGGAATCCGCCCCGCACGCTCAGCCAGGTCTCGTCGGCCAACTCCTCCGGCGTCACGGCCGAGCGGCCCGCGAGCCGATGCGTCGGCGCCGCGACGACATCGATCGGCTCGCGCATGAGCACCCGGGTGGCGATGCGCGGATCGGCAATGGGCGCGGCGCGTTCGTCGCGGTGGGTCAGGACCACGTCGTAGTCGGCGAGCAGTCGCGCCACCTCCGACGGTGGCACGTCCTCGTCCCGCGCGACCACCTCGACACCGCTGTCCACCATGCCGGGCAGCACGTGCGGCAGCAGCAGGGCGCCGCCGGAGGGGAACACCGCGACGCGGACCCGGCCGCGCGGTGAGCCGCGATAGTGCGCCATCTCGGCGACCGCGCGATCCATGGCCGCGAACACTTCGTCGGCGCGCACCACCAGGGCGCGGCCCGCGTCGGTGAGCCGGACCCGTCTGCCGTCGGGTTCGAGCAGGGCCACGCCCGCTTCCCTTGCCAGCACCTTGAGCTGCTGGGAGACGGCGGAAGGCGTCATCGACAGCGCCGCTGCGACGGCGGCCACGGTGCCTCGATCGGCCAGTTCACGCAGCACCCGCAGCCGCTCCAGGGCCATCGGCGGACCGGATGTGACCCGATTGTCCATTAAGTCAAACTACATCATTCATCCACTATTATTCGATTGTCCTGATGATTAGCGAGCCGCACGATGTAGTGCGTGACCAACCGCGACCGCCTGCTCGGCCTGACCGTCGTCCTGCTCTGGGGATTGAACTTCCTCGCCATCCGGGTGGGGCTCGACCACTTCCCCCCGTTCTTCTTCGCGGCGCTGCGCTTCGCGGTGCTCGCGGTGCCCGCGCTGCTGTTCGTTCCGCGCCCTCCGGTGCGGATGCGCTGGATCCTGCTGTACGGCACCGGGTTCGGCATCCTGCAGTTCGCGTTCCTGTTCACGGCGATGCGGGTGGGCATGCCGACCGGGCTGGCCTCGCTGGTCCTGCAGTCCTCGGCGCCGTTCACCGTGTTGCTCGGCACGCTGCTGCTGGGTGAGCGGATTCGCCCGGCGCAGGTCGCGGGGATCGCCGTGGCGGTAGCGGGCATGGCGGTGATCGGCTGGGACCGGCTGGAACACGCGACCCTGCTCCCGGTGCTGCTCACCTTGGCGGGCGGGCTCGGCTGGGCCTTCGGCAACATCGGCGCGCGCCTGGCGGGTACCGAGACCCCGGGCGTCAACCCGCTGCATCTGATGCTGTGGACCACCGCCGTGCCGCCGGTGCCGCTGTTCGCGCTGTCCATGGTCGCCGAAGGGCCGACCACGGGCGCTCGCGCCTTCGCCGAGTCGTTCACAGCAGAGGGCTTGCCCGCGCTGCTGGCTCTCGCCTATATCGCCGTTCTCGCGACCGTCGTGGGCACGGGACTGTGGACCTACCTGCTCGGGCGCTATCCCGCCGGGCTGGTCGCGCCGTTCTCACTGCTCGTTCCGGTCGTCGGGATCGCCGCCGCCTGGATTGCACTCGGCGAGACACCGACCCCGTTGTCACTGGTCGGAGGCGTGGTGGTGCTGGCAGGCGCGTTCGCCGCCACGTCGAGCAGGCCACGTGCCGTGACGACCGACATCCGCACCGGGGCACCGAGCGCCCCCGCACCGGCGGACTCCGGCCGCCCGGCCTGACGGGCGGTCACGCCCGGATCCGGCAAGCGACGCCGCGGGCCGGACGGACCCGCGCGACCTGATCGGCGCCGACCCCCATGGACGCCGAAGCGCGCGCCCGCGTGTGCTCGGTCGCACGAGTTCCGTACGTCGCACCGATCGCTTCGCGGGGTCGGTGCGAGATCCTCGAATTGCCGCCTTACAGTGGTGCCCGGCGTGGAAGTTGGTCCCGGTTCTAGCAACAGAGCGGCGCATGGCAGAAAATCGATGGACCGTATCGCGAAGAACACTGCTTCGTAACACGGTCGTGGCGGGAGTGGCAGCGGGTGCGCTGGCGGCGGGTGCGGTGCGACCGACACCGGGCGCGGCGAATCCCGGCGGCAGACGGGTCGCGGTGCTGGGCGGCGGTGTCGCCGGTCTCACCGCCGCGCACGAGCTGGCCGAACGCGGATTCCAGGTCACCGTCTACGAAAGGCGCGCGTGGGGCGGCAAAGCCCGCAGCGTCGGCGTACCGGGCACCGGAGTCGAAGGACGACCGGACCTGCCCGGTGAACACGGCTTCCGCTTCTTTCCGGGCTTCTATCAGCACGTGCCCGACACCATGCGCCGAATCCCGTTCCCGGGCAACGCGAACGGCGTATGGGACAACCTTGTCGCTGTACCGGAAGCGCGATTCGCCCGCCGCGGCGGCGACGACTTCCGCGTCCCGCTCGGTCCGCGTTCCCGCGCCGAATTCTCTCCGGACAGTTTCCGCGAAACGCTCGGCGCGGCGTTGTCGACCGCACTGAAGATGCCCCCCGACGAGGGCATCTACTTCGCCGAACGCCTGCTGGTCTTCAACACCAGCTGCGATGCCCGCCGCGTCGGCCAGTGGGAGCGCACCTCCTGGCACGATTTCGTCGGCGGCCACGCCCGCTCGCACGAGTTCCGCGCGCTGCTCTCGCGCACGCTGACCAGCATCATGGTCGCCGCGAAGGAGAACGTGGCGAGCGTGCGCACCATCGGCACGATGGGCGAGCAGTTCCTCGGCAATCCGATGGGGATCGGCAACGACGGCGGCTTGGACCGCGTACTCAACGGCCCGACCACCGCGGTCTGGATCGAGCCGTGGATGCGGCGGATCCGTGAACTCGGGGCCGAGTTCGCGCTCGGCACCGAGGTGCGCGAACTGGAGGTGCGCGACCGCAGGATCGTCGCGGCCCGCGTCGTCGACGAAACCGGCGCGCAGCGCACGATCGAGGCGGACTATTTCGTCGTCGCGCTGCCCGCCGAACGAGCGCGCACCCTATGGTCGCCGCAGGTGCTCGCCGTCCAGCCGGAATTGGCGGGGATGGACAACCTCGTCACCGACTGGATGAACGGCATCCAGTTCTATCTGCGCAGGTCGGCCGACATCTCGCGCGGCCACACCGCTTATATCGACGCGCCGTGGTCGCTCACCTCGATCAGCCAGAACCAGCTGTGGCGCCGCAAGCTGACCGAGTTCGGCGACGGCGCTGTGCGGGACTGCCTATCGGTGGACATCTCCGACTGGAACACCCCCGGCATCCTGTTCGGCAAACCGGCCAAAGAGTGCACGCACGAGGAGATCGCGCGCGAGGCGTGGGCACAGATCCGGGCGCACCTGGACGACCGCGGCGAGGTGCTGGGCGACGCCGACCTGCACTCCTGGTTCCTCGACCCGGGCATCACCTGGCAGGAGGGGCAGCGGCGCAATGCCAACGCCGATCCGCTGCTGATCAACACGGCCGGGTCGTGGGAGTACCGTCCGCAGGCGCACGGCGCCCTGGAAAACCTCTTCCTGGCAGGCGACTACGTGCGCACGAATGTCGACCTTGCGACCATGGAGGGCGCCAACGAGTCCGCGCGCGCCGCGGTGAACGCGCTGCTGGACGTTGCCGGTTCGAACGCGGAGCGCTGCCGGACGTACACCCTCTTCCGCGCGCCCGAACTGGAACCGCTGCGCCGGATCGACGCCGACCGCTACGCGGCGGGACAGCCGAACCTGTTCGACATGCCGGTGTGACCGGAACACCCGAACGCCCGTTCTCGAGTTATTGCGCTGACCTCAGCAAAGCGATAGTCTCTGACTATGCACGGGGAAGAGGGGGACCTCATAACGCGGGGAAAAATCTGGCGTTGGAACAGCAAGCGCGCGACAGGAATCGTTGAGTCCATCACCGGAGATCACATCTGGTTCGGATTGGACTCATTACGCGGGAGGAATTTCGACGATATCTCGATCGGTGACAGCGTCGAGGTCGAGTACGAATTCGCCCAGCAAGACTCCCATACTCTCCGCGCAGTGAGAATAGACTGGTTGTAGATCACGCTTTTCAACGGGGGGATAATGAAATATTCTTTTGCGGCAGCTCTCGCCACTGCCGTTCTTCTATGCGTGCCGAGCTTTGCTGCCGCTGAACCGAACCCGGCCGACCTGGAGTTCACGGCAAGTTCTGCGTATCGAGAGTACCAGAACAATATCGCGAAGTTCACCGGCCAGGTGAACTACAGTTCGAACGTGTTCGCATGGTTGTTGAAGCTATTGCCCGCGACTCAAAACATTGTGTACGGCGGCATGAACTGCCATACCACAATAGGCGGAATTGCCGGCTACTCCGACGATCATCAAAACATCCCGCGCGACTACCTCCTCCATTCGAGCATCAAAATCGATCGAGGACGATGGTACAAGCTACGTAGTCGATGTGATTTCAAGGTGTTGACCGATGCCGGAATGCAGCCAGGCAATGTGGAAACGTCTGTCGACTTCATCGCCAGGTAGCCGCGCTCCTGGCATCGTCGGAGTTCTCCGACGGAGCGGCCGACCGGCATAAAAGTGCGGCACGCAGCGATCGCGCCCACGGCTGAGACAGCCCCGTGTAGGCCGAGGGTGGGTTGATGGTCAGCAGTTCGCGCATCCGCCGAATGGGCTGGTGTGCCGCGGGTCGGTGTCGTTGCGCTGACCGCTACACAGCCGGGTAGTCCCAACATCTTGGACATCCCGGTGTGAACGGATGTGATCGATCTCCCCTCGCAGGAACCGATTTCGAGCGCCATCCTCCGGGCTGCGGTGCTTGAATCGAAATATGCGTGAAAGCATCGCCTCCGACGAGATCACCGACCCGGCGGATCTACGGGCGTTGCTCGGCGAAGTCGCGCCGCGCACCGCCACCAAGGAGCGGGTCGCGCTGCACGCCAGGGACCGGGAGTGGATCGCCGCCTCCCCGTTCCTGGTGATGAGCACCAGCGATGCGAACGGCAACTGCGACGCCTCCCCGAAAGGCGATCCGGCCGGGTTCGTGCGGGTGCTCGACGACACCACCCTCGCCGTGCCGGAGCGCCCCGGTAACCGGCGCGCCGACGGCTACCTCAACATCCTGGCCAACCCGCATGTCGGCCTGCTGTTCGTGATCCCCGGCCGCCGCGAGACGCTGCGGATCAACGGCCGTGCCCGGCTGGTGCGCGACGCGCCGTACTTCGACGACATGGTGGTGCGCGGGCACCGCCCGATCCTCGCCGTCGAGGTGGATATCGACCAGATCTTCTTCCATTGCGCCAAAGCGTTCATGCGCAGCCACCTGTGGGAGCCCGAGCAGTGGCCGCAGGACACCTTGCCCAGCGCTGCGTGCCTGGTCAAAGAGGTGCAGACGAACGTAACCGAGACGGTGGAGGAACTGGAGCGCTACTACTCGCCGGAGAACTACGCGGCCAAGCTCTACCGGGACTGAGCCGCGTGGCCCACGCCACCCGACCGCGGCGCGCCCGGAGCGCGGGGCGAACATAGACTCGCGACGTGGCAGACATATCGGTGCGCGGACGACTCGCGCTGGCGGCGGCGGGAGCGGCGTCCTGGGCCTCGCAGAAGGCGGGTCGCGGCAAGGGCTCGATGATCGGCGGCCTGATCGCGTTGAAGATCGATCCGACCGTCATGGACCAGTTGGGGCGGCAGCGGCGCACCGTGCTGGTGACCGGCACGAACGGCAAGTCCACCACCACGCGGATGACCACCGCCGCGCTCAGCACCCTCGGCGCGGTCGCCACCCAGGCCGACGGCGCGAACATGGACGCGGGCATCGTCGCCGCGCTCAACGCGCACCGGCGCGCGCCGCTGGCCGCGATCGAGGTGGACGAACTGCACCTGCCGCACGTCACCGATTCGCTGAACCCCTCGGCGGTGGTGCTGCTCAACCTCAGCCGCGACCAGCTCGACCGGGTCGGCGAGATCAACATGATCGAGCGCAAGCTGCGCGCCGGGCTGGCCCGGCACCCCGCCACCGTCGTGGTCGCCAACTGCGACGACGTCCTGGTCACCTCCATCGCCTACGACCACCCCAACGTGGTGTGGGTGTCCGCGGGCAGCGGCTGGGCGATGGACGCGACCAGCTGCCCGCGCAGCGGTGAGCCGATCGTCTGGGAGGGCACGCACTGGCGCAGTACCGGTGCCGATTTCCAACGCCCCGAACCGGATTGGTGGCTCGACGGGGAAGACCTGGTCGGGCCGGAGGACGCGCGGTTCCCGCTGCGGCTCGCGCTGCCGGGCCGGGCCAATCGCGGCAACGCGGCGCAGGCGGTGGCAGCCGCCGTCGCACTCGGCGCCGACGCGGAGCAGGCCGTCGCGGCCGCGGGCACGGTCCGCGAGATCGCGGGCCGTTACCGCACCGTGCAGGTCGGTGAGCACGACGCGCGTCTGCTGCTGGCGAAGAATCCGGCGGGCTGGCAGGAGGCGCTGTCGATGATCGAGCCGACCTCCGCGGGCCTGGTGATCGCGGTGAACGGCCAGGTGCCCGACGGCGAGGACCTGTCCTGGCTGTGGGACGTGCGGTTCGAGCACTTCGAAGGCGTGCAGGTGGTGGCCGCGGGCGAGCGCGCCACCGACCTGGCGGTGCGGCTGACCTACGCAGGCGTGGAGCACACCTTGGTGCCCGATCCGGTGCGCGCCATCGCATCGTGCCCCGCGGGCCACGTCGAAGTGCTGGCGAACTACACCGCGTTCCGCGATCTCAACCGTGACCTCGAGGAGCAGGCATCATGAGTTCGACCTTCCGCATCGGCCTGGTGCTGCCGGACGTGATGGGCACCTACGGCGACGGCGGCAACGCCCTCGTGCTGCGCCAGCGACTGCGCATGCGCGGCTACGACGCCGAGATCGTGGAGATCACGCTGTCCGACCCGGTGCCGGATTCCCTGGACATCTACACCTTGGGCGGCGCGGAGGATTCCGCCCAGCGGCTGGCCACCCGGCACCTGCAACGCTATCCCGGCTTGCAGCGCGCCGCCGCGAAAGGCGCGCCGGTGCTGGCCATCTGCGCGGCCATCCAGGTGCTCGGCCAGTGGTACGAGACCTCGGTGGGCGAGCGGGTGGACGGCGTCGGCCTGATCGACGTCACCACCTCGCCGCAGACCGAACGCGCGATCGGAGAGGTGACCACCGCACCGCTGCTCGACGGGCTCACCGCGGCGCTCACCGGCTTCGAAAACCACCGTGGCGGTACGAAACTCGGCGGTGAAGCGCACGGCCTGGCGCGCGTCACCCGTGGTGTCGGCAACGGCGTCGGCGACGGGCTGGAGGGCGTCGTCCAGGGTTCGGTGATCGGCACCTACATGCACGGCCCTGCGCTGGCCCGCAACCCCGAACTCGCCGACCTGCTGCTGACGCGCGCCCTCGGCGTCACCGAGCTGGCTCCCCTCGACCTCCCCGAGGTCGATCAGCTTCGCCGGGAGCGCCTGCGCGCCTGAGTTGGGCGGGTGGTCTCGCCCGACCGGCCGGCGATCCGGGCGCGGCGACGATGATCCGCACGATTCGGCCGAGGGCTCGCGGCGGTACCGCCACGACGAGCATCGCGACGTGGCCGGTGGTCCCGCGTGGCTCGAAGCGTTGGTGGGCCCGATTCCGCCGGTCGGGGTTGCATCCTGTACCCGGGTACACGCTTACCGTGGCCACATGATGATTTCGCCTTCCGCTGGGGATCGGGTGCCGGAGTCATGCACCTTGCCCACCGTCGAGCAGCCTGCCCGGGTCGCGGAGTTCGATCGGTTCTTCGCCGACTCGGTGCGGGGCGCGCGCCGGCCCGCGCGCACGCGGCTGGATCTGCTGCTGGACGCCGACGCCGAACCGGTCGGCCGTGATCTCGCCGCCCGGGAATCGGGTTGCTGCGCGTTCTTCGCGTTCGGCTTCGGCACCGCCGATTCCGGACCGGTGATGCGCATCGAGGTTCCCGACACCGAGGTCGAGGTCCTCGATGCGCTCGCCGCGCGGGTGGAAGCCTCGATCGGCGGCCGGAGGTGACCGGCCTGCGCACCGGCGAGCTGGCCGCGGCGGCGGGAGTGAACGCCCAGACGTTGCGGTACTACGAGCGGCGCGGGCTGCTCGCCGAACCGCGGCGGTCCCTGGGTGGGCATCGACTGTATCCGGAGCAGTCGGTCACGGTGGTGCGGGTGATCAAAGCGGCCCAGCGGCTCGGGTTCACCCTCGACGAAGTCACCGAACTGCTGGCCGCCACCCGGTTCGGCCGCCGCCGCGCCGATGCCGGGTTGCAGGCCCGCGCCACGGCCAAGCTGGCCGAGGTCGACGCGAAACTAGCCGAGCTGACCGCGGTGCGCGACACCCTGCGCGCCGCACTCGCGGCCGGATGTGACGACCTGATCGCCTGTAGTGAGAACCCCTGCTGCCCGGTCCCATTCGCCGTCACCGACAGCGACGTCACCGGTACAGGGACCGACCGTGATCGCTGAGGACACGGCGCTGATGGGCGCGTTGATCCGCCTCGGTGCCACCCCATTCCGATCCTGATCACCGCCGGAGTCATCGGCGACGGAATCGCAACGCTCTCAGGCCTCGCGACGTAGGGAGGACAATCCCCAGAGTTCGGCTATCCGACCATCGCGGATCGTGAACATCTCCAGCATCATCGGTGGGTGCCGGTCGGGGATGCCGTGCACGCTGGTTCGTACGGCGACCCGATCGCCGTCGACGATCATGTCCTCGACGACGACGCGGACGTCGGGAAAGGCTTGGTGGAAACGCTTCCATGCCTGGACGACGCTGCTCGGCCCGGTAGCTTCGAGCGGGTGGCTGTAGAAATCGTGGGTGAAGATCTCCTCGGTCGCGGTGTAGTCACGGGCGTTGAACGCCTCGTACATCCGGTGGGCGGCGGCCTTCTGGTCGACTGTCAAAACTGGTCCTTCGCGGTGGCGATCAAGGGTCGTGCGGTACCGGTACGTCGCGTGCCGGTCTGATTCCGATCTCGGTGACGTCGACGGAAACGGTGATCGTGCTGTCCTTGGCGTCGGTGTAGATGATGCCGCGCAGCGGAGGGACATCCGCGTAGTCCCGGCCCCAGGCGGCGGTGATGTAGCGCTCGTCGCCGAACTGGTCGTTGGTGGGGTCGAGGTCGAGCCAGTGGCCGGCGCGGTCGGATCCGTGCGCGGCGGGCGTCCACACGGCCGCCCAGGCGTGCGTGGCGTCGGCGCCGACCATCCGCTCCTTGCCCGGCGGCGGATCGGTGGCCAGGTAGCCGGACACGTAACGGGCGGCGAGGCCGTGCGACCGCAGGCAGGCGACGGCGAGGCGGGCGAAGTCCTGACAGACGCCCGCGCGCGCGGCGAACACGTCGGCCACCCGGGTGGACACCGTCGTGGCGCCGGACCGGTAGGCGAAGTCGTCGTGGATACGCGTGTTCAGCTCGGCCACCGCGTCCAGCAGCGGCCTGCCCGGTGGGAAGGATTCGGCCGTGTACGCCGCGAGCTCCGCGGTGATCTCCGGCGGGTGCAGGTCGAGGGCGAACTCCACGGCGAACGGTCCGTTCGCACCGGTCGGCCGCGCTTTCTCCCACGGTTCGGCGGCGGGGCCGCCATCCCGAAGGGGGGCGTCGACTTCGACCAGCGATTCACCGACGACGGTCAGCGAACGATGTTCGGTGGTGACGTGGAAGTAGGAGGTGATGTTGCCGTACACGTCCGCGCCCACCGACCGGTCCGAGGGAGCCGGGTCGATCCGGATGTCGTGGGACAACAGTCGCTGGCCGGGCAAATCACGCGGCGTCAGGTAGGCGCGACCGTACGAGTTGGTGACCTCCCCGGAGTACGAGTACTTGGTGCGATGCTCCACTTGATAGCGGCGCACCGCACCGCCCGGGCCGGTCATTCGACAACCTGCGCGCTACCCCACAGCGGCTGGATGCCGACCGGCAGCGAGAGCGTCGTGGTCTCGAAGGATTCGGATACCTTGCGCAGACGCAAGTGCACTCCCTCCAGCAGCTCCGCCAGTTCGGTGCGCCGGTCTTCGGAGTCGGTGACCTCCAAGTCGTCGGGGTCGAGGCGGCGCAGCATGCGGCGCGCGTCCGCGAGCAGCCGCTGCGGACGCGAGGACGCCGAAGCGCCTGGCAACGCGTGGAAATCGGCGTGCAACCGCTCCAGCTGGTAAGCCAGTGAGCGCGGATTGGCCGTGTCGAACAGCAGGAGTTCGGCGACGTTCGACAGGCGCGTCGAATCCTGATGCCGCCTGCGGTAACTCACCGAGGACTCGGTGGCGCGCAACACCCAGTCCGTCACTTCTCGCTCGGTCTGCTCCGGATACCGCTTGGTCAGCGCGGCCGAGAGCAACGCGGTCATGGCGAGGCCGCGCTCGACGCGCTTGCCGATGTCCCTGACGTGCCATCCGGTGTCGCGGATCAGTGACTCTCCGTCGATCCCGGACAGCGCGAGCAGCCCGGCCAGGGTGCGCGAATGCACGTCCGACAACTCCGCCTCCAGGTCGTCCACCCCGGCCGGATAACCGGCCAGCGCGCGGTCCACCGCACCGAGGATCATCCACGTGTCCACCGACAACTGGTCGCGCACGGCGCGCGCGGCGTTGCCGTACCGGTCGATCGCGAAGGCCAGCGATCCGGGCAGCTCCCGGTCGATCGTCAGCGCGACGAGGTAGTCGTGACCGGCACGGGACGCGCCGGGCACCGGCGGCGCGCTGTCCTCCGCCGCGCTCGTCGTCTCGTCGCTGTCCGATCGCCCGGCGACGGCCTCCACACCGGCCGCGACCGGATGCGCATCGGCGCCGGCAACGGCTTCCTCGCGGGCGGCCCCTCCCGCACCGGGCAGCGCCGGAACGGGTCTCGGCTGCCCTTCGGCATGCGCGGTCGAGCCGGCCCCGGCGTGTGCCCGCTCATCGCCGTATCGCGCGACTCCCCCGTCGACGGCGACGCCCGGCGCGGGCGTACCGCGGTCGGCCGAACTCTGCTGCGGCGCAAGGGCTCGCACTTCGGGGCCGAACAGTCCCTCGGTCGGAGCCGCGGTGGCGGTGACCCGGCCGAGGGCGGCCAGCAGGATCGGCATCGCCGCGGCGCCTTCCAGCCAGGGGCGATAACGGAACTCCTGGTAGCGCTCGTGGGTGGCGATCAGCAGACGGGCGGCGTTCTCCGCGCGCTCGCCGTAACGGCCGATCCAGAACAGGTCGTTGAGCACGCGCGGTGAGCTGATCGCCGCCACGGCAGGGGCGGTGCGCCGTTCGCGCTCGCGGGGCGGCTCGGTGCTGATCGCGGCGGCGGCCGTCGGCGCGGCCCGTACCCAGATGTCCTTGGCGGCGACCTTGCGCGCGGCACGATCGGGCGTGCGCTGACGCAACTGGCCGAGACCACCGGACATCACGGTGTAGCCGCCCCGGTGGGCGAGCGAGAACAACCGCATGCCGACGGGAGCCGCGCCGAGGCCGCCGTGATCGCGGATGGCGGGCGTGACGGAGAACTGCGCCGGTTCCTGGCCCACCCACTGCCACCCGTGCGCATCGATCCCGGCCTTCAGCTCCGCGCGCTGATCCCGGCTCAGCTCGGGACCGAACACCGTGGCCCCGTCGACCGCGGAGCGGAAGATCAGCTCGTCCAGCTTCGCGATCAAGTGCTTGCGTTCCCGCTCGTGCCCACCCCAGTACGACGGCGCGCTCTCCAGCAGCAGGTCCTCGCCCAGCAGCGCGCGGGACAAAGCGGGCAGGAAACCGGCCAGCGCGGGATTCTCCAACAGTCCGCTGCCGAGCGTGTTCACCACCGTCACCGCGCCGCGCCGCAGTACCTCGACCAGTCCCACCACGCCCAGCCGCGAGTCCGGCCGCAGATCGAGCGGATCGGAGAATTCGGCGTCCACCCGGCGCAACACGACGTCCACCCGCTTCAGCGTGCCCAGCGACCGCATCCACAGCGCGCCGTCGCGCACCACCAGATCGGCGCTCTCCACCAGCGGAAAACCGAGCGTGGAAGCGAGATACGCCTGATCGAACGCGGTCTCGGAGTGCACGCCGGGGCTGAGCACCACGACCACCGGCTCGTCGTCGTCGGTCGGCGCCGATTCGATCAGCATCAATCGCATCGCCCTGGCGAACGGTGTCAGCGGACGCGGATTGGCGTGCTCGAACGATTCCGGGACAGCGGTCGAGACCACCCTGCGGTCCGCCAGCGCGTATCCGGCGCCCGCCGGCGCCTGCGTCCAGTCGGCGAGCGCCCGGAACCGCCCGTCGCTCCAACGGCTGATATCGCAGGCGTGCAGGAAGAGTTGGTGCCGCCCCGGCACGGTGATGCCGTGCGCGGCGCGGACGTAGCCGCGGTTGCCGAACACCGCCTCCGGCGCGAGCAGTCCCGAGCCGAGCGTCCTGCGCGGCCCGTAGATATCGGTGAGCACCTCGTCGAACACACGGGAGCGCTGCTCCAACCCGGCCTCCAGCCGGGTCCAATCGTCGGCGGCGACCAGCAGGGGAATCGGATCGAGGCGCCACGGCGCCGGGGTTTCGGCCGCTGCACCGACCTCGAGGTAGGTGATGCCGTCGTCATCGATCAGCCTGCGCACCCGGCTGTCCAGCCTGCCGAGGCCATCCCCGCCGAGTTCGGCGAAGTCGGCCGACAGCTCCGACCACATCCGGCGCACGTTGCCGTCCGCGTCGACCAGTTCGTCGTAGTAACCCGCGACGGGCGCGCCGCATTCGTCGTAGGCGGCGGTTTCGGCGCCCTCCGAGCGGTAGCGCGTGAGCTGCTCGCGCATCGTGGCGCCGGTCGCGGGTTCCCGCCGCTCATCGCGCAACGTCACCGCGCCGACCTCGCTTCCGCGCCATCCGTACCAACGGTCGTCGAACGCTCCGGGCGGTCCGCGCCCGGCGGGCTGTGTGACTATTTTCGCATGTCGCGGCCCCGGCGCCGGGCGAACCGGCAGCCCGCGCGGCGTGGCCGCACCTGCGCCGGATACGCCGACACACGGGCCGGGGTCCCACCGTGACCGCCGAGCCGGTGGTATCACCGAACCACGACAACGATCTCGTCAGGAGGTCATATGCGTACACCAGGTTGTTCATCTTGTGAATCCGCGTTCGACCACTGCCATGGAACCCTGATCGTGCACGCGAGCCGGATCGCGGAATGCACCGACGAGCAGTGCCTCGAGCTCAGCCATGATCGGCACGCCTTCGTCCTCGATTGCCGAGACCTCGCGGGCGGCTGCCGGTGCACCGACGACGACACGGTCCGCCGCCGCGCCTGAACGGTTACGTACCCTGGCCCGGTGAGCTATGACCACGTGTTGCTGCCGTCCGGTGTCGCGTCGTCGATCGCGGAGGTCGACGCCTACCTGAGCACCCAGCAGGGCGCCCCCGAGTCGGGGACGGTAGCGCGGATCGCGGCCGAACTGAACAGACGCAACGCGGAACTGCCCGAGGAGGACGGCTTTCTCAGCACCGCGCCGGTCGGCGGCGCGGCCACCGGCGCGGTGCTGCACGTGGCGTGTCCCTACGACGCGATCGGTTTCGTCCGCCACCTGCTGTTCGAACTGGCCACACCGCTGAACTACGCCGTCTACGACCCCCAGCTGGCCTGGCTGATCGATCCCGCCGGGCACGTCGGCGCCATGGTCACGCACGGTGGCGCGGGCGAGTTCCCGTACCTGACCGAAGCGCTTGTCCAGCAGTGGATCCCGGAGCTGAGCCCGCCCAACCCGTACCTCGTGGTCGAGCGCGGCGACCAGTTCTACATCCAGACCTACCGCGACAACTCCGGCGCGTACACCGTGGAATACCGGGACGGCGATCCCGACAGGCATTTCGGCACCACCGTCTCCGACCCGGCCACCGTGGCCGCCCTCATCTGGGGCTGGGCCAACGACGACCGCAGCCGTTTCCCCGGCCTACCCTGGTCTCGCGTCGATCTCTAGCACCGTCACTGGTTCTGGATGGCCAGCCGGCCCGCCAGCGCGAGGAACGAGGCGCCGAAAACCCGCCGCGTCCAGGTGACGACGGCGGGCCGGGACACGACCTGGTCGCGGACGGCGGCCGCGCAGGCGCCGTATACCGCGAACACCGCGAAGGTCGCGAGCATGAAGATGCCGCTCAGCTCGAGCATGCGCGCGACCGCGTTCGGCGCGCCGCTGGGCACGAACTGCGGGAGGAACGCGAAGAAGAAGATGGTCAGCTTGGGGTTGAGCAGGTTCAGCAGCACCGCCGAGGTGATCACCTTCCGCGCTGAGGGCGCGGTGTGCCCGGTCCGTTCCGGCACGGCGAGCGCGCCTTTGTCCCGGAAGGTGCTCCAGGCCATGTACACCAGATAGGCGACGCCGAGGTACTTCAGCGTCTGGAACGCGACCGCGCCGGCGTTCAGCAGCGCGGCCAGACCCGTGATCGCCGCGATCAGGTGCGGGACGGTGCCGAGCGTGCAGCCGAAAGCCGCGATCACCGCGGCCCGCACGCCCCTGGACAGCCCGGCCGCGAGCGTGAACAGCACACCGGTTCCGGGGGTGGCGACGATGACGAGCGTCGTCAGCAAGAATTCGATGCTCATCTCCGACACGGTAACCCACGCCGGGCGGCGCGCAATCCCGTTCGGGAGAGGCGTTCGCGCCTGCTACAGCGCGCGCCGCCCGGACAGCGCGCGGCCGAGGGTCAGCTCGTCGGCGAATTCGAGGTCGCCGCCCATCGGCAGGCCCGAGGCCAGCCTGGTTACGCTCAGGCCGGGGAAGTCGCGCAGCATCCGGACCAGATAGGTGGCCGTGGCCTCGCCCTCGGTGTTCGGATCGGTCGCGATGATCACCTCGCTGACGTCGACGCCGTCGTCCTGGTTTCCGATGCGCGCCAGCAACTCCCGGATGCGCAGCTGGTCGGGGCCGATGCCACTGAGCGGATCGAGCGCGCCGCCGAGCACGTGGTAGCGACCGCGGAACTCCCGGGTGCGCTCGATCGCCTGCACGTCCTTGGGTTCTTCGACCACGCAGATCATCGTCCGGTCCCGGCGCGGGTCGGCGCAGATGCGGCACAGCTCGCCGTCGGAGACCGTCCCGCACGTCACGCAGAACTGCACACCGTCGCGCACCTTTTGCAGCGCGGCCTGCAACCGATCGATCTCCGGCGGTTCCACCCCGAGCAGGTGAAAGGCGATGCGCTGGGCGCTCTTCGGACCGACGCCGGGCAGCTTGCCCAATTCGTCGATCAGATCCTGGACCGGACCCTCGTACAACTGCTACCCCGGCTCAGAAACCGGGCAGCGAACCGCCGCCGAGGCCGCCGGACAGCGGTCCGAGCCGTTCCGCGGCGACGCGCTGCGCGTTGGCCATCGCGTCGTTGACCGCGCCGATGACCAGGTCCTGCAAAGTCTCGACGTCGTCGGGATCCACGGCCTTCGGGTCGATGGTCAGCGACACCACCTCGCCGCTTGCCTTGATGGTGACCCGGACCAGGCCGCCGCCCGCCTCGCCTTCCACCTCGGTCGCCGCGATCTCTTCCTGGGCTTCCATCACCGCCTGCTGCATCTGCTGCGCCTGGGCGAGCAACTGTTGCATATCGAACTGGCCACCTGGCTGCACGGGAGGGTCCTCTCTGGAGAAGGTGTCACCGGCCAGCCTAGTCCTGCCGCACCGTGTCCCCGGCGCGGCCCGACGGGTCCGATGTCGCGGCGCATGGTGGATAACAGGTTGGGTAGTTCCGGTGGAGACCGACCGAGCGCGCCTTACCATCGACACCGAGTCGGGGCCGGTGTGCAAATCTGGAGACAAAGATGATCGCAGTTCGTGCACGTTTCCTGAGCACCCTGGTGCTCACGCTTGGGGTTCCCAGCATCTTTCTCGGCGCCACGGCGCCAACGGCGTCCGCGGACGCGGAGATCGTCGATGCGACCGAGATCGTCGATGCGACCGAGGTGACCGATGCCCGAGAGGTCATCGATGCCGAAACCACCCCCGCGGTCGCGGACTACGGTGACGGTTGCGTCCTCTATCCGGACGACAAGGCCGCGACACTCGATTCGCTGCGCTTCCGGTGCTCGGCGGAGCAGCAGGACGCCATCTTCCGCGCCGCGCCGCTGGGCGACGTTCCCTCCGGCGTGAAGTCGGGCTGGGTCACTCGTCCACCGGTCATGCAAGCCGTCGCGCCCCCGCTGTGGATCGGCAAGACCTTCTACACCGGCCCGGACGGCGGCTACCTGATGAACCGCCTCACCGGTGCGGGCATCGAGGGCTGGCGCGCCGACGTCTACGCGGCGCCCGCGCTGACCGACGGGCAGCCTGCCTGGGCCCTGAACTACGCGCCCTCCCCGACGCCGCCGGTCTACGACGAGATCCGGGAGGTCACCCCGGGTGTGTGGTTCGGCTATTCGTGGTGGCGCGGCGCGTTCCAGACCACCCTTCTGCTGACCTTCGCGCTCGCCTGAACACCGGGTGTCGTTGACCCTCCCGTCGCTGGAGGGTGTTGGCTGGTGCCATGACGGCAACCGTCCCCATCGGGGAGTTCTCCAGGCTGAGCAATCTCAGCGTGAAGACGTTGCGCTACTACCACGAGATCGGCCTACTGGCTCCGGTCGACGTGGACGCCGGTTCGGGCTATCGGCGGTACGCGACGGCGCAGGTCACGCAGGCACAGTTGATCCGGCGGCTGCGCGAGCTGGACATGCCGGTCCCGGAGATCCGCGCCGTCCTCGCCGCGCCGGATGACGACGCCCGTGACGCCACGCTGCGCGCGCATTTGGAGCGCATGGAGGCGGAGCTGATCCGTACCCGTGCGGTCGTGGCGTCGTTGCGCTCGCTGCTGACGCCCGCCCCCCCGATCACCGTGGAGTATCGCGTGGTTCCGGCGTTCCCGGCCGCGGCGATCGGCGCGACGGTGGCGCGCGAACACATCGACCAGTGGTGCGCGTCGACGTTCCCGGCGTTGTACGAGGCGCTGGCCGCCGCGGGTATCGCACCCGCGGGTGTCGGCGGCGCCACCTACGGCACCGATTTCTTCGAACAGGACGAGGGCGCGGTCGTCGCGTTCGTACCGGTCGCCCGGGCCGATATCGTCTTGCCCCCGGGCCTTTCGGCGATCGAGTTACCCACGCGCCGATTCGCCGTCACCGTGCACGAGGGCCCGTTCGAGGATTTCGACCGCACCTACGGCGCGCTGGGCAGTCATGTCGCCGAACACGATGTCGCGTTGCCCGAACCGATCCGCGAGTTGTACCTGCTCGGACCGGATGTGTCCGACGATCCCGCCACCTACCGAACCGAAGTGTGCTGGCCCATCGCCCAACCGTGAACAAGGAGACATCCATGACACTCTCTATCGCCCATGTCACCATCGACTGCGAGAATGCGGGCGCGCTCGCCGAATTCTGGTCGCGATTGCTGGACACGCCCGTCGATCCCGGCCCCACCCCGGAGTTCGCCACCGTCGGCCGGACCACGGGCGCCGCGACCGCGCTGATGTTCCTCCGGGTGCCCGACAAGAACCCCGGGAAAAACGTGATCCACCTCGACCTGCTCGCCTCCGACGGGGACGAAGTCGGACGCGCGATCGACCTCGGCGCGAAGCACGTCGGCGACTTCGACGAGTGGGGCATGAAATGGACGACGCTGGCCGATCCCGAGGGGAACCTCTTCGACATCGCCGCCGAGTAGGCCGCTCGACACCGCCGAGTAAGCCGCTCGACATCGCGACGACGGCCCGACGGACCGTCGTCGCGTCCGTCCGATCAGGCCAGTTCGCGCTGCAGGTTCCCGAGCACCTCGGCCTGGATCTTCTTCAGGCCGAGCGGCGCGAAGATGCCTTCGAAGATGCCCGCGATACCGCCCGCGCCCTTCCAGGTGGTGCGCAGCGTGACCCGCGCTCCCGTGCCCTCCGGCGTGACGGTCCAGGTGTTCACCAGCGTCGAATTCGAGTCGCGCTCGGTGACAATGGAATCGGATACCGAGACGACCGCGTGCACGTTACGCGAACGCTTCTCGGTGGCCTGCAAAGTCCACTCCGCGACGGTGCCCGCGCCCTTGCCGCCTTCGACCACCTTGTAGTCGCGGTAGTGCGACGAGAGAATGCGCGGACGCACCGTGTCGTAGTCGGCGATGGCCTCCAGCGCGCGCTGCGGATCCGCCTGCACGTCGATCGAACTACTGGCGCTGACCTGTCCCACAATGAGCTCCTTGTCCGGATGCGGTGTCTCGACCGAACTCCATCCTGCACTGTCGGCGCCGGAGGAAAGCGCCGAGGGTGCCGCGAACTACTCCAGACAATTCGGTATTCCATTTCGCAACATATGCGTGACATTTCTCCGCCACCATGCCCGCGCGGTGGCCCCGCCGTTTGGTCCGTACTAGCGTCGAGGGGTGGCAGTGAGTCTGTTGGGGAAGGCCGGACACCCACCGGCCGCACGCGAATCAGGATTTGCCGCGCATCGAGCGGGCGTGGACCGTCTTTTGGCGAGCTACCGCGCGATACCCGAGCACGCCAACGTCCGGTTGGCGAAGAAGACGTCGAACCTATTCCGCGCCAGGGCGAAGAACCCCGCGCCCGGTCTCGACGTCTCCGGACTGACCCGGGTCATCGCCGTCGACCCGGTCGCCAAGACCGCCGATGTCGCGGGCATGACCACCTACGAGGAGCTGGTTGCCGCCACCCTCCCGTACGGGCTCGCGCCGCTGGTCGTTCCCCAGCTCAAGACGATCACGCTGGGCGGTGCGGTCACCGGCCTCGGCATCGAGTCCACGTCCTTCCGCAACGGCCTGCCGCACGAGTCGGTGCTGGAGATGGACGTGCTCACCGGCGCGGGCGAGATCCTCACCGCCACGCCGCACAACGAGCACGCCGATCTGTTCCGCGGATTCCCGAACTCCTACGGCACGCTGGGCTACACGGTGCGGTTGAAGATCGAGCTGGAAGAGGTGCGGCCGTACGTCGCGCTGCGGCACGTGCGTTTCCGGGACCTGCGCGAACTGGAGGCGGCCCTCGCGACGATCGTGACGGACCGCGCCTACGACGGTGAGCCCGTCGACTATCTGGACGGCGTCGTCTTCTCCGCCGAGGAGAGCTACCTGACGCTGGGCCGCCGCACCGACGAGCCCGGCCCGGTCAGCGACTACACCGGTATGGACATCTACTACCGGTCCATCCAGCACGACGGCGACACGCCCAAGCGCGACCGCCTGACCATCCACGACTACCTGTGGCGCTGGGACACCGACTGGTTCTGGTGCTCGCGCGCCTTCGGCGCACAGCACCCGAGGATCCGCCGGTTCTGGCCGAAACGCTACCGGCGCAGCAGCTTCTACTGGAAGCTCGTGGCGCTGGACCACAAGTACGCCATCGCGGACAAGCTGGAGGCGCGCAAGGGCAATCCCCCGCGCGAGCGGGTCGTGCAGGACATCGAGGTGCCGGTGGACCGCACCGCCGACTTCGTGGAATGGTTTCTGCGCGAGATCCCGATCGAGCCGATCTGGCTGTGCCCACTGCGTTTGCGCGAGAGCGGCGACCCGGATGGGCCGGGTGGACGCACCTGGCCGCTGTACCCCCTGGAGCCGGACCGGACCTACGTGAATGTCGGATTCTGGTCGGCCGTGCCCACCACCCCCGGGCAGCGAGAGGGCGCGGCCAACCGCGCGATCGAGCGCACGGTGACCGAGTTCGACGGTCATAAGTCGCTGTACTCGGATTCCTTCTACGACAAGGATGAGTTCGCGGCGCTCTACGGCGGAAACACCTATACCGAACTGAAGAAACGCTACGACCCGGACCAGCGCCTGCTGGATTTGTATTCGAAGGCGGTGCAACGCAGATGACGACATTCAAGGACCGTTCCGATGTCTTCGCCGATCTCGGGACCAAACTCAGCATTGCCGAGATCTTCGAGACCCTCGTCGAGGGCGAAGTCCCGATCCGCTTGACGGCCTACGACGGCAGCGCGACCGGACCGGGGGATTCGGAGTTCGGCCTGGACATCCGTACCCCGCGCGGCATCAACTATCTGGCGACGGCCCCCGGCGACCTGGGCATGGCCCGCGCCTACATCTCCGGCGACATGACCGCGACCGGCGTGCACCCGGGTGATCCGTACGAGATCCTGAAGGCGCTGGAAGGGTTGAAGTTCCGCCGTCCGTCCGCGCTGGCGCTGGTGACCATCGCGCGCTCGCTGGGCTGGGAGCGGCTCAAGCCGGTCGCCCCGCCGCCGCAGGAGACCCTGCCGCGCTGGCGTCGGATCGCCTTCGAGGGCCTGCGCCACTCCAAGACCCGCGACGCCGAAGCGATCCACCACCATTACGACGTCTCGAACGCCTTCTACGAGTACGTACTCGGCCCGTCGATGACCTACACCTGCGCGGTCTACGGCGACGAGAACTGGACGCTCGAGCAGGCGCAGGAGAACAAGTACCGCTTGGTGTTCGAGAAGCTCCGGTTGAAGGAGGGTGACCGGCTGCTCGACATCGGCTGCGGCTGGGGCGGCATGGTGCGCTATGCCGCCAAGCGCGGCGTGAAGGTGATCGGCGCGACGCTCTCGGCCGAGCAGGCGGACTGGGCACAGAAGAAGATCGCCGAGGAAGGCCTGGCCGACCTGGCGGAGGTGCGCCATTCCGACTACCGCGATGTGCCGGAGGGCGAGTTCGACGCGGTGTCCTCGATCGGCCTCACCGAACACATCGGTGTGCACAACTACCCGTTCTACTTCGACTACATCAAGAGCAAGCTGCGCGACGGCGGCCTGTTCCTGAATCACTGCATCACCCGCCCGGACAACACCCGCACCACCAAGGCGGGCGATTTCATCGACCGCTACGTGTTCCCGGACGGCGAGCTGATCGGCTCCGGGCGGATCATCTCCGAGATCCAGAACATCGGGCTCGAGGTGCTGCACGAGGAGAACCTGCGCGAGCACTACGCCCTGACCCTGCACGAATGGTGCAAGAACCTGGTCGCCAACTGGGACGCCTGCGTGGCCGAGGTCGGCGAGGGCACCGCGAAGGTGTGGGGCCTGTACATGGCGGGTTGCCGGCTGGGCTTCCAGCGCAACGTGGTTCAGCTGCACCAGGTGCTGGGGGTCAAGCTCCCCGCCGACGGCGACTGGACCGTGCCGCTGCGCCCGTGGTGGCAGCCGTAATCCGGTTCGTTCAGTAGGCCTGACTGCCCGCCTCGTTCAGGAGTTCATCCAGGAACGGGGCGGGCAGTTCGATGTCACCGACCTGGGCCGAGGCGGGCAGGTCGGCGCGCAGCACGCGCAGGATGCCGACCACGCCGGGGCCCGCGTCCAGCAGCGGCCTGGTCCAGCCGAGGCCCGCGCAGGTGGTGACCGCGGGCAGCAGCAGGTTGGTGGCCTCGCCGACCCAGCCGGCGGTGGCCAGACATTCGGCCAGGAGCAGCGCGGCGTCCAATTGGGCGCGCGGACGGTGCTTTTGCAGAGTGTGGTCGTAGAGCGCGCGGGCGCGGCGAACGGCCCGGTCGTCGGAGCCGGGCCGGTGTTCGGCGAGCAGCGCGCGAATCGCGGCGAGTTCCTCCGCCTCGGCGGTGAGCAGGGCTGCGCCGGTCAGCCTATGCCCCATCTGCAGCGGCGTGGACTCGCTGAGATCGGTGTAGCGGCGCTCCCCGGCCTCCAGCGGCAGCCCGAGACGCAGCCGTTCGGCGCGGATGTGCGCGGCCAGGCGCGCCAGGCGGTTGTCGGCGGCGATGCGCGCGCCCTCGTCCAGCCTCGTGGCCGCGGTGAACAGATCCCCGCCGACCGCCTTGACCCGCGCGCCGACGACGAAGGTGGAGATCAGGAAGTCCACCGGCCCCACCCGGGTGACCAGCTCGTGGCTTTCGTCCAGCAGCCGGTCTGCGGTCTCCAGATCACCCCGGCGATAACTCGTTTCGCCGAGCAGAGCGGCGGCCACGCGCACCGCGTGCGAGCGCGGTCCGGAGCGCTCGCGCGCGGACTCCCACGCCTGCTGGAAACAGCGGGTGGCGGTGGCGACGTCGAGTTGCTCGTAGGCGGCCGCTCCCTGGCCGCAGCGGCCGAATACCAGGCCCAGCGGGTCTTTCGAGTCCTTGTGATAGTCCTCGGCCCATTCCTGGATCTTCCTGGCGCCCTCGAAGTCGAATCCGCACAGGCGCACGAACGTGGTGAGGTTCGCCGCGGTCGAGACCGTCCACGCAGGTAGATCGTCGGGCTCCTGCAGGCAGTCCGCGACCCGATCCAGCACGCCTTCGGTGTGGTCGCGCGCGATCTGGTCCGAAGCGGCGAGCACCGCCGCCTGGCAGCGCTGCACGCGCACATCCGCGTCACCGGTGGAGCCGCGGGCCAGGATGTTGGACAGCCTGCCCAGCGCGTTGCGCGCCGCGCCGGACTGCTGCAAGTTGACATTCGCCCTGGCCACCGCCATCAGCAACTTCGAGCGCGAGGCCACCTGCTGCATCGGTAGTTTCGACACGCTGCCCAGCAGGGTGGCGAGCCGGGATCCGTCGATCAGGTCCATCCCGCCGCCCTCGAGCAGGTCCAGCGCCATCTTCAGATCGGTCGCGGCCAATGCGTGGTCGACCGACTTGCGCAGCAGCTGGTGTTCGGCGTACCAGCGCGAAGCCTTGCGGTGCAGCGACTTCGACTTCCCTGGGTGAACGCGATCGAGCCGGGTCCGCAGATGCTCGGCGAACAACGGTTGCATCCGGAACCACTCCGGGTCGTGCTCGATGCGCCGCAGGAACAGCTCCCGTTGCTCGGCCTGCTCGAGCAGCTGTTCGGCGTCCGGTTCGCCGGACAGCGCCGCGGCGAGCGAGCCGCAGATCCGCTCGGTCACCGCGATCGACATCAGGAACTCGAGCATCTTGGGTTCCAAGGTGTCCAGCACGTTCTCGGCGAGGTATTCGCGGATGCCGTGGTTGCCCTCCGACAGTGTGGCGATCAGCTGAGCGGGGTCGGCGTTGCCGCGCAGGGACAGTCCGACCAGTTGGATGGCCGCGGGCCAGCCGTCGGTGGCGGTGTGGATCTCGGTCACCTGCTCGGGGGTCAGGTCGAATCCGTTGCGCTCGACGAGGATCTGCCTGGTCTCCGCCTCGGTCAGGCGCAACGCGGCCGAGCCGATCTCGACCAGTTCGTCGTGCACCCGCATCCGGCTCGTCGGCAGGCCGGATTGCTCTCGGCTGGTCACGACGAAACGCAGGTGGTGGCAGCCGTTGTCCAGTAGGGCTTCCATCGCCCGGTGCGCACCCGCGTCGGTGATCCGCTGCCAGTCCTCGACGATCACCACGACCGTCTTGCCCGCGGCGTGGATCTCGTCGATGAGCGTGGGAATCACGAACGCGGCGGCGTCGGCGGGCCGCTCCTCCAGCACTTGGTCCAGACCGGCGCCGACGTCCGGATGCACCCGGCGGATCGCCTGGATCAGGTGGGCGAGCAGCCAGATCTCGTTGTCGTCGTCGCGGTCGATACCGATCCAGGCGACGGCGGTAGAGCCTTCGGTGAGTTCGGCGCGCCACTGCGCGGCCAGTGTGCTCTTGCCGAACCCCGCGGGCGCGTGGATCACCGCGAGTCTGCGCCGTCCGCCCCCGCGCAGGGTGTCCAGCAGACGCGGCCGCGGTATCGGGTCTCGCGTGGGCGTGGGCGGACGGAATTTGGTCACGGCCGTCGGCGGTGTCGTCGTCGAGGTCGCCGAATGCTGCGAGACGGCGGGCCGCAGCGTCAACGGCCAGCTGCGTCGCGCGGTGACCGCGGGACGGGAACCGGTCCACGCCACGGTCGGTATGCCCACCGCGGTCGGAATCGTCGGTTCCGGCTCCGGCATGGTGTCCAGCAGCGCCATCTCGTCGGGCAGCTGGCCATGGCCGCGCTGCACCTCGCGCAGCATCTCGCCGAACTCGTAAGCGCTGGCCGGGCGATCTCGCGGACTCGGAGCCATCGCGTGTTCGATGACGGTGGCCACATCCGGCGGAATGTCCTGTTCGCGCAGGTCCGGCACCGGCTGGGTGGTGATTCGCAAGAACTGCGCCACCACCCGCTCCCCCGCCTGCCGCTCGAAGGCCGCGTGCCCGGTGAGCAAGGCGAACAGCGTCGAGCCGAGGCCGTAGACATCGGAACGGATGGTCGGCTCGTCGCCTTTGAGGACCTCTGGCGCGGTGAACGCGGGCGAGCCGGTGATCATGCTGCTGGACGTGCGGAACCCGCCCGGGATGCGGGCGATGCCGAAATCCGTCAGCTGCGGTTCGCCGTAGCCGCTGAGCAGGACGTTGGCCGGTTTCACGTCACGGTGCAGGATCCGGGCGCGGTGTGCGCTCTCGATGGCGCCCGCCAGCTTGACTCCGGCTCGCAGCGAGTCCGCCCAGGTCAGCGGGCCCTGATCGCGGATGAGCTGCTCCAGCGATCCATGGGTGCAGTACGGCATGACGATGAGCGGCATGCCGGTCGCCGTCACGTCCACCTGGAGGATGTCGACGATATTCGGGTGGCCGGACAGCCTGCCCATGGCTTGTTCCTCACGCAGGAACCGCTCCCGGCTCTCCTGGTCGATCTCCGAGGAGAGCACTTTCACCGCGACAACCCGATCCAGCGCGGTCTGCACGCAGCGATACACCACGCCGAATCCGCCCCGACCGATCTCCACCGCACCGGACAGGCCCATCGCCTCCAACTCGTCGGCGATGTCGATGGGCGCCTCCCGCCGCGTGTCCGTCTCGGCCGCAGTCGATTCGGGGCGCACCCGGCCCGAACGCGTCTGTGGATTCATGTGATCACCTCGAACTCACATCGAATCGGCGACATCGGCGACCAAACTCCGCGCCGACCCCGGACGCCGTGTCCGATATGTCTGCGCATACTCCAACGTAGCGCGGCCCGGTATCAGGCGGGTGACGTTTCCGAACAGGACGACTCGTGCCGCCGATCCGTGCGTTCCGCGCGGCTCAGCGCTCCGGTCGGGGCTCGATGTCCGGCGCGAAATGGGCTCGCGCGCACCTTTGCAGGTGCCGCCTCGGCTCGTGACCGCCGCCACGTCCGGTCCACCCGGCCGTATACCCGAGCATGAGCCGGCCAACCGGTTCCATGAGCTATCCGCCGTGGATCGGTCAGCGCTGCTCGGCGGGACGTGTCGCCGGAGTGATCCAGAAGGTCATGCGCTCCATGAGCTTCCTGCGTTTGGTGTTCCGAAAAGCGGCGATGCGCCATCGGCCGTCCCTGCGGACCAGGGTGTAGGTCTGAACCTTGGCCGGCGCCTGCTTCGGCGATCCCTTGTAGGTGTCGCCACGGCTGGTGACCACGGCGACGTCCGGACCGTAGTAACGAATGTCCAGCACCTCATCGGCCAGCCGGGTGCCCTTCAGGACGCCCGCGAACAAGGCTCGGTGCGAAGCCACGATGTCCGCGCGGCCACGGTAATGGGTACCGAGGTAACTGGTGTAGGTGGCGTCGTCGGTGAAGACCTCGCCGTAGGCGTCGGCGTCTCCCCGCCCCCAGGCGTCTGTCAACTCGGCGAGAACGGCCAGGATGCCGCGCCGGTCGGTGCTCTCGTCGCCACTCATGATGGTGCCTCCATGATAGATTACTTCTTATGAGAGCTTTCTTCTTAGAAGAAGTCTCTTTGTATAAGAAGAAATTAAGGGATGGAGGGATCTCGTGTCAACACCCGAGACCGCGCCACATGGCCTTCGACCGGACGCCCATGAGGTCTATCGGCGCTATCTGAGCGCGGTCATGCTGCACGGCCAAGCCGGGGCGCGGGCGGTCGATCTGGGCGCCACCGACCTCTACGCGCTCAACATCCTGGGACTGGCCGGACCGATGACGCCGGGCGAACTCGGCGCTCGCAGCGGCCTGACCACCGGCCCGACCACCCGGCTGATCGACCGACTGGAGGAGGCGGGCTACGTCCGCCGCGCGCCGGTCCCGGGCGATCGGCGCAAGGTGATCGTCGAACTGGTCGGCAAGCCCGCTGATCTGGACGAGGTCCTCGCCCCGGCGCGGCGGCGCATCGGCGAGATCATCGGCGGCTATTCACCCGAACAGCGCGAAGTGCTGTTCGACTACTTCGCGAGGGCCGCCGCCGCGTACCAGGCCGCCGCCGAGGAGTTGCGTCCCACGGATTAGGCGACGGCGAGGACGACGACCTGGGTGATCTGGCGGCTGTCGAAATTGTCGTCGCTGACCAGGACCAGGGTTCGTTCGCCGGAAGGCAGCCGGGGACCCCACGTCATACCCTCCACGTTGTCGACGGCGGTGAGTCCGACGTCGTCGAGGTCCACCAGCAGCCGCTTGGCCGCCGGGCGCGCGGCGCCGAGCGGAGCATCGAGGATGTCGGTCGCGCCGCTCAGGTCGGCCTCGTAGACGCGGATCTTGTTGGCCGTGCCCGGGGAGAAAGACCGTTCCAGCACAAGAAGTTTCGTGGGGTCGAGCGGATCGGCGGCGAGGACGGACGCGATCCCGGTGCCGCCGCGGCCGGGTTCGGGCCGCGACTCGGCGAAGACGGGCTCCATCGGATACGCGTACTGGGCGAGCGGCGATCCGGATCTGGCCTGGACGGTGATGCGCGCCAGCGCCGCACCGGTCGTGGTCGGCGGCGGTCCGTCCGGCAGCAGCGGCCCTTCCGTCGCGGTCGCGAACAATGCGCCGGCGGCGAGGAAGGTCGCTGCCTCCAGCGCCTGGTTCTGCCTCGGACCGGAGCCGGGACGCATCCGTTCGTTCTCCGGAATCGGCAGCTCACCGGCATAGGAGCCGTCCTGGTGCGCGATCCGCACCGATGGGTCGGCCAGTAGGTCGCCGTCGCGTTCGCCTTCTTGCGTCCAGTAGTAGTCGCCGGTCCACGGATCGACCCGGATCTCCTCCGGGTCCACCGACATCGGCGGGTAGGCAGCGCCCGTCGCGGTCAGCAGCGGCCGGGTGCCGGTGATCGTCACCGGTCCGACGCCGCGCTCGCCGACCTCGATGCGCGCGGTGTAGTACCGCGCGGGGTTCTTGCTCGACCGATCGTCACTGATCAGCACGAATTCACCCGTGCGTGCCGAGTAATCGATCCCGGACAGGCCGCCCACGGTGGTGCCCTCGAAGTCCAGGCCCGACGCGATCACCTGCTCGCCGAGCAAGCGCACCGAGGGCGCGGGCGCGGAATCGGCGCCCGCCACCGGCGCCGATGCGAGGACGAGGGCACAACTGGCGAGCAGAACATGGCGACTACGTCTCGGCACGGCTGCCAACCTATCCGGCCGGAAGGACGCGAACGTGCACGGGCTGGGAAACGACGGAAGCCCGCCACCGCGAAAAGCGGTGACGGGCTTCGCCGCCCGCGTTCCGGCGCGAGACTACTTACGCAGCGAGGCCGGGACCTCGAAGCGCTCGCCGTAGTTCTTGGCGAGGTAGTCGGCGCGTTCCACGAAGGCCTCCTGGCCACCCGGGTAACCGACGATGAACTGGTGCACACCACCGGTCCAGGCCGGGAAGCCGATGCCGAAGATCGAGCCGATGTTGGCGTCGGCGGTGGAGGTGAGCACGCCCTCGTCGAAGCACTTCTGGGTCTCGATCGCCTCCGCGAACAGCATGCGGTCGATCAGATCCTGCAGCGGGACGTCGAAGCCCGCCGAGGTCTTGAAGTGCTCGCGCAGGCCGCCCCACAGACCGGTGCGCTTGCCGTTCTCGTCGTACTCGTAGAAGCCGGCCTTCTCCAGGCGACCCGGACGACCCTCGGACACCATGTAGTCGATGACATCCTGCGCCGGGTGCCGCTTGACGCCCAGGGTGGTGTCGCCCGCTTGCGCGGCTTCCAGGGTCTCCTTGGCGATCTTCTGCATGAGCTTCATGTTCAGCTCGTCCGACAGCTGCAGCGGCGCGGCCGGGTAGCCCGCCTGCAGACCGGCCTGCTCGATGGTGGCGGGCTCGATGCCCTCCTTGAGCATGGCGATCGCCTCGTTGACGAAGGTGCCGATCACGCGCGAGGTGAAGAAGCCACGGCTGTCGTTGACGACGATCGGGGTCTTCTTGATCGCGAGGGTGTAGTCGAACACCCGGGCCAGCGCCTCGTCCGAGGTCTTCTCACCCTTGATGATCTCGACCAGCGGCATCTTGTCGACCGGCGAGAAGAAGTGGATGCCGATGAAGTCCTCCTGGCGCTTCACGCCGGTCGCCAGACCGGTGATCGGCAGGGTGGAGGTGTTCGAGCCGAGCAGCGCGTCGGGGGTGACGACGTCCTCGATCTCCTGGAACACCTTGTGCTTGAGCTCGGTGTTCTCGAAGACGGCCTCGATGACGAAGTCGACGCCTGCGAAGTCGGCCGCGTCGGCGGTCGGCTTGATCCGGTCCAGCAGCGCCTTGGACTTCTCCTCGGTGGTCTTGCCCCGGGAGAGGGCCTTGGCCTCGATCTTCTCGGAGTAGTTCTTGCCGCGCTCGGCCGCCTCGATCGAGACGTCCTTCAGCACGACCTCGTAGCCCGCCTTGGCCGAGACGTACGCGATGCCCGCGCCCATCATGCCCGCGCCGAGCACGCCGACCTTCTTGATCTCCTTCTTCGGCACGTCCTTCGGACGCGAACCGCCGTTGTTGATCGTCTGCAGGTCGAAGAAGAACGCCTGGATCATGTTCTTCGCGACCGGGCCGGTGAGCAGGTGCACGAAGTAGCGGGACTCGATCAGCGACGCGTTGTCGATGTCGACCTGCGAGCCCTCGACCGCGGCCGACATGATGGCGCGCGGCGCGGGCATGTTCGCGCCCTTGATCTGCTTGCGCAGGTTCGCCGGGAAGGCGGGCAGGTTCGCCGCGAACGCGGGCGAGGACGGGGTGCCGCCGGGGATCTTGAAGCCCTTCTTGTCCCAGGGCTGCACGCCGGCCTCGGGGTTGGCCTTGATCCACGCCTTGGCGGCGGGGACCAGCTCCTCGATCGTGCCGACCAGCTCGTCGACCAGGCCGATCTCCTTGGCCTTGGCCGGCTTGTTGCGCTGGCCCTGCAGCAGCACCTGCATCAGGGCGTTCTGCAGGCCGAGCATGCGCACGGTGCGGATGATGCCGCCGCCCGCGGGCAGCAGGCCGAGGGTGGCCTCCGGCAGACCGATCTGCGAACCCGGCACGTCCGCCGCGATGCGGTGGTGGGTGGCCAGCGCGATCTCCAGACCGCCGCCCAGCGCCGCGCCGTTGATGGCGGCGACGACCGGCTTGCCCAGCTGCTCCAGGCGACGCAGGGCGCTCTTGATCTCGCCGAGCTCCTCCATCAGCGCCTGGGCGTCGTCCGGGCCGACCTTCATCATGTTCTTCAGGTCGCCGCCGGCGAAGAAGGTCTTCTTCGCGGAGGTCAGGACGACACCGGTGATGTTGTCCTTCTCCGCCTCGAGCCGGTCGACGGTGGCGGTCATCGACTTCTTGTACAGCTCGTTCATGGTGTTGGCGCCCTGGTTCGGGTCGTCCATCGTCAGCACGACGATGCCGTCCGAATCCTGCTCCCAACCGATCATGTTGGTTTCGCTCACAGCTCTGTGTCTCCTAGGTGAATTAGCGGCGTTCGCGGCCCTACGTGGTTACGCAGGCTGCCGCCTCCGGGCCTGACGCTCACGCCGCCGCAAATCTTCAGCTGTCGGTTGGGGCTCAGACCCGCTCGATGATGGTCGCCACGCCCATGCCGCCACCGATGCACAGGGTGACCAGCGCGTAGCGGCCGTTGCGGCGCTCCAGTTCGTCGACCATGGTGCCGGTGATCATCGCGCCGGTCGCGCCCAGGGGGTGGCCCATCGCGATCGCGCCGCCGTTGACGTTCAGCTTCTCGTCCGGGATGTTCAGATCCTTCTGGAACTTCAGCACCACGGAGGCGAATGCCTCGTTGATCTCGACCAGGTCGATGTCGTCGAGGGTCAGGCCCGCCTTGGCCAGCACCTTCTTGGCGGCCGGGGTCGGACCGGTGAGCATGATGGTGGAGTCGGCGCCGCTGGTGGCGGTCGCGACGACGCGCGCACGCGGAGTCAGACCGGAGGCCTTGCCCGCCTCTTCCGAACCGATCAGCACGAGCGCGGCGCCGTCGACGATGCCGGAGCTGTTGCCGCCGTGGTGCACGTGGTTGATCTTCTCGACGAAGTGGTACTTCTGCAGCGCCACCGCGTCGAAGCCACCCATCTCACCGATCACGGCGAAGGACGGCTGCAGCTTGGCCAGGTCCTCGGCGGTGGTGCCGGGGCGCATGTGCTCGTCCTTGTCCAGCACGACGATGCCGTTCTGGTCCTTGACCGGGACGATCGACTTGGCGAAGTAACCGCCGGTGGTGGCCTTGGCGGCCAGCTCCTGCGAGCGCACCGCGTAGGCGTCGACATCGTCGCGGCTGAAGCCCTCGATGGTGGCGATCAGGTCGGCGGAGACGCCCTGCGGGACGAAGTAGGTGTCGTAGTTGGTGGCCGGGTCCAGCGCCCAGGCGCCGCCGTCGGAGCCCATCGGCACGCGCGACATGGACTCGACGCCACCGGCGAGGACCAGGTCGTCGAAGCCGGAGCGGACCTTCTGGGCCGCCAGGTTGACCGCCTCGAGGCCGGACGCGCAGAAGCGGTTGAGCTGGAACCCGCCGACGGTGTCGGGCAGGCCGGCCACGGTGACCGCGGTACGCGCGATGTCCGCACCCTGGTCGCCGACCGGCGCGACCACGCCGAGGATCAGGTCGGAGATCCGATCCTCGTCGAGGTTCGGGAAGCGTCCGCGCAGCTCCTGGATCAGACCAACAGTCAGGTCGATCGGCTTGACCGAGTGCAGCGAGCCGTTCTTCTTGCCACGGCCACGCGGAGTGCGGATGGCCTCGTAAATGTAGGCCTCTGTGGTCATATCGGAGTGTTCCTTCCTCAATGTGCGGCGGCCGGACGTTCGTCCGTCCGAGCGCTTTTGTGCGGTCGACCGGAACGTTCGTCCGTCCGAGCGCTTTTGTGCGGTCGACCGGAACGTTCGTCCGTCCGAGCGCTTCTGTGCGGTCGACCGGAACGTTCGTCCGTCCGAGCGCTCCTGTGCGGCCGGGCCGGACATACGTCCGTCCGAGCGCTGGTTTGCGGCGACACCGCGGGTGCGGCGTGGCTGCGGCTGACCTCGCCGACCGGCCTTGCGGCCGACCGTTCCTAACGCTGTACAAAACCAGGCAGGCAAGAGCGATCGCACGTCACGGTCGCACGTACGCCTGGGCATACCATAGAACGTCGGCGTACCGAAGCTCCCGGCTACCCGTACATACTACCGCGGAGTGCGAACTCCGGTTAACTTAACGTCGTGAGAGCGGTGGTTGTCAACCATCCAGCCGTGTGGCACCCAGCTCACTCTTCAGCAATTCGAGGGCGACCTCGTCCGGGTCGCGCCGGTCGCCGGGGGCCACCGGGTCTGCCGCGGCGGCCATCATCTCCCGCTCCTCTTCCGGCGTCGACGCGGGGACGGCGCCGTCACCGCTCCAGCCCCGGCTGCTCGCGGCGTCGCTTCCGCTTGGTTCGGCGTCGTAGGGCGGCGGATAGTCCGCGGGGCCGGGATCGTCCGGCAGGTCGGGATAGTCGGGCGGCGGGATGTCGTCCTCCGCCGGAAACGGGCGCGGATTCGCGCCACCCGCGCGGGCGCGACCCGCGTTACCCGGCTTCTCGGCGCCCGCGTTGCGCGCCTGGCTGGGGCGGGAGAACCTCGGCGGGGCGGCGGCATCCGGAGCACGGCCTGTCGCGTTGCCGGATTCACGTCCCGGCTGGCCTGCCGCCTGTCCGCGAGCACGGTTCCCGCTACCGCCGGCCCGTGACGCCGCCGGCCGTGGCGCCCCGCCGCCCGCTTCCCAGCGCACCTCGTGGTCGCGGCCGAGCACCGCCCGCACCGCCGACCGCACCGCTTCCAGATTCCGCGGATCGGACAGGCGCTGGGCCAGCGGCGCGTGCTGATGTGCGAAGACGATGACCTCGCCCTCCACCCGGGCGACCGACGCACCGGCGAGCATCGCCTGCACGGCCGCGCCGAACTCCCGCACTTTGGCGCGGATATCCGCCCAAGCGGCTTCCACCTCGCGCAGCAGATCACCGCTCGGCGCCGAGGAAGGACCGGCGGGCTCCTGCGCGGACGCGTGGGGCGGCCCTGCCTCGGATCGCCCAGGATCGCCCTGATCGGTGGCGGAATCCTGCACGCCGGGCGAGTCGGCGGCACCACGATCGGCCCTGGCGGCAGAACGCCGCGCCGTACTCGGGTCCCCGGCCCCAGGATCACGCCCGACAGCGGAACTCCGCGCTGCGTCCAGGCCAATGCTCCCGCGCTCGCGTCCAGAACTCGGCCCGGCAGACGACTCCGCAGCACCGCGATCATTCCCCACAGCGGAACTCCCCGCCGCATCCGGGCCCGCGGTCCCGTGCTCGCGCCCGAAACTCGGCCCGGCAGACGACTCCGCAGCCCCGCGATCAGGCCCCACAGCGGAACTCCCCGCCGCATCCGGGCCCGTGCTCCCATGCTCGCCCCCTGAACGCAGCCCCGCGATCGAATCCGCAGCCCCGCGATCGCGCCCGGCAGCGGGATCCCGCGCCGTGGTCGACTCGGCGGCCCCGCGATCAGATCCCCCAGCAGAATTCCGCGGTGTGGTCGACTCGACGGGCCCGCGATCAGGCCCCACGGCAGAATCCCGCGCAGCAGTCGAGTCGGCGGCCCCGCGCTCGCGCACGGAACCCCGCCCGGCAGTCGGGTCGTTCCCGACGGCCGGATCGACGGTAGGCGACGCTGCCTGCGCACCCGATGCCGGAGAACCCGCCTGCTGCGGCGCCGGAGAAAGTCCCGATCGCGCTACGGCGTCCGAAACGCGCTGCACGGCAGCCGGTCCGGAAGGAACGCGGCCCGCTCCGGCGGCCGCTGCGCTGCCAACCGGCCCGGACGCCTCAGGATTCGGCCCCGACGCACCTGCCGTCCCGGCCTTCGAAGTACTCGACGCGGCGGTCGCGCTCGGCCCTCCCGCCGGCATCGTTCCCGCCGACCCGCTGTCGGGCACAACGGCGGCGTCCGGTTCGGCAACCGGCGCAACAGGATCCGCGCCGCCTTCGGAGCCCGGAGCCGACGCGTTCGTGGACGACCCGCCGCCCGGTGCGGCGACAGTGGTATCTGCCGCACCGGAAGACGGACTTCCCCCGCCACCGATCGGCACTGGGCGATCAGCGGTTCCGGTACCGGCGCCAGGCTCGGCTTGCGCCGAACCGCCGACGGGCGGGGCTCCACCGGCTTCAGCAGCGTCCTCTGAGCGACCACTCCCGCGGTTCTCGCGACGAATCGCGGCCAGCGCCTCGGCACCCCGGCGTCGAGGTGACTCCGACGGCGACCCGGCCCCGGCCGTGGGCTGGGCGGGAGTGGGCGCCGAAGCCGAGGCGGGCGCGGCGGCGAAGGAGCCCCCGGCCATACCGCGCTCGAGCCGTTCCAAGCGTTGCAGCGTGGCGGATTCCGCATCGGACGCCGAGGGCAGCAACATGCGCGCGCAGACCACTTCGAGCAGCAGCCGCGGCGCCGTCGCGCCGCGCATCTCGCCGAGACCCTCATGCAGCAGCTGGGCGTAACGGGTCAGGGTGGCCGAACCCAATCGCTCGGCTTGGTCCCGCATCCGGTCTAGCACGTCACCCGGGCCGGTGACCAGGCCGCGTTCGGTGGCGTCGGGCACCGCCCGCATGAGGATCAGATCCCGGAAGCGGTCGAGCAGGTCGGCGGCGAATCGCCGCGGGTCGTGGCCCGCCTCCATCACCCGGTCGACGGTGCCGAACAACGCGGCGCCGTCGTCGGCGGCCAGCGCCTCGACCGCGTCGTCGATCAACGCCACGTCGGTGACGCCGAGCAGCGAGACCGCGCGGGCGTACGTGACGCCCTCGGGGCCCGCGCCCGCCAGCAATTGATCGAGCACGCTCAGGCTGTCGCGCGGCGAGCCGCCGCCCGCGCGAATCACCAAGGGGTACACCGCTTCTTCGACCGGCACGTGCTCCTGCTCGCAGATCCGCCCGAGCAGTCCGCGCATCGTGGCGGGCGGCAGCAGCCGGAACGGATAGTGGTGCGTGCGCGAGCGGATGGTGGGCAGCACCTTGTCCGGCTCGGTGGTCGCGAAGATGAAGATCAGGTGGGCAGGCGGCTCCTCGACGATCTTGAGCAGCGCGTTGAATCCGGCGGTGGTCACCATGTGCGCCTCGTCGACGATGAACACCCGGTACCTGGACTCGGCGGGCGCGTAGAAGGCGCGGTCCCGCAATTCCCTGGTGTCGTCGACGCCGCCGTGGCTCGCGGCGTCGAGTTCGATGACATCCAGGTTGCCGGTACCGCCGGGCCCGAGGGCCACGCAGGACGGGCAGGTGCCGCAGGGCGTCGAAGTGGGGCCCGACACGCAGTTCAGCGATCGGGCCAGGATGCGCGCGGAGGACGTCTTACCGCAGCCGCGTGGACCGGAGAACAGATAGGCATGACTGATCCGCCCCGTGTCGAGCGCGATACTCAGCGGGTCGGTGACGTGCTCCTGACCCACCACCTCAGCGAACGTTGCCGGTCGGTACTTCCGGTACAGAGCCACGGCCAGAGGTTACCGGCGACCTCCGACAAAGGACATGCCCGCCCGCTGCGCCGGTCGCGGGCCACGCGGGCCCACAAATGTGACCCAAGTCACAACATGCGCCACGTCTCCTTCGGCGCCCACCCCTCGCACGCACGATAGCAACCTCAGAGCTATCGCTCACGCTGCACGAGCGAAGTCCGGACACAGCCGCCACGGCACCCTGCCCGGGCCGGAGAATATGGACTCACACCCCGATTTACCTCGACTTTTCGGAGATAACGAAACCGCAACCATGGGTGACATCGATGCAATCGTCTGGCTAACGTGGCAGTCGGCAACTTCGGTAGCCAAACCTTCATCAGGTTGGTGACCCCGGCCGGTCCCTCATCCCGACCGGGGCACAACCTCGAGAGCACCACGGGTGACCAGCGCCAATTCCCCCACCTTCCACCGGAGGACCGTCCACCGTGTCGTGTGACGACATCGCCGCCGCCTGGCTGTCCAGCACCGATTTCGCAGGCGACCGCTCCGCCGTCGCCCTCTTGAGCCGCGCCATCAGCCCGCAGGAGTTCGCGATCAAACGCGACTCGCTGCCGGTCACCGCGGCAGCCGATCCGGCCACCGCGGCCGCCATCCTCGAACTCCTCGAGCGCGGCCAGGTGCCGACCATGGCCGCGATCCGCACCCTGACCGCGCAGAACGAGATGCGCCGCGAGGCCGAGCGCATCGAACGTCTCGGCCGCCGCGCCCAGCGCAGCATCGATGACTTCGGCCGGGTGCTGGCCAAACTGGCCGACGCGCACTGGACCGCGCACGGCTACGGGCCCACCCGCCGCGACGTGCTGTGCACCGAGCAGATCATGACGCTGATCCGCACCCGCGTCGGCAACATCGCCCCATCGGCGGTCAAACACCTCTGGCTGATCGAGCGGGCCCAGCGCGCGGGATGGATCGCCTCCAACGCCAATCCCCGGTCTCTGTGCGCGGCCCGCCGTTTCTACGCCGCCCAGTACGGAAACCGGGTCTCGTTGCGCCCGGTGAACACCATCGGCACCGCGATCGCGGCCTATCTGGCCGATTACCTCGACGAACACGGCCGCGCGCCACGCTGGTCGGTGGTCGCGCAAGAACTGCGCGACGACCGCGGCCGCCGAATTTTCCACAACACCGCCGATGCCCGCGCCCAGGAACTCTGGTTGACCACCGCGGAATGGGTGGAGATGCGCGACGACCTGCCCGTGCCCGGACGGAGGGGATTGCGGGCCATCCGTAAGTCCCGCGGCTGACTCGGGCGCCGCCCGCGGGCTCGACACCTTGGGTTAACGACGTTACTATAACGCCGTTAACCTATCGAGCGGAGCCGCGATGCTGACCCGGATGGCCCGATTCATCACCCGATCTCCGCGCGCGGTGCTGGCCGCGGCGCTCGCGGTCGCCGTGCTGTGCGGCGTCTTCGGCGCCACCGCGCCCGCGCACTTGAAGTCCGGCGGGTTCACTTCGGACGACGCCGAATCCGCCCTCGTCAATGAGCTGATCGCCGACAATTTCGCCGGCGCCGCGCCCAATTTCGTCCTGCTGGTCGGTTCGGACGCGGGCGCGGACGATCCGGCCACCAAGGCGGCGGGCATCGGGCTGGCCGACGCGCTGAAAGCCCGCGGCGACGTGCGAGGCGTGCAGTCCTACTGGACCACGCCGCAGCCGCTGGCGAACGCGTTGCGCAGCGCCGATGGCAAGAGCGCCCTGGTCGTCGCCTATCTCGACGGAGACGAGACGCAGGTCCAGCAGACCGCGAGTGAATTGAAGCGGCAGTTCTCGGGCGTCTCCGACGGCATCACGGTCCGCCAGGGCGGCATCGCCGCGATCTATCAGGACGTCACCGAGCAGACCACCCGCGACCTCACCGTGGCCGAGGGCGTCGCGGTACCGCTGTCGATGATCGTGCTGGTCCTGGTGTTCGGCAGTTTGGTCGCCGCGGCCCTCCCGTTGACCATCGGGATGTTCGCCATCCTGGCGACGCTCGCGCTGCTGCGCCTGTGCACGCTGTTCACCGACGTCTCGATCTACGCCCTGAACATGACGACGGCGATGGGACTGGCGCTGGCCATCGATTCCAGCCTGTTCATCGTCAGCCGCTTCCGGGAGGAACTGGCGCGCGGCCTGGATCCGGCCGCCGCCACCATCCGGTCGGTGCAGACCGCGGGGCGCACCGTGCTGTTCTCCGCACTCACCGTCGCGCTCTCGCTGGCCGTGCTGAGCGTGTTCGACATGTACTTCCTGAAGAGCTTCGCCTACGCGGGCGTCGCGGTGGTCGCCGCGGCGGCGGCGGCATCGATCGTGGTGCTGCCCGCGGCGCTGGTCCTGCTCGGGCACCGGGTGAACTCCCTCGACCTGCGGGTCCCGTTGCGCCGCCTGTTCCGCCGCGGCGCGCCCACACCCGGCCCACGGGCGCCGGAGGACAGCGGCTGGTATCGGCTGGCCGGCGTGGTGATGCGGCACGCGGCGCCGGTCGCGATCGTGATCATCGCATTGCTGCTGGCGCTCGGCGCACCGTTCCTGTCGGTGAAGTTCGGTTATCCCGACGACCGGGTGCTGCCGGTCAGCGCCACCAGCCGCCAGGTCGGCGACGCCCTGCGCACCGAGTTCCCGCAGGCCGATCCGGTCGCGAGCACCACGATCGTGCTGGACGGCTACCACGGCGACAACGCGGCGCTCGGCGGGTACGCCGCCGAACTGTCGAAGGTCGAGGGCGTGCCCGCGGTCCTGTCCGCCGCCGGGGTCTACGCGGCAGGCGCGCGAGTCGCGCCTGCTCCGCCCGGGATGGCCAACGACACCGGGACCTACCTGAATGTCGCGACCAAGCTCGATCCCTTCTCCCCCGCCGGGGACCGTCAGCTGACGGCGATCCGGGCGATCCCGGCCCCGGGGGAGGCACTCTACGGCGGCGCCGCGGCGGCCAACGCCGACTCCCTGCACGCGCTGGCCGCCCGCCTTCCGCTCGCGGCAGGCCTCATCGCCCTCACCACCTTCATCGTGTTGTTCCTGTTCACCGGCAGCGTCGTGCTGCCCATCAAAGCCCTGGTGCTGAACACACTGTCGCTGGCCGCCGCCTTCGGCGCGATGGTGTGGGTGTTCCAGGAGGGCCATCTGTCCGGGTTGCTCGGCTTCACGGCGGTCGGCTACCTGGTGCCGACCATGCCGATCCTGATGTTCTGCCTGGCCTTCGGCCTGTCCATGGACTACGAGGTGTTCCTGCTGTCGCGGGTGCGCGAGGAGTGGCTGGCCACCCACGACAACACTCGCGCGGTGGCGGTCGGCCTGGCCCGCACGGGCCGGATCTTCACCGCGGCCGCCGTGCTGATGGCCATCGTGCTCGGCGCGCTGGTCACCGCGAAGGTGTCGTTCATGCAGCTGCTCGGCCTCGGCCTCACGCTGACCGTGCTCGCCGACGCCACGATCATCCGCGGTCTGCTCGCGCCCGCGCTCATGCGCCTGCTCGGTCCGGCCAACTGGTGGGCGCCCGCACCGCTGGCCCGCCTGCACGCCAAGATCGGGCTGACCGAAGGCGAGGAGGACGCCGCCGCGCGCCCGCTGGAAATCGCGGGGCGCGCGTGATCGGTGGCAGGCGTCCGCGCTCGCCGCGCGGCTCCGGCGCCCAGCTGCGCGAGGAGATCCTGCGGGCCACGGCCGAACTGCTCACCACGACCGGGCATGCCGACGCCGTCTCGATCCGGGCGGTGAGCAAGCTGGTCGGGGTGAGCGCGCCGTCGATCTACCGGCACTTCGCGGACAAGGACGAGCTCATCGACGCCGTCGTCGCCCAGGTCTTCGAAGACCTCGCCGAGGCGATGCGAGCGGCCACCGACCCCACTACCTCCCCGGTGCGCCAACTGCACGATCAAGGCATGGCCTACGTCCGCTTCGCGCTCGAGCATCCCGAGCAATACCGGCTCGCGACCGCCCCCACCGAGTCCGAGGGCGTGGTGGACGAAGTGCTCACCAGCGGCGCCTTCCAGCATTTCACGGCCACCGTACGCAAGTGCATGGACGACGGGACGATGGCGCGGCGCGACCCGCTGCCGATCGTGCTGGAACTGTGGTCGGTGGCCCACGGCATCGCCTCCCTACTGCTCGCCAAACCCTTCCTGCCGTGGGGCGACGCGGAAGCCGTCGCCTCGCGCGTGATGGGCGCGGCATGCCTCGGCTACTGCGTGCTCGACCTGGTGGGCGCGGACCCGCCCACACCGGACACGGTCACGGCGTGGCTGCGCCGCGTCAGGAAGGGCGCGTCCCCGGCCTGACCGCCTTTCGACCGATCGGCTGTCGGCCCCCGAGCGACCGTTCGGTAACTTCCTCGCAGCGCACGCGCGCGGAAGGAGTGAACCCGTGTCTTCAACCATCGACCCCGCGGCTACCGCCTGGCTGCTGGTCAGCACGGCCCTCGTCCTGCTGATGACCCCGGGCCTGGCCATCTTCTACGGCGGCATGGTCCGCTCGACCGGCGTACTCAACATGCTGATGATGAACTTCATCGCCATCCCGCTGGTAACGGTGACCTGGCTACTGCTCGGCTACAGCCTGGCGTTCGGCGACGACGCGGGCGGCGGTCTGATCGGCGGCCTCGCCCACCTCGGCATGGCGGGCATCGATCCGACCTCGGTGCGCGGCTCGGTGCCGGAGCTGTTGTTCGCGACGTTCCAGCTCACCTTCGCGGTCCTGACCGCCGCGCTGGTCAGCGGCGCCATCGCCGACCGGGCCAAGTTCGGCGCGTGGATGATCTTCGTGCCGCTCTGGGCGCTGGTGGTGTACGCGCCGATCGCCCACTGGGTGTGGGGCCCGGACGGCTGGCTGGCCTCGTTCGGCGCGCTGGACTACGCGGGCGGCCTGGTGGTGGAGATCGCCTCCGGCGCGTCGGCCCTGGCACTCGCGCTGGTGCTCGGCCCGCGCATCGGGTTCAAGGTCGATGCGATGCGCCCGCACAACCTGCCCTTCGTGCTGCTCGGGGCGGGCCTGCTGTGGTTCGGCTGGTTCGGCTTCAACGCCGGTTCGGCGCTGGCGGCCAACGGCCTGGCCGCGGCCGTCTTCCTCAACACCTTGGTGGCGGGCTGCCTCGGCATGCTCGGCTGGCTGGCGGTCGAGCAGATCCGCGACGGCAGGCCGACCACCTTCGGCGCCGCGTCCGGCGTGGTGGCCGGTCTGGTCGCCATCACTCCCTCGTGCGGGTCGGTCAACACCCTCGGTGCGCTGCTGGTCGGGCTCGCCGCGGGCGTGCTGTGCTCGTTCGCGGTGGGCTGGAAGTTCAAAGCGGGCTACGACGATTCGCTGGACGTGGTCGGCGTGCACTTCGTCGGCGGCATCGTGGGCACCGTGCTGATCGGCTTGCTCGCCACCGGAGTGATGACCGGCGGCGTCGAGGGCCTGTTCTTCGGCGGTGGGCTCGCTCAGCTCGGCAAACAGCTGGTGGCGGTGCTCGTCGTCGCGGCCTACGCGTTCGGCGTCTCGTTCGCGCTCGGCAAGGGCATCGACCGGTTCGTCGGATTCCGGGTCAGCAAGGAGGAAGAGACCGCCGGGATCGACTTCGCCCTGCACGCCGAGACGGCGTACGCGGAAGGAGTGCACGGCCATGCGCCGCGCCGCCTCGGCGAGGGGCATCTCGGGCGTCCGCATATCGATCGCCCGCGCGCCGAAGAGGGGGACTGATCATCGCCGCGGCGTCGGCACAGTGCCCAGGGCGAAGGCGGGGCAGAGGGTAGCCCCGCGGTGCGTGTAGCCGGCGGGCGGCACCGGGTCGCTCGCCGACATTCGCCGGAGGTTCGGAGTCGAGAGATAACCATGCGGGCTGTGGTCCGGAGGCGAACCGTACCCTGGCAGCCGCGTCGTGCCCTCAGCTCACCGAGCTCGCCGACGCGGTGAACGTATTGCACTGGGCCGCACGGTTGTTGTCCAAACCCGCCTCGAACCACTGCCCGCCGTTCTCGGACGACCCGTGGTCGCGCATGTCCCCGGCCTGGTCACCGCGCCCGTAGGCGTCCTTGCGGGCCAGGGTCAGCTGCGGGTCGGTGAGCGAACCGCCCTTCGACGACGAGGAGAGGTACATGCCGTCGAAGCAGTTGGCCTGCAATTCGACTCGGCGCGACAGCTCCAGTCCCTTGGCGCTGCGCGGCCCCACGTCGGCCCGATCGCTGTTGGCCTTGCGCAGGATGCCGGACATCGCCTGCACGTGATGTCCGTACTCGTGCGCGAAAACCGACAGGTAGACCACCCAGTTGTCCTTGAAGTAGTCCGTCTGCAACTGGCTGATCGGCATGTAGACGGTCTTGTTCGCCGGGCAATAGAACGCGGCGAAATTGCTGGTCGTGCCGGTGCACGGGGTGGTGATGCCCGTCGTGGTCGCGCTGACGTTCAGCGACGGCGGCTGGAACGGCAGATTCGCCTTGCGCAGCACGGGTTTCCACGCCGCTTCCAGGCAGGACGCGGCGCTTTCGAAGAACCTGCGGGCGGCGTCCACCTGGGTGCCCCACGGCGAGTAGTCGCACCGCGCCGGAATCAGCGTCGCGTTGGGGTCGGTCAGCAGCGGGTTGTTGCCGGTTTCCGACGGTCCGACCGTGCCGTCCGGCTGCGTGTCGAACGTGAAACCGGGTTGCGGACCGGACGCGTCGCTCGCGTCGCGACCCACCGAGATCGCGTTGCGTACAAGTCCCGCCGCCGCCAGGAATACGACGACGACCAGCAGCACAACCCATCCGCCGCCTCCGCGTTTGCGTGGCGGCGGGTAGGGCGGCCGCCCGGGCGGACCGTAGGGCATGGGCGGAGGGACCGGCGGGCCGTAACCCGGTGGCGGGCCGTAGGCGGGCGGCGCATATCCCGGCGGCGGGCCGTAACCGGGAGGCGGACCGTACCCAGGCGGCGGGCCGTAACCCGGGCGCGGGCCGTAGGGCGCACCGTAGCCGGGCGGCGGAGGCACCGGACGCCCCCCGCGCGGGACCGGTCCGTGTCCGTACGGTGGTTGTGTCACGCCCCCGTACCCCCTCGTCTCAGTGATCGCCGACAGCCGCTGACGCAGGATAGCAAGCTGTCTAGAGTAGGCAGCCATGCTGACTTTTCGGGGGGCCGCCCTAGGCGCGCTGCTTCTCGCCATCGCGGGAATGTTCGCGACGGCCCCGGTCACCCAGGCCCAGCCCGCGCCGGAGGGCGTGACCATCACCGCCGATCTGAAGCTGAGCCGCGAGGGCGTCCTCGAAGTGGTCGAACAGGTCTCGGTGCCGCCGGAGGGCTCGTTCCGGATGTCACTCCCGCTGCGGCTGCGGGTCGGTGACGACGCCGAGCGCGTCTTCCGGGTCACCGACGTGGACACCGAGGGCGCGGGCACCGCGACGGTCGCCAACGACCAGTTCACCATCGAGGCCCGCCCCGGCGAATCCACCTTCCGGTACTCCGTGCAGAACACCGTCAGCGACGCGCGGGGCACCCAGGTCTTCCATTGGCTCGGTGTGCTCAACACCGACATCGCGTCCATCAGCGCCTCGCTGATCAGCCCGAGCTTCGAAATGGGCATCGTGGACTGCAAACTCGGCCCGCCCGGTAACACCCGGCCGTGCGCCGACGTCAAGATCGAGACCGACGGCGTCCTCTTCCTCGAGCAGACCGACCTGCACAAGGGCGACGCGATCGATCTGACGCTGCAATTGCCGCCCGGCACCGTGCCGAGCAACGCCGATGTCCGCGACAGCGGCGACGCGGGCCCCTTCGCGATCACCGCCCCGGCGCTCGTCGCGTTCGGCGTGCTGCTGCTCGCGCTGGCCGCCTTGGTCGCCTATGTGCTGCGCGCTCGCCGCTTGGACGCGACGGTGGGCGACGGTTCCGCGACGATCGATCCGCTGGTGCGCGAGGGTGATCGCGTGCAGTTCACCTCACCCGAGGGCACGCTGCCCGGTGCGGCCGGGCTGCTGCTGGACGGACATGTCGATCCGGTCGACATCGCCGCCACCGTGGTGGATCTCGCGGTGCGCCGGTACATCCGGATCACGCCGCTCAGTGACAGCGACTGGCGGATCACCCGGGTGAACGCCCCCGACGACCAACTGCGCGACTACGAGAAGGCCGTCTACCAGGCGCTGCTGCTCGAAAGCGCCGACGCGGTGACATTGGGCGAGCTGCGCAAGCCGGGACGCGTGGCCTCCGAGCCGGTACGCGCCGCACTGGTCGCCGACGCCGTGGCCCGCGGCAACTTCCTCGATCGCCGCCGTCCCGGTCTCGCCCTGTGGCTCGGTGGGGCACTGGTGGTCGCGGGTGTCGCGGCGACCGTGGCGCTCGCGCTCACCTCCGGACATGCCCTGGTCGGTGTCGCTATCGCGCTCGGGGGTGTCGCGACTCTGCTCTCGCCGAAGTACCTGCCGGTGCGGACGGCGCGCGGGCTGGAGCTCGCCAAGCAGATCCGCGCGCTGCAGCGCGGCCTGGAAACCACTCGGCGCGAACAGATCCCGCCGATCGACCAGGAAACCGTGTTCTCCCGCGCCCTGCCGTTCATGGTGCTCGGCGCACGCGCCGACAACTGGATCCGCGCCTTCCGCGACCTGGACCCATCGGCCGACGCGCAACCCGGCCTCTACTGGTTCGGCGGCTTCGAACGCGACCGCAACCTGCAGCGCTTCGCAGGCCACTTCCCGTTCTTCATCACCGCCCTGGAGGGGCTTTTCGCCCTCACGGGCGATCCGCACCGCTAGCGTCACGCGCGCGAAAAGGGCGATCAGCCGCTGCGGCCGATCGCCCTTCGCCGTAACACTCAGTCGTGCAGGGCGGTTCGCCGGACCGCGGCCAGCGGATCGGCGTAGAGAACGCTCAGCGAGGTCACCACCGCGGCGTACTCCTGCACTTTGCCGCCGAAACCGCTGATCCGGATGTCGGTGGGCGGCAGGGTCGAACCCTGGTTGAACGCCCGCGCCACGTGCGCGACCGCGGGGCGGTAGCCGGTGAAGGCCTGGCCGCCGAGGATCACCCGATCGGGGTTGAGCATGTCGCGCACCATAGCCACGGTGTGGCCGAGGATGGTGGCCCGCTCGGCGAGCAGTTCGCGCGCGGACTCCGATCCGGCCTCCGCGGCCCGGTACAGGTCGGCGATGGTCGAGCCCGCGGTGCCGTTGTGCGCCGGGATGATGCCGCGCCCGACGGCCCTGGAGTGCAGTGACCGATCACCGACGGTCACCTCCAGGCAGCCACGCCGTCCGCAGGTGCATTCCACGTCCGAACCCGTGGGCAGATGCGCGATCGAGCCGGGACCGTTGCTCGGCGTGTGCACGCGACCATCCAAGGTCACCGCGACACCCGCGGTCTCACGCACGTAGAAGTACAGGCTGCTGCCCCGCTCGAGGCGGGCCTGGTCCTTGGGCTCGCCGGTGGGCAGCAACAGTTCCGAGCCTGCCATCGCCTCCACGTGCGGCGCCACCGAGACGGGCAACTCCAGCACCTCGCCGAGGGCCGAACCGACTTGCGCCCCACGCCATTCCAGTTTCGGATGATCGACGACGCCGGTCAGCGGGTCGACCCGGCCGCCGATCGCGACGCCTGCCCACAGCGCCTTGCGCCGGTGCCAGCGCTGCAGGAACGCCTTCGCGCTGCGCGCGACGGTGGTGGTGGCGAATTCCTGACCGGTCTGCGGGGTGGCGATGGCCAGCCCACCGAGGATGCGGCCGCGCAGGTCGGCGGCGACGATCTTGGTGACCGCGGCGCCGATGTGGATTCCGATGGTGAGGTAGGCGTCGTGGTCGATTTCGAAGGGGACGCGGGGGCGCCCGACCGCACCCGAGGCCGTCAGGTCGGGGCGTTCCCGCAGCAGGCCGGCCGCGAGCAGCGCGGAGACCTGGCGGTTGACCGTGGCGATACTCAAACCCGTTGCGCGCGCGGCGTTGTCGCGAGAAACGGGACCTCCGGTGGCGGCGCGCAGGACCGCGGCCGCCGGGTTGTCGGCGAGGCGCAGTTCGGGAGCGACAACCGGACGCTGAACGCGGGCACGGCCGTTGGCAACCCTGGAGACGGATCGTTCAAGGGTGGGAAGGGACATTGTGCGGATCCTTGCTGAAGTCCCGTAATCGACGGGACATGCCTACATGGGCGGCGAGGCAGCAAATGAGCAGGAAAAACCGCTCAGCTGCAGCAAGAGAGGCGACACAGTTCGCGTGTCAATGGCAGCCGCAGACCCAGCGCGGCGGTCACGTAAGTGACGCGCAGGAGGTTCGATCGGCCAGCAGACATGTCATCAAAATTAACATTGATTTCCGCGACGCACCAACCCTCGACGCGCCGTTGTGTGCACAGGCACATTGTTTCCGCAGGTCGTGGGCACGCGAAAAGACCCCGCTGCCCGGAGAGTTCCACGGGGGCGGGGTATTTTCGCTCGGAAGGATTACTTCGGGGCGTTGAACGGCTGGTTGATGGTGCTGAAGTACTGGATCGCAGCACCGATCGCGACCGGAGCGGTGACCAGCAGCTGGCCGGCGAGGGTGCCCAGGGCGCCGACGGCGATGATGCCGCCGAGGCAGCCGATGGCGGCAGCCGGGATGAACGCGCCGAACAGGCCGACGATGGCCGCGGAGGCGACGGTGGCGCCGGCGATGCCGCCGAGCACGCAGCCGATCGCACCGCCCGCGATGCCGCCGACGAGCGTGCCGATGGTCGCCCCGGCGGCGATCGTGCTGGTCAAGCGGGTCCAGGCGGCGACCTCACGGTCGTACTCGGTCTTCCACGGCGCCTTGTCCTCGTAGGGCAGGGCGACCGGCTTGTAGACCGCGTGCTCCCGGTCGAACAGCGGCGTCAGCGTCGCGTTACGACCGGAAATCTGTGCGGCGATCGGGAATTCGAAGTCCTCCAGCTGAAACCGCAGCGGCTGTGCCGCGAGCACGGTACCGTTGGAGGCCTTCACTTGGAGCACCTCGTCCTCGACGGCGAGCGAACCCGCGTCGGTTTCGATGATCGACTGGGTGTCCGTCGCGTACGCGGTGAAATTGATGACGCTTTCGGTGCTTTCTTCCGCCGGCGCGGCACCGGATGTCCCCGCGGCCACTCCGGTCGCAATGGTCACCAGCGCCGCCACCACGGCGAGTTTCCTCATCCTCATGTCCTGCAATCCCTCATCTCAGGTGGAGCCGTTCCAGGCAAAAGCATCAGGCACCGGCTGTGCGAGAACGAGGAAAAAACGCAGGACGATTTCAAATAGGCAACCGCAGAGTTACAGTTGCCGTACTACTTCGCTTTGGCCGCCGCTTTCGCCTGCTTCTTGAATTCCCTTACCTGCGCGAGAGATTCGGCGTCCGTCACGTCGGCAACCGATCGGCGTGAGCCCTCGTCGCCGTACGCGCCCGCCGCCGCGCGCCAGCCTTCCACCCGCACGCCCCGCTGCTTACCCAGAAGAGCCAGAAAGATCTTCGCCTTCTGCTCGCCGTAGCCGGGGAGGTCCTTCAGGCGGCGCAGCACCTCTTTCCCGTCCGGGTCGCCCGCCGTCCAGATGTTCTCCGCCTTGCCGTCGTAGTGCTCGATGACGTAGCGCGCCAATTCCTGCGCGCGCCGGGCCATGGACCTGCCGTAGCGGTGGATCGCGGGCGGCGTCGCGGCGAGCTCCTCGAACTCCTGGGGGTCGGCCTCCGCGATGCGCTGGATGTCGAAGCCACCCATCCGGTCGGCGATCTTCTTCGGGCCGCGGAAAGCGTGCTCCATCGGGTACTGCTGGTCCAGGAGCATGCCGAGCAGGGTGGCGAAGTGGTCCTCGGTCAGTAGCTTGTCCGCCTCGGCGTCCTGCGCCAGGCATAGCGTGCGAGTCATCGCCTACCTCCTGCTCGATGTGCTGGGGACGGGTCGATCATCTCACCGGCGCCGACGGGGCGGGACGCCGCGGGTCGTCGCCGACCGACCTGGGGAGTGACTCACCTCACATTGCCTACGCGCGGGTAGATGACCTGCCGCGTAGGCTCCAGACCATGCCTCAGATGACGGCGACACCGACCAAGACGACGGCAACGGCCAGGGATGGACACGGGCCCATGAACACCTACGCATTGCGCCCCGACCGGTTCGACCGAGCAGGCCAGGACCAACTCGTAGACGTGCGCGACCTACAGGCCGCGCTGCCCGGTATCCGCCGCTTGCGCAGCTGGGCGCATGAAGCGCTCGCGCTGCGGCCCGGCGAGCACGCCCTGGACATCGGCTCCGGCACCGGCACGGAGGTCGTCAACTTCGCCGAAGCGGTGGGCCCGGGCGGCAGCGCGGTCGGGATCGAGCCCGACCCGCATCTGCTCGCCTCCGCCGAGCGCCGCGCCGCCGAGGCCGGCTCGACCGCCAAATTCCACTCCGGGGACGCGTACGGCGTGCCGTTCGGCGCGGAGAGCTTCGACGCCGTCCTGTGCGAACGAGTCTTCCAGCACCTGACCGCGCCCGCCCGCGCGGCCAACGAGATCGCGCGCGTGCTCCGCCCGGGTGGACGCGTCGTCGTGGTGGACAGCGATTGGGGAACGGCGATCATGCACCCCGGTGACCGGCAGGTCGTCCGAGAGGTGATCGATACCCTCGTGTCGGCCACCACCAATCCGTTGTCCGGCCGTCGGCTCCCCGGCCTGCTCACCAAGGCGGGCCTGGTGGTCGACGACATCGGTTCGCATGCCTTGGTGCAGGACCGCAGCGTGGGCGCGGGATCGTTGGTGACCAGGGTCTCGGCGATGGCGGTCGCGCGCGGCGCGATCACCGAGGCGCAGCGCGAACAGCTGCTGACCGACCTGGAGGCGGGCGCGGCCAACGGCGACATCCACCTCTCGGTCACCATGTTCGCCGTCCTCGCGCACAAGCCGCACTGACCCGGCCGATGGCCGTCGACGTGAGCACCGACGTCGTGATCGACCGCTCCCGCGAGCTGGTCGCGGCGTACGCGGCCGATCCGGCGCACGCTCCGGCCTGGTATTCGCGCATCCACGGCGTCACCTGGGAAACCGAGCCGCCGCTGGGCGTCGGCTCACGCATGGCGTTCGTCGCGCACTTCCTCGGCAACAAACTGACCTACACCTACGAGGTGGTCGCCTACGAGCCCGGCATCCGGCTGGTGATGCGCACCGCGCAGGGGCCGTTTCCGATGGAGACGACCTACACCTGGGCGGACACGCCGGGGGGCGGCACCCGTATGACGCTGCGCAACCGCGGCGAGCCGAGCGGATTCGGGAAACTCGCCGCGCCGGTACTGGAAGCAGCGATCCGGCGGGCGAACCGGGGGGATCTGGCGCGGCTCAAGGAACTGTTGGAGACCGGGTAGGCGGCTGCCCCAATGTCCCACCTCTGTCGGCATCGGATCGAGCGCCAACGGAATCGCCCGGCACGAATCCGTGCCGGGCGATCAATGTGTTCTCGATCCGCCGCTACTTGCCGAGCAGCTTCTCGGTGGCCGCCAGCAGCACGCAGGTGGCCAAGCCGTCCATCGCCTTCTCCAGCTCGGGCAGCTTCGGGAAGCTCGGGGCGATCCGGATGTTCTTGTCCTCCGGGTCGTTCTTGTACGGGAAGGCCGAACCGGCCGCCGTGAGCGCGATACCCGCCTCCTTCGCGAGCGCGATCACCCGCGCCGCGGTGCCCTCCAGCACGTCCAGGCTGATGAAGTAGCCGCCCTTGGGCTCGGTCCAGGACGCCACCTTGGACGCGCCCAGGCGGTCCTCGAGGACCTTCAGCACCAGGGCGAACTTCGGTTCCAGGATGGCGCGGTGCTTCTGCATGTGCGCGCGCACGCCGTCGGCGTCGCCGAAGAAGCGCAGGTGACGCAGTTGATTGATCTTGTCGGGGCCGATGCTCTTCTTCGAGGCGTGGCTCAGGTACCAGTCCAGGTTCGCGGTGGAACCGCCGAGGAAGCTCACGCCCGCGCCGGCGAAGGTGATCTTCGAGGTGGAGGCGAACACCAACGGGCGGTTCGGGTTTCCGGCGGCGGCGGCCAGTCCGAGCACGTCGATCACCGGTGCGGCGGTGTCGGTGAGCGGGTGCACCGCGTACGCGTTGTCCCAGAACAGCCGGAAGTCGGGCGCTGCCGCCGGCATCGAGACCAATTCGCGGACAACGTCTTCGGAGAACACCACGCCGGTCGGGTTGGCGTAGTTCGGCACTGCCCACAGACCCTTGATCTGCGGGTCCTTCGCCAGCAGCTCGGCGATGGCGTGGGTGTCCGGGCCGTCGTGGCGCATCGGGATCGGGATCATCTCGAAGCCGAGCGCCTCGGTGATCGCGAAGTGCCGGTCGTAACCGGGGGCCGGGCACAGGAACTTCAGGGTATCCTCGGCGGCCCAGCGACGCTCGGAATCATTGGTGCCGTACAGCATCGCGTAGGTGATCACGTCGTGCATCAGCTCGAGGCTGGCGTTGTTGCCCGCGAGCAGATTATCCACCGGGATGTTCAGCAGCTCGCCGAAGATCGCGCGCAACTCCGGGAGACCGTGCAGGCCACCGTAGTTGCGGCAGTCGGTGCCTGCGCCGTCGCGGAAATCGCCCTCGCCGGGCAGGTGCAGCAGGGCGGCGGACAGGTCGAGTTGCTCCGGCGAAGGTTTTCCCCGGGTCAGGTCCAGCGTGAGCTTCTCGGTCTTGAGCGTCGCGTAGTTCGCGGTCTGGGTGTCGTGCTCGAGCACGAGCTCCTCATGGCTCATCAAACCGATCTGCGTTTGCCGGGGCATCCTGGGCAGCCTTTCAAGCAGCTAGGGGACGATGGTCTGGCCGGACCGATGGGCGGCGACCGAACAGTTGTCCATGCAGACGCACATGCATCCGCGGACGGTGTTCACGTTACCCGTGTGGTGCCCGGAATTGGAGGCGTTATCCGTCGACGGACGGGGTTCGCCCAGAACCCGGGCCACGCCCAGTCCGCACCGATCGAGCGAAGGCTCGGCAACCGCGCATACGCCGCGCGAGCCATAAGATAGGGGACCCCGCGCACCCGGCAGAGCCCGTTGACCCTTGCTGCCTTCCGGCCCTGGGGGAGTTCACAGGATGCGCGCCGCGCGGGATCCGTCGGCCAGTGTAGCGCCTCCGGTCCGCAACACCACCTTCCGGGTCCATCACCCCGGGCCGAACAGGTACTTCACTCCCCTTCCCCACCCTGTTTGGCGACCGACGGGGGGCTACCGGTATGCTGCTCCACGGAGGATTCGCCTAGTGGCCTATGGCGCTCGCCTGGAACGCGGGTTGGGTTAACGCCCTCAGGGGTTCAAATCCCCTATCCTCCGCCACGAAAGGCCGGGTCGGACGCTTGATCGCGTCCGACCCGGCCTTTCGCATGAGATACGGCAGCTCGGCGGCCGGGTCTTCGGCGACTGGACGCGGCTTGCACGTGGGCCACTATTCTCCACGCGGGAATCGCTTCGCCGGAGGCATTCGCCGTTCGATGGCTACGGGTTCGCGGCGCGGCAGGTCCCCAGAAGCCGACACGCTCGGGCCGACCCACGGCGTCCGGCAGCGGGCGAGCACCGTTCGTCCGATCTAGGCTGTGCGACTTCCCATTCCGATGGAATGATCGTCCCCGTGACTCAGTGGCTCCCGCTCTTCGGTTCCCTCATCGTCGCCATGGCGGCATTGGTCGGCGTGCTGGTCAACAACCGCACGAACCGAGCGGCGCTCACCGCCGCGGACGAGCGCAACCGGGTCACCCTGGACGCGGCGCAGCGCAGCGTGGAGTCGACCAACGCGGCGGCCGAGCGGCGCGAGCACGACAAATGGCGGCGGGAGTCGGTGCTCACCGCGGTGTCCTCGGTGCTGGCCATCTCGAGCGACGTGCGCCAGCAGTTGTTGCGCTGCGAACGCTGGGAGGCCGACGAGCTGGATCAAGTGGACGAGGAGATCCGGCAGATCATCACCGGCTCGCGAGGCTTCATCAGCAGTTTGCGCGTCGTAGCGCATCGCAAGATCCCCAATCGCTGCGAGGACCTGATGCGTACGCTCACGGCGGCGCTGAACATCAGTTTGCAGCGCCGCAGGATCGAACTCGACGGCGAGGCCGTCGCCGAGGAGATCACCGAGATCCAGGCGCTGTGGTCGCGAGCGATCGAGAACACCGTCGAGGAGGAACGCTCGGTCATCAACGCCACCCGGCTGGAACTGGAGATCAAGATCTCCGCCGAGGTCCACCAGTCCGCACCCCAGCCCGCCCTCGTCCGTTCTTGACCCGCGGGCGTGCGATCGTCACGCCGGGGCGGAGTCGAGCCGGGTGCGGCGCGCTTCCAGCAGCGCGGCGCGGAGGTGGGCGGCGTAGGCGTCGAGATCCGGTAGGACCGCCTGGTCGGCGTGCAGTGAGATGGTGATGGTGTCGCCGAGGCCGTGTACCCCGTGGGTGAGGTGCATGACCGAGCCGAGTGCGGGGAACCCGGCCGTGAAGCGCACCTCCCCGCCGCCGAAGGACAGGTCGGCCGGGCCGCGGTCGACACTGGAGACGACCGTGTGCCCCGCTATCGAGTCGGGAACGGTGTCGAGGGGGTAGCGGTCCACGTCCCGACGCAGCAACGGGGCGGGGACTGCCGCGGTGACCCGGTCCTGCGCCGACAGCAGCGGGTGCCGCGCGCGGACGCGCCGGTCGGCGAGCGCGGCGGCGATCTTGTCGGCGCGCAGGCCCAGATCGGGTTCGTCGATGAAGAGATCGACGCCGAGGCTGCGATAGTTGTTGCGGGGGCGGTCGACCTCGGGAAGGGCCATCGGGACCTGCGCACCGAGACGCTCCACCGGCTCGCCCCGGTCGGCCAGGTAGCGGGCGAGCGCCAGCGACACCGCGGTCAAGACGACGACCGTGACGGTACGACCGGGCACCCGCAGATCTTCCGCCGGGAACACCAGCATCCGAGCTTCGTGCCGCGAAATCCCCTCTACCGTGGTCCGGTTCAGCGCGCTCGGCGGGTAACCCTGTCCGGGCGATGGCAATTCGCCCGCCTCGGTCAACTCCGCCAGCCGCTGCTGGGCTCGAAACGCCTGGTAGCCACGCACCGCCGTCGCGGCCATCCGAACCGGCACGCGCAGCAGGCCGACCGCCGAATCGATCAGCACACCTATCGGCAACACGCTCGCCGACACCGCATCACCGACCGTCCGCCCACGCACTACCACCGAGCCGACGCGCGCTCCCGCGGACGACACGCTCGCCGACACCGCGTCACCGATCGTCCGCCCACGGGCCTCTGCCGTCCAGCCGATCCCGTGGGAATCAGCGAGCACCTTTCGCGTGGATACGTCCAGCATCGATCGATCACTCGGCGTGCTCCGAGCCTCGCCGACCGAACTGTCGGCACCCGCGGCCTCGGCACCGCCGTCGCCTCCGGTCCGTACCCCACCGGGCGCCGGCAACCGTGATCGGCCTTCGTCCCCCACCGGGCGATTCTCCACCGCACCGAACAGCGCACGCCCGATCGCCGAGGCCCGTCGCCCATCGGCCAGCGCATGGGACATCTGGAGCACCACCACCAGCGCCGGGTCGCCTTCCAGCCCTGGCGCGTCGGCGATCGCGCGGAAGACGTGCAGCCGCCACGGGTGCACGGCGGCATCGACGCCGGTGCCGAGCAACTCGCCGAGAACGAGCAGCAGGTGCGACCAATTACGCTCCGCCAGTTCATGTTCCACGAATTGCTCGGCAGCGAATTCACATCGCGTCCAGAACGGGTAATCGATGTCGGCGGGCAGTTCGCGCAGCCGGACCCGGAGGTCCGCGATCCGCGCGCTCCGTTCGGCGACGGCGGCGCGCAGTTCCTGGGTGGGCCGTCCGCGGTCGACGAAGCAATACAGCAGAAAAAGGTCGTTGCGCGTCCGTTCGGACAGCCAATACATCGTCGCGTCCTGCGGTGCCATGGCGCTCACAAGTAAAACGATATCGACTCGGATCGAACGGCGCCCTGCGAGCCGGACAAATGTGAATGATCTTGTTCCACAATTCTTCCGGAGAACCCCATCGATTCCGGCAGACAGCTCTGCTACCGTCTGTAGTAGGAACGGATACCACTCACCCAGGGCGGGGTGTCGGCCATGGCAATAGATCTAGCTCGCAAAATCGCCAATCAAGCCGATGAGGCGGACGAGCGGTATAAGGCCGCCGCGTTCGTGAAGCGGTCGATCAACAAGGTCTTCCCGACCCATTGGTCGTTCCTGCTCGGCGAGATCGCGCTCTACAGCTTCATCATCCTGCTGCTGTCGGGC
>NZ_JBIDDF010000021.1:0-100617 GCF_043205035.1 Nocardia sp. NPDC047654
CCAGCGAGGGCCAGCATTTCGATGAGATGCGCCGCCGCATCGTCTCTCTCGTGGTGAACGCGCCGGTCGGGCCGCCCCAGTCGTCGGTGGAGTTCCTTCAGCGGTTGAACGCCGATGTGCTGCTGGACCTGTGGGGTGGTGCTCCGGATGTGAAGCGGATGATCGCCGCGTTGCAGGCGGAGAAGGTGCCGCAGCTGGATGACGCGCTGATCAAAGCGTCGAACTTGTTCGATCTGTTGCAGGACCAGCACGGGCGCATGGTGTTCGACGGCGGTAAAAGCCTCGATGACCTCGATGTGCTGTATGTGACCGTGCCGGGTCTGGACAAGGACGCCGCCCGCGCCCAGGTCGCCGCGATCCTGCGCATGGTCATGCTCCGGGCCGGGCGCACCGCCAAGGACCAGCGCCGCTCGGTGACGATGATCATCGACGAGGTTTCCGCGACCACCACCGAACAAGGCTCGATCGGCTTGGTCGACGTGTGCGAGCGCGGCCGCTCCCAGGGGGTGGCGTTGATGTTCGCCGCCCAGTCCCAGGAAGGTCTGGCCCGCGATGAGTGGAGCCTGAAGCGGCTGCTGAAGGCGTGCGCTGGTGGGTTGATCCTCGGCTACAACGAGAACGCCGGCGACCTGTGCGAACACCTCGGCTCCGTGCACGGCATGCTGCCCAGCCGTCATCTGATCAAGGGGCAGCGCACCGGCGACGAGGGCCAGGTCTCGATCGGTGAGAAGTGGCTGATCAGCCCGGATGTGCTGCGGCAGCTAGAGACCGGCGAATTCGTCTACGGCCGCGGGCGTCGCGCGCAATGGGGCCACATCGTCCAGGTCAAACGCTCCGAACTGACTCCGCTGCCGGGCACCCCGGCCGCCGAAGCCGCCGCTGCGGCGAAGACGAGCGGCAAGCCGCAGGTCTCCGGCGACACCGCCGTCGCCTAACCCGTCGTCCGTAATCCCACCGAATCGATTGAGAGGCAACACCCATGCGCATCATCCGCGACAACAACGACCACAACAACGACGAGGACCCTGACGAGCGCCGTCGGCCCGCTAGCGAGCGGGATCAGGCCGAGATCCTCGCCGAGGAGATCGAGGACTACCTCGCCGACGTCCTGGCCTGTGCCCCACCCGACACCCAGGACTTCACCCCGCCCGCACCGCAGCCACGGCCCGCGCTGCACCTGGTCAAGACCGACACCGACACCACCGGCGGCGCCGACCCTGACTACGACAAGCCGCTCGATCCCGAGGTGTTCGCTGCTGCTGGGCGGGCGGCGCGGCGGCGGATGGCACGCGGTACGGCGGGCGGCTCCGCTGTTGTGGTCACCGCGACCGTGCTCGCCACCTGGGGGCAGCCGTGGATCGTGACCGGTCCGCTGGCCGGGTACGGCACGGCGTGGCTGGCCTACCTGTGGTGGAACGCCGCACTGCGGCCCAGCATCCCCGAGCTCATCAGCACCGTCACCAGCGGCATCGGCCACGCCATCGCCGTCATCGCCACCGCTATCGCCGCGATCGTGCGCGGCCTGGCCGACCGCCGCGACCAGCTCGATACCGCCGATCCCGGTCCCGAAATTCAGCCTGCCAGCCCGGCGGCTCCGTCCCTGTAACCCGACCAGTGAGAGGAATCCTCATGTCCGACACCACGAACGACCCCATCCTGCCGGTTCCGTGCGAGCTGGACCGGCAGCTGTGGGAGTACTCCGAACGCATCGAGCAGGTACGCCGTGACCTGCTGACGATGCAGTGGCAGTTCAGCGAACTCCAGGGTGCGCCCGAGTCGATCGCCGTCGATTCGCTCGGTGAGCCGATCGACCCGCAGCAGGCGACCGAGCGCGTGCTCACCGCGCTGGTCGCCGCCGACGCGGCCCTGGGCGCGACCGCAGACACGCTCTCCGGCGCCCGCCGCTACTCCAACCGGCTCAAGCTCACCGACGCCGCCGCTGAGGTGCGCGAGCAGCGCCTCACCGCCGCCAAGCGCCGCCAGCGCTCCGGCCGCTCCCGATAACCCTCACCCCACGAAAGGAATTCATCACCATGTCTGACCGCAGTGTCGAAGACGAATTGATCGCCGAGGCCCGCAGATTCGGCCACTCCCTCACTCACATGCTCCGGTTGCACGCCCAAGCCGCCAACTGGTTGGAGCGGCGGAAGGTGCGCAAGCAGATCAGTTTGGCGTTGCGTGAGCAGCGCCGCGAGGCCGAGGTGCTGCGTAAGCATCAACTGTCCTGGACCACTCAGGCCGTCGACCGCTACCGCGTGCACGTCCAAACGGTCGCCACTCGCGCGAACGACCCGAGCGTGGACCACGAGCGGCGCGCCCGCGACGCTCACGCGCTGGCCGAGCACCGCGATCGACTCGCGCGCGGCTTCATCGGTAACGAGCACCTGACCCACACCGAGCAGGGCATCGCCCTGGACGGTTTGGACGCCGCGACGGTATTCCCGCAGTACAAGACCGGTAACCTGTTCGCCCGCGCCCACAAGGTCAAGGGCCTGGAAGCCTTGCACTACCGCGCCCGTGTGGCCCGCGAGAGCGCCAGCATCAACCGTGGCGCCGATCGCGAGCGGCAGCACGGCTTGGACGCCGCGCGCCGAGCCAACACCGAGGAGTCGTTGCTCGCCCGTATCGACGCCGCTCAGGCCCACCGCCACCGCTACACCGCGCAGATGACGTGGTCCGATCCAGACGGCGGGAAGCTCACCGAATCCCGCTCGTTCGCCACCGAGCACACCGCCACCAGCTGGTTGCAGCGCAACATCAGCGGCACGTCGTGGTCGGCCGGCACCATCTTGCAGATCGAGACCCGCGACACCCTCAACGCCGCGAATCAGTACGTCGACTACGGCCGCCCCGAGACCGTCGCCGACCAGCTCACAACCCGCGAGGCTGTGTTGCGGGAGCGGACGCTATCCGGGCAGGTGCACCGCGAGCAGGCCGAGCAGGCCCCCCGGCAGCGCGAGAACACCGACCGGGAACGCCCGCCCGAAACCGCCGGCGTTGACCGGCTGGCACAGGTGGAGCGCCAGTTGAACGATATGGCCGCCGACCGGGACCGGCTCGAAAGCCGGGTCGGGATGCTGCAACGCGGCCTGGATTCGGTCACCGCCGACCGCGACCAGATCCGCCGCAAACTCGATTCGGCCGAAGGGCACATCGAGGCGTTGAAGAACCGCAACCTGCGCCTCGCGGCCGAGATCGGCGAGTTGCGGGACCGGCCGGGTGTCGAGCAGCTCACCGCCGAGCGTGACCAGCTCAAGCAGGAACGCGACGAAGCGGTGCGCAAACTCGTGCAGTCCACGCCCGAGCATGAGCGCTACGGCAGCCGCCAGCGCAGCAACGACACCGGCGCCGCAACGCCGCCGGCGGATCCGGGTCGGCAGTCCGGCGACACCGGTCCGGTGGGCAAGCGAGCCAGCTACCTGCGCGACCTCACCGGAAATGGCCACGAGCAGGCCGGGCCGGACACGCAGTCCTGGCCGCGGCCGGACCGAAACGGAAATGGCCGCAACGGTATCGAGAGGAGCCGGTGATGCAACGCGAGCGTGAAGACCAGATGCGCGTGGATTTCGCCGAGTACATCGGCGTGCTGCGGCAGATGACGGGTGCCAGCATCACCGACCCGGAGCAGCGGACCCGGTTCGCCCGCACGGCGCAACTGGCCGACCCGTGGCGTGGCGGTCGCGACGGCGGCCACTGGGAGTACCTCGAAGACGCCTACGCCCGCGCCGAACGCGATCCGCAGTCGACCACACGGATTCTTGCCGGTATCGAGCGTGCCGAGTCGCTCGGGTTCGAACCGTTCCTGACCGACATGCAACTGCGCAGCCTGCGCCAAGTCCGTGATCTCACCGGGCACAGCCGACCCGAACGGGCCAGTGATAATCCCGCGCCGCGCCACGACCGCGGTAGTGGGATCGAGAGGAGCCGGTGATGCAGCGCGAGCACGAGGAAGCGATGCGTGCCGAGTTCGCCCGGTACACGCAGCTGGGTGAGGACATGTACCGGCCGGGCACTACCGATGCCGAGTTCGACCGCATCGTCGCGCAGCGCCGCGAGACCGATCAGCGGTGGGGCGAAGGGCCGCACGCCGGGCACTGGAGTTACCTGTCGGACGCCTACGAGGACTGGCGGCAGGCGCCCGACACCATGTTCCGGTTCCTCGACAACATCGACCACAACAGTGGCGAAGGGGTCACCGACCTCCAGCACCGCAGTCTGCGCCAGGCCGGGCAACTGGCCGGTCGAAACAGCGAGAAAGTCCGCGACGCCGCCCGCCGCTACATCGACCGCGCCACCTCCCAGCAGTCCACACCCCGATCAGGCCGCGGACAGATCGAGAGGGGGCGGTGAGCATGCACATCGAGCACGAAGAAGCGATGCGCGAAGCCTTCACCGAAGTCGACCGACTGTCGCGGCTGCGGGACCGACCGGGCGCCAGCGAGGCCGAGGTCCACAGCTTGTACGCCCAGTCGCAGGCGATCGACCAGGGTTGGCGCAACGGACCCCATCCCGGGGAGTGGAAGTACCTGAACGACGTGCACGACATGTGGTCGCGTTCACCCAGCACTATGCGGCGGATGCTCGCCTCGCCGGGCGCTGGCCGGTTGGACGGGGTGCAGCGGCGCAGTATCGAGCAGGCCCGCATCCTCACCGCAGCCCACCGGGCCCAGGTCGAACGGGGGCGGTGACGGTGCCCGAACAGCCTCCGCAGCAGGGCCGTTCGTACGAGGTGGTCACCGCCGCATTGATTCGCCGCGTTGGTCCGGCCAAGTGGCCGCGGGAGCCGCAGCAGTGGACGAACTACCTGTGCCCGGTGCACGAGGGCGACGGCCACCACCACAACCCCAGCCTGGGCGTGCGGTACGACCCGCGGCAGGGCAAAACGATGGTGCGCTGCTGGGCCCGCTGCGACGACCAGGACGTACTCGACCGAATCGGATTACGGGTGCGGGACCTGTGGGACCGCCTCCCGGAGCGTGACCCGAACCGGCGCGCGAGCACCGGTGTGCACGGTCAGCGGAACGGCGTCACCGAACGCCGAACGCTCACGCCTGTGGAGCGGGCGATCGCCGCAGCCCGGTTCCCGATACCGGCGAAGCGTGACCTGGGGGCGCAGATCGGGCGGCCGGTGAACGTGGACACCTACGTCTACAAGTGGCCCGACGGCCGCGTGGAGGGCGCGGTCACGCGGGTGCACACACCGCACGAGCACGGACACGCCAAAAGCTTCTGGCAGGCCCACTGGACCGGAACCGAATGGGTGAAAGAGGGTTTCGCGCCGATCCCATGGAAACTCCCCGACATCCGCGAAGCCCTCGACACCGGCCGGGAGATCTTTGTCTGCGAGGGCGAAAAGGACGTGCAGCAGGCGAACCGAGCCGGGTTGATCGCGACCTGCAACGCGATGGGCGCTGGCTCCTGGACCCCGGAGCACGCGCGGTGGCTGGCGGGGGCGGGGCGGGTGATCGTGGTCGCCGACCGCGACCGCCCCGGCTACCAGCACGCTGCCAAAGTCGCCGACACCCTCACCGGCCGCGTCGGCGAGGTTCGCGTGCTGCAAGCCCGCTCCGGCAAGGACCTGTCCGATCACTTCGACGCCGGCTACGACCTCACCGACCTCGACCCAGTCCCACACCTGGACCGACCACAGCAGCAGGAGCGATTTCGTATCCCGGCCGCGAGCCGGGACCGCACCCGCAGCCGCTGACACGACCACAAACGAAGGGAAACAACCGCCATGACCAACAACGCAGACCCGGGCGACATCTACCAGCGTGCCAGTGAACTGGGGCGCGCCATGATCGCCGCCACCACCGCGGCGAACAACCCGGAGTTGGCCTATCCCGACTGGCCCGATACCACGCCGTTGCCCGACCTCGGGCATCAGGAGGTGGCCGCCGAGATCGCCTACTACAGCTTCCTCGACGAGCACCGGGCCGAACTGGGCCAGCATCCCGATTTCCGCATCGAGTACGGCGTGCTCGACGAACTTGCCGCCGAGCAGCGCAGCGTGACCGACCTGTTCACCGACACCGGCAACCCCGAGGAACGTCACCGCGATAGCGACCGACGTCGCAGCCGTTGATCCCTCCGCACCGATCACACCAGAGAGGAGAACCCTGAATCATGACCGAGAACGTGACCGGTGCGGAAGCGGTGCGTAGCAACGACGCTGCGCACCGCAGCGCACCAACTGATGCACAACCCAGTTCACACGCCACCGGCAACCGGCTGCGGGCGTGGCCGGTCCTGCTGCTGGCGCTGCCTGCGTTCGTGGCGATCTGGTCCGGCTGGGTCGGCCTGGGGCAGTTGACCGGGTTCGGGCCGGTGCGTCCGCTGCCCGGGATCGCTGACGAGTTGGAGATCAATTCGGCGATTACGCTGCCGATCGGGATGGAGACCTATGCCTCCTACGCGCTGTATGTGTGGCTGTCGGGGCGTATCCGTTCGGACCGAACTCGCAGCTACGCGAAGTGGTCAGCCTTCGGTAGCCTCATCCTCGGCGCCGTCGGGCAGGTCGCCTACCACCTGATGAAAGCCGCCGGCGTCACCTCCGCGCCATGGCCGGTCACCGTCCTCGTGGCCTGCCTGCCGGTCGCTGTGCTGGGCATGGGCGCTGCGCTGGCGCACATGATCGGCCGTGAGCACCACACCGCACCGCCCGTGCGCACCGAGCCGGAACCAGCGCACCAGCCCGAACCAGTACGCACCGTCTCGGTGCACGAGGTCCGCACTGAGACCCGCTCGACGTCCACCGAGCTGACTGCCCCTCGGGCGGCAGCCGAGTTGGAGGGTGCACAGCAGATCGCGATCGAAGCCCCTGCGCACCACGAGTCCGACAGTGCACCGGAGCGCATCGACCGGTGGGTGACGGTGGCGCAGCGGGTGTGCAGCGCCGACCCTGCCGGGCGCCGGGATCCGGAGACGGTCGCTGCGATTCTGCGGCTGCGGCACGAGGACGGGTGGTCGCACGCGCGCATCGCCGAGCAGGTCGAGGTCAGTTCCTCCACAGTGACCCGCACGCTGTCCGCCGCCCGGGAGTACACGAGCCCGGCTGTAGTGGACGAGCAGTTCTGAGACAGGAAACACACGATGTGTAACCGCGGGCTACGAAGACGGAATGTCGTAGTGTCAGCAGCATTCGGGAGGAGGCGGCATGTCGGATAGGTCAGGGATCGAATGGACCGAGGCGACGTGGAACCCGGTCACGGGGTGTGACCGCGTATCGGCGGGCTGCGATCACTGCTACGCCATGGTGCTGGCGAAACGCCTCAAAGCGATGGGGGCCGACAAATACCAGCATGACGGAGATCCACGCACGTCCGGCCCAGGCTTCGGCGTGACGATCCATCCACAAGCGCTGGACGTGCCGCAGCGGTGGCGGGCTCCACGGGTTGTGTTCGTCAACTCGATGTCGGACCTGTTCCACGCCAAGGTGCCGGTCGGATTCATCCGGGACGTTTTCGACGTGATGCGCGAGACCCCGCAGCACACCTACCAGGTGCTCACCAAGCGGTCGATGCGATTGAAGCGCCTGGCCGACCGGCTGGAGTGGCCGAACAACGTGTGGATGGGAGTGTCGGTGGAGAACACCGACTACCTCGATCGCGTGGACCACCTGCGGGAAGTCCCAGCAGCCGTGCGGTTCCTGTCGTGTGAGCCGCTGCTCGGGCCGCTGGACGGTTTGGTGCTGGACGGCATCGGGTGGGTGATCGCTGGCGGAGAATCCGGCGCTGAGCACCGGCCGATGGATCCGGCGTGGGTCCGCGGCATCCGCGACAGTTGCCAGGCCGCGGACGTCCCGTTCTTCTTCAAGCAGTGGGGTGGGCGGACACCCAAAGCGATGGGCCGAGAACTCGACGGACAGCTGTGGGACGAGATGCCAGCCCTGACTGCATGACCAAAGGTACTGGGCCCCGTCGACTACGGCGGGGCCCAGTTCTGTCGTACCAAGGGGCGGTTCTATGCTTTGGCGTCGCTGGTTGCGATGGTGACGATGGATCCTATTCGGATTTGGCGACCACCATTGTCGAGTTTTACAGCTCCGGAATGCACGAGTGGTCGTAGAGCTTTGATGACGTGCTCCGGGCGGAACACCGTGTTGAACAGGGTGTAGTCGCGCAGGTCTGCGACTCGCGCCTGCCCGATCTCTTTCAGACGTTGGTGCAGCAAGCGGGTCAGCGGACCCAGTTGCGGATCCTCAAACTCGAAAAGCGCTTCCAGTTGGCTATCGCGCGGGTCACGGAATCCCACGCCGAACACGCGATCGACTTCCCACAGGCTATCTTTCATCTTCTGAACGCCGAGTCGGTGGTTGGTCCCAAATACCAGATACAGCGTGTCGCCGCGCCGGTCGACCAGCTCGAAGTCCAGCAGGTACTTGAATCCCGCGCTTTTGAGTGCCGATCGGTAGCAGGTGAGGATGAACTGCCGTTTCTTGCTGCTATCGATCGATCCAGCTTGGCGCCAGGTCTGGTCTCCGCCGAACACTTCGTCTGCGGACTCGCCGAGATCGTCGACGAAGCGCACGAAGTGCTGGGGTTTGAAGGTGACGATCACTTCCGAGCCCTTGTTGTTGGCGATGCGCTGCAGGAACCGGTATGGCACTGGCGCGTTGCCCCAGGAATCGAGAACCGCGAGGATGGGTGCCTCCCATGCCCCTGCACTGTCGAGCTCTTTCTCAAGAAGTTCTTCGCACTTGCCCTTCTTGACCAGTACAGGCATCTGATCTTCTGGTCGCGGCCGCTCGGGGAACGCTCGCTTCAGCTGTTCGGGGAGCATGGCGATGCAGCGTTCGTCGTCGTCGATGAACAGGAAACGCGCCTTCTTCGAGTAGTTGGAGACCTGTTCGACGAAGGCGCGCACCGCAATGATGGGCGAACCGTCCTCGCCGCGGTCGTACACGCCCGGTCCGGAAAACCCCTCGGCGTAGGTGGCTGTGTTCCACGAGTTGTCGCTGAGGATGATCGGGAACCATCGACGCAGGTAGCGGTCGTAGATGTCGTGCTTGGCGGCAGTGTGTTCCACCCGCGGCCATGGCACAGGTCCGTCGACTGGCATGCTTGCAACCCCCTTGTGCAGTCTCCGCAGTCGGCACGCCTTCCAACCCAAGGGTATCGGTGTGAGGGCGGCGGAGTAGGCATCTTTGCTATGAAACCTTCTGTGATGAAAAATGTTTCGCATGACACGCTCGCGGTAGCTCGCTATGCCTCTCGTGCCATCGCGGTTTCGGTATCCCACAGCGGCCGCAGCCGGCTCCTCGTTGGCCGCCGACAGTCGGTCTTGACCGAGGACAGGCGCACCAGAACGTGCTCAAGTGGCATCCTTAGCTCGTCGGCAAGGTAGTGAAGGATCCGCATGATGGCTGCGCTGTCGAGCTCCTGCGGGTCGGTAAGAATCTCGTCGAAAACCATTGCGCTCAGCGCTTGCTGGCGACTCAATATCATGTCTGGCAGCCAACTCACCGACCATCGCTCGCCGTGCTTCCCGTTACCGAGACGTACCGCCACCTCCGGCGAGGTTGTGCTCCGAATACGCAGCGGTGCGATGAGAAGCGCATCCATGCGTGTGCCCACCTCATGGAGTCGTTCCGCCAGCTGCCACGCCGCAGGCGGGAAGAGCTCCCACCCCAGGTAGTGGTCTTCGTGGCGTTCTTGTGTCTGGCTGTCGGAGAATGGGCGTCGTTTCCGATCGAAGCCGAGGCGCCGCCGCAACTGCGCAAGTCCAGCCTCAACGTCGTACTGCACTTCGTCGTCGTAGGTTTCGTCCGCTGCGTGCACGTAGGTCGTCTCGCCGATAGCAGCCGATCTGCTGTAGTGCCCTCCCATGTTCGCGGTCATGCCGAGACTCCACCTCCACTGCTTTTACCCGAGTTCGAGCACCCGCCCTCGAACTCGCGGTGGTTGCTAATGCGATGCTCGCCGCGTGCGACGATCGCTTGTATCTTCAGGCGTGCTCTGGACTTGTGAGATCGCACAGTCGACGGTGCGATACCCATGTTCTCGCTCACCTCGGCATCGGAGAGATCGAATTTCCAACAGGAGATTGCTATTTGGAACTCGGCCTCTGTCAGCTCGTTCGCCATAACGATCCAGAAGTGCTCCTCTTCCATTGCACTGAGCACGAGGTCGAGAGGGTTCTTTCTCCCCGTTGGCGCGAACAGGGAGACGTGATCGTCGATGTAGTCGGATACGAGCACCACCCTCGTGCTGCGTCTACGCATGTGGTCGTGCACCCGTCGAGTAGCGATTCTTATTATCATCGGCAGGGCCGAGTCCGCTGACTTGTCCTGGAAGTCGCGACCGAACTGGATCCACACGGCTGTGAATACCTCTTGAACGATCTCGTTCGCGCGATCACTCTCGCCGTTGAGCAGTTTGTTGGCGTACCGGAACACCGCGGGTGCATGACGTCGAAACAGCTCTTCGAATCTCTGTTGTACTTCGAGCGGTTCCGGAAGGATCGGATCGGTCATTGTGCGGGGGTCCCCCAATGATGCGTAGCTGCCACGCTCACCCGAACGGTAGCTCGGCGAGTCTCGTTCGAGGCGGTGTTGCAGTAGGACTCGACCGCCGTGCCCGGGGCACGGAGGCGGCGCGCTGGTGTTCGAAGCGACCCGGCTAGGTGGTCGCCCGCCGTCGCCGGCTGTGGAACATGTGAACACCACGCTGACCGGCGCACCACTGCGAACCGGTCTCCGGCAACCCGCAAAAGAGTCATACCTAGTAGTCGCGGAAGCCGCCCCAAATGTTGAGACACGGCTGAACCTCGCGAGCGACACGCCGTCACGCCCCTCTCATCAGGGGCCGCGGGGTGCACCGATGCCGGGATCGCGCCGGGACAGTGCCGGGACAGTGCCGGGAGGGTGCCGGGATTTCCAAGTCCCGGCAGTGTCCCGGCATGCCCAGGCCAAACTGGCGTTTGACCTGGGGTGTTTTGCGCCGCCTCCTGCCCTGCCCGGCCGACACTCTCTATGGCTTCGCTGTTCATAGAGAGTGTCGGCCGGGCAGGGCAGGAGACAACACAAAACACAGAAGACGAAAAGACAAGAGATGACCACAAGGGAGGCAGGGACCACAAAGGGGGAAGGGAGGACCACAAGAGGCCGGGGTTGGGAGCGTGGCTGGGGTGGGAGCGGACGTCGCGTATAGGGCACGCGGGTGGGGAAGGTGGCGGGTCGTTCGGGGCGTGTGCGCGACGCGAGGGTAGGAGGATGGACCACAAGAGGAGGGGGTGGGTTGCGGGTAGGGCCGACGCTCACCATGCCAGCAAGGGCAATTCCGCCCCGACCGCTGGCAGCACGGCGACACCGTCCTACCCGAACTCGCCCTCCACACCAGCGTGCTGGCCACCACCGCCCGCGACGTCCTCAAGGTGATGGCCCACCACGCGGTCCACGGAATCGCCCGGACCCGCGAAATACGCGAGACCAGTCGCGGGGCGCCTACCACAACGGGCAAAACCGGCTGGTCGCCGCGAAACTCGACCTCACCGCCACCCGCGATGACCGCGGGTGGGCGCTGACGGCACTCTCGGACACCGTCGCCGAGCATAACCGCGGCCAACTCGACACACTCACCGCCGCACTCGACAGCCACCTACCCCGCGACCTCGACAACGCCGATGCCAGAGCACCGACACCGCGCGGCCCGGCCCACCACACAACGGCTACGCCTTGACCTGTAGTTGTGTGCCACTGCGGCGGCTGCGGGCCGCCCAGCGCACATCGACACCGGCCCGATCCTGTGCAGAACCTGCCACCATCCCTTCACCATCGACACCCAGGAGCGCTGACCATGCAACGCAACCAGTTCCCGAGCCTGTGCATCGAGTGCTCCCGCGGCATCGCGAAAAACTGCGGATTCATCTACAGCCCCGGCGCTCGCAACCTCGTCGTCTGCGACGACTGCATATACCGCATCTACGGCACGCACAAAGGCTTCCTGACACCACCTCTCGACAGCGACTCGGAGCAGTAGCTTCGGGGTTGTACATTGCTCGCCATGGAAGCGGAGGAACAGCCATCACCAGATGACGTCGCCGAACCGGCACCGGACAACCCGAATGCATCGTCTGATTCACGAATGGTGCAAATCGGGATGGTCCTGAACGACTTGTCAGATGATCTAGAGTTCCCCGTCGATATGGGAAATGGGTGGTCGCTGGACCGTGCTACTCCAGAAGAAGTGGCCCATATCAAACGGGAGTTCAATTCAATAGGGCAAATTGCCAAGGGTGGTGGGTCGCGAAATTTTCACTACTTACCGTATGAGTCGAAACCTCACATTCAGGAGAGCGGTGCTCTATGGCGCGACTACTCGCCGAACCCGAGCGACTGGAGATACACTGTCATTCGGTTGCTCTCGGAAAGTATGACCGACTTCTGGAAAGTAGTCGAAGCCTTGCGCATTTCGGAAGCTGGGATTCGGATAGGCGGGTGGATCGGATTCACGCCCGGCCAGACGCAATACCAGACGACCATCAATTACATCGAGAGTATACATTATCTAGACTGGATTCATGCGCGTTGGCTACCTCAGACACCTGATCTTGCGCACGTCCGAGAAGTGGCAGCTCTTCGATGGCAATTGGATGATAACAGATTTCCGTCCATAGCTAAAGCCATGAAATTGTTCTTGCAGCTAGATCAGATGGCGGACAATTACGATGCAAAACTGCTGGGTCATTTCGCAGTGCTGGAAAGCCTGTTGAGTCACCAGCCGAATCCTAACGATCCCGTAGACTCGATAAGTCGCCAGTTGAAGAGAAATTTAATCCTGCTGGATCATCGGATGCCGCAGGGGCAGGGTCTGGGATTATCCGCTTTCAAAGAAGCATCCGCAGAGCAGGTGATCGGAAAGCTGTACTCGGTACGCAGCGCAGCGGCGCATGGTGGAGACAATAAAACGGCACTCGAATGGTTGAACAAACGCAAACCCGAAGACTGGGGACTTATGGACACGATTCAGCAGTTTGTCATGAAGATTACCGCCCGGGTGCTCGTTGCGGCGCTGAAAGAGCCGCAACTTGTGACCGACCTGACTGGGTAGGCCCCGCAGCGTGTGCGCTGAGTCTTCGTGACCGACCTCTATCCGAGGTGGTGAATATCGATGTGTCGCACCAGCTTCGTAGTCTTGATGTGTGCGGGTCCGCGGCGGGCCGCGCTGATTGCTGGGAGGGTCGCGAGTGCGTGCATGGGCGCTGTTGTCGAAGGTGGATGGCCGGGTGTGGGAGAGCAACGAGGGGTACCCCGATGTGCTCGGTTCGATCTATGTCTATGACAGCGGAGTCGCGCGTCATCGGCAGGTGCAAGTCGGAGACGTGGTGATCTTGCGGAGTTCGACTTCGGTGTACGGGGTTTCGCGGATCGACCGCATCGACTCCGAAGCGGGGACGAAGGTTCGGTACGTGTGCTCGCGATGTCGGAGGACGGGGCAGGTTCCGCGCAAGACCAAGGGCTCGAAGTTCTTGTGCCGTCACGCCGATTGCCGCAACGAGTTCGATGAGCCACTACGTCTTGAGGTGCCGGTCACTCGATTTGCCGCCAGCTACGGCGCGCAGTGGACCGCCCTCGACGGTGCGTTGCCGCTCCATGCGGTCGAGGCGTTGTTGGACCGCGCTCGCCAGAACGCTATCCGGAAGTGCGATCCGGACGGGTTGGTTCGCCTTCTGGAGGGGCTGTCGGTGCCGGTGCCGGCGGTCTCGGGTCCGCGGACGAAGCCGCCGAAGGGCGGCAGGCGCGAGGCTCTGGTTCGAGTGCGGAACGGACAGAAGCAGTTCCGGGATGGACTACTGGAACGATATGGCGTGCGATGCGCGGTGACCGGTCCTTGCCCGGTGAAGGTCGTGCAGGCCGCACATCTGCGTGCGTTCGCAGAACACGAGACACACGACCTGGACGAGGGGTTGCTGCTGCGGTCCGACTTGCACCAACTGTTCGATGCTGGTCTCATGGCGATCGATCCGGCAACGAGGTCTGTCGTGTTGGCGCCGTCGATGGACCACTACCCCGACTATCAAAAACTCGTGGGAACGGTGATCGCTGATGGCCCGTACATGGCGGCACTCGCCGACCATCACGAGGCGGCCACCGCGGCATGGTAGTTCGATCTGTTCGCGACCCGATAGACAGCGTCGTTCGGCGTTTGTCAGGTGATTGGCCCCTCCCGTTCGACCACAATGGGGGGACCGCGAGGCTTGATACGTCGGTGAAGGATCAGGAAGGTTGTGTTGTGCGTCGCCACACCGAGGTCACTCCACCGTGTGACCGCCCCGGGGTTGATCGAACACCCACCTTCACGATGTATCCGCGGTCGCGCAAACCGAAGAGCTCGGCCCGAACCGTCGAGGTTCGGGCAGTTCGGGCCAAACCCGCGGCACGGATAGACCCGCGGCACGGATAGATACGGTCAACGCCCTCGAGAGTGATCTGATGGTGTTCTGGCGGATACTGCGCGACCGTCCGACCGAATTGGCGCGCGTGTGCGCGCCCCGCACGCGCGGACCGAGCACGAGGCCTCGCGCGAGCGGGCCCGCCGAGTATGCCGATCGCAGCCCGGGGGACAGGGCATCTAACGGAACTCGCTGCGCCGCACCGGGCTGCGGGCTGCCGGTGAAGCGGCCCACGACGGGGCGACCGCGTCGGTTCTGCTCGACCGCCTGCCGCGTCCGTGCCCATCGAGCGCCGAAGTCCGCTACGGGCTGACGCGTCGGCGGACGCACGCCGCCAGACGCGGACCTCGACATTCCCGGCTAGAGCGCTGCGATCACGGCGACTCCCAGACCGACTGTTCCGCCGAAGGCCGCGCCCCCGCGAAGCACCGCATTGGCCGGCGTCGTTCCGCCGATCCAGCTCAGAAACCCGGCCAGCATGCCGCAAATGACACCTATGGCGACTACCAGGGACAGCGACAGTACGAGCACATACGGGTTGCCCTTCATCGGGTGTTCCACTCCTTCAATCGAGACTTTCCTCAGCTGGCATCTGGCCAGCTCGCACCCCTATATAGAGTTACAAGCATGGCAGTGTAGAGTGTCTTTCATGCCCGGTAAAGTTCGGATGACCTTGCAGACGCTGCAGGTGCTACAGGCCCTGCTGGAACGTCCGGCGGACGAGCATTACGGACTGAAGATCTCCGAGCATTCGGGGTTGCCGACGGGAAGTATCTATCCGATCTTGACCAGGCTGGAGACCGCCGGGTGGGTGACCAGCGACTGGGAACAGATCGACGAGTCGGTGGAGGGCCGTCGGCGTCGGCGGTACTACCAGCTCACGAAGAACGGGGCTACCGCGGCACGTGAGGAAATTGCCAAGATGCGGGAACGCTTGTCGTCGACACGCGCGGCTAGCTGGCAACCGGCACCTCGGCCCGGCTGGGGAATGGCATGACCGACCAAGCCGGGCACGACTTGGAGGCCCAAGTCGGCGATGGCTTGGTCTTCCGCGTCGTAGACGGCAAAGTTGTCCAGCTGGGGGGCGGCGAAGCGATCCGGCTGGGGGGCGGCAAGGACGCGTGGGAGCCGGATTGGCTTGCCCACCGGGTGATCGGCGTAGCGCTGCGGTGCTTGCCCAAAGGCTCCCGCCGTCGGTTCCGCGAGGAGTGGCTTGCAGAACTGGAAGAGATGGAGCGCGCGGGTATCTCCACTCTTGTTCCGGCGCTTCGGATTTTGCATGGTGCCCCGGCTCAGGGTCGGACACTTCGTGCCGCCATACGGCGTCGGGCGCGGGCCACTGCTGCTCTTCCTCCGGCTTTCGGCCGACGGACGTGGCTGGTCTCGATCGAGGCGCCCGCGGAAAAACCGATCCGGCCTGGAGATGAATGGTGCAGGCGTATACCGTGTCCGCCGCAGGCCAGGGGCGGGGATACGGTTGTGTGCCAGGACGCCGATGGGCTTCTGGGCATCACATATGTACGAGCGTCTTCGGACCGTGGCGTCTACCCGCACTGCCCGTGCTGTCGATCCCGTGCATTCCAGAATCGCCCCGACCGGCTGCCCAAGTACCGGTGCGCCGACTGCCAGAGGGGCTTCGACAATCCCCTAGGCATAGCAGTGTCGTACGGCAGCGATCGGTCGATCGAGTGGGCGCTATGGTCGGATCTGAGCGGACTGCTCACCGTCGATGACCTGAAGGCACTGCGAATCGGACGGCGGTCATGGAGAGGGGTGTCCGAACTTCACTCCGGTGCCTTCGCGGACGCGCTGGCAGCCACCTGGAAGCCCCAGGCCATGTGCTACAGACCGTCAGCCCCGCCCACAGGCCAACATCAAGAGAACGAAGCTGTGTCCTAACAGGGATCAGCTTCGGTAGAGGCGAGGCAAAGCCTGAAGCGCAATCACCGCTGGTTGTGGGGGGCGCCCGCGACCGCGCACCGCGGTGTCCAGTCCTGTTGTGCTGCGCCGGTGCCGTCCGTCGGGCGCAGTCATGACAAATCCGAAGATTTATGCAGGCGTGACGGGGGAGCGCGGGGAAGGCAGTCGATCTGACGGCTCGGCAAGATTCCTGAGAAGGAGGGAAGCGAAGCCTCACTAGGCTATGTAGATACACAGAATAGGCAGTGTAGAGTTTCTTGTATGCTAGGCAAAGTGCGGATCACGGTGCAGACGCTGCAGGTACTGCAGACGTTGCTGGACCGGCCAATGGATGAGCACTACGGCATAGGGATCTCGGAAGATTCGGGACTGGCCACAGGCAGCATCTATCCAATCCTGGCGAGGCTGGAGACTGCGGGATGGATCACCAGTGATTGGGAGGACATCGACGAGTCAGCGGAGGGTCGACGGAGGCGCCGCTACTACCGCCTCACCCATGATGGTGCCGCCAAGGCGTACAGCGAGGTCGCCAAGAGACAACAGCGGCTGACATCGACGCGTGATTCGACGTCCTCTGGCTGGCGACCTGCCGCACCACGACCGGGATGGGGATTGAGTTAGTGACTTTCGCGAGCAAGTCAGTTTGGCGCGTGGAAGCAGGGAAAACTGACTTAGTCCACTCGTCGATTCGTGCGGCGTTGCGGTTTCTGCCAGCTGACTACAGAAGGCGCTACCGTGACGAATGGTACGCAGAGCTGGACGAGATGGAGCGCGAAGGCCTTCCCCTTCGTCTCCCGGCCTTTCGCATTCTGCTCAATGCACCAGCCACGGGTTGGGCGCTTCGTGCGGCCGGCCGTCACCAGGCAACTGGATTGCCCAGTATCGCTCCAACGGGGGAGCAGCGGACGTGGTTAATATTCGCCCAAGCGGTGAACTATTTGCTCGAACCGTCGGCGGGTTGCATTTTGGGCTATCGAATGCCTCGGCATGTCAAAGTCGGTGATCTGATAGTACTTCGAAACGAAGCCGGTCTCTTGGGTGCGGCGATAATCGACCAGGTGCTAGAGCGCGACGAGCTTAGATGGTCAGCCTGTCCTATATGCCGATCAGTCAACTCAGTGCATCTGCGAGAGTTCCCACCGCTGTATCGATGCAAATATTGTGGCGAATTGTTCAGCCGCCGGATGCTCATGGTGGTGCAGTCGAGACATTACGCCACCAATCACGGTCGCACATGGGTGCCGATGCGTGGATTACTTTCGAACAAAGAGCTCGGCGCGCTTTGTGTTAATCCAAAGTCGCATTCTCCTATTCAGGAGCTCCGCCCGGGCGCCTTTGAGACGGAGATGGCCTCCCGGTATCCAGAGATCCTTCGCCACACAATACTGGCTCGAGCTACGAATGTGACATAGCCAGTACTGCTCCGAGGGCGCGATCCGTGTGCAGGAACGCGCCCCATGGTGGGGGTGTTTCGAGGTGCACCCGTGATCCGGTGTCGCACCGGCTGCGGAACTTCGAAGCTACCGCGGCCATGCCTTAACTGCTAGATCGGCAAGCATGTCTGCGCGAATAGCGGAGTCATTAAAAGTCCATTGACTGTGCTGGCCGACTTCTCTCGTCAGCTTAAAAGCTGACCTCTTATATGTAAGAGATTTCTCCGTAAAGGGTCTGTCCTCAAGGCCGTTGTTCAACGTCCGTTCGAGTAATGTGAAGTTCTGTAGTTGATCTCTTATTACCAAGAAACGGTTGTATTCACCGTCGTTCTTGAACGCAGTCCTTTTGGTTGATTTGGCGAAGATGTGCTCAATTGTGACGCTCTTGCTACTCCAGTCGGGCATGGCATCGGCCAATTCTCCCATTTCCATCAACCGTTGGCGTTCAAGTCGCGCCAACAAGTATTTCGCTCGGGTAGTTGTGATAGTTCCGTAGCGCGTAAATGCCTCTCTGAATGTGGCATCATCGGGTACCAATCCCATCATATAGCCGCGCACGTCATCGGCACTACTAACCTTTTTCTCGGTAACAGCCACTGCTGCGTCGCAAAAAGCGGTCTCAGCAACACCTCCCCCGAGCGTGCCTGCCATCCAGGCGCGAACGGACCAATTGGCGACAACATCGACGAAGCGCGTGGCATCACTATGTGACCATGTCGCAAACGCGGCCAGCAGCAATGGCGTGCTCGCCTCGAATCCGAATCTTCGGAAGGCGAGTAGAGAGTCCTTCACCTCGATAGACTGAGAAGACCAGCTGACGTCGTCCGGTTCGCGGAGTGCGATGTACTGCTGCATTGCGCTCTCCAGCTTCTCCAAGTAGAAGCGCACAGAGTTTGGATCCCGGCCTATGTCGGCCTGCAGCGCTTTATAGAGGCCGCGGTTGGTCACTCTTCCTCGGCGTGACATGAACTCGTACCGCAAGAATTTGACAAAATCCTCCGGCTTATCGAAACGTCCTGTCAGTCTTGTCCACACGCTCTCGGCATGCGATATTCCGGTCGCCCCAGCTTGGCTAAAGAGGTAGTTCTTGAGCAGGTCTGCAGTTGTAAGATCCGCTCCTCGGTCATTGAGAGTCTCGAAGATCACGTACGCCTCAGGTAGTCCCGTGGCCACAGCCAGGAGAACCTGTACTTCTTTGTCTAGATAGTCGACCAAATCGATCAGCTGTCGATAGTCGGACTTGTTTGGCGCTAGATTGTCCACATAGTTCTTGAGGCTGATATAACAATCGACTATTGGACTCGACCGGAGGTCGTCTGATCGCCCGTCGAGGAGTGCTGTGAAGGTCGGATGATCGTCGGGGTTCAATACCAGCTTTGGAACGGTCTGTTCCTCAGTCAGAACATAGTCACTTAGATGGGTATCCTCAACAGACTGGGCGGCCCGGGGTTGATCCAGCTGATATAAACGGTCTCGGATCGCCACAAATAGAAGGGCAGTTGTAGTGATTCTCTGCTGCCCATCGATAATCAGTTTTCGAGTTTCCCCAGTAGCATCCGATGCGAGTACCACTGTACCCATGAAATAAGCCTCTCGCGCACTACGAGCGCGCTCAATGTCAGACCAGTATTCGGCCACGTGTTCGTTTTGCCACGAGTAACGTCGTTGGAAGCGAGGGACTTGTAGAAGCCGGTCGGCGAGAAGATGGCCAAGGCGGTCATGATCAAACTGCGCAGGGTCTGCCACAGGCTACATCCTAGAGGTCGTCACCTTGAGTAGGCGAAATGATGCGACCGGCTAGTGCAGAGAAGCGTGCCCACATGGTCGCGATCCCGAAGACGTTGGCGCAGTCGAACCGGTGCTGGCGTCGAAACTGTCGGCTGGCGCGGATGTCCGGCCCAGTCAGGTCCGCGTGCAGTGCCTGCTCGACGGCGTCGACACAAGTACCTGGAGTTGACCCAGGGGTTCAAGCCGGGACTCGGCAGGCCCGAGCGTCGGTCGCCGCGCAACTCTCGTCGTCGATCACGCAAACGTGGTGTGCACTGCGGTTCGGAGAGCTGTCCCCAACATCCTGCGTTGCAGCCGCCTGGCTGAGCCTGTTGGAACTGGGGCCTTGAGATCGAATGTGCACCGACAACGGCTTGACTGAGATCACCTGCGACTGTGTGTTCCCTCGTCGCGTCCGTTCAGGGCGGTGGTCAATGGTGGCGCTGAGCGAGCTGGATTGGGCACGGATGGGGCACAAGCAAGATCAGACCCGGTGAAATCCGGTTCTGAACTGGTGAGACGGTGGTGCGCGATACTGGATTGAACCTGTGCCGCGTCCGGGTGCTTAAGATCAAGTGTCGCCCGGCTCGACAGCAATGTATTTTGCTTCTATGGTCACGAGTGACCGGCGTTTTGCGAGGTTAGGACACCGTTCGGAGTGTTTGATCTCATAATCCATTGGTCTCTGAGGTCGTCGTTCTACTTCGGGATGATGTGCACAGACTCGGGATCGAATGCCTTCCGCCCGCGCGGTGCCGAGTACAAGCGGACCTCGCACAACAACTCGATCACCGCTCGGCGGGCGGCGAGGTCGGCTTCGTCGAAGGCATCGACCGGTGAAGGGGCACGCAAAATGTCGGATGCGGCCGTGCCCGCTGTGAGGCCGATTCGTTCGGTTTCCAAAGCTGCGATCTTGTCTTCCGTCTCTTGCTTGATCTCGGCGAATAGCTCGCCGTCGATCAGTTCCGCCTTGTAATCGGCGCGTGCTCGTTTGAGTCGATCGCGTTCTGTCTGTTCTGCACGGACGAGCGTTTCGACCCGGTCATCGTCCTGTTGGATAAGCAGATCTGCGAGGTCAGGCTGGGCGAGTCTCCGTTCAACGAACTGCAACACGAAGCTGTCGACCATGTTTCGAACTCGCATGATGTGGCCTGCGCAGCGGTATCGGAGACCGTGCGCTCGGACGGGCGAGTCGCAGATACCGCAGAGGTATAGGCCGGATCCAAGGTGTTTGCGTTCGGTACCGGCGCGATTGGACTTCCGCCGCGGGTCGTCCAGTCTGCGTTGCACATCAAGCCAGACCCCGTCCGGCACGATGGCTTCCCACATGCCGCGCACCGGTGCCCCGGTCACGTCGCGAACGATTTCCCCATCGAGCATGCTCCAGCCCGCGTACCGCGGGTTTCGGAGTATCGAGATCACAGATGTTGGATTCCATGGTCGGCCGCTACGTGTTGGCAGCTGCGGAACCGACTTTGGAAGATCCTGGACCATAGTTCGGTCACCTACTGCACGAAAGGTCGGCTCGGCGCCGGAGAGTGCAGCCGCTATGGCCTTCAGCGATGATCCATTTGCGAAGGCTTGGTACACCGCCCGGACCGCTTCGGCCTCGTCCGGTACCAGCTCGCCGTCGAGTGTGTACCCAGTGGCGCGAATACCCCGCGGGGGGCGGCCCTTGGCCGCTCGCTGGCGTTGGGCGCGGCTTTGTCGTGCACCCTTCCGCTCCATCTCGGCCCGTGCGACCGCCGCCTTGATGCGGGCGTACATCCGGCCACCATCGGTTTGCAGGTCAGCTTCACCATTGGCGGTGACGAGCCGAAGCCCCTGCGTTTCAGCGGCATCGATCCAGTCCTCGAGCTGGCGAGGCTGGCGTGTGAGTCTGTCGAGGTCCCAGGTGATGAGGGCGTTGAACCGGCCGGCCTTGTAGTCCTCGACCATCTGGTCGTAGGCGGGCCGGTTCTTGGCCTTGTTGTACGCGGAGATGCTGTTGTCCGTGTACGTTTCGACCACAGTCCATCCCCTGGACATGGCGATGGCCTCGCAGTCCTCGCGCTGGCGCTCGACGGCGAGCCCTTCGCCGGTCTGATCCAGGCTCACCCGAAGGTAGATCGCGGCGCGGACAGGAACGATCGACATGACGTGATTCTACTGCGGAACGTCGTCGAGTTCCGGTTCAACGTGTAGGGGGTGTGTCGGCGGTTGGTCGAAGCGTACGCCACACAAAGAGTGCCCCAGCGGCATAATCTGCTAGGGACCAGAGGCCGATCTGGGGCACTGGAGCCAGTGTAACGCGACGGTCAATCGTGATCGGGGGAGAGCATGCCGGACCTGACTGCGTGGGTCACGCGACGTCGGTTCGACGAGTACTTGGTGGCGGCGAACCACGACCCGGATGCTGCGCGCGATCTGTACGAGTGGAACGTCGCCATCTCCGCGGCGTTCTTCGAGCTGATTTCCCATGTCGAGGTTGCTCTGCGTAACGCGATCGACGCAGTCCTTCAGCGTCTTGAAGTACTGGAGTCGGCTCGCGTGGACCTCTCCCAAGGGTGGTGGTTCGCTAATCCGGCATTCCTGACCGACCATGACCTGGAATTCCACCGAACGGCACGCCGACACCTCGGTGCCAGGGCGGACGGAGCCACTCGCGACAAAGTTCTTTCCTCTATGACGTTCGGCCTCTGGCTAAGTGTCTTCGGGCCGAAGTACGAGCAGTTGTTTCGTAAGCATCTTGTCCACGCGTTTCCGAACAGGCAGAAGGTTGAGTTCAGGCGCGACACTGTGCACAGGAACGTCCTCGCGCTCAAGAATCTGCGCAATCGCATTGCCCACCACCAAGCAATCTTCGATCTCCCTCTCGAGGAGCGATTCGAGCAAGCGATGGATCTACTCCGCTGGATCGACGCCGATCTGGAGCGGTGGGTCACGGGGCTGTGCCGGGTGCCGGATCTGCTGAATGAGCGCCCAGAGGCGGCTGAATCGATCGCCGTTATCGTGCCTGCGCGCAAAGCCTGGCCACTCTATGAGCAGCACAGTGCCTACGTTTGTCAACCGGGCAGATTTTTTCGACAGATCAGCCACATCGGGTTCTACGCGGATGCCGCGCTGCAGCGCGAGATACCAAAGGTGCTAGAGCGTATCGACCCTGTCGTTTGGACACCCGAGGAGATCGGCCGAAGAATGGGCTCGGGCAAGGAAGACGACAGGCGCATCGCCGAAATCATCAAGGGCGCGCGGGCTCTCGGTTGGGCGGAAGACGAATACCAACTCTTCCTCCTCACCCGCCCTGATGCCGAGGGGTTGAGCAGAGGGCACGTGACGTTGCCCGGGGAGCTTCGCCGCCAGAGCAGCGGACGAGGTAGTGCGTGGGTGCAACGACAGCGCTACGTGGCTGTTGCGGCACTGCAGTCGGCGCGGACCCTGGGTGACCTCGACCAGCAGTAGTTGGAAGGTGCTACCTGTGGCGGCGCTGAACCTGAACTCTCTCTGGTCGAACTCCTGCGGACGACACCAAACTTTATGTTCACAGCGCTCGGGCACCGATGCACTTGGGTGAGCTTTCGGGACAGATGCATCGGGCCGTATGACCCAGTTTTGGTGGGTTGCGATCGGTGGCCTTGGCCGCAGCATGCACCGGGGGCTTCCGATCGCTGTGTTCTGTGCCTGCGAAGTTCGGGTTGACGACCCGTGTGTCGGTCGGAGAAGTCGACGCCTCGACGAGCTCTTGCACCAGAGGGAGGGGCCATTCAGACGTTGGTCGACGGCGGAATGTGACCCCCTTGACATCCAATCCTGCACGTCAAACACCCTGTTCACGACTCGACTCACATTCTGAAGCCGAATGACCTCAGCGCACGACTCGCCGCTACAACTGCCGATGTCCAACGCCTAGTGGCGCGTTCCGAATGCGCCTCGGGCACTAGCGGCTCAGAGTCCGAGTACCTGACCAACCCTATTGGTCAGATCCTCCTCGGACACGGTGTCGACGTCGGTGACGGAAAGTTCGAGGCGGGCGCTCTCCGTGCGGAGACGATTGGTGAACAACCGATCACGTTCGAGCAGGTTTCGTGCAGCACGCTCCGGATCACGGGTCTTGCCCGGGATCTCCCAGCCGCGCTTATCGAACGCTGCCCGGCGGAACGCGGGTGAGGGAAGCAACCACACGCCGTGGCTGCGCTCGGTGAGCAGTGGAGCGACCAGATGCGGCAACAGTCGGAAGCCCTCGGCGATGACACCGGTTTCGGAGGATGAACACAACAGGTCGTCGATGATGAAATGGAATCCTTCGCCCCGGTACCAGTGGAAGGTGTCGAGCATCGTCTCCGGCGACCGGTTCACCCAGCGTTCATCCATACTCATCGCCGCGAATCTGCTCAGCCAAGGTGAGTTCTCCCGTGTGCTGCGCGCAGCGTGGTCGCGCATGGCGTCGTCGGTCGAGTACACGCGCAAGCCGTGCCGGGCGGCGAGATCGCCCGCGATTGTCGATTTGCCGGCACCGCTGCCCCCACCGATCCAATAGATATGGCGCAGTCGTGCGCGCAGCGCGGCTGCGGTACGAGGCTGCTCGTGATCGTCGGCACCCATTCGACCAAGCTATCCATCGACGCCGACTGCGCCCAGGACATCCCCTTCCGCCGAGTTCAAGGGGCGATTGCGGGAGTGTGGACAAAATCCCGGCTACACCGATGACTTTCGAGTGAATCTGTCGTCAATTCGGTTGGGATACCGACAGACAGGAGTCAGTGATGACGAGACCGTTTCGATCGGGCATGGCCTCGGTGCGGGCGAACGGTGTGGATCTGGGCATCGAGAGCTTCGGCCGCGCGGACAATCCGCTGGTCCTGCTGGTCGGCGGCACAACGATGTTGTCCTGGCCCGACGCGCTGTGCGAGCGGCTCGCGTCGGGCGGACTGCGCGTGGTTCGCTACGACCTGCGCGACTCCGGCGCGTCGACGACTCTCGACCCGGAGAATCCGGCGTACGACCTGCGGGATCTCGCCGCCGATGCGGCCGCGCTGGTCGAGGTGCTCCGTGCCGGGACCGCCCATCTCGGTGGCGTCGGCGTCGGCGGGATGGTCGCTCAGGTCGCCGCGCTGGACCACCCGGATATGTTCTCCGCACTGACCCTCGTCGGCACCCGGCCGGTGGCGCCGGGTCCAGTCGACGAGGACCTGCCCGACCACGACCCTGCGGTCATGGCCGCGCTATTCTCCCACCCGCTGCCGGACTGGACCGACCGAGACGCTGTCGCGGCGTTCGCCGCCGAGGGGGCCGCGCCGATGGGCAACGATCGGGAGGAAGCGCGGGAAACGGCGGCCCGAATCTGGGACCGGACACCGTCGAGCGATCCCGCGGTGCACCAGGCGAATCAGCTCGGGATGGTGTTCTCCCGGATCGATTGCGCGCCACGCTGGCGGGGCCGGCTCGGTGAACTCGACGTGCCCACGCTCGTGGTGCACGGTCGCGCCGACCCGTTCTTCCCGGTCGGCAACGGCGAGGTCCTCGCCGCCGAAATCCCCGGGGCGCGACTGCTCGTCCTCGACGACATGGGTACCGCTCTGCGACACACCGCGGCCGACCAGGTCGCTGCCGCCATGCTCGCCCTGTAACCGCCGGTCGGGAGGCATCCTGAGTCGACGGGGTCCGTCACGCGGGCTGAGCGAGCATAGAGGCCTGACCGCCCAGCAGGCGGCGGATCTCCTCGTCCGGATACGGGGTGCTCCGGCTCTCCTGCTGGAACGCACGCATGAACGCGGACATCGCCGCGGCGATCGGCGCGTGCCGGGTGAGGAGCGCGGCGATTTTCTCACCGATGCCCTCCGGCGGCTTGCCCTCGGCGAGGACGCGCACCATCGCGGCGCGCGCCTCCCGGTCCTCCCGCCGGAGCCCGTACAGGGCAGTGAGCAGCCAGTTCACCAGGTAGGTGGCGGTGTAGCCGCGGTCGTAGCTCTGGTTCTGGTCGAAGAACGCGGCCTCCTCCGGCGAGAGGTCGAACCCGCAGGAGAGCGCGAGGCCGTAGTCGCCGAAGTAGAGGCGTTGACCGTCGGCGCAGGATCGCGCCGAGGCCGACAACTTCCGCACCACCGTGCTGGTCGCCCTCGAAGCCGCTGCGGCAACGAGCCGCAGCGGTCAGCCCGGCCCTGTCGTCAACGAGATGACCCGCAAGGTGGCCGCGGCTCTGCACGCCGCGTGAAAGGTGTGGCCACACGCTGCCGTTCGCCGAGTGAATCCCTGAGATTGCGTTGGTGTTCGGGAATGCCGCGCCGGCCGGTTCGGTCAGCGCGGTATGGCAGCCGTTCCCACATCCGGGGACATTCGATAATCGACGTGTCGAGGTGTGTCGGCGTTGTCTGTCTGGATGAGAGCGAGGTGCCGATGAGCCCCAACGGCACCAAGCGGCTGGGTGATCTGCACGAGCTTCCCGCCTGCGCACCGGCAGGTTTGAAAGCTCTGTTCACGGTGGCCGAGGGCATGATTCAAACCCAGGTCGAGCTGCTGGGCTCGGGTACGCCGTCCAAGGCTCCTGATCTGCGTCAGCTGCTGCGCGATGAGGGAATCGTCAAACCCGAGGATCAGTCGACGATGATCGACAAATACAGCGATCACAAAGACGAGGTGCAGAAGGTCACCTCGGGCATCCACCGGAAGGACGACGGCATCGTCGTGAAAACCGCTGGGGTCGGCGATGTCGTGACGAAGGCCTACGGTGCCATCGATACCTCGGTCGGGGAACTCAACGCGAAGATCGATGCTTCTCACAACGCCGTACGGACGGTGACCGACAAAAACGGCAAGCCGGTGACGGACGAGAACGGCAACGTGCAGAAGGAACTGCCGAGAGACATAGTCAACGGTCTGTTCGAGGGTGTCTGGGATACGTTGAACACGACATACACTCAGGTCAGGTCCGTTTCGGACAAGGCAGCTGCCGAGGCGCTGAATATTCGCGGCGACGAGCCGAGTTTCACCCCCACCAACGCCAACACCAACACCAACAGCGGCGGCGCTCAGCCGGTGTCGTACCCCACCTCCGGGTACAACGGAAGCACCCCGTGGACCCCCAGCTCCGGTTCGATGGGCACCGCGATCATTCCCAGCGGAGAGAAGCCCACCGCGATGGCGATCATGCGCTACCTCATCGAGGAACACGGCTTCACTCCCGCGCAGGCAGCGGGAATCGTCGCCAACGCCAAGTTCGAGTCGGGGTTCAACGTCGGGGCCACGGGCGACAGCGGATCGGCCCACGGCCTGTTCCAGTGGCGATTCGGGCGCCACGCGGGCTTGCAGGAGTTCGCCAACCGGCCGGGCGAGAACATCGGTGACTGGAGAACCCATATCGATTACATGGTTCAGGAATTGCGCGGCGGAAGCTCCTACCAGAAGGCCGAAAACCTCATCGACTCGAACAGGGGCGACCCCCGTGCGGTGGCGGAGGCCTTCGACCGGTACTACGAGAAAAGCTCCGGATCCACGATCAACAGCCGACGCGAATACGCGGCTGGGCTGCTGACGGAGTGGAACAACGCTCAGGCGGCCAACGCCGTCTGAGGCAGGCAGGGCGTGACCCGCATTGCGGTTCCGGCCGAGCCGAGACTCTTCACGATGCCGTCGAGAACGTCGAGATGTGCGCGTGCCGAGGCCGCAGATTGATCGGGAGGCCGTCGTCGGGTGTCGGGCCGGTGCCCCAGGTGAGCGGCACCTGGTAGTCGACGGGGACGCTCCACTCGTACCGCAGCAGCATCCGGTGCATGATCGACTTCACGGTCATGCCCCCGAAATGCAGGCCGATGCACTTGTGCGCGCCGCCGCCGAACGGCGACCAGGCATATCGATGAATCCGGTCCTCGCGGCGGTGCTCGGCGAAGCGCTCCGGATCGAACTCGTCCGGGCGGGGCCACCACCGGGCCAATCGCATGGAGGGGTACGCGCCGATGATGATGTCGGTGCCGGCCGGAACGTAGCGACCCAGGATTTCGGTGTCCGCGATCGCCTGACGCATCAACACACCCGCGGGCGCGTACATCCGCAGTGTTTCCTTGAATGCCAGGTCCAGCGAAGGCAGCCGCTCCAAGTCGTCGTAGTCGAGATGCTCCTTGCCCAGCGCGATCGCTTCCGCGCGCAGCCGCTCCTGCCAGTGCGGATTCTTACCGAGCAGGTAGGTGAGCATGGACAGCGTGACGGCGCTGGTGTCGTGTGCCGCCATCAAAACGAAGATCATGTGGTTGACGACGTCGTCGTCGGTGAAGGTCTCCCCGGTGTCGCTCGTGGCGTGGCACAGCACGCTGAACAAGTCGGAGCCGTCGCCGGCGCGTTTGGCGGGCAGTTGGGCGCGGAAGTACTGCTCGAGCAGCGCTCGGCCGTGCAGTCCGCGCGACCAGGTGCCGCCGGGTACCGATGCCCGGATCAACGCCTGCCCGCCGACCACGGTGTGCTCGAAGGCGTGCTCCAGCCGCTTGGCCTCCGGCCCGAGCTTCGCACCCACGAAGACCTCGGTCGCGAGGTTGAGCAACATCTGTTTCACGTTGTCGTACAACAGGAATCCCGGCTCCGGGCGCCAGGACCCGAGTTCCCGCTCGATGCCCGGCCGCATCAGGTCGAGGTAGCTGATCAGCCGCGTCCTGGTGAAGGCCTGTTGCATGATGCGCCTGTGGTGCAGGTGCTCATCGAAGTCCAGCAGCATGATGCCGCGCCGGAAGAACGGCCCGATCCAGTACTCCCACCCCTTCTCGCTGGAGAAGACCTTGTCCTTGTTGCTCCAAACGACTTCCAGCGCTGCCGGGCCGAGTACGTTGACCGCTCGGCGGCCGAAGAGGTTCGTCCACGACACTTCGCCGTACTTCTCGAAGGCGTTGCGTCCCCACGCGATCGGATCGCTGTAGACGCGTAGCGAGTGTCCGATCAACGGCGCTCCCGAATCTCCCAGCACCGGGAGCAGGTTGCTTCCCGCCGGCGGTTCGGCGAGCGCGGTCGTCCGGGCGGGATAGCGATCCGCCAAGTCGGCGGCGTACTCCTGGAGCCTGCGGCGAATTCCGGCGTGCATGTGGCGTCCTTTCGCGGCGCTGCGAAGGTTCGAAGCGATCCGGCTCGCCACAAATTGGTGACGTTCCGTCACCAATTGACGCGCATCGAGCGGGTGCTTGTCAAGATGGAGTCATGACCAGCCCATCTACCTGGGGCGGCCGGACTGTCGAGGCGCGCCGGGCAGCCCGCCGCGAACGATTGATCGACGCCGCGATCGATGTCTGGGCGGACAGCGGCTGGGCGGCGGTCAGCCTGCGTAGCGTCTGCGCCCGAGCCGGCTTGAACGATCGGTATTTTCGCGAGAGTTTCGCCGATCGGGAAGAACTGCTCGCCGCTGCCTGGGACCACGTGCGGGACGAGACGACTGCCACTCTGGTCGCCGCGATCGGTGACCGGCGCGAATCGCCGCCGCTGGAGGTGCTGCATCGCGCGGTCGAGGCGGTGGTCCTCGGCTTCGCGGAGGATCCCCGTCGCAGCCAGGTTCTCTTCGGTGATCACGCGGGCAGCGCGATACTGGAACGGCGCCGCCACGATCTGGTGCTACTCGCCGCCGACTTGCTGGCGACGGGCCTCGAGCCCTATCTGCGTGCCGGGGTGGACAGGGAGGAGTTTCATCGCACGGCCCTGATGGCTGTCGGCGGGTTCGTGGAATTGACCAGCGCTTGGCGGGCGGGCGCCGTCGCGATAGACATCCCCGGTCTCATCGATCAGACGATCCGTCTCGGCGACATCCTCGCCGGGCACTATCTCGGGGACTACACCCGCTCGTGAGCTCGCTCCGCCATAAGCGGCGACGGTCTGCACAGCCGGTGTAAAGGCGGGCTCATGTTTCTCGACTCGAGGCCGGATGGCGGAAGAGGGTTGTCGGGCAGAAACTTCGGAGACGTTCCCCCCGGCTGCACCGAGGAGGCGATGGCCGGTGCGGCGGGCCGAGGCCGGATTGCGGGCCAACCCTTACCATCCCGATGTGATCCGCCGCCGCCGGACGGGCGTCCAGGGGACTTACGCAGACCATCCCCGGCACCTTCCAGGCCTGTCACGTGGCCGGAACCTCCAGCAACATTCACGACCCGGTGGCCGATGTCGCCGCCAGCATGAACTATGTCATGGAACGGTACGGTGTTTCACGGGACGGCCACGACCTGCAAGCGAAGGTCCAGCAGGCAGATCCGAACCGTTCGCCGAAAGGCTACTGAGCACGGACTCCGAGAGCGGGTCCGCGTTGTGGCCCGAGTTCTGTGCTGGGCGGTTCGTCCCGCTGCCCGGCGGTGTACTTCATTCGGTCCTGTTTGCTCGTCGGGTCGAACGGATTTCGATGACGGGTTATCTTTTCCGTCTGGGCCGGGTCGATCGTCCGGTTCGGCGGTAGTGGTCGACGGCCGAGGCAGCTATGGCGCGCTGCGTCTGGAACACTCGATCGTCGGAAAGGTTCTTTGCTGATGTTCCGTCGTTTCACGACCAACGCGCCCACGGGTGCGCCGCCGGTGGATGACCTGGTGGCCGGTGCGCTGCCGGACCGGGTGCAGATCGCGCATGAGCGGTTGGCCCACCAGGACGATCCGGCACTGCTGGAAGCATTGTCGGAGCGTGAGCTCGCCGCCTCCCGCGAGTTGGCCGAGCTCGTGCGCGACTACGAACGCCACGAGAAGCGGGCGCGTATCCAGGCGGCCGCCGATGCCGCGGAGCGCGTGCGGCGCACAGCCGCCGAGTTGGCCGAACGCGAGGCCGCCGATCTGCTGCGGGCCGCGCAGGCGATCGGTGAACAGCGCCACAGCAGCAGCCCGCACGCGAAAGTCGCTCGCCTGCACCAGCGCAAGCCACGGGTGCTGGGGCTGCTCGCCGGTGTGGTCGCGTTCTCGATGCTGTTCTCCGCGGTCACCGTGCAGCAGAACATCGCGCCGACCGGCGGCGCGACGAATCCGATGTTCTGGCTGTCGTACGGCTTGGAAGCCTTGATCAGTGCGGTACTCGTCGCGCTGATGCTGTCCACCGGGGATACCGCCGAGTGGGGGGTGATCGATCGGCTGTGGCAGGTCTACACCGTCGAAGGCGTCTTGCTGACGGCGAGTATCGCGCTGAACACGTTCCCGTATTTCCGGACGGGTGACATGGCCGGGATCGGCATCCACGCGATCGCACCGATCATGATCGGTGTCGCGCTCGTCACCCACCGGCTCGTCGCCGAGCGATACGGCCGCGCGATCGAGCAAGCGACCGCTGCCGTGCCCGACCACGAAGATCTCCAGGAACGACTGGCGGCGCTCACTCAGGTCGGCGGAGCCGGAAACCAGATTTTGCCCAGCATTCTCATGGAGCCCGCGGCGCCCGTTCAGCAACCGGCCGCTGTGCCACAGCCTGCCTCGGCTCCAGAGGGCGCGGCTGTTGCGGGACAGCGCCCCGACGCTACGCGGCACGAACAAGGCTCTCCGGTCGCAGCGGGGCAGCCCGCCGCCGAGATCTCAGCGCCCGCTCCCGCTCCGGAACTCACGGAGCTGTGGCTGGCCACGACGCCGTTTCCCGCGGTCGAACGGTCTCCCGTCGCGGAGGGCGGTTCGGAAGCGCCTGTCGAGGCCACCGCGGACGAAGCCGTGCTGGACGCGCGACTGGCCGCGGCGGTGCGTCAGACGCTCAACCGGATTCGATTCAGCAAGCCCGGCGAGCAACCGGTGGAGCAGCCCGCCGCTGCCGCGCCCGCACCGAACGCCGCGGAAACCGCGGAGACGGCCGACGAGCACGGCGTGCCAGGGGAGAGCGTAGAGGCGTCGTTCGCCGATGATGCGGCGGAGGCGGTTACGGCGCGCGAGGCCGATGGGGAGCACGACTCGGAGACTGCCGAGACGCACCCCGAATCGAATGTCCGTGCGCTGGAGCCGCTCGACGCGGGCGTGGTCCAGCACTACGCGCCCGGTGCGGGCGACATGGATCGCCCGGCGCGGATGGAACCGGTCACATCGGTCGTGGCGGCGAACGGGTCACCGATCGCGCACGACGCCGAAGACGTGTCCGCCGCGACAGCGCCGCGCGCGATCAGCGAACCTCAGCTGACTACCCGATAGTCCGGCTCGTCTCTTCGGAGCCGCGAGTAGCTTCGCCGGGTCCTGCGAATCGGGCGACGGCCGATCCTGATTCGAGAAAAGCCCCTCACGCAGGGGCTTTTCTGCTGTGAGAGTCCCGACTCCGATGGGCTCGCCGCTTCGGGTGACTGCGGGCCCGTGCACGAACCCGGGAGGCCGAAGGGATGCGTTCCTTCGTCGCCGGGCCGATAGCGTGCCGACAGGTCGGCGTCCCGCGCTTGCTTCCCGGTCGACCCGATGGCGAAATGGACGTAGCGTCGAATTCGTGAAAGTTCCCGCACATCTGCCCACCACCGCGGGCGACCTGCGTTCGGCCGGCTATCTGCCGCGTGGCGTGAAGACCGAGATCCGCGAGAACCTCCTCGCGCTGCTGAGTTCCGGCGGTGACCCCTGGCCCGGCATCGTCGGGTTCGACCGAACGGTGGTGCCGCAGCTGGAACGCGCGCTGCTGGCGGGGCACGACGTCGTGCTGCTCGGCGAGCGCGGCCAGGGCAAGACCCGGCTGCTGCGTTCCCTGGTCGGCTTGCTGGACGAATGGACGCCCGTGATCGCAGGGGCCGAGCTGGGCGAACACCCGCTCGACCCGATCAGCCCGGCCGGTCGGCGGCTGGCCGAGGAACTCGGCGACGACCTGCCCGTCGCGTGGCGGCATCGCTCGGAGCGGTACGCCGAGAAGCTCGCCACGCCCGACACCTCCGTCGGCGACCTGATCGGTGACGTCGACCCGGTCAAGGTGGCCGAGGGGCGCAGTCTCGGTGATCCCGAGACGATTCACTTCGGTCTCGTCCCGCGCGCGCACCGCGGCATCGTGGCGATCAACGAGCTGCCCGACCTCGCCGAACGCATCCAGGTCGCGCTGCTGAACGTGATGGAGGAACGCGATATCCAGGTCCGCGGCTACACGCTGCGCCTGCCGCTGGACGTATTGCTCGTGGCCACCGCCAACCCGGAGGACTACACGAACCGCGGCCGCATCATCACACCGCTGAAGGACCGTTTCGGTGCGGAGATCCGCACCCACTATCCGCTCAGCGTCGAGGCCGAGGTGGCGCTGGTGCGCCAGGAGGCCGAACTGGTGGCCGAGGTGGGCGATCCGCTGATCGAGGTGCTCGCTCGGTTCGTGCGTCAGCTGCGCGAGTCGTCCGCGATCGACCAGCGCTCGGGGGTGTCCGCGCGCTTCGCCGTTGCCGCGGCCGAGACGGTGGCGGCGGCGGCGCTGCGCAGGTCGGCGGTGACGGGGGAGAGTCCCGCGGTGGCGCGGCCCGTCGACCTCGAGTCCGTTCCCGCGGTGTTGCGCGGCAAGCTGGAGTTCGAATCCGGTGAGGAGGGGCGTGAGCAGGAACATCTCACCCACCTGCTGCGCCGCTCGTTCTCCGAGACGGCGCGGGCGTTGCTCGGCGGCCTGAACCTGCGGCCACTGGCCGAGGCGGTCGGCGACGGGCATCCGGTAACCACCGGCGAACGCGTCACCGGGGAGGAAGTCCTCTCGGCCCTGCCCGAACTGCCTGTGCTGCACGAAGTCGCCGAACGGCTCGGCGTCGACGCGGCCGATCCGCCGCCGCGGATCGCCTCTGCCGTCGAGTTCGCGCTGGAGGCGCTGTACCTGGCCCGTCAAATCGCGAAGGACTCCGACGACGGCTCGGCGGTGTACGGCCGATGACCGCCGTCGTTCCCGGCGAGGCGTCGTGACGACCCCCGACCGCTACTCCTACGGCCCCTATCACGAGGGGCCCGATCCGTTGGCGCCCCCGCTGGACCTGCGGGAGGCGCTGGACCGGATCGGTCGCGACGTCATGGAGGGCAGTTCGCCGCGCAACGCCCTGCAAGAGCTGTTGCGGCGCGGCACTCGTACCATGCCGGGGCTGGAGGAACTGACGCGCCGGTTGTGGCAGCGCCGCGCGGAGATCGCCAGGAGCCACCGGCTGGACGGCACGCTGCAACAGGTCCGGGAACTGCTCGAAGAGGCGTTGGAAGCCGAGCGCGGCGCCCTGTTCCCCGACCCGTCCGACGACGCCAGGTTCGCCGAAGCGCAGCTGGACGCACTGCCGTCGAGCACGGCCGCCGCCGTCACCGAACTCGCCGAGTACCCCTGGCGGTCGCAGACCGGCCGCGACAACTATCAGAAGATCCGTGACCTGCTCGGCCGCGAGCTGCTGGAATCGCGCTTCCAGGGGATGAAACAGGCTTTGCGGAACACCACTGCGCAGGACGTGGAGCGGGTCCGGCGGATGATGGCCGACCTGAACGACCTGCTCGCCGCCCACGCCAGGGGTGAGGACACCGAGCAGCGGTTCGCCGAGTTCATGGCCGAGCACGGCGAATTCTTCCCGGAGAATCCGCGCGACACCGAGGAACTGATCGACGCGCTCGCCGCCCGCGCCGCCGCCGCGCAGCGCATGATGAACTCGATGTCCGAGCAGCAGCGCGCGGAGCTGTCCGAGCTGATCGGCCAGGCGTTCGGCGATCCGGGGATCGCCCAGCAGGTCTCCGCGCTGGACGCGCATCTGCGGGCGCTACGTCCCGGAGAGGACTGGAACTCCGGTCGGAGGTTCCGCGGCGACGACCCGCTCGGCCTCGGCGAAGGCGCGCAAGCCCTGCAAGATCTCGCCGAACTCGACGCGCTCGCCGAGCAACTCGGCCAGTCCTATGCCGGTGCGCGTTTGGAGGACATCGACCTGGACGCGCTGGCCCGCCACCTCGGTGCGGACGCGAGCGTGGATGCCGCCCGGCTGGCCGAACTGGAGCGCGAATTGCGCGGGCAAGGCATCTTCGAGCGCGCACAGGACGGCTCACTGCGACTGACGCCAAAGGCTTTGCGCCGGCTCGGCGAGGTGGCGCTGCGTGACGTCGTCGGACGCTTGCGATCCCGTCGCGGTGAGCGGGACACGGCACTGGCGGGTGCCGCGGGTGAGCCGACCGGCGGTTCCCGGGCCTGGCGGTTCGGCGACACCGAGCCGTGGGACGTGTCGCGGACCGTCCGCAATGCCGTGCTGCGGTCGGCGTCGACGGGCAAACGCGGTGTGCGGCTGGACGTTGCCGATGTCGAGATCATGGAGACCGAGCAGCGGTCCAGGGCCGCCGTCGCGCTGTGCGTGGACACGTCCTGGTCGATGGTGCAGGACGGGAGATGGGTGCCGATGAAGCGCACCGCCTTGGCGCTGCACCACTTGATCGCCACCAGGTTCCGCTCCGACGCGCTGAGCGTGATCACCTTCGGCAGGCACGCGACGACCGTGGACATCGGCGAACTGACCGCGCTGGAAGGCGTCTGGGAGCAGGGCACCAATCTGCACCACGCGCTGCTGCTCGCCGCAGGGCACCTGCGCAGGCATCCGGACGCGGTGCCGATCGTGCTCGTCGTCACCGACGGCGAGCCGACCGCGCATCTGGAGCCGGACGGCCAGACGTACTTCGATTGGCCGCCCGCGCAGCGCACGCTGGCTGTGACGATGGCGCAGGTCGACGCCTTGGCCAAGCTGGGTGCGTCGGTGACGGTGTTCATGCTCGGGGAGGACCCGCGCCTGGCCGCGTTCGTCGATCTGATGGCCCGCCGCAGCGGTGGGCGCGTGGTGATGCCGGATCTGGACGGTCTCGGCGCCGCCGTGGTGAGCGATTACCTGCGCGGTAAGGCGTAAGGCGCGACCAACGCTGCGGACAGGGAGGGCGGCCGGCCCTACACTGAGCGGGTGACTTTTCGTCGGCTCGTCGCAGTGTCGTTCTTCGCCTTGGTGGTTCCCCTCGGCGTCGCTGCCTGCACGACGGAAGGCCCTGGTACGAAGACCGATTGCGCCCTGAGCGGCTGCACGGTGACATTCGCCCGCGGTGTGGACGCCAAAGCGAGCATCCTGGGCATCGAAGCGAAACTCATTGGCGTGAACGGCAACCTGGTCACCCTGTCGGTGGGTGGTCAGGAGGTCACGGTGCCGGTCGGGGAGACCCGGTCCGCCGACGGAAGCACCGTCGCGGTGCAGGAGGTGACCGACGACAAGGTCGTGGTCAAGATCTCCACCGGCCTCACCGCCGGCTGATTTCGTCCGGTGTAGCCGCCCGGTCCTTCGAGCGGGTGTATCGCCGATCTTGTAATTGCTGCGAGATGACTGCCCGGTGTGCCGGTCTCCCCGGCATGGCATGCCTCCGTGCGCGGCGCACGCCGGCGAAGGCGTGCGGTGTCGGTGACGCCTGCCCGTGCGTGCACAGTCGCAGGCGTGTCGCGTATGTGGCACCGGAGCAGTCGAGCGGCCGTATCGAGGATTTATTGTGGCCGGGTCGGCGTGTCGAGATCGAAAAACCGACGGGTATTGAATACCAATAGGTATTGAATACCAAAAGGTATTTATTACGCGCTGCCAGGGAAAATGTTTTTTACCGGAAATTTCTCCCCGATTAGCTGTACAGCGTGCGGTGCGCGTGTGTAGCGTCTGGAACCCGTAAACCCCTCACATGACAAGTGGTGGCGCGTGATCGGTATCGACGGTTGTCTGAAACGCATCATGGATATTCCCGGTGCGCGCAGTGTGACATTGGTGGACGGTGCGAGCGGTCTGGCGATCGCCGCGGACGGCAGGCACGAGGTGCTGGACGAGCACGAAGATGCCGCCGCCACAACGGATGTGGTGCGCGCGGTGCTCGCCTGCCCGGCATTGTCGAGCGGCGGCGACGGTGACGACGTCACCGAGATCATCGTCTGCGGAACCCGCGGATACCACCTGCTGAACCTGGTGAACGGCGACTTCGACGGACGGCTTTTCGTACACGTGCTGTTCGACGAGGACACCGGGAATCTCGCGATGGCGCGATATCAGCTGCGCGGAATTCTCGATGAATTGGCCGAGGACACCGATGAGTCCTGAACTCGCGGTCGAATTGCGGCGGCTGGAGAAGGAAGGACGTACGGGCGTGCTGCGCGCGGGCGACGGTGCGTTTCACCTCGCCGAAGGCGCGATCGTTTCCGCCGATTGCCGCCGCACCACGGGACTGGACCGGCTGGTCGTCGAGGCGGGCGTGGCGACCGCCGAGGACTGGCGGCGCGCGGGGGCGGGCGATCCCGGCCGTGTGCTGGGGCGGCCCCGGCTGGAAACCCTCGCCATGCTGTCGGTTTTCGACGCCGCCTACTTCCTGCTGGCCTCGCCCGCCGTCCCGGAGTTCCGTCCGGCCCCACCGCACTGGCTGGCCCCGGTCTGCCATATCCCGCCGCGGACTCTCGTGCAGGAGTGCGCGCGGCGCGGCGATCCGGAGTCCGGGCCGTGGCCCGCGGATCTGGTCGATCGGGTGCCGGTCGTGCCGGTGCGCCGGGTGCGGCGGCGCCGTCTGGTGCTCACCGGGGGGCAGGCCGAGGTGCTGGCCGCCGCGGACGCGCGGCGCAGTGTCGCGGGGATCGGCCGCGAACTGGGCCGCACCACCTATGGATGTCTGGTCGCGGTGCGGGATCTGACCGCCGCGGGGCTGATCGAGCCGCCCGCCGGAACATCCGTCCTGGTGGCGGCCCGGCCGGTCGCACCCGAACCGGTGACCGACGAGCCCGTGGCGGTCGCAACCGTGAGCGCCGAGCCGGGCCGGCTTCCGAGACGCCGCGGGCGGCACTCGGCGCCGGTCCCCGTCGCGGAGCGTTCGGAACCGCCGGACCGGGACCTGCTCGTCCGCCTGCAAGCGGCTTTGGAGGAGCTCGCGTGACCGCGCGGAAGAAACTGCTCGGCAATGTGATGGGAAGGTTGACCAAGGTGGCGATGTCCGGACCCGAACCGAACGCGGCGGTGCTTCTGGAGCTGAAGGCCCTGCGCGATCGCGTCCCTCGGCTGACCGGCGCGCTCGTGGCATCCAACGACGGGCTGCTTGTCGCCCACGATCTACCTGCGCAGATCGAGCCGAACGGGATGGCGGCGATGGCCGCCTCGCAGCTGTCGCTGTCGCACCGGCTGGCCACCACCGCGCATGGCGGCGGGTTCAGCGAGGTGGTGGTGCACGGCACGAGCGGGCACGTGGTCATCTACGCGGCGGGCTGGACGTCGCTGACCGTTCTGGCCGCCCCCGAGGTGAACATCGGCAGGCTGCATCTGGAATCCCGCCCGGCGGCGCGGGCGATCGCCGACTTGCTGACGCCGGTGGCGACCGACGCACGAAGCGAACAGACAACGAAAACCCACTGAAAGGAACACTTATGTCCACTATGGATCTGGCCCTCAAAGACATGATGGTGATCGACGGCGCGATCGGCGCCGCCGTGGTCGACTACAACAGCGGTATGGCGCTGGGCATGCTCGGCAGTTCCAAGTCCCTGGATCTCCAGGTCGCGGGCGCGGGCAACACCGAGGTGGTGCGCGCCAAGATGCGGACCATGGACCAGCTGGGGCTCAAGGAGGACATCGAGGACATCCTCATCACGCTGTCCGGGCAGTACCACATCATCCGTCCGATGACCGGCCGCAAGTCCAAGGGCCTGTTCCTCTACCTGGCGCTGGACCGCGGCCGGGCGAATCTGGCGATGGCCAGGCACCGCCTGAAGGGCATCGAGGAGGACCTGGAGGTCTGATCGGCGCTCGCCGATTTGACCTGAAGCGTGGTTCAGGTCCGACGCTGTTGTGTGCAACGCACGCGTCGAAGGGAACCACCATGTCCGACCACCCGATTCAGCTCGCCGTGATCGTCGGCAGCACCCGTACGGGCCGCTTCGGCCCGACCGTCGCCACCTGGTTCGCCGAACACGCCGACCGGCGCGACGACGTCACCGTCGACGTCGTCGATCTGGCCGAAACACCCTTGCCGCAACAACTTTCCCACCACCCCGGGCCCGAGGCGGCGCGGGCGCTGGCAGCGGTGGGGCCCCGGCTGGCCGCGGCGGACGCTTTCGTCGTGGTGACACCCGAGTACAACCACAGCTATCCGGCGTCGGTCAAGAACGCCATCGATTGGCACTACACCGAATGGCGGGCCAAGCCGGTGGGATTCGTCTCCTACGGCGGGATCTCCGGCGGTTTACGCGCGGTCGAGCACCTCAGGCATGTGTTCGCCGAACTGCACGCGGTCACCGTGCGCGACACGGTGAGCTTTCACGATGCGGGCAGGCGATTCGACTCCGCAGGGCAGCCGACCGATCCGGAGATGCCGGTGTCAGCCGCCGATCAACTGCTCGGCCAGCTGGTCTGGTGGGGGCGTGCACTGCGGTCGGCACGGGCCGAACATCCCTATACCGCTTGATGTTCGACACTTCGGTTCGCTCCGCCGGGCTGTGCTCGGGAAGTCAGGCGACCAACCGCAGGCTGCGCCACCGCTTCTTCCCCCACCGGCGTAACCCGGGACTGACGACCAGCACCGGCAAGAGCAGGACGAATCCGATCAGAGTCAGGTAGACCACGATTTCGCCCACGATCTGGACGACGGTGGGCAGGGCGAAGGGAACGGCCAGCGCTCCCAAGGCAATGGCCAGCGGGTAGGCGCCCGCCTGAGCCGCGGTGACGGCGGCGAAGGCGAGTCCGCCCGCGAGCAGCAGACCGACCAGTGCGACCAGGTAGTTGTCCCACCACGCGGTGTTCGTCGCCCGATGTGGCTCGCGCATGCGGGGGAGCCTAACGCCGTGATCCCGGGGAGAGGGGCGAATCGTCGGCATCCGGTGCGATCGGCGGTGGCGTGGCCGCACGAGGTTTACCGTCACGGGTGTTGAGCCATGCCCCGGCGAACATCAGTGCGGCGCCGAAGGCTCGGACGGGCGCGATTGATCGCATGACCGTTCGTCACGCGAGGTCGGGCGGGCGTGGCCACGGATTGTGCTCTTTGTCCTCGACCGACTGGTTGAAGCGCGCGATGAGCTTGCTGAGTTGATCGATGTCGGCCTCGGTCCAGTCGGCCACCACGGCGCCGATGCCTTGGCGGCTCTGCACGCGGTCGGAGGCCAGTGACTCCAGCCCTTTCGGGCTGGCGCGGATCTTGCGGGCGATGCCCCCGTCGGGGTCGGGCACCCGGTCGACCAACCCTTGCCTGAGCATCGCCGCGACCTGCCGGTTGATCGTGGAAATGTCCAACCGGAACGCTTCGGACAGCTCGCGCAGACTCAGCGGGTGGTCCAGTTCCAGCCTGGTCAAGATCAGATACGCCGAGCGGTCGAGCTGGAAGCCGGGGCGCCGTAGCAGCGCGGCGGGAAAGTGCCTGGACAGTAGCGAGAGCTCGTAGGCGAGGCGGCTCAGCGCTGCGTCGTCGCCGGGACCGGAATCGGACATGCCCCACTATGTCGCGAGGATCACGTCGATACCAAATTGTGCAGCATACACACCATATGTACCGTGCATACGTGACAGTAACCGCCGACGCGTCTTCGACCGTCTCTGATTCCAGCGACCGGCGTCCCGCGCCGGCCTTGCTCATCGCGACGCTCGGCATGGTCGGTGTCGTCGTCTCGCTCATGCAGACGCTGGTCATCCCGATCATTCCGGCACTGCCCACGCTGCTGAACACCTCCGCGTCCAACGCCTCCTGGGTCGTCACGGCCACCCTGCTGGCGGGCGCGGTGGCGACGCCGATCAGCGGACGTCTCGGCGACATGTTCGGCAAGCGCCGCATCCTGTTCGCGAACCTGCTTCTACTGGTGGCCGGTTCGGTGGTCTGCGCGTCGTTCTCCACGCTGCTGCCCGAGATCGTCGGCCGCTCGCTGCAAGGTGCGGCGGTCGGCGCCATTCCACTGGGCATCAGCATCATGCGGGACGAATTACCCGCCGAGCGGGTGGGCTCCGCGATGGCGATCATGAGTGCCACGCTCGGCGTCGGCGGCGCGATCGGCCTGCCGGTCGCGGCGGCCATCGCGCAGAACGCGAACTGGCACGTGCTGTTCTGGACGTCCGCCGCGCTCGGCGTCGTCTGCGCCGCCGTGGTTTTCGTGTTGGTGCCGGAGTCGCCGGTGCGCACACCCGCCCGATTCGATTTCGGCGGTGCGATCGGGTTGTCGGCGGCACTGCTCGCGCTGCTCATCGCGATCACAAAAGGCGCGGACTGGGGTTGGGCCAGCGCCCCGATCCTGATCCTGTTCGCGGTATCTCTGGTGGTGTTCCTCGGCTGGGGCGCTTTCGAACTGCGGCAGCGTTCACCGCTGGTGGACCTGCGGGTCTCGGCGCGACCGCGGGTGCTGTTCACCAACGCGGCCTCGATCGCCGTCGGCTTCGCGCTCTACGGCATGTCGCTGACCTTCCCGCAGCTGCTGATGGCGCCGGAGCAGACCGGTTACGGCTTCGGGCTGTCCATGATCAGCGCCGGGTTGGCGCTGGCGCCGACCGGTTTCGTGATGATGCTGCTGTCGCCGGTGTCGGCGCGGCTGTCGGCGAGCCGCGGCCCCAAGGTCACTCTCGCACTCGGATCGGCGGTGATCGCGGTCGGGTACCTGTGCGCGGTGGTGTTGATGAACAGCGTCTGGGAGATCATGCTCGCCGCGGTGATCGTCGCGGGCGGCGTCGGCCTGGCGTACGCGGCGATGCCCGCGCTGATCATGGGCGCGGTGCCGATCACCGAGACCGCGGCGGCCAACGGCCTGAACTCGCTGATGCGCTCGATCGGTACCTCGACCTCCGCGGCGGTGATGAGCGTGGTGCTGGCGCACATGACCATGCAGCTGGGCCCGCACCTGCTGCCCTCGCGCGACGGGTTCCACACCACCTTCCTCATCGCGATGGTGGCGGCGCTGGTCGCGATCGGCCTGACCGCCTTGATCCCGATGCGGAAGACCGCCGACGCGGCTACCACCATCGGGCATTCCTGACGACTGTCGTTCCGGGGTACCGATCCCGGGTTCAGCCGGGTCGGTACCCCGGGGTCGAGACCACGGGTCCCAGCGGGAGCGGCTGCGCGAGTGGCGACTCCGGCAGTAATCGTTCCTGCGGGCTGGTGTCGAGGCACCGGTATGGCCCCCGGCTCGCCTGCCGACGGCTTCGTTCGTGCTTGTGAGGGGTTCTTCCCTACTTTCTTGGTGAGCGAGTGTGTTGGGTTGGCGCGTGCGCGAATCCTCGTGTGCCGTGTGCCGTGTGCCGTGTGCCGTGTGCCGTGTGCCGTGTGCCGTGTGCCGTGTGCCGTGTGCCGTGTGCCGTGTGCCGTGTGCCGTGTGCAGCGGCAGCGCTGGTCGGTCGAGTGCCGATCAGTTCGAATTCAGGAGTCGGCGACGGACTCGGTGTACCGGCGGCCGAGGGTACGGATGTGGGCGACCAGCTCCGGCGGCCCGTCGACGCGGAAATCCATCATCAGCATGGACAGGTAGATCGCGATGGTCTCCAGCGCGTCCGCGCCGGTGTAGAGCACACAGGTGTCCGCGTCCACGGCCTCGACCACGCCGACGGCGGGATTGATGCGGGCGATGACCGTCTCGGCGGGTGCGAGCACGGTGACCCGCGCCCGCACCTTCCATCCGGTTGTCGCGACGTGCCGCATGACGAAGGCGACCAGATCGTCATCCGGAAGCGAGCGTGCGGCGAAGCGGCGGGAACCGCCTTCGGCGTGGCTGATCCGGGCCACCGGGATCGCGCGCCACGTGTGGTCTTCCAGGCTGTAGGCGACCAGATACCAGCGGCGCTGCCAGTTGATCAGCCGGTACGGCTCCACCTCGATAGACGCTTCGATCCCGGCTTCGGCGATCCGGACCGTCGCGCCGTCGCGGATGGCCCCGGCCAGGGTGGTGAGCACGGCGGCGGGTACCGGCGCGTCCGGCTCGCGCGATCCGGTCGTGGCCGGGCCGATCGCCGTCGCGTCACGCAACGCGGAGACCTTGCGCTGCAAGCGTTTCGGCAGGATCTGATCCAATTTGCCCAGTGCTTTGGTGACGTGCTCGGCGATGTCCGCGATGCCGGTGGAGCCGTCCTCGGCGAGTCCGACCGCGACGGCGACGGCCACCGCTTCGTCGTCGTCCAGTAGCAGAGGCGGCATGGTCGCGCCGCGGCCGAGCCGGTAGCCGCCGATGGCGCCGCGTTCGGCGTGCACCGGGTAGCCCAGCTCGCGCAGGCGCTGGATGTCGTGCCGCAGGGTGCGATCGGTGACGCCGAGACGCTCGGCCAGTTCGCGTCCGGTGTGTGCGCGGTCCTGGAGCAACGCGAGCAACCGCAGCAGTCGCGGAGTGGTCGAGGCCACTTTTTCCTCCCGGGTCAATTAGGAATGAAAGTAGCCTAATGCCCGCATAGGCTTATGTCAGCACCGAAAAACGACCGAAGGGCTCCGACATGAACGCCACCACCACCGCCGCCGCGACTCTGCGCCCCGTCTGGCGCGGCGTGCTCGCCGATTCCTACCGCGCACTGGAGAGCGTCGTCGCCGGTGTGCGGGCGGATCAGTGGCATCTGCCGACCCCGTGCTCGGAATGGGATGTGACGCAGGTCGTCCAGCACGCCGCCGGTGACCAGCTGGCGTTCGCCGAGTTCCTCGGCATCGGCGACGGTCCGGCCTACAACCCGTTCGAGCCGTCCGGCGCGGTCGACGGTGCCCCCGCGGAGTTGGTGCGCGGGGCGATCGAGCAGACCGCCCTCGCCTGGAGCACCGTGGACGACGCCACCGAGACGGTGCAGACGCCGCTGCCGCACGGCGCGCTCGCCACACCGGTGGCCGCGGTGATGTGCGCGCTGGACGCCGCGGTCCACGCCTGGGACATCGCGATCGCGACCGGCCAGGCGTCGCCGTTGACCGATGAGCTCGCCACCCACCTGCTCGCCGCCGCCCGGGCCGGTCACCCGGCGCCCGGCAGCGGCGAGACGGCGGAGATCGTCGAACCGCTGCGCCAGTGGGGGGCCTATGCCGCGATCGTCGACGGCCCGTCCGGCGACGCCGTCGGTGATCTGCTGCGGTACCTGGGGCGCGAGCCGCGCTGAGCGTTGCGGCGGCTCCGGCGGGGCCCGCTGCCCATGCGCTGACAGAGGCCACCGGCTCGGCCGGACCTGACCTTCGACTTCCTATCGCGCGAACACGGGTCATCGTGGCCGATCCGGACAGCTTGTTCGGGTCGGCGGCGATGGACCGACCGGCACATCGGTGGTGGCCCCGCGGAGGCGTTCTCGATCGAATCGCAACGATCTCGGGACCCGACGGGATCGGCGCACGCCCGGTGACTCACGGCTTCAACGTGCGGTGACGAACCCCTCGGCGACCATCCAGTCCCGGGCCACCTCCGCGGGTTCGCGCCCGTCCACGTCGACCTGACGGTTGAGTTCGGTGATGGTCTCGTTGGTGAGGCGCTGCGAGATCGGCGTCATGATCTCGACTACCTCCGGATGCTCGTCGGCGAAACTCTCGCGCATCACCAGCGCGGCGTTGTACTTCGGGAAGAACCCGCGATCGTCCTGGAGCAGGACCAGATTCAAGGCCGGGATGCGCCCGTCGGTGGCGGCGACCGAGCCGAAACGGCACTGTCTGCCGTCTGCGGTCGCCTGGTAGACCACCGCGTCCTGCACGATCTGCTTGCGCACCTTGCCCGCGTCGATCTCGTACTTGCGGACGAGGCCGGGGAATCCGTCCTGGCGGACGTTGAATTCGGTGCCGACGCAGATGGCCGCGGCGGCCGGATCGGCGGCGGCCAGCGCGGCGTAGTCCGACAGCGTGCGCACGCCGGTCTCCCGCGCGGTCCGCGCGCTCATGACCAGCGCGTAGGTGTTGTTCATCGGCGCCATCGCGGTCCACACCATGCCGTGCTCGGCGAGGTCGGCGTCCCGCACCGCCTCGAACTGGCCGATCTCGTCGGGCACCGGCTTCTCGTTGCCGAGGTAATTGATCCAGCCGGTGCCGGTGTATTCGTAGGCGATGTCGATCTGCCCGTGCAGCTGGGCGTCGCGCACGCTGTTGGAGCCCTGGATGTTGGTCAGGTCGCGGACCTCGGCGCCGGCCGCGGTCAGGGCGAACTCGATGAGATACCCGAGGATGTTCTGTTCGGTGAAGTCTTTGGAGCCCACCGTGACCGGCACGCCGTCCAGTGCGGGGATCGGGCGGATACTGCCCGGCCCCACCCGCAGCGGCACCGCGCCGCCGGATTGCAGCCCGCAGGCGGCCACCAGCGCCAACCCCAGCCCCAGAGCGAGCACGCGCCACACCCGCGTCATTTCAGCCCCCTGGGCCCGAGGAATTCCTCGGCGAGCGCGCCGAACCAATCCACCAGCAGGGCCAGCGCCACCGCGAGCACCGCGCCGACCACCAGGGTGACGTTGTCGCGCAGTTTGTAGCCGGTGTCGATCAGAATGCCCAGCCCGCCCGCGCTCACCAGGAACGACAGCGTCGCGGTGCCGACGGCGAGTACCAGCGAGGTGCGCAACCCGGCCAGGATGTAGGGCACCGCGAGCGGGAATTCGATGCGGCGCAACACCGTCACGGCCGACATCCCCTGACCGCGGCCCGCATCGATGAGCGTCCGGTCCACCTGCTGGTAGCCCAGGATGGTGTTGCGCAGCACCGGAAGCAGCGAGTAGAACGCGATCGGCGCCACGCCGATCCAGAAGCCGGTGGTCCGGGTGGCCAGATAGAACAGCACGATCAGCCCGATGGCAGGAGCGGCCGCGCCGATGTTCGCTATGCCCACGAAGATCGGTGTGAGGCGCCGGAATCCCGGTCTCGTGAGCAGGGTGCCCAGCGGGACGGCAACCGCGAGCACGATCAGCACCACGGTCCCGGTGATCAGCACGTGCTGCCAGGTGACGGTCGCGACGTTGCCCGCGTTCAGGCTCGCTCGCTGCGTGACGGTGAGCTCGCGGGCGAACGCCCACACCAGCACGCCGGCGGTGAGCACGAGCACGAGCACGGGCTGCACGAGCAAACGGATGCGCTCCGCCCTGCGCTGGGCGGCGGGTGACGCGATGGCGGTGGTCATGGCGTCCCGTCCCGCGCGGCGCCGTCCGCTCCGTGTTCGGCGCGCAGGGCCGACAGGTGGCCGATCAGCGTGTCGATGGTGATCAGGCCGACGTACTCGCCGCGCGGTCCGGTCACCACCGCGGTCGCGTTCTGATGCGTCAGCAGGGCTTCCAGCGCGTCCTGCAGCGTCGATTTCAGCGACAATGTCTCCGGCACCGGTGATCCGAGGCCGCGCAGCGAATCGGCGTGCGCCAGGTGCTCGGCCGAGACCCAGCGAAGTGGACGGCCCTGACCGTCCAGCACCAGCGCCAACGGCCGGTCCCGGTCCGCGAGCGCGGCGCGCAGCGTGCCGGCCGGGTCCTCCTCGGTGGCGGTGGGGCAATCGCCGAGTTCGACGTCCCCGACCCGGGTCAATGTGAGCTGTTTGAGCGAGGCGTCCGCTCCGACGAAGCCTGCGACCGTCTCGTCGGCGGGGTCGGCCAGGATCGCCGCGGGCGTGTCGTATTGCAGGATCCGGGACTTGTCGCCGAGTACGGCGATGCGATCGCCGAGCTTGACCGCCTCGGTGAAATCGTGGGTGACGAAGACGATCGTCTTGCCGAGTTCGCCTTGCAGGCGTAGCAGCTCGTTCTGCAGCGAGCCCCGGGTGATCGGATCGACCGCGCCGAACGGCTCGTCCATCAGTAGCACGGGCGGGTCGGCCGCCAGCGCCCTGGCCACACCGACGCGCTGCTGCTGGCCGCCGGACAACCGGCGGGGATAGCGGTCGCGGAAGGTGTCCGGGTCGAGGCCGACCAGTTCCAGCATCTCGTCGACCCGTGCCGCGATGCGCCGCCGGTCCCACCCGATCAGGCCCGGCACGGTCGCCACGTTCTTCGCGACGGTCAGGTGCGGGAACAATCCCGCCTGCTGGATCGAATAGCCGATGCCGCGGCGCAATCGGTCGGGATGGATCGTGGCCGCGTCACGCCCATCGATCGTGATGGTGCCCGAGGTGGGCTCGATCAACCGGTTGATCATCCGCATGGTGGTGGTCTTGCCGCAGCCGGACGGTCCCACCAGGACCACGATCTCACCGGCCGGGATGGTGAGCGAGACGCTGTCCACGGCCGGATCACGCTGTCCCGGATAATGTTTGGTCACCGAATGCAGCACGATCTCGACGCCGGAGACGACGGATCTCGCGGAGCCGTCGCGGGTTTCGGTCTCAGTCACGGATTCCCCTCGAGGTGGTGAGCCGTCCGATCAGGACGTAGATCCCGTCGAGTACGAGTGCGAGCACGACGACGAGGAGCGTGCCGACCAGGGCCTGCGGCAACGCGTTCGGGCTGCCGAGGCGCGCGAGACCGGAGAAGATCAGGTTGCCGAGCCCGGGACCCTTGGCGTATGCGGCGAGGGCGAGAATTCCCATGATCAGTTGCGTGCTCACCCGCATTCCGGCCAGGATCGCCGGCCAGGCCAGCGGCAATTCGATCCGGGCGAGCACCCGGAGCCGGTTCATCCCGACCCCGCGGGCCGCATCGGTCACGGCCGGGTCCACCGAGGCGAGCCCGATGATGGTGTTGCGCAGAATCGGCAGCAGTGCGTACACCACGAGCGCGGTGATCGTCGGCGCGACACCCAGGCCGAGGATCGGGATCAGCAGGCCCAGCAGCGCGAACGACGGAACGGTGAGCACCGCGCCCGCCAGCGCGGAGGCGATCGAGGAGCCGAACGGGCTGCGGTAGACCAGCACCCCGATCAGCACCGAGACCGCCGTGGCCAGCAGCACCGATTGCACCACGGCCGAGACGTGCAGGTAGGAGTCGACCAGCAACTGATGCCGCCGGTGCACGATGAATGTCCACAGCGTGTCCAGGGCGGTACCTCCCCATCGGCCGGCCTCTTGGGAGACTAGCGCGGTTTCGCCGGTGCCGTACGCGATTTCGGCTCGTAACGGAGTTGCCTCCGGCTCGGTCACGAAAACCGGACGGATGGCGCCGGGAACCGTCGCGCACCCTCGCGCGTCGAATTCCATAGGCTCGACAACAGCATCACACGAATGAACGGGGGAGCGATGGCACAGCGGCCAGGATGGCGATCAGGGCGGTGGATCGCGCTCGCACTGGTGGTGCTCGGTGTAGTCGGCGCCGGAATCACCGGGGCCCTCTGGTGGCAGGACCGCGCCGACCGCCGAGCGGTCGTGGGCGAGCGTCTCACCGAGTTCCCCGCGCTGGACCGTTCGGCGCTCGACGCCACCCAGGCCGGAATCGTCGCGGTCGCCGAGCGCGAGTTCGCCGATCCGGGCGCGGGCACGAAATACGCGGAAGGCGTCGAGGAGGCGTGGTGCGCCGATTTCGTCAGCTGGGTGCTGCGCGAGGCCGGTGTGGCGCTGGCCAACCCCAATTCGGGCTCCTGGCGGATTCCGGGTGTCTACACGTTGCAGGAGTACTACGAGAGCGTCGGCCGGTTCGTCCCGATCGGCTCGGACTATCGACCGCGGACCGGTGACGTGCTGTTGTACCGGGAGTCCAGTCCGTTCGGGCAACACACGAACATCGTGCTGCGGGCCGATGGCGGGCAGGTGACCACGATCGGTGGCAACGAGTACGGCGGGATCCGGATCCATCGCTTCACGCTGGACGACGTGACGGGAGTGGTCGGTCTCGGGCGATTGTGAAGATCACTCCCGCGGAGCGGAATCTGTCCGATATGCGGGTGAAACGGCGTGCCGGATGGTCTTACGATGGAGACGGCGGCGCCCGGCAGCGCCGCCGCCGGTCCCCGCCCTGCTTCCCCCTCATCGGCAGGACGGGGATCCCGGGCTGAACAGCGCGTTCCGGGGCGGGACAAGATCGGTCGCGTACCGTGTCGGGTGTCCATCGAGAGGTGAGGGTTCCGGAACTACTGATGCATCCGACCGACGAATCGAGTAGTGCGCCAGCCTGGATCGACTACGCCGAGTTCGGCGAGCGTTTCGTCACGCACGCCGTGAACGCCGCTCGCATCGAGTCCGCCATCTCCGGTATGACGGGCCGCGGCTTGACCATCGGGCCGGTCTCGATCGGCCCGGCCGGACTCGCGGGTTTCGTCGCCGAGGGCAAGGTCGGCGCCCCGCGCGTCCTGCACAGCGGTCCCTCGGTGACCTTCGCCGTGACCGTCCCGGTGTCGCTCACGCTCAAAGTGCTGCTCGGTGGCCGGAAACTGCGGCTGGAGGCCAGGGTCGAGATCGATCTGACGCTGCACGCGCGCACCGCCGAGCCCGTCCTCATCGTCATCGACATTCCGCCGATCACCCAGCGTGACATCAGCTTCGTCCTGCGCGCCCAGGCGGTGGAGTCGGCGTGGGAATGGCTGCTCGACCCCATCGCGGGGGTGGTGCAGCGGGAGGTCGCGTCCCGGGTGAACGCCATGCTGGCCGATCCGCAGACCCGCCGGAACCTGGTGTTCGACGTCGAGGCCATGGTGGCCGGTAAACGCTCGCCGCACCGGGACCGGATCGCGTTCGACTGGATCGGTTACGACGAGTTCGGGCACCGGTTCTTCTCCCGCATCGTGACGCGCGAACGGGTGTCCGACGTGGTCGAACGGTTGGCGGGCCGGCCGATCGAAGTCGGGCCGCTGCGGGCGGGGCCGCGCGCCAGTGCCGTCGTGACCGTCCGGGGAGCGGTCCGCATGCCGCGGCTGGCGGACCGGTCGGCGGATCCGGTCGCGTTCGACCTGACGCTGCCGGTAAGCCTGGACATCACGGTGGACGTGCTGAAAGCAAATCGCTATCGCGCCGACGTCGAGGTGCCGTTGGCGCTCACCGCCCGCGCCGCCGACCCCTTGCGCGTGGTGATCGACGTGCCGCCGCCGAACCCCGCCGACATCCGGATGGAGTTCGCCGCGCAAGGCGCAAGGGCGGCCGCCCTCGGTGTGCTCGCCGGGATAAGAAAACAGGTCGTCGCACAGGTGGCGGCGGTGATCCGCAGAGAACTGGCCGATCCCGCGATGCGCACCATCGACGTGGCCGCGCGGATCGACGGCGTCGCCTGACCCGATCACCTGCGGCCAGTGTGGCGAATGTGAAACGTGTTTCTCCTGGGTCTAGCGGTTCTAATGTGAATGTGGTGAAATGAGTTCACGTTCGAGGCTCCCGGCGCACGGTGATTTGGGGAAGGTGCGCCGGGCACGCTGCTCTTCCAGGTCGGGGTTGCGCGAAGGAGTCGACGATGCGTTCCATTCCGGTGTCCCGGCGTGATCTGTTCGCCTTCGCGGCCGCGGCGGCCGTGGCCGGCGTCACCGCGGCGGCAGTACCCGCCGCCGCGCGGCCCTCGCTCGGCACCCTGATCGATTACGCGGGTGGCGTCCCCTCGGCCGCGGCGATCCGCGACGCCGGACATGTCGGCGTGATCCGTTACGTGTCCGACCGCAGGCCGGGCGCGGAGTGGATGGCGGGAAAACCGCTGCGATCCGCCGAAGTCGATGATCTCAAGGCGGCTGGTCTGCAGATCGTCTCGTGCTATCAGTTCGGCAAGGGGCCGACCGCGGACTGGCGCGGCGGGCTGGAGGCGGGCAAGCGGCACGCCGAGCGCGGGCTCGCGTTGCACCGCGCCGCCGGTGGTCCGGACAACGTGCCCATCTACGCGTCCATCGACGACAACCCCTCCCCGGTCGACTTCGCCACCATGATCGCGCCGTACCTGCTGGGCTGGCAGGCCGTGCTCGGTAAGGAGAACACCGGCGTCTACGCGAACACCCCGACCATCGAGCTGGCCCGCACCGCCGGATTGGGCGCCTGGTACTGGCAGCACAACTGGGGCACACCCAAAGGCTTCGTGCACCCGGCCGCCCACCTGCACCAGTTCGAGATCGACAAGCAGTCCATCGACGGGGTGGGGATCGACGTGAACAACGTGCTCACACCCGAGTACGGGCAGTGGTGAAGCGACCGAGCGCCGCTACGTCTGGCAGTGGCTTATCGGGGTGACGCGCAGGTCGGGTTCGTCGTCCGGGACGACGCGCAGGGTGGGGCGGCTGTCCGGGGCTTCGTGGTTGCCGAGCCAGGAGAACAGCGACCACCGGGACAGGCCGGAGAACGCGGAACCGAGGCTGGCGAACGAGAACGAGGAGATCGCCGAGCCGACCGAGCCCACCGACCCGATCGACAGCACCGAACCCACGCTGCCGATGGACAGGACCGAGTAGGCCGACCCGATGGACAGGATCGACCCCTCCGAGCGGAAAGACAGGATCGAGCGATGCGAGCGTCTGCTGCGGATCGAATGTGCCGTGCGTATCGAATGATCGATGGTCGCCATACTTAGCGGTCTACCACAGTCCGGACGGCTCGTGGGGCGGCGCGGCGGATCCGTTCGAGGTTGTCGCGGGCTTCCCCGGAACGACCGCGGGCGGCGACCCCGATGGAGTCGCCGCCCTCGATCGAAAGCTCAGCCTACGGTGAAGAATCCGAGCGTCGGCAGGAACGAGCAGGTCCGCGCCTCGTCGTCACCGGACTTGGTGGTCAGCGAGCCGGAGACGACCGCGACGACGCGGCCGAAGCCCGTGTCGGCGATCGCCGACAGCGTAGCGGGGCCGTCCGGGTTGATCTTGGCCTCGTCGGTCAGCGGCAGGACGCCGGACTGACGGGTGTCCAGGTTCAGCCACTGCACCGTCATCGGCGGATTCTGCACCGGCGTCGGCGACTTGGTGCCGAGCGCGGTGAAGACGAACCCGGTCTGGCCGGCGCTCGGGCCGGGCGGCGGCAGCGTGGCCGGGCCGGGGACGGCCAGGGCGGTGCCCACCGAGTCGGCGCTCGGGCCGATGCAGCCCTTGCCGATGGTCGGGTACAGGAACTGCGCGATCGCCGGGCCGTCCTGCGGCACCTCGGGACCACCGCCGCCGCTGCCGTCCAGGAAGGTGATGATCCGTTCCAGTGTCGACTTGATCTGCGGCGGCAGGTTCAAGGTGGCCAGCAGCTTGCGCGCCTGGTCCAGGATGGCCGACTGTGGGCCGGCGATCCCGCCGGGGGCGGCGATATCCGCCGGGCCCGCGACGGCGCCGACGATTGCTGGGGCGAGCGCGGCCAGCGCATCCACCGGAACACCTTCGGGAACCATGGGAACGCTGTTCGTGAGCGCCGCCGGGGCGGTCGCGGGGGCCGCGATTGCTGTCGTCGGCGCGGCGAGCGTGGCGCTCGCCGCGATGGCGAGCGCGGACAATGCGATCCGCGATCCTCGGGTGCGAAGCACTGGTCTGGCCGTCCTTACCTCGGGTACATCTGGGTTCGATTGCTAAAAGCCATCGTTTCGGGGGTCACTCTAGGGACATTGCGGCTATGTGTACAGCCGCGGCGTCCGGAAGGCGCCGTGGACGATCAGTGTTAGCAGAATATACCGCGCCCTGATGTTACTGGTGTGAAAGTTGATGCAAATGTTACCGGTGGTTCGAGGGTGGAACCGACCGGAAGCGCGCTGCGGTTAATCTAATCGGTGCCGTCCGCGCTGTCGCCAGAACATCCAAGTCCGGGCGTGCCGAACCGCCGCACCGCACTCGAGCCGAAAGCCAGCGATTTGAATCGTCACCTCCGATGGGCTTTGTCGGTGCTGGGCCTGTCCGTGCTGGCCCGGTTGCTCTGGATGCTGCTGTCTGCGAACGGGATGAACCTCGTCGACCTGCACGTCTACGTCGGTGGGTCGGCCGCGCTGCTGACCGATCAGCTCTACGACTTCACCTACGCGGAGAAGACCCCGGACTTCCCGTTGCCGTTCACCTATCCGCCGTTCGCGGCGCTGGTGTTCTTCCCGCTGCACTATCTGCCGTTCACCGTGGTCGCGGTGGCCTGGTTGCTGGCCATCGCCGCGGCGCTGTACGCGGTGGTGCACATCAGTCTCGAGCTGATCTTCGGTGCGCAGCGGCTGCGGACGCCGCAGTGGCGGGCCGCGACCGTCGGCTGGACCGCGCTGGGACTGTGGCTGGAACCGGTGCGAACCACGATGGACTACGGCCAGGTCAATGTGTTCCTGGTGCTGGGCGGGATGCTCGCGGTGCGCAGTTCGCGGTGGTGGATCTCCGGCGGACTGGTCGGGATCGTCGCGGGCATCAAGTTGACGCCCGCGATCACCGGCCTCTACTTCGTCGCGCGCGGGCGCTGGGCAACCGTGGTGTGGTCGGCGGTGGTCTTCGGCGCGACGGTGGGGCTGAGCTTCTTGATCGCACCCGCCGAGGCGCGCCGGTACTTCGGCACACTGCTCGGGGACGCCGACCGGATCGGCCCGGTGGGGTCGGTGTGGAATCAGTCGTTGCGCGGCACACTCAGCCGGATCCTCGGCTACGACGTGGAGTCCGGCCCGTGGTGGATCGCGGCCGTGCTCGTTGTCGCGGTGCTGGCGTTGCTGGCTTGGCGCGCGCTCGGCCAGGACGACCGGCTCGGCACGCTGATCGTGGTGCAACTGTTCGGGCTGATGGTCTCGCCGATCTCCTGGTCGCATCACTGGGTGTGGCTGTTGCCCGCGGTGCTCTGGCTGGTCTACGGGCCGCTGCGCCGGGCGCCCGGCGCGCGGATCCTGGCGGGGTACTGGCTGGTGACGATGTTGGTCGGGGTGCCGTGGGTGCTGTCGTTCTTCCAGGATTCGATCTGGACCATCTCGCGCCCGGGGGTGCTCGCCTGGCTCGGCGCCGTCGACGTTCTCGGCGTCGTGGTGTTCTACCTCTGGGTCATCCGCTTCGGGCCCCGGCACGCGCGATCGGGCGCGGACGAGGAAGCGCGCGTGACGGCAGAGGGTCCCGCGCGTACTACGTAGGCGCCACCGTCACGGTCATGCGCGGGCAGATCTCCGGGCTTGGTTCGTGGCCGACGCGACGACGGGCGACAGCTCCCGGTTTCGAGCGAAGCTTCCTGCTCGCTGCGAATTCAGCACAGCCGATCTATCTGGTGCGCCAGGGCGACGTCCAGCGCGGTGAGCCCGCCCGCGGAGTGGGTGGACAGGCTGAAGGTCACCTTGCGCCAGCGGATATCGATGTCCGGATGGTGGTCGGCTTCCTCCGCGACTTCGGCGACCCGGCGCACGAGGTCGATGCCCGCGGGAAAGGTGGGCGCCTCGACCGTGCGAACCAGTGCGTCCCCCGCTCTGGTCCAATCCGGCAGTTCGGTGAGGGCCTCGGCGATCTCGATATCGGAGAGCAGTGTCTGCTGGGCCATAACACTCCTTACTACTCGCCTCGGGCCGCCCCGGAAAGGTGGCGGCGATGGTCAGGCCGCGCGTGCCTGCTTGAGTGCCTTCTTCAGATCCTTGCCGGTGACTCCGGCCGCTTCGCACTTCTTCATCCGCATGATGACCACGGGGCACTTCAGGCAGCGCGTCTTCTTCCGACAGCACTTCTTCTTGGGTTTCAGGCTCGAAACCTTCTTTGCTTTGACCTTGCCCACGGGGGTTAGCGTACCCTAAGTACAAAGCCTGAAACGTTTGCGCGAACGGACTGCCGGTAGGGTGTAGCTGGCCGCTATGCCCGGTGAGTTTCGATTCTCCACCTGTCTGCAAGGAGCCCGGCGTGAGCGTCAGGACCCGGAGGCGGCAACCTGCGTAACCGCGCAGGGGTCCCGCTCTCGCAGGACACCGAGCACCATCGGCTCCCACACCGAAACAGCAGGAGGATTCAGGCGTGTCGTCTGCACGCGATTTTCGCAACGTCGCCATCGTGGCCCACGTCGACCACGGCAAGACGACCCTGGTCGACGCCATGCTGCGCCAGTCGGGCGCCTTCGCCGAGCGGGCCGAGCCCGTCGATCGAGTGATGGACTCCGGCGACCTGGAGCGCGAGAAGGGCATCACCATTCTCGCCAAGAACACGGCGGTGCACCGCCACCACCCGGACGGCTCGGTCACCGTCATCAATGTCATCGATACCCCCGGTCACGCCGACTTCGGTGGTGAGGTCGAGCGCGGCCTTTCCATGGTGGACGGTGTCGTGCTGCTGGTGGACGCCTCCGAGGGCCCGCTGCCGCAGACCCGGTTCGTGCTGCGCAAGGCGCTGGCCGCGTCGCTGCCGGTGATCCTGGTCGTGAACAAGACCGACCGCCCCGACGCCCGCATCGAGGAGGTCGTCGAGGAAAGTCACGACCTGCTGCTCGACTTGGCCTCCGACCTGGACGACGCCGCCGCCGAAGCCGCCGAGCTCGCGCTCGACCTTCCGGTGCTGTACGCCTCCGGGCGAGAGGGCAAGGCGTCCAAGGAACGTCCGGAGAACGGCAACGCCCCGGACGCGGAGAACCTCGACGCGCTGTTCGACGTGCTGCTGGAATACATTCCCGCGCCGAAGGGCGATCAGACCGCGCCGCTGCAGGCGCACGTCACCAACCTGGACGCCTCGGCCTTCCTCGGCCGTCTCGCGCTGGTCCGCGTCCACAACGGCGAACTGCGCAAGGGGCAGAACGTCGCGTGGATGCACGCCGACGGCGTCAAGCAGGTGAAGATCACCGAGCTGCTGCAGACGATCGGCGTTGAGCGTCAGCCGGGTGAGGTCGCAGTGGCGGGCGACATCGTCGCCATCGCGGGCATCCCGGAGATCATGATCGGCGACACCCTCGCCGACATCGACGATCCGGTCGCGCTGCCGCGCATCACCGTGGACGAGCCCGCCATCTCGGTCACCATCGGCACCAACACCTCGCCGCTGGTCGGCCGGGTGCAGGGCCACAAGCTGACCGCCCGCATGGTGAAGGCCCGCTTGGACCAGGAGCTGGTCGGCAACGTGTCGCTGCGCGTGCTCGACATCGGCCGCCCGGACGCCTGGGAGGTGCAGGGCCGCGGTGAGCTGGCGCTGGCCATCCTGGTCGAGACCATGCGCCGCGAGGGCTTCGAGCTGACCGTCGGCAAGCCGCAGGTGGTCACCAAGCAGGTCGACGGCAAGGTGCACGAGCCGTACGAAGAGCTGACCATCGACTGCCCCGACGAGTACCTCGGCGCGATCACCCAGTTGCTGGCCGCGCGCAAGGGCAAGATGGTGCAGATGAGCAACCACGCCGCGGGTTGGGTGCGGATGGAGTTCATCGTTCCCTCGCGTGGCCTGATCGGCTTCCGCACCGACTTCCTCACCGAGACCCGCGGCACCGGCATCGCCAACGCCGTGTCGCACGGCTACGCGCCGTGGGCCGGCGAGATCCGGGCCAGGCACACCGGCTCGCTGGTCTCCGACCGGTCGGGCACGGTGACGCCGTTCGCCATGATCCAGCTCGCCGACCGCGGGCAGTTCTTCGTGGAGCCGGGCGCGGACACCTACGAGGGGCACGTCGTCGGAGTCAACCCGCGCGCGGAGGATCTCGACATCAATGTCACCCGGGAGAAGAAGCTGACCAACATGCGCAGCTCGACCGCCGATGTGATCGAGACCCTGGCCAAGCCGCTGCAACTGGATCTCGAAGGCGCCATGGAGTTCTGCGCCGCCGACGAGTGCGTGGAGGTCACCCCGGAAGTGGTTCGGATCCGCAAGGTGATCCTCGGGCAGAACGAACGTGCGCGGGAACTGTCCCGGCGCAAAGCGCGGGACCGCGCGGCGCTGTAATCAGCTCCGATGGAACGGGATTCGGTGTCCGAGGGGATGCCGGATCCCGTTCCGGTCGGGTGCGCGAGCCGGAAGGCGTTCGCGCTGGAGGGCCGCGGATTCGACTCGCGTACGCCTGAAGATCGTCGGCAATTCATCCGTGATGCAATTCGGGGCGAGCGCGGGAATCGGAATATCCTCGATACGGCTTTGTGATGTGGTTTGCGGACCGGGACTGCTGCCGCATCTGCCTTCCGAAGGACGTCGATTACTTTTACGGTATTCTCGGCCAGTTCTCTGCGCTGTGAGGCCATGGAACGAAGTATTCGCGGCCTCCGTGCAGAGAATCGCCGACGGTGCACGTTTTCTGCGTGGGGAATTGGTGAGAATTCGGGACGAGAGTCGGATGTAGAACGCTTTGCGTCATCCAATGGAATGGGCAGACTTACGGCGCGTTATGATTCATCCCGACCTCACGCTTGTGGTCACCCGGGCGGTCGAGGAGATGCCCTTCCTCGGCGACCGGAGGCTTGACGTGCAGCTCTGGCAAGCATGCGCCTGGAGTGGGCGCGCCGGTTCATCGCTTCGCGTAGGCGGGTTTCTTCTCCCGGCCGACGTTTCGGTGCGATTGTTCATTTGCGCGAACGAGTGAAATTCGCTCGTGTTCTCACGAACATCGACGATCGGCAGGAGAATTATCGGAATGCGGCGCGCCGGTACAACGTCGGACATTGCTTCGTAGCGGGTACGCCGAATATTTGCCGAGGTTCGGTGCGGTATGGATGGGTCGTATCACCGGCGCTGGGACGCGCTCGCGTTTGCGCGTCCGCGGATATCCGATCGACCGCGTCGTTTCCCCGCTCGGCAGCAGGAATCCGGTAACGGCCTCGACCGTACGGTAGAGTTCCCGAGCGTGAAAGTGGGCGCAGGAAAACGCGCAGCGTGGCGCACGTTGTTGCCGGCCGTGGCAGTGCTGACCTTGATCAGCAGCTGTGCCGCGAATCCGCCGCCGCCCATCGAGAGCACCGACAGCCCGAAGACCACACCGGTCAAGCCCGCGGAGACGACCGTGGTCGTCGCCCTGGACACCATCGGTACCGCCTTCAATCCGCATCTGCGCTCGGACCAGTCCGCCGCCACTTCGGCGATCGCCTCCCTGGTGCTGCCGAGCCCGTTCCGGCCGGTACCCGATCCGGCGCGGCCCGGCGCGACGGCATGGGTGCCGGATTCGTCGTTGCTGGTCTCCGCCGAAGTGACCGCGCAGGAACCGTTCACGATCACCTACAAGCTGCGCAACGAGGCGTCCTGGTCGGACGGAGCGCCGATCGCGGCCGAGGACTTCCGCTACCTGTGGCAGGAGATGATCTCCGAACCGGGAGTCGTCGATCCGGCCGGATACCGCATGATCTCGGATGTGAACTCCTCGGCGGGTGGCAAGACGGTCACCGTCGTGATGGCGCAGCCCTACCCCGGCTGGCGCGAGTTGTTCACCGATCTGCTGCCGTCGCATCTGCTCAAGGACGCGCCCGGCGGGTTCGCCAGGGGGATGAACGGCCAGGTCAACGGGGTCCGAGTGTCCGGTGGCCCGTTCGGGATCCGCTCGGCGGACCCGGGCCGTGACGAGATGCTGCTGGAACGCAACGACCGCTTCTGGGGCACCCCGGCGATGCCGGGCCAGATCCTGCTGCGCCGCGGCGGGACGCCCGCGCAACTGGCGGGCTCGCTGCGCACCGGAGACATCCAGATGGCGCTCGTCCACGGCGGCGTGGCGACCCAGGCGCAGTTGGCGGCGATTCCCTCCGTGCGGACCGCGATCATGCCGCAGTCGCGGGTGCTGCAAATGGCGCTCAACGGGCGCAGAGGCGAACTGAGCGATCCCAGGGTCCGTTCGGGTGTGCTGGCGCTGCTCGACCCCGCTCTGCTGGCGACGGTCGGCGCCCAGACCGGCAACTGGGTGGAACCGGCTCGCGCGCAGGTGCTCGCGCCGTCCGATCCCGGCTACGCCCCGACCGCTCCGCCGCGTCCGTCGGCGGAGGAGGCGTTCGCGCTGCTCGCCGCCGCGGGTTACGGCCGGGCGCCGGAGCCGCCGCCCGCGATCTCCCCGACCTCGCCCGCCCCGCAGCCGCGCACCCTCGGCAAGGACGGCAAGCCGCTGGCCGTGCGCATCGGCGCGGTGGATCGGGACGCCACCGCCTTGGCCGTGGCCAACACCGCTGCCGACCAGCTGCGCAGCGCGGGCATCGATGCCACCGTGCGCAGCGTCGCCGCCGACGAGCTCTACGGCAAGGAACTGATCGAGGGAACGGTTGACGCGATCGTCGGCTGGGAAGTGGCCGGATCCGATCCGGCCACTGTGCTCGCGTCCCGCTACGGATGCCCGCCGCCCGCGCTGCCGGGGGTCACCGGCCCGGCGCAGGCCATCGCGGAGGCGGCGCAACGCGCGCCGAGCAACCTGTCCGGGATATGTGATCCGACGCTGCAACCCGCGATCGACGAGGCTCTGCGGGGCGGCGACGTGGGACGGGTGCTCGCCGAAGCGGAGCCCAAACTGTGGGCCATGGCGACGGTGCTGCCGATCGTGCAGGACAACGCCGTCGCGGCGTCCGGTCCCCGGCTGGACGGCGCCTCGCTCAGCGGCGCGATCCAGGTCGGCATCTTCGGCGACGCGTCCATGTGGCGCAGGATTCCGTGACCGCGGGGACGGGCGGGCTGCTGCTGGTGCACGCCCACCCGGACGACGAGTCCATCACCACCGGAGGCACGATCGCGCATTACCGCCGTCGCGGCGTGCCGGTCACCGTGCTCACCTGCACGCTCGGCGAGGAGGGCGAGGTGATCGGTGACGAGTGGGCGCTGCTCGCCGCGCAGCACGCCGACCAGCTCGGCGGCTATCGCATCCTCGAGCTGACCCGTGCGCTGGCAGCGTTGAACGCGGGGCCGCCGCGCTTCCTCGGCGGCGCGGGACGCTGGCGCGACTCCGGAATGGCGGGCACGCCCGCCGCGCACAAGCCCCGGGTATTCGTGCGCTCCGGGGACGAAGCGGTGCGGGCCCTCACCGACGCGGTGCTCGAACTACGGCCGCGCGTCGTGGTCGGCTACGACCCGAACGGCGGCTACGGCCACCCGGACCACATCCGAGCACACGAGATCACCACGGCCGCTGTTCAGGTGGCGGCGGGCGAGGGCTGGGACACTCCGAAGTACTACTGGACCGTCACCGACGCCGACATGCTGCGCCTGCACACCGCCGCGCTGGCCCGGCGCACGGCCGCGGGCCTGCCCGGCGCGCTGCCACCCGGTTGGCGGCTGCCCGCCGAAGGCGAGCTCGCGAGCGTGCCCAGTGACGCGGTGACCACCACGATCGACGTGTCCGACGTGCTGACGGCCAAGCGCGCCGCGCTGCGGGCACACGCCACCCAGGTCACCGTCGCGCCGTCCGGCCGGGAATTCGCCCTGTCGAACAAGATCGCCCAGCCGGTTCTGCCCGAAGAGCACTTCATCCTGGTGCGAGGGCGGCGTGGTCCGCTCGGGCCGGACGGGCGGGAGCACGATCTGTTCGCCGGACTGGAGTGACCGGACCTCCGCCGATGTTGTCGCCCGAGGGTTGCCATCCAGCGGTGCCCGCGCGGCGGGTACCGTTCGGCGTGATCTCGGGACATCGAAATGGAGGAACCGGCGTTTCATGACCGCGCGCGGCGACGAAGCTCACCTCAGCATCGAGGACCATGGGTACCACAAGAGTCTGAAGCCGCGGCAGCTGCAGATGATCGCGATCGGCGGCGCCATCGGCACCGGCCTGTTCCTCGGCGCAGGCGGACGACTGGCCAGCGCCGGCCCCGGATTGTTCCTGGTCTACGGCGTGTGCGGGTTCTTCGCGTTCCTGATCCTGCGCGCGCTCGGTGAACTCGTCCTGCACCGGCCCTCCTCGGGGTCGTTCGTCTCCTACGCGCGCGAGTTCTTCGGCGAGAAGGCCGCCTTCGTCGCGGGCTGGATGTACTTCCTGAACTGGTCGATGACCGGCATCGCCGACACCACCGCGATAGCGCAGTACTTCCACTACTGGTCCGGGTTCTCCGCCGTCCCGCAGTGGGTTCTCGCGCTGGTCGCGCTGGTCCTCGTGCTGAGCGTCAACCTGATCTCGGTGAAGTGGTTCGGCGAGATGGAATTCTGGGCCGCGCTGGTCAAGGTGTTCGCGCTCAGCGCGTTCCTGATCGTCGGCACGATCTTCCTGCTCGGTCGCTTCACCGTGCGTGGTGAAGCGACCGGCCCGAGCGTGGTCGCCGATCACGGCGGCCTGTTCCCGACCGGCATCATGCCGCTGGTCGTAGTGGTGTCCGGTGTCGTCTTCGCCTACGCCGCAGTCGAATTGGTCGGCACAGCGGCGGGTGAGACGGAGCACCCGGAGAAGATCATGCCGCGGGCGATCAATTCGGTGATCGCCCGGATCGCCGTCTTCTACGTCGGTTCGCTGGTGCTGCTCGGGTTGTTGCTGCCGTACACGCGGTACACCGCCGATGAGAGCCCCTTCGTAACGTTCTTCACCATGCTCGGCGTCCCCGGGATCGGCAGCGTGATGAATCTCGTGGTGCTCACCGCGGCGTTCTCCAGCTTGAACGCCGGCCTGTACTCGACCGGCCGCATCCTGCGCTCGATGTCGATGAACGGCAGCGCGCCGAAATTCACCGGGGTGATGGGCGGCAACGGCGTCCCCTACGGCGGCATCCTGCTCACCAGCCTGATCGCGCTGGTCGGTATCGCGCTCAACGGCATCGTCCCGAATCGGGCGTTCGAGATCGTGCTGAACATGGCGTCGCTGGGCATCGTCGCCTCGTGGGCCACCATCGTGCTGTGCCAGCTGCAATTGTGGCGCTGGTCCACTCAGGGACGCATCGAGCGGCCCGCGTTCCGCATGTTCGGCGCGCCCTACACCGGCCTGCTCACGCTGGTGTTCCTGTTCTTCGTCGTCGTGCTCACCGGGTTCGACTATCCGGTGGGAACCTGGACCGTCGCGACCCTCGCCCTGATCGTCCCGGCGCTCATCGTCGGCTGGTTTGCCGCGCGTAAGCGGGTACTGGCCATCGCGGCGGAGCGTGGCGGTCCGACCGGCGAGTTCCCGGTGGTCGCCGCGCTGCCTGCCGACCGGGAGAACTGATCATGCATCTCGTAGCGCCGGAATAGACTCGGCAGTATGTACAACTGGGAGCTGCAGAACGCGATCGCGGCGTTCGTCGAAAGCATGCGGCCGCATTGGCCCGAACAGCACGACATGTATATGACGGTGCTGTACGCGTTCGCCGATATGCAGAGCCACCTGTTGACCCTCCTCGGCTACCCGCCGGTGCCGTGACGACGAAGCTCGATGACCACGCGGGCGATCGGGCTCCTGTGGCAGCTGCGGATGCCCGCCGTCCCATGGGCGTCGTCGGCTCGGTGATCCTGGTGCTCCTGGTCCTGAACGCCCTGCTCACCCTGGCGCTCGAGGCGCTGTACCTGCCGACCTACCTGGGCTCCGTCGCCTTCCCGGCGTCCGCCGTGGTGGCGGGGGTGGTGAACGTCCTGCTCGTCGCGGGCGCGCGATCGGTCACCCGGCGGCCCGCCGTGCTGGGTCTTCCGGTGGTGGCCTGGGCGTTCGGCTTCCTAATCTGCGCGAGCGCCGGTCCGGGCGGTGACATTCTGCTGGGCGGTGATTGGCGGACGGCGCTGTTGCTGTTCGGCGGGCTGCTGCCGCCGCTGGGGTACCTCTACATCCAGGCGAACGCGAGCCTCTTCCGTCGTCACTGATCTCGGCGGCCGGACCGCCGAGGTCGCGTTGCCGGCGTATGTGCCGCAGGCCTCCGATGCCGCGGCTCGGCAACCGATCAGCGGCACCCGCCCGGTGGGTCAGCGCGCACCCGGTAGCCCCGGTGTGACCGCTTCGATGAGACCCCACGCCTCGTCGGTGGGCAGGTCGACCACCGCGTAGCGCTTCTTACCCGCCGCGGTGGCCGCGACCACCGTGGCGACTCCCGCACGCCGCTGGAAGAAGGTCCGGCGCACGGTCCAGCCGATCACGCCGGGGGCCTCCAGACAGTCGCGGTCCCGGTCCAGCGACCCGGCCCGGGTGATCAGCCAGGTCGGGCCTGCGGCCGTGCGGGGCAGTACCGCGTGGCCGAGGCCGCGATAGCGGTCCTCCGCGAGCGCGAGCGCGATCGGTAGCGCGAGGCCGGGCACCAGCCACCACCACGGTGAATAGTGCTCTCCAGCAAGGGAAAAAGAGACCGATATCGCGGCGATCAGAACGACCGGCGCGAGCGCGCGAGTATATCTGCGGCGCCGCGCGGCGGGTCCATGGGCGATAAGCGGAGCGCTGCCCGGCTCCGGGGCGGTGTGCGAGGCCGATGCCCCCGCGCCGGTGGGCCTCGCGTCCGGACGGAGCGGAATGGCGTTGTCGTGCACCTGCTCCGGGGCCAGGAGACGGCCGAGGGTGTGTTCGACGGCCTCGCGCGGGGCCTGCGGCAGGATCTTCTGGCGCGGGTTCTCGCCGGTCATGATCGCTTCGAGTTCGGCGCCGCCCGCAAGGCGCAGCAACAAGGGTTCGTTGACCGTCGCCCCGCGCAGCCGCGCCCGGTCGAGCGTGATCTGACGGGTGGTGAACAGGCCGTGGCGCAGCTGCAAGGTCTTGCCGTCGTCGCGCACGCGCAGTCCGAAATAAGTGGTCAGATAGTGCGCGCACGCGGCAGCGCTGACCACGAGGACGATGGCGCACAGCAGCGCCCCCGCGGCGAGCGCGAGGACGAGCACGCCGCCGTCTTCCACGTCGTGTACCGCGTCCGACCGGAACACGATCTCGCCGAGCCCGTACTGCAGCGCGAAGCCGACGATCGGGGCGATGATCGCGAACCCGGTCAGCGACAGCGGGGCGTAGCGCACCCACGCCGGGCTCCAGTGCCCGATCTCGCGCGCCCGCGTGCGCGGGGCGGCGAAGCCACCGGATTCGTTCTGCCCCGGCTCTTTCCGGTCCTCGGACTGCTCCGCCCGCGCGGCCGTGTGGGCGAGCAGCGCGGCCCGCAACGGCGGCACGACCCGCGTGGCCAGGGCGTCGAGCTTGAACTGCTCACCCGATTCGGCCTGCTGGCCGGTGCCGATCGCCAGCACCGCGAGTCCGAGAGCCCGGTGCAGCAGGTCGGCTTCGATGTCCACCGAGCGGATGCGTGAGCGCGGCACCGACAGCTTCTTGCGTTGCAGCAGGCCGGTGCGCAGCTCGACGTGCGTCGGCCCGACCCGATACGTCGTGGTGAACCAGCGGGTCAGCGCGAATCCGACGATCAGCACGATCGGAATGATGCTCCACACGTGGTTGCCGCTGCTGGTGCCGAGGATCACCGAACCGATCAGCACCGGGATGAACTTCACCACCTCGGTGATCGGGTGGACCAGCAGCATCCGCTTGTCCAGCCGCTGCCACGGCTGTTCGGCCTGCGCGGCGTCCACCGCCGGTGCGCCACTCATGTCGCGTCCCCGCGATGCTGGGCGGCGATCCTGGTCAGCCGCGTCACGGTTTCCTCGGCGACCGGGAGATCGAGCGCGCTGATCTGGACCGCCCCCGCGGAGGACGCGGTGGTCACGGTGACCGTCGCCAGTCCGAGCAGGCGCTCGAGCGGCCCGCGTTCGGTGTCGACGGTCTGGACGCGCGAGATCGGCGCGACCCGGCTCTCCTGGTTGAGCCAGCCGACCCGGGTGTAGACCGCCTCGTCGGTGACCTCCCAGCGGTGCACGGCGTAGCGCCACCACGGGGCCACGCCGATGTTCAGCACGGCAGGCACGAGCGCGACCAGGAAGAAGCCGAGCTGCCATCCACGATGCGCGGAGTCGAGCAGCGACCACACCAGCAGAGCCGCGAACGGAATCACCCAGCCCAGCGCGGCATGCGCGGTCCACAGGAGCCTCGCCTTGGGACTGGGGCGCCAGGCCGGCTCGGCCATGATCGTGCGCGGCTGCGACATGCTGCCAATGTTTGCACGACCAGGTGTGCGCTGTCGCCGGCGAGCGCCGGCGGCGCCGAGCGGGCAGGCGGGTGGGCGCGGGGACTGCGCAATGCCCATGGCTGCACGAATTCTTCTGTGCCGCAGAGAATGCAGCGGCGGATCACATACGTGAGGCGCGGTCGTCCTCACGCGTTGTCGCCGCAGGCGCGGCGTCGGTGTTGCCGCGACAGCGGTGGTCGTTCCCGGCGCGGCGCCGACGTGGGTGCTCTCCGAGGAGTTCACGCGCGCCCGTCCTTCACTGCGAAGGCCGCGTCTGGCGGAACGACCCGAAGCCACCGTCGAAGGGTGAACGCGAGTCCTGTGCCGGGCAGTGCCCTGGAATAGCCTCGGGCACCCCGCAGTTGTCAACGCTCAACGGCGCTCCACGTCTCCGCGTGGGTGCCGTGGCGGGTGGAGCCGTAGCCCCGGGTGGCTTGTCCGCTCCGCCGCAACCAGCACTGGAGGGAGACAGTTCCGGATGTGTAGCGCATGATCGAGGGCGTGACCGACCTACCGAACCCGAGCGTCCCGTCCGCGCCGCCCAGTCCATCGGCCATGCGCCGGGCGCTGCGCAGGGCCCGCGACGGTGTCACGTTGAACGTGGACGAGGCCGCCGTGCTGCTGCACGCCACCGGCGACGACCTGGCCGACCTCTGTCGCAGCGCCGCGCGGGTGCGCGACGCCGGGCTGGCGTCGGCCGGGCGTCCGAAGACGATCAGCTATTCCCGCAACGTCTTCATCCCGCTGACCCGCCTGTGCCGGGACAAGTGCCACTACTGCACCTTCGTCACGGTGCCCGGCAAGCTGCGCGCCGAGGGCAAGGGCATGTTCCTCGAACCCGACGAGGTGCTCGACATCGCCCGCCGAGGTGCGGCGCTGGGCTGCAAGGAGGCGCTGTTCACGCTGGGTGACCGTCCCGAGGATCGCTGGCCGGAGGCCGCGCAGTGGCTGGACGAACGCGGCTACGACTCCACGCTGGACTACCTGCGCGCCGTGTCGATCATGGTGCTGGAGGAGACCGGCCTGCTGCCGCACCTGAACCCCGGCGTGATGTCGTGGGAGGAGATCGCGCGGCTCAAGCCGGTGGCGCAGTCCATGGGCATGATGCTGGAGACCACCTCCGCCCGGCTGTTCACCGAGAAGGGCAACTGCCATTACGGCAGCCCGGACAAGGACCCGGCCGTGCGGCTGCGGGCCATCACCGACGCGGGCCGGCTCTCGGTGCCCTACACCACCGGCATCCTGGTCGGCATCGGCGAGACGATGGCGGAGCGCGCCGAGTCGATCATGGCGATCCGCAAGCAGCACAAGGCTTTCGGTCATATCCAGGAAGTCATCATCCAGAATTTCCGCGCCAAGGACGACACCGCGATGCGGGACGTGCCGGACGCGGGCCTGGAGGAATTCCTCGCCACCATCGCCGTCACCCGCGTGCTGCTCGGGCCCGACGTGCCGGTGCAAGCGCCGCCGAACCTGGTGTCGCACGAGGAGTGCCGCGCGCTGATCGAGGCGGGCATCGACGACTGGGGCGGGGTCTCGCCTGTGACGCCCGACCATGTGAATCCGGAGCGGCCGTGGCCGAACCTGGACACGTTGCGGGAGATCACCGAGGCCGCGGGCTACGAGTTGGTCGAGCGGACCTCCGCGCACCCGAAGTACGTGCGCGCCGGCAATCCGTGGGTCGATCCGCGCATCGGCGCGCACGTCGCGGCGCTCACCGACCCGGCGACGGGGCTGGCGAAGCCGGACGCGATCCCGGTCGGCCTGCCCTGGCAGGAACCCGAGGAGTCGTGGGAATCGGCCGGGCGCGTCGACCTCAACACCGCCATCGACACCGAGGGCCGCAACACCGAGGCCCGCAGCGACGCGGCGCTCGGGCAGGACCTCGTCGGCGCTTTCGGCGACTGGGAAACCATTCGTGAACAGGCGCGCGACCTCGCCGTCAGCACGCCACAGCGGCTGGATTCCGACGTGCTCGCCGCGCTGCGCGCCGCCGAGCGCGATCCGGCCGGGCTCAGCGACGCCGAGTATCTCGCGCTGGCCACGGCGGACGGCGCCGACCTGGACGCGGTCGCCGCGCTGGCCGATCAGCTGCGCCGCGACACCGTCGGAGACGACGTCACCTACGTCGTGAACCGGAACATCAACTTCACGAACATCTGCTACACCGGGTGCCGGTTCTGCGCGTTCGCCCAGCGCAAGGGGGACGCGGACGCGTTCACGCTGAGCATGGACGAGGTCGCCGACCGGGCTTGGGAGGCGCATGTCGACGGCGCCACCGAGGTGTGTATGCAGGGCGGCATCGACCCAGACCTGCCGGTCACCGGGTACGCCGACCTGGTTCGGGCGGTCAAGCAGCGGGTGCCGTCGCTGCACGTGCATGCGTTCAGCCCGATGGAGATCGTGAACGGCGCCTCGCGCGGCGGTCAGAGCATCCGGGACTGGCTGGTCGCGCTGAAGGAAGCGGGCCTGGACACCATTCCGGGGACCGCCGCGGAGATCCTGGACGACGAGGTGCGCTGGGTGCTCACCAAGGGCAAACTGCCCACCTCGGCGTGGATCGAGGTGATCACCACGGCCCATCAGGTGGGCATCCGGTCCAGCTCGACCATGATGTACGGCCACGTGGACAATCCGAAGCACTGGGTCGGGCATCTGCGCGTGCTGCGCGGTATCCAGGACGAGACCGGCGGTTTCACCGAATTCGTGCTGCTGCCGTTCGTGCACCAGAGCGCGCCGCTGTACCTCGCGGGCGCCGCGCGGCCGGGGCCGACCAACCGGGACAACCGCGCCGCGCACGCGCTGGCCAGGATCATGCTGCACGGCCGGATCCACAACATCCAGACCAGCTGGGTCAAGCTCGGCACCACCGGCACCCGGGTGATGCTCAACAGCGGCGCCAACGATCTCGGCGGCACGTTGATGGAGGAGACCATCTCCCGAATGGCGGGCTCGCAGCACGGCTCGGCGAAGACCGTCGCCGAACTGGTGGAGATCGCCGCGGGCATCGGGCGACCGGCCAGGGAGCGGACGACCACCTACGGTGTGCCGGAACGCAAGGTGTCGGCATTGCCGCTGACGGTGGGATAGGGAATCGGCCGCGCTTCACGGGGACCGGTCTTCGGCGCACGGGTGTGGCCCGCCTTGTCGACGGGCCACCCCGAAGTCCCGCGAACGAGTGATTCGTCAGTACTTGGGTAACTCGCCGGAGACTCCGAAGCCGGAGCGGCCGTCGACACAGGACCTGAACGCAAATCCGGTGCCACCCGACCGGTACGGCCGGAAGACCCGCGTAGCGGGACATACCACCCGAAGTTAGGGCAGGCTGACCAGTAGTAACGTGGGGCGCCGGGATAGGGTTTCGCCGGGCGGACTATCCCGCAGGCGAGGACAGACTAGGAGAGCGGCAGTGCCGTACATCATCGCTGAACCGTGCGTTGACGTGAAGGACAAGGCATGCATCGAGGAATGCCCCGTGGACTGCATCTACGAGGGTGGCCGCATGCTGTACATCCATCCCGACGAGTGCGTGGACTGTGGTGCATGTGAGCCGGTGTGCCCGGTGGAGGCGATCTTCTACGAAGACGACACCCCGGACCAGTGGAGCGGATACGTGAACGCCAACGTCGATTTCTTCGATGAGCTGGGCTCGCCCGGCGGCGCCACCAAGGTCGGCAAGGTCGATTACGACCCGCCGTTCATCAAGGAACTGCCCCCGATGGCGAGTGAGTGAGACCTGACGTGTCGCCGCGTGGCCGGGTCAGCAGCCTGCTACCCGATTTTCCCTGGGACACCATCGCTTCGGTGAAGGTGCGGGCGGCTGCCCATCCAGGCGGGATCGTCGACCTGTCCGTCGGCACTCCGGTCGACCCGGTCGACCCGCTGATCCGGACCGCGCTGAACTCCGTCGCCGCCGTGCCCGGCTATCCCACCACGCACGGCACCCCCGAACTCCGTGCGGCCGCGGTCGACGCGCTGAAGCGGCGCTACGGGATCACCGGACTCGAGCCCGCGGCCGTGCTGCCCGCCATCGGCACCAAAGAGCTGATCGCGGGACTGCCCCGGCTGCTCGGCCTCGGCGCGGGCGACCTGGTCGTCATCCCGGAGGTCGCGTATCCCACCTACGAGGTGGGCGCGCTGCTGGCGGGCGCGCAGGTGCTGCGCGCCGATGGACTGACCCGGCTCGGCCCGCAGACGCCCGCGCTGATCTACGTGAACTCGCCGTCCAACCCGACCGGCCGGGTACTCGGCGTCGAGCATCTGCGCAAGGTGGTCGCCTTCGCCCGGGAACGCGGCGCGATCGTCGCCTCCGACGAGTGCTACCTGGGACTGACCTGGAAGGGCCGCGCCCTCTCCTTGCTCGACCCCGAGGTGTGCGACGGCGACCACACCAACCTGCTGGCCGTGCATTCGCTGTCGAAGACCTCCAACCTGGCCAGTTACCGCGCCGGGTTCGTGGCGGGCGATCCGGCGCTGGTCGCGGAGCTGCTCGAAGTGCGCAAGCACGCGGGCATGATGGTGCCGTTCCCGATCCAGGCCGCGATGACGGCCGCGCTCAGCGACGACGCGCACGAGGCGCGTCAGCGCGAGCGGTACCGCGCCCGCCGTGACGTCCTGCGAAAAGCGCTGGAGGCGGCGGGTTTCCGGATCGACCACTCCGAGGCGGGCCTGTATCTGTGGTCCACGCGCGGTGAGCCGTGCCGGACCACCTTGGACTGGCTCGCCGACCGCGGCATCCTCGCCGCGCCCGGCGACTTCTACGGTCCCGGCGCGAGCGAGCACGTGCGGATCGCGCTGACCGCGACCGACGAGCGGATCGCCGCGGCGGCCGAACGACTGGCCGCGGGCTGACGCCGGAAGCGTTTTCCTGCTCCGTGCGAGCGCAGCAATTTCGGTAGGGGCCGTTCTGATCCCGGGGTCATCCCGGTGTGTCGGCGTCCACGCGCGCCGGGCCAGGCGAGCTAGCCTGAGGTATGGACGCTGTCACGGTTGTCCCCACGCCCGCCAACGAGCCGGTGCACTCCTACGCGCCCGGTAGCCCCGAACGAGAGCTATTGCTCGGCAAACTCGCCGAGCTGTCCGCCGCGCCCGTCGACGTGCCGCTGGTGATCGGCGGCAAGCACCGCCCCGGCATCGGTGAACGGCACGACATCGTCGCACCGCACCGGCACCGGCAAGTGCTGGGGACCTACACCGACGTCATCAAGTCGGAAGCGCACGGAGCCATCGATGCCGCGATGGCGGCCGCCCCGGGGTGGCGGGCACTGCCCTTCGAGGACCGCGCCGCGGTGCTGCTGCGCGCCGCCGACCTGCTGGCCGGGCCGTGGCGGGAGACTCTCGCGGCGGCCACCATGCTCGGGCAGTCGAAATCGGCCCAGCAGGCCGAGATCGACGCCCCGTGTGAGCTGGTCGACTTCTGGCGTTTCAACGTCGCGTTCGCGCGCGACATCCTGGCGCAACAGCCCGGGTCCAGTGCCGGGGTGTGGAACCGGATGGACTATCGGCCGCTGGAAGGGTTCGTCTACGCCATCACGCCGTTCAACTTCACCGCGATCGCCGGGAACCTGCCGACCGCGCCCGCGCTGATGGGCAACACGGTGGTGTGGAAGCCCTCGCCGACGCAGACGTTGGCGGCGTTCCACACGATGCGGCTGTTGGAGGCGGCGGGCCTGCCGCCCGGCGTGATCAACATGGTCACCGGAAACGGCGTGCAGCTGTCGGAGGTGGCGCTGACCGATCCGCGGCTGGCTGGAATCCATTTCACCGGTTCCACCAGGACATTTCAATATCTGTGGCAGCAGGTGGGCGCGAATGTCGACCGCTATCACGGCTATCCGCGCTTGGTGGGGGAGACGGGTGGCAAGGACTTCATCGTCGCGCACTCCTCGGCCGACCCGGACGCGCTGCGCACCGCCCTGATTCGCGGAGCGTTCGAGTATCAGGGCCAGAAGTGCTCGGCGGCCTCGCGCGCCTACATCGCGCGGTCGGTCTGGCGCGCGATGGGCGACGAGTTCCTGCACGAGACCGAAGAGCTGAGCTACGGCGACGTCGCGGATCTGTCGAATTTCGGTGGGGCGTTGATCGATCGGCGCGCCTACGACAAGAACGTGACGGCCATCCGCCGCGCCGTGGAAGCGGGCATCGCCATCCCGGTCGGCGGAACCTACGACGACAGCGAAGGCTGGTTCGTCCGGCCCACCGTGTTCCTGGCGGACAACCCGCACGACGAATCGTTCGCCACCGAGTACTTCGGACCGATCCTGTCGGTGTACGTCTACGACGACACCGAACCCGGCGCCTACAGCGCGATACTCGCCGAAGTGGAGTCGGCGGCGCCCTACGCGCTCACCGGCGCGGTGTTCGCGCAGGACCGGTACGCGATCGAAGAGGCCGACGCCGCGCTGCGATTCGCGGCGGGCAACTTCTACGTCAACGACAAGCCCACGGGCGCGGTGGTGGGTCAGCAGCCGTTCGGCGGGGCGCGCGCCTCCGGCACCGACGACAAGGCGGGTTCGCCGTTGAACCTGCTGCGCTGGGTCGCGCCACGGACGATCAAGGAAACGTTCGTGCCTGCCGTGAATTACCGCTATCCGCACATGGGGAGCTGAGGCGCGCGGTTACACCAGCGGCTTCCCCTGCCGCAGCCGCCTGCGCAGGTCGTAGTGGTAGGCGTTGAGCGGGAACATTCGTGCCGATTTCGGCAGTCGCCGGTGCACGGCCCCGATGGCCCGCAGCAGCCGGTCCAGGCGCCGCTGGTCGCGGTCGGTCCAGGTCATGCCCATCTCGTCGCGCAGGTGCTGCGGGAGCAGGCCGGTGACGATGAAGCGTTGCAGCCCGGCGAAGACGACCTGCACCGGTCGCGGCATCATCTTCAGGTCGATCAGGCCGTCGAAGTAGTCTCGCAGCTCGGGCTCGATGCCGTGCTTCTTCAAGTTCTCGTCCCAGTACCGCTGGAATGCGGCGCGATTCGCCGGCCACATCTCCGGCCGCATCTGCAAGGTGGTGCCCAGGCGCGCGGCGTAGTCGTAGAAGGCGTCGGCGGTGGCGTCGTCCATGGGGCCGTGCATCCGGGTGTAGAGGTCATCGATGCCCCAGTACAGGCAGGCCGCGACCCACAGCTGCAGGTTCGGGTCGAAAGCGTTGTACTTCACCGGGCTCGCTGCGGTGGAGCGCACCGATCGGTGCGACACGTTGACGGCCTCGCGGTACGCCTCGCGCTCGGCATCCGACCCGAGCAGCGCGACGGCGATATAGGTGAGGGTGGTGCGCAGCCGCTTGATCGGATGCAGCGTGACCTTGCCGCTGTCGACGGTGCTCTCCAGGACGCCGCGGCCGACCGGGCGCAAGCTCAGCTGCATGATGACATTGGCCGCGCCGCCGAGAAAGGCGGCGATGCCGTCCACGTACTCTTCGACCGTCTCCGGCGTGAGGGCTCGGCTGGGGTCGGGCTCGTGCTCGGCGGTGCGCAGCGGCGCGGTCATCGTCGACCTCGTCTTTCGTGTCGGCCCGATCCAGGAAGCATCGGTCGATGAGAAGATTATTCCCCAACTTTCTCATCGACTCGCGGCTGGTGTCAATCATGCGAGAAGACGGTGACGGTGTGCGATGCTGAAAGTGTCATCGTTTCGGTCTCGCGGATAGGGTTGAGGTATGGCCAGGTTGACCAGGCTGCTGCCGCTGGTGCGCAGCGCTGCCCCCGAGGATCGCAACCAGGCGCGAGTGCTGGACGCGGCGCTGCTGGCGTTCCTCGACTTCGGTATCAAGCGGACCAGCATGGTCGAAGTCGCGCGCCGCGGCGGATTGTCGCTGGCCACGCTCTATCGCCGCTTCGCGAGCAAAACCGATCTGATCAGGGCCGTCGGGCTGCGGCAGACGCGCGATTTCATCGAGGAGGTCGACGCCGCGCTCCAGCGCCAGGTAGACCGGAACGCGAGCGCGGAAGATCAGATCGTCGAACTGTTCGCCGCGTTCATCAACGGCCTGCGCGGAAATCAGCTGATCCACCGGCTGCTTGCCACCGAACCCGAACTCGTGCTGCCCTACCTGACCACCCAGGGCGCTCCGGTCATCGAGCTCGGGCGGGATTACCTGGCCGAATTCATCACCCGCTTGCAGCGCGAAGGCAAGTTGCCGGAATACGATCCGGAGCCGTTGGCCGAGATGATCGCCCGTACCGCGCTGTCACTGGCGCTGACGCCGCAGACCGTCATCCCGCTCGGTGACGACGCGTCGATCCGGCAGTTCGCGCGCGACCACGTTGCGGTGTCGTTCCGGGTGCGCTGACCGGCTCAGCGGTGCAGCGGGACCCCGGTGATCATCGCCCAGAGCGCGGCCGTCACGTCCGCGGTCTGCTCGGCCGAGGTACCACGAGTGTGCGCGGTCACGGCGAAACCGGGGCCGTAGGAGGCCGAGGCGACCTCCGGCTCGCCGAGATCCGACCAGCCCCATTTGGTGCCGAGCACGAACGGCCACCGTGCGGTGCCCCAGTCCTGTTCGGTGCCGTCTTGGGCCGTCGATCCCGCCGCCGCCATCCATTCGAAGATCGGTGATCCGGGATCGGTGCGCAGTTTCGTGGCCAGAAAGTCGGAGACGTCGGCGGCGCTGGTCGTCCCCGCGCCCCAATTGGGTCCGGGCGTCGTCTCGGCGAGCCCGTATTCGGCGGCGATCGCGGCGATGGCCTGGGGATACTTGGCCTCCATCACGCTCGCCGCCCCGTCATCGGAATAGCGGATCATTTGCTCGCCTAGGAATCGATCCTCGGCCGAGCCGTCGCCACGGCGCAGGGCGTAGTCGGCCAAGAAGAGTTTGGACAGCGACAGGCTCGAGCGCGACTCGTGTTCGTTCGCCGTGCCCCAGCCGATGCCCACCGAGGTGCGCACGGAGATCGCTGTGCGCGGCGGTACCGCGGCCACCTCGGTCTCCGCGGTCTCGTCAGCGCAGGCCAACGGGGCGGACAGCGCCAGGAGCGCGCCGGCGACGAGCGCGGTCGCGGTCAATCGGTAGCCCATCTTCTCCTCCTGGCTCGCGTCGTCGGACCGCCGATCGGGGACACCACGATCGGGAGGTACGTGATGCGATTGCCCAGGAGTAGCTATACGAAACGGAGTCCGCCGTCAGACCAGGCGCAGGCCGAGCCGGCGCCGGAGGCGCATATCGAGGAGATAGGCGTTCAGGGGAAACAGGCGGATCGGTCGCGGGAGCCGGGATTGCGTGGCCCCGACCGCGCGCAAGATGTGGGCGAGTGCGCGCTCGTCGCGGTCGGTCCAGGTCATGCCCATCTCGGCGCGCAGATGCTCGGGCAGCAGGCCGGTCACGAAGAAACGATGCAGGCGCCCGAACGCCAGCTGCGCGGGCCGGGGCAGCATGCGCAGGTCGACGAGGTCGTCGAAATAGGCGCGGATGACCGGGTCGATGCTGGTCTTCGCCAGATTCGTGGCCCAGTACTCCTCGAAGGCGCGCCGGTCGGCCGGCCACATCGATTCGGGCATCTGAAGGGTGGTGCCGAGCCGGGCGGCCAGATGGTAGAACGCGTCGGCCGTCGCCTCGTCCATCGGGCCGTGCATGCGCTCGTACAGATCCTGCGCTCCCCAATGCAGGCAGGCCGCGACCCAGAGTTGCAGCGCGGGGTCGAAGGCGTTGTAGCGCACCGGGCTCGACGCGGTCGAGTGGACGGGGCGGTGTGAGACGTCGACCGCCTCGCGATAGGCGGTGCGTTCCTCGTCGGTGCCGAGCATCGCCACCGAGAGGTAGGTCAGGGTGGTGCGCAGTCGTTTGATCGGATGCAACATCACGTTGCCGCTGTGCACGGTGCTCTCCAGCACGCCGTATCCGACCGGCGGAGTGCTCAGCTGCATGATGACGTTCGCGACGCCGCCGAACAAGCCGGCTATGCCGTCGATGTATTGCCCGATGTCGAAGGAATCCGGCGATTCGGGGGAACGCGTGGCGGGAAGTGGCCTGGTCATCGTCGACCTCGCAGTGCTGAGAAAGCTATGCAACAACGTTCTCACTACGTCAGCGGGAGTGTCAACCGTCACAGCCTGCACCGGTCGCCACGCGCCGCGGTGAACCCGGCGAAGTAGCGTGGTCGGATGTCGTTCGGTCCTCCGCTGCTGCTCAGTTCGCTGAACCCGCTCGCCGTCGCAGGCGGAGCGGACATCCCCGACGCCGTCACCATCGACGGGACCACCCTGTCCCGCAGTGACCTGCTGGGAGCGGCCACTTCGGTGGCCGAACGCGTCGCGCGCGCCGAGCGGGTGGCGGTGCTGGCAGGCCCCACCGTGGAGACCGTGCTCGCGGTGGTCGGCTGCCTCATCGCGGGTGTCACCGTGGTGCCGGTGCCACCGGACTCCGGAACCGCGGAGCGCGCGCACATCCTGGCCGATTCGGGTGCTCAGGCGTGGCTGGGGCAAGCGCCGCAGGACGCGGAACTGCCCGTGCTGCCGGTGCGACGGCACGCCAGGTCATGGCACACCTATCCCGAACCCGACCCGGCCGCTACGGCATTCGTGCTGTACACCTCGGGAACCACCGGTTTGCCCAAGGGCGTGATGCTCAGCAGGGGCGCGATCGCCGCCGGTCTGGACGCCCTCGCCGACGCATGGGCCTGGACCGCGAGCGACACGCTGGTGCACGGGCTCCCGCTGTTCCACGTGCATGGGCTGATTCTCGGCCTGCTCGGCCCGCTGCGCGTGGGCAGTCCGCTGATCCACACCGGCAAGCCGACGCCGCAGGCGTACGCGGCGGCCGGAGGTTCGCTGTACTTCGGTGTGCCGACCGTGTGGTCGCGGGTGGTCGAGGACCCCGACTCGGCGAAGCGATTGTCCGGCGCGCGGCTGTTGGTCTCCGGTAGTGCGCCACTGCCCGTGCCGGTGTTCGAGCGACTGCGCGAGCTGACCGGGCACGCGCCGGTCGAGCGCTACGGCATGAGCGAGACCATGATCACGCTGTCCACCCGGGCCGACGGCGAGCGCAGGCCGGGCTGGGTCGGCACGCCGGTGCGCGGCGTGCGCACCCGGCTGCGGGACGAGTCCGGCTCCTCGGTCCCGCACGACGGCGAGAGCATCGGCGGCCTCCAAGTGTCCGGCCCCATGCTCTTCGACGGTTATCTGAACCGACCGGAGGCGACCGCGCAGAGCTGGACCGAGGACGGATGGTTCCGGACCGGCGACGTCGCCGCGATCGACGCGCAGGGCTTCCACCGCATCGTCGGCCGGGAATCGGTGGACCTCATCAAATCCGGTGGCTACCGGGTCGGCGCGGGGGAGATCGAGACGGTGCTGCTCGGTCATCCGGCGGTCGCGGAGGTCGCGGTGGTCGGTCTGCCCGACGACGACCTCGGTCAGCGCATCACCGCCTTCGTCGTGCTGCGCGATGCCGCGACCGAACGCGAACTGATCGACCATGTCGCCGGTGAACTCTCGGTGCACAAGCGTCCGCGCGAGGTCCGCGTGGTCGACGCACTGCCGCGCAACGCGATGGGCAAGGTGCAGAAGAACAAGCTGGGTTGACCTCGAGTTCGGTAGAGGTTCTACGGTCGGCCCATGACTTCGACCCTGACCCCCGAACAGATCGACTACCTGCACACCCAGCGCCTGGGCCGGCTGGCCACCGTCCGGCCCGACGGCACCCCGCAGAACAACCCCGTCGGCTTCCGCTACAACGCCGACCTGGGCACCATCGACATCGCGGGCTGGAACATGGGCGCCTCGTGGAAATTCCGCAACCTCGCCACCAACGACCACGTCGCATTCGTCGTCGACGACATCGCGTCGGTCCAGCCATGGCGGGTCCGCTTCCTCGAAATCCGCGGCACCGCCGAAGCGCTCACCGACGTCGACCCGTACATCTCCGGCGCCTCCCGCGAGATGATCCGCATCCATCCCGGACACGTCATCGCATTCGGGCTCTCCGGTGAGTCTCCCCACCTCGCCTGATCCGGCCGAGGCTGCACGAGTGGACATGGTTGCGGCAAAGCGCGAGAAGACCTCTCGACCCTGTCCACTCGTGAAGTTCTAGTCGTTGGCGTGGAGGTCGGCGTTGAGTTCTATGCCGGTGCCCTTGCGGGGGACTACCTCGACGGCGCCGGTGGTGGAATTGCGGCGGAACAGGAGGTTGTCGTGGCCGGCCAGGTCGGCCGCCTTGACGAGGGTGCCGTCGGGGGTGGTGACCTTGGTGCCCGCGGTCAGGTAGAGGCCCGCCTCGACCACGCAGTCGTTGCCGAGCGGGATACCGAGGCCGGAGTTCGCGCCGAGCAGCGAGCGCTCGCCGATGGAGATGACCTTGGTGCCGCCGCCGGAGAGCGTGCCCATGGTGGACGCGCCGCCGCCGATGTCGGAGCCGTCGCCGACCACGACACCCGCGGAGATGCGGCCCTCGATCATCGAGGCGCCGAGGGTGCCCGCGTTGAAGTTCACGAAGCCTTCGTGCATGACGGTGGTGCCGGAGGCCAGGTGCGCGCCGAGGCGGACGCGGTCGGCGTCGCCGATACGGACGCCGGAGGGCAGCACGTAGTCGACCATGCGCGGGAACTTGTCCACGCTGTACACGGTGACCGGACCGCGAGCGCGCAGCTTGGCGCGGGTGGCCTCGAAGCCCTCCACCGCGGCGGGGCCGTGGTTGGTCCACACCACGTTGGTCAGCAGGCCGAACTGGCCGTCCAGACTCACCTCGTGCGGCTTGACCAGGCGGTGCGAGAGCAGGTGCAAGCGCAGGTAGACGTCGTGCGCGTCGACCGGGGCGGCGGACAGGTCGGCGATCGTGGTGCGCACCGCGATCACGTCGACCCCGCGCGCGTCGTCGAAGCCCAGCAGCGCCGCGTACTCGGCGGGCGCCTCGTCCAGCCGCTTGGTGCCGGTCTCGGCGAACTCGCCCAGCTGCGGGTTCGGGTACCACGTGTCCAGTACGGTCCCGTCCGCGGTCACATTGGCGATACCGACTGCTGCTGCTCCCTGGATGCTCACGGCCTAGAGGTTACCGACCCGCGCCGGACAACGGTGCGGCTGCTCCGGCGACCGCCGTCACCAAGCTCGATACCCGTTCGGCTCCGGGACCGGACGGCCGAGTGCCCGGTGAGCAGCCGACGCTGCCACCCGAGTGCACGAAGATCACCGCGTCCACCGAACGCACCCCTTCCCTCACGCGCAGCAGTGTGACGAGCCGCGACCGCTCCCGGAAGAGGCGGCCGCGACCCGAGGCGGCGTGCGGGCCGTCGCGGGTGAGCGGGTCGTAGGGTGAAGCGTGTGACCATCGACCTGCATGCCGACCCGATCGCACTGACCGCCGCACTCGTCGACATCCCGAGCGTCTCGCGCGACGAGGCGGCCATCACCGACGTGGTGGAGCGGGCGTTGCGTGAGCAGACGACGGGGTTCGAGATCCTCCGGCACGGAAACGTCGTGCTGGCGCGCACCGAGCGTGGGCTGCCCACCCGGGTGATCCTGGCCGGGCACCTGGACACCGTGCCGATCGCCGACAACGTGCCCGGCCGGTTCGAGGTGAGCCCGGTGGGTGAGCGGGTCCTCTACGGCTGCGGCTCGGTGGACATGAAGTCGGGCGACGCGGTCTTTCTGCACCTCGCCGCGACCGTCACCGACCTGGTGCACGACCTGACCCTGATCTTCTACGACGGGGAGGAGATCGCCGCCGAGTTCAACGGGCTCGGGCACATCGAGCGCGATCTGCCCGACTGGCTCACCGGCGACCTCGCCGTGCTCGGCGAACCGTCCGGCGGCTGGATCGAGGCCGGTTGCCAGGGCGCGCTGCGCGCTCGGCTGCGCACGTCCGGCGTGCGTGCGCACGCGGCGCGGGCGTGGCTGGGCGACAACGCGATTCACCGGCTGGCCCCGATCCTCGGGCGGCTGGCCGACTATCGCGCGCGGGAAGTGGACATCGACGGCTGCGTCTATCGCGAGGGTCTGTCCGCCGTCCAGGTCGAGGCCGGAGTAGCGGGCAATGTCGTGCCGGACGCCGCCGAGCTGGAGGTCAACTTCCGTTTCGCTCCCGACCGCACGATCGACCAAGCCGTCGAGCACGTGCGCGAGGTCTTCGCCGGACTCGAGCTGTCCTTCGAGGTGATCGACGCGGCGCCGGGCGCGCTGCCCGGCCTGACGGCGCCGGCGGCCAAGGACCTGATCGACTCGGTGGCGCGCCACGGCGGCGGCGGTGTCCGCGCGAAGTACGGCTGGACCGACGTCTCGCGTTTCGCGGCCCGCGGCATCCCCGCCGTCAACTTCGGTCCCGGCGATCCCAACCTCGCGCACAAGCGCGACGAGCACGTCCCCGTCGACCAGATCACCGCCGTCACCGCCATGTTGCGCAGCTACCTGAGCAGCGCACCGGACTGAACGCTCCGCGCGGATCAGGGTGCTCTCGCCGCATTCGGTGCGGCGCGGTAGGCCTCCGAATCGGGGTTTCCGACCTGTCGTGTCGCTGCCCGCGGCGATCTACGGTGGAGATATGACCGCCTTGGAGTATCGGCATCTGCTGGTCGCGCGGGACGGCGACACGGTGCGCATCACCATGAACCGGCCGGAGCGGCGCAATGCGCTGTCGGGTGAGCATCTGGCCGAACTGCTCGACTCGTTCCGGGCCGCCGGGGCGACCGACGCCGCCGGGATAGTGCTCGGGGCGCGCGGCCCGGTGTTCTGCGCGGGCCACGATTTCGCCGACGTCGCCGCGCGCGACTTGCTCGGCGTGCGGGAACTGCTCACGCTCTGCACCGAGCTCATGTCGACCATCCAGTCGGTGCCGCAGGTGGTGATCGCCCGGGTGCACGGTCTGGCCACGGCCGCAGGCTGCCAGCTGGTGGCCTCCTGTGATCTGGCCGTCGCCGCCGAATCCGCCGGTTTCGCGCTCCCCGGCGGCAAGGGTGGCTGGTTCTGCCACACCCCCGCGGTGCCGGTGGCCCGCGCCGTCGGACGTAAACGCCTGATGGAAATGGCCCTCACGGGTGACCCGATCGATGCCCGCACCGCCGAACAGTGGGGCCTGATCAACCGAGTGGTGCCGGACGCCGAGCTGGACACTGCCGTGGGTGCGTTGCTCGCCCGCGCTACCCGGGGCAGCCGGGCCAGCAAGGCACTCGGCAAACGCACCCTCTACAGCCAACTCGACCGTCCCGAAGCAGACGCCTACGCCCTCGCCCTGGAAGTCATGGCCGCCGCCGCTCAACTTCCCGGCGCCCGCGAGGGAATGGCGGCCTTCCTGGCGAAGCGCCCGCCCGCCTGGCCCGATTAGCGCAGCCGTGGCACCTGCCCCCGGGGTCGAAATCGCGAGCGCCGCCGTCATCACGTACCCACCGAGACCGGACGGAGAGTGACTCGGAACGCCCGGACGACTTCTCCCGTCCAGCCCCTGGGTCCGCCTTGCCGGACGGTAGCGTGGAACGCATGTCCACCGACGCCGCGGACCGTGAGGTCGCCCCCAAACCCAAGTCGACACCGAAATTCCGCGGCCCGATCATGTTTCGCCGCGAGCGGGCCGACGGCGTGGGCACCGCCGACCGGCACCTGCTGGACAAGCGTGGCGACACGGACTGGGTACACACCGATCCATGGCGCGTGCTGCGCATCCAAGCCGAGTTCGTCGAGGGCTTCGGCGCGCTCGCCGAGGTGCCGCGGGCGGTGACCGTCTTCGGTTCCGCGCGCACGTCCGCCGACCACCCGGAATACCAGGCCGGGCGGGCCATCGGCGCCGCGCTGGCGCGGGCCGGTTTCGCGGTGATCACCGGCGGCGGCCCCGGCGCGATGGAGGCGGCGAACCGGGGCGCCTGCGAGGCGGGCGGCTACTCGATCGGCCTCGGCATCGAGCTGCCGTTCGAGCAGAGCCTCAACGACTGGGTCGACCTGGGCATCAATTTCCGGTACTTCTTCGTCCGCAAGACGATGTTCGTGAAGTACTCGCAGGCGTTCATCTGCCTGCCCGGCGGTTTCGGCACGCTCGACGAGTTGTTCGAGGCGCTGACACTGGTGCAGACGCACAAGATCACCCGGTTTCCCATCATCCTGTTCGGCACCAGGTACTGGGCGGGGCTGGTCGATTGGCTGCGCGATTCGCTCGGCGGTTCGGGCAAGATCTCCCCCGGCGACCTCGGTCTGCTGCATGTGACCGACAGCGTCGAGGAGGTCGTGCACATCATCCAGGCCGCCGCGGAGGCGGGTGGCGCCGAGGACGCGATCGGGACGGAGGATCAGTGGTGAGCGATCGGCCTTTCGCCGTCTGCGTCTACTGCTCGGCGAGCACCACCGACCAGGACTACCTCTCGCTGGCCGCCCGGGTGGGCACCGAGATCGCCCGGCGCGGTTGGCAACTGGTGTCCGGTGGCGGGCATGTCTCGATGATGGGCGCGGTCGCCACCGCGGCGCGCGCGGGCGGCGCGAACACCATCGGCGTGATCCCGAAACACCTGGTGCACCGGGAGGTCGCCGACGTCGACGCCGACGAGTTGGTGGTCACCGACACCATGCGCCAGCGCAAGCAGGTGATGGAGGACCGCGCCGACGCCTTCCTCACCCTGCCCGGCGGCATCGGCACGCTGGAGGAGTTCTTCGAGGCCTGGACCGGCGGCTATCTGGGACAGCATGAGAAGCCCGTTGTTGTGCTGGATCCCAATGGCTTCTTCCGCGGGTTGTTTTCCTGGCTGGACGAGTTGTACGAGCGGAAGTTCGTGCCCCAGACGGCATTGGACCGGATTACCGTGGTGACCGATCTCCCGTCCGCGTTCGCGGCACTGGAGGCGGCGCGGACCCAGTGAGGAGAGCTGAAGACGTGAGCACCGACGCCCGCTCGACGGTGAGTTTGTTCGACCTCGCCCGAAATCTTCCCGGGATGGCCCTGGACGCGCCGGGCATGCTCCGCAACGCGCTGAGCATGCTGGTGACGGCGGATTCCAAGTCCTCGGTGGGGCTGTATTTCCAGCGCAGCGCCCACCGGCATCCGGATCGGTTGTTCCTGCGGTTCGAGGGGGCGACCTTCACTTACGGTCAGGCCAACGCGCAGGTGAACCGGTATGCGAGCGTGCTCGCGGACCGGGGGGTGCGGCGCGGCGACGTGGTCGGCGTGCTGATGACCAACCGGCCGGAGACACTGTTCGTCGTGCTGGCCACGGTCAAGCTCGGTGCCACCGTTGGGTTGCTCAACCACCATCAGCGTGACAACGTGCTGGCGCACAGCTTCGGCCTGCTCGGCAGCGTGCTGAACGTGGTGGGCGCGGAATGCGCCGACGCGATCGACTCGCTGCCCGAGCCACCCGCCGACGTCCTCGCCGCCGACGAACTCGACGAGGCGGCCCGCGACGCCGACGACGCCGATCCACCGAGCTGTGCGGAGATCACCGCGCGGGACCGGGCGTTCCTCATCTTCACCTCCGGCACCACCGGATTGCCGAAGGCCAGCGTGATGACCCATCTGCGCTGGACCAAGAGCATGGCAGGCCTGGGCGGCCTGGGAATTCGCCTGCGCGGCAACGACACTCTGTACTGCTGCCTGCCGCTATACCACAACAACGCGCTCACCGTCGCGTTGTCCGCGGTGCTGGCCTCCGGCGGCACACTCGCGCTCGGCCGCGGTTTCTCCGCGTCCCGGTTCTGGGACGAGGTCATCCGCGAGCAGGCCACGGCGTTCATCTACATCGGCGAGCTGTGCCGCTACCTGGTCAACCAGCCCGCCAAGCCGACCGATCGACAGCACCTGGTCCGGCTCGCCGTCGGCAACGGGCTGCGTCCGGAACTGTGGGACGAGTTCAAATCCCGGTTCGGCATCGAGCGGATCGTGGAGTTCTACGGCGCGAGCGAGGCGAACATCGCGTTCGTCAACGCCTTCGGCGTGGATCGCACGGCTGGTTTCGGTCCGCTGCCGTACGCCGTCGTGGAGTACGACGAGGGGACCGGAAAAGCGAAGCGGGACAACAAGGGCCGTTTGCGCCGGGTCGGCACCGGCGAGGTCGGGCTGCTGCTGGCCAAGGTGACCGATCGCTCGCCGTTCGACGGTTACACCGACAAGGACGCCACCGAGGCCAAGCTGGTGCGCGACGGCTTCCAGTCCGGGGACGTCTGGTTCGACACCGGCGACCTGGTCCGGGAGCAGGGCTGGCATCACATCGCGTTCGTCGACCGGCTCGGCGACACGTTCCGCTGGAAGGGCGAGAACGTGGCGACCACCGAGGTGGAGGGCGCGCTGAGCAAGGCGGAGCCGATCGCGCAAGCGGTGGTCTACGGCGTGGACATCCCCGGGACGGACGGCAAGGCGGGCATGGCCGCGGTGACGCTGCGTCCCGGTGCTGAATTCGACGGGGCGGCGGTGGCGAAGCTGGTCTACCAGCAATTGCCGGGGTATGCGGTGCCCTTGTTCATTCGTATCGTCCACGAACTGGAGCAGACCTCCACGTTCAAAAGCCGCAAGGTCGAACTGCGCAAGCAGGGGTATACCCCGGACCCCGACAGCACGCTGTACGTCCTCGCGGGCCGCACCGAGGGCTATGTCCCCGCCTACGACGACTATGCCGCCGAGGTAGCGGCGGGACGGGCGCCCAAGAGCTGACGGGCGAGATCAGCACGGCCTGAAGACCCGGAGTGACGGACTGGCTACAGTCGTTGACATGTTCAGCTCGACCGCGGCGCCGCTTCCCACGCTGTGCGGCAGGCCGGTGGCGACGGATCGAGCGCTGGTGATGGCGATCGTGAATCGCACGCCGGACTCGTTCTACGACCGCGGCGCCACGTTCACCGACGCGGCGGCGATGGAGGCCGTGGCGCGCGCGGTGGACGAGGGCGCCGACCTCGTCGACATCGGCGGGGTGAAAGCCGGACCGGGCGATTCGGTGGACGCGGCCGAGGAGACGCGCAGGGTGGTGCCGTTCGTCGCGGCCATCCGCGCGAAGTACCCGCAGCTACTGATCAGCGTCGACACCTGGCGTGCCGAGGTGGCGCAGGCGGCGGTGGGCGAGGGGGCGGATCTGATCAACGACACCTGGGCGGGCGCCGATCCCGATCTCGTTCCGGTGGCCGCCGCGCACGGCGCCGGTGTGGTGTGCAGCCACACCGGTGGCGCGGTGCCGCGCACCCGGCCGCATCGGGTCCGCTACGCCGACGTGGTGGGTGAGGTCACCGAAACCGTGGTGCAGGCCGCGGAGAACGCGCTCGCGGCCGGGGTGCGCCGGGATTCGATTCTGATCGATCCGACGCACGATTTCGGCAAGAACACCTATCACGGGCTCGAACTGTTGCGCCGAGTCGACGTTCTTGTAAAAACCGGATGGCCAGTCTTGATGGCGCTGAGCAACAAGGATTTCATCGGGGAGACTTTAGGTGTCGGTCTTTCCGAACGGCTGGAGGGCACATTGGCGGCAACAGCATGGTCGGCGGCGGCCGGCGCCCGAGTCTTCCGTGTCCACGAAGTCGCCGCGACCCGGCGGGTCGTGGACATGATCGCCGCGATCCAGGGCATCCGGCCCCCCGCACGAACCTTGCGAGGTCTGGCATGACATTTCAACACCGTGAGCCCGCCTGGGCGACGACCCATACCTGGGACACCCCGAACTGGCGAGTGGACGAACTCGTCCGCGCCAAAGCCGGGCGCACCGTGTCGGTGGTGCTGCCCGCGCTGAACGAAGAACGGACCGTGGCCGACGTGGTGGCCAGCATCCGGCCGCTGCTCGGCACGCTGGTCGACGAGCTGATCGTGCTGGACTCCGGGTCGACCGACGCCACCGCGGAGCGCGCCCGTGCGGCGGGCGCCGAGGTGATCAGCCGCGAGCAGGCGGTGCCGGAGCTCGAGCCGGTCCCGGGCAAGGGGGAGGTGCTGTGGCGCTCCCTGGCGGTGACCAGCGGTGATCTCATCGCTTTCGTCGACTCCGACCTGATCGACCCGGATCCCGCCTTCGTCCCGAAGTTGCTCGGTCCGTTGCTCACGGTCGGCGACATGCATCTGGCCAAGGCCTATTACCGCAGGCCGCTGCGGCAAGGCGGCGCGGTGGACGCGGCGGGCGGGGGTCGTGTCACCGAACTGGTCGCCCGGCCGCTGCTGGCCGCGCTGCGACCGGAACTCTCCCAGGTTTTGCAGCCGCTCGGCGGTGAATACGCGGGCACCCGCGAACTGCTCACCTCGGTGCCGTTCGCGCCGGGCTACGGCGTCGAGATCGGGCTGCTGCTGGACACCTACGACCGGCTCGGCATGTCCGCGATCGGCCAGGTCAATTTGGGCGTGCGCACGCACCGCAACCGGCCGCTGGCCGACCTGGGGGTGATGAGCCGCCAGATTCTCGGCACCGTGCTCGGGCGCAGCGGCATCCAGGACTCCGGTGCGGCGCTGACCCAGTTCCCGCTGATCGGCGACGAGTTCACGGCGCACCGCACCGAGGTCTCCCTGATGGACCGCCCGCCGATGAACACCCTGCGGCCCGCGTGGGCGGCGGCCTGAACCGCTGCACCGTCGCGGCGCCGGGATGCGGTCAGGCCCCTTCGGCGTGTGGGTCCCGCATGTATCCCGCCTCGATCAGGGTGCGGAAGGCCGCGAGCTTGTAGACGCACTCGGCCGGTTCACAGATCCGGTGGCGTTGCATGAGTTCGTGTGCCTCCGCCACGGTCAACGGCTCGACGGGCATCTGCTGCGGCCTGCCGATCGGGCAGGTCGGTAGCAGGCGCACGGGCAGCTGGTCCGCGATCACGTGCTGGGCGACGCCGACCCGGCGCCGCCGGTTCGCCGGTCCGTACATCAATCCGATGGTGGCGACCAGGCCGGCGGCGCCGACGAGCGAGCAGAGGACGGCGATCTGGGTGGCGGTCACGGCGCTTTCTCCTCTCGGTGGGGCGGGCCGGGCAGAGCGTGGCGGGGCCGAAGCGCGAACGCACCGTCACCTACTCATGGTTAACTTTCAGCAAATTAAGTGTGAGCCGAGGCGGCGCGCCGTGCAAGAGGTAAATGGGACGCGCAACCAACGTAGTGTGCAGATTTATGGCCGGGTATGCCCGCTGGCCAGGTGGCCAACCGCCCTAGAGACAACTTTGAGCAATCAGCGGTGGATGGGCCCATCGGTGCGGTCCAGCGGCAGAGCGGAGGCCCCATCGCGTTCGGCCAGGATCTGGGCGGCGATCGAGACGGCGGTCTCGTCCGGTGTTCGCGCGCCGAGATCGAGCCCGACCGGACTGCGCAGCCGGCCGAGCTGGTCGTCGGTGACGCCCGCGGCCCGCAGGCGCTCGACGCGCTCGGCGTGGGTGCGGCGGGATCCGAGTGCGCCGACGAAGCCGATGCGCGGGCACGACAGCGCCGTCACCAGCATCGGCACATCGAATTTGGCGTCGTGGGTGAGCACGCAGACCACGGTGCGCTGGTCGATCCGCCCCGCCTCCTGCTCCTCGCCCAGATACCGGTGCGGCCAGTCCACGACGACCTCGTGGGCGGCGGGGAACCTGGTCGCGGTGGCGAAGGTCTCGCGGGCGTCCACCACCGTCACCCGGTAGCCGAGTTGGCGGCCGGTGCGGCTGAGCGCGCGCACGAAGTCGTTGGCGCCCGCCAGGATCATCCGCGCCGGAGCCGCGAAGACCTGGACGAACGTCCGGGGTCGCGGCGCGCCGTGTGCCGCGCACTCGTCGGCGCCCACCACCCCGCAGCGGCCCGCGGCCAGCAGCGCCCGCGCGTCGCGGTCGACGTCGTGCCACGGTTCGGTATCGGCGGTCGTCAGCAGTTGCCATTCCGGTGCGGCGTCCATGGTGGTCGCCACGGCGACGGGGGAGCCGTCCTCGATCCGCTGCCGTAATGCGGTGAGCAGCGGGAGTCGTTCGGGTGAGACGCGCTCGACGAACACCTCGATCTCTCCGCCGCAGCTCAAGCCCACCGCCGGTCCATCGGAGTCGGCATAGCCGAACCGGTCGGTCACCGCATGGCCGCTGCTCAGGACCTCTTGCGCCGACGCGACGACGGCCGCCTCGACGCAGCCGACGGACAGCGAGCCGTGTACGTCGCCGGAGCCGGTGACGATCATCGCCGCTCCGAGTTCGCGAGGCCCGGCGCCGGTCGTGTCCACCACCCGGGCCAGCGCGACCGGCCCGAGCGGCAGCAGGGTGAGCAGTTGCCCGAGTATCGCGCGCACCGGAATCCGATCCTTTCGGCGAGCGGGTCCAGCGCATCGGGCCCGTGTCAGCCGGCGAATATCCGCCGTACCGTAAGCCTAGTTACCGGAGACCTATCCGTCGCGGCGATGACGATGCGATAACAGCACTTGGTCCGCGCGTGCTTCGGGTCGGTCCTCGTCCTGATCCGCGGCCCCGTTTCGGGAATCGTCGCCGGTGCGGGGCCGCTCTCGTTCCGCGCGCTCGGCGTCGGGCCGATCGGCTCGCGGGTCCGCGCCCACCGGGCCGTCCGCTTCGGGTGAGGTGGCCGACTCGTTCGCCAGCCGGGCCTGAAGGTCGGCGACGGTCACGTGAGCCTTCGCCCCCGCGGGCCGCAGCAGGACACTGAGGATCAGGCCGAGCAGGCCCACCGCCAGGACGGCGCCGCCGATCAGCAGTAACGGATTCACGATTCCTCCTTGCCGGACACCTCAGGCGTCCGTTTCGCGGAGCTGTAGCTGGGACGGGACGGCGCCGGTCTCGAAGTACGCCGTGAAGATCTCGGCCGCCTGCTCGGCGGTGAAGACCTCGTCCGGATAGACCCGCGGCGTGGGCACGCAGGCCGGGACCGGCACGTCCACCCGAGGCAGTCCGAGCCGCTGACCGGGTAAGCCCACGGTGAAGCGATGCGGCATGCCCTCGACGGTGGTGCGCACCTCGAGGGTGAGCGTGTCTGCCGAGCCGGTGCATTGCAGGTACTCCCGCCCGGGAGCGGAACTGATCGCCGGGTCGATGTCCGCGGCCCGCATCGGCTCGGCGAGCCGGGTCATGTTCACCGAGTAGCGGTGGAAGCCGTCCAGCCTGTCCAGCGGTCGCAGAAAGCTGTCGATGGGCTCATCCGGGCGGAGGAAGACTCGCAACCGGTCGCTGTAGGTCACCCGGTGGGTGGTCACCGCCGGATCGCCCGTCCGGGCGGGGGCCGCGGCGCCGTGCCGCGGGCGCCGCAGCACGGAGAGAAGGGACACGGAACTCGCAGACATCGACTTTCGATCACGCATCAGAGTTCACCTATCACATGCGGTTATCGTCCAGCTATTCAATCATCCCTGTATGAACACGCTCGGACGAGGGTTGGTGACCTGTGCCACACGAGAGAATTGTGGCCGGTGTGATGCTCCTGACTCGCCACGACCAGGTGATCGGTGGAATAGTTCGCGGCATGTTGGAGTGTCCACTCGCCGTCCACCGTCCGGATTTCTGGCCGTGGATGGGCTCAACTACGATGTCCGCATATTTGCTGAATGTCGTTGGGCGCGTGGAGCCGGCGCGCGGGTGATCACAACCGCTGGTAGGGGCGGGTCCGACGCCGGTCTCCGACAACGGAGGTCGAGCGAGATAGGTGAGTCAGCGGCGCACACCCGTTGCGGGCGATCTGTTTTCGGGGTCGTGGCGGTAGACCGGCGTGAGCAGGTCGGCTTCCAGGGGTTCACCCGTGGCACGGTCGAAGCGACAGGCGATCAGCACCGAGAACAGGTGATTGCTCGCTCGTTCGTGCAGCGTGGCCAAGCGGGTGGCGAGTAACCGGATGGCGCCGAGCGAGCCGGGCGGATGCATGCCATCGATCATCAATACACTGCCCCGCCCGTCGGGCCGGGGAAGTCTGCCCAGGTAGGCGATGTCGTGCGGTTCCGGTCCGCCCGGCCGGTAGACCCGCCGAGCCGCCCGGTCCTCGATTCCCCGGCGCGCGTCCCCCACCCTCGCCACCGCGCGGCGCAAGCGGGGATCGGCGGCCACCAACTGGCGCAGGCTCGGAGACAGTTCCGGACCGCCCAACACGATCAGGCCGTCACGTCGCAGGTCGATCGGGCGGCCCGGTAGGAAATGCTCGACCGCTACGCCGAAGCCGAGTTCGCGCAGGAGTTCGGCCAATCGCTGTGGTGCGGCGGGATCGGGCGCGCCGATCACGCGCCCGGCGCGCACCTCGGGGACGAGCACGGTGAGCGAACCGTGCCCGAAGAACAGTCCTTCCGGCGCGGGGCCCTGGGTACTCACCTGGTGGATGCGGGCCCGGGAAAGGCCCGCCGCCGCACCGATTCTGGCGAACGTCCAGCCTTCGGCATGGAGCTCCCGGATGACGGCACGCCGAATCCTGGTCAGTTCGTTGATGGTCTGCTGGGCTGCCGCCACCCCGTCGGTGGCCGCTTTCAGTCGCTCGACCTTGTCCTCGATCGCGAACACGCGCGCCACGTCATCGGCCGACATGTGCGAAGTCTAGACAGCTGAACAGCGCTATGCGTCTAGTCTGCTTGACGAATCAGGTGGCGTCGGTGTCGATCGGCGGACGTTCGTTGCGCTCCAACGGCTTAGCCAACTTGGGCATCGGGTAGTCCGGCATCCCGCTGTTCGTGCTGTAGAGGTCCTTCGGATCGGGCAGCGCGCTGTCGAAATCCTTGAACAGCGAATCGTCGCCGTTGAGAAGATGTTTGGTCACCATCGCCCGCGGGGTCATACCGCGCAGTTCGTTCAGGTCGGCCAGCGGCTTACGCAAATCGTCGAACTCCGGCCCGAGTTCCTGTCGCAACTGGGAAGTGGCGCCGCTCGCGTAATCGCGCACCTGCCGCAGGCTGCGCGTGGTCCAGCGCACGGCACCGGGCAAGCGCTCCGGGCCGAGGATGACGAGGGCGGCGACGAGCAGGATGACCATCTCGCTCCAGCCGATGTTGCTGAACACGTAACCAGGCTACCCGGCGATCCGGCCGCCGGGTCAGTCGGATTCCAGCGTCACCGGCACGTCCACCTGCCTGCCATCGCGGATCAACTGCACGTTCACCGTTTCGCCGATGTCGCGCGATTGCACCGCGACGACCAGTTCGTCCGGACCGGTGACCTCGCGATCGCCGACCTTCACGATCACGTCACCCTCCACGATCCCGGCCTTCGCCGCGGGACCGCCTGCCACGACGTCCGCCACCGCCGCACCGCTCATGACTTCGTTGGCCACCTGCTTGGTGCGCGCGCTCAGGCCGATCGTCGGGTGGTGCACGACGCCGTCGCGGATCAAGGTCTGGGCGACCTCGATCACCTTGTCCACCGGGATCGCGAAACCGAGGCCGACCGAGCCGCCGGTCTCGCTGCGGATGGCGGTGTTGATGCCGATCACCCGGCCGTCCATGTCCACCAGCGCGCCGCCGGAGTTACCCGGGTTGATCGACGCGTCGGTCTGCACGGCGTCGATCACGGCCTTCGTGTCGCTGCCCTCGCCCTCCAGCTTCACCGGGCGGTGCAGGGCGCTGACGATGCCGGAGGTCACCGTCTTGCTCAGGCCGAGCGGCGAACCGATGGCCAGCACATCGTCACCGACCTGGACGTTGCCGGATTTGCCGAGTTGGGCGACGGTGAGGTTCTTCACATCGACCTTCAGCACGGCCAGATCGGTCTTCGGGTCGCGGCCGACGATCTGGGCGGGCACCCGGGTGCCGTCGGAGAACTGCACCTGGATCGCGGACCGGTTGGACTTGTCCTGCGCGGCCATCGAGACGACGTGGTTGTTGGTGACCACGTAGCCGCCGCCGTCGATCACCACGCCGGAGCCGGTGGCGCCGTTGTCTCCGACGGTCACCCGGATGGAGACGACCGAGGGCAGCACGGCGTTGGCGACTTGGGCGATCATGCCGTGCGGACGGTTGCCGTCACCGGTCTGTTCGAGGGTCACCTTCCGCGAGGTGAGCGTCGAGGCGGTTTCCGCGGTCAGCCGTCCGACCAGCCCACCGACCAGGCCGATGACGACCGCGACGAGCGCGAGCAGGGCCAGCGCCTTGGGCGCGACCCGGGAACCGAACAGGACTTCGCGGGCGCTGAGCTTCTCGGCCTGCGGCAGCGTCTGCGGCTTGGGGGTGGGCACCGCGGGGGCGCCCAGGCGTGCGACCGCTTCGGGATCACGCCACGGATCGGCCGGTCCGGCCACGGCCGACGGGCCGTGGGCGGCGTCGGGGTCGCGCTGCAGGATCTCGGTGGAGCCTTCCGGGCGCCCGAACGCCTCGGCCAGCACCGCGTCGGGGGGACGGTTCTGCAGTTCGGGACCGGATTGCGGCGTCGAACCCGCCTTGCGGAGCGGCATGGGCTCGGCGAACGAACCGGATAGGCCGGACGGCCTGCGGAAGGCACGTGCGGTATGCGTGTCGACATGGGGCCGGTAGACCGGACGCGGACCGAGAACGGGTGCGTCCGGCGGACGGAGATTCCCGCGGTCGGCCGCCGAATTCGAGGTGTCGGCCGATCCGGAATTCGTCGATTCGGTGGTCACTCGGGAAACTCTACTTGCGCCACCACGTTGTCCACCGGGTCGCGGTGAACGAATCGGTCAGAAAGCCGAAAACCGCCTCGTTACGCCCGGACTGGCCGGAAGCCGACGAGGGTGGCCGGCCGCTGGACGCGCCGCCCGGCAGCTCCGCGAGCGGAATCCTGGTCAAGCTGTCGTGCAGGCCGGTCGGAATCGCGACCTGGCCCGCGTGCCGCAACGCGATGCGCGCCTGCTGCTGGGCATCGACCTCCGCCGCGCACTCGGGACACAGCGACAGGTGTTGAGCGGCACGCAGGTAGGCGTTCATCCGCAGCTCCCCGTCCACGTACGCCGCGACCGCCTCACTCGCCAGATGCTCGGTGGGGCGGAAACGAGGCGGACCGGACGTGCTGGAGTCGCCACTCATTCGGTGCTCACCCTTTCAACCGACATCGACCGAGGTTCGGGCGATGCCGGCGTCCGACGAATCACCCTATGTTCGCTTCAGCGGCGAACCGCTGCTCACTTCCATTATGCGCAAGGTAGTCGCGCAGGGCTTGACGTCCACGATGGATCCGACTGCGCACAGTGCCCAGTTTCACGCCGAGCGTAGCGCCGATCTCCTCGTAGGACAGCCCCTCGATGTCACACAGCACGACGGCCGCGCGGAACTCCGGCGCGAGCGAATCCAGGGCCGATTGCAGGTCGGGATCCAGCCGGGCGTCGTGATACGCCTGCTCCGGCCCCGGGCCCTCGGCGGGCACCCGGTCGTAGTCCTCGGGCAGCGCTTCCATCCTGATCCGGTTGCGGCGGCGCACCATGTCCAGGAACAGGTTGGTGGTGATGCGGTGTAGCCACCCCTCGAAGGTGCCCGGCTGGTAGTTCGACAGCGAACGGAACACCCGGATGAACGTCTCCTGGGTGAGGTCCTCCGCGTCCTGTGCGTCGCCGGAGAGGCGATAGGCCAACCGGTAGACCCGGTCGGCGTGCTCCCGGACCAGTTCGTCCCACGTCGGCATCGCCGACCGGTCACCGGTGGCATCGAAGGCAGCAGTCCCGCTCAGCTCGACCGCGTCCTCGACGGAGTCGGCTTCGACCGGCAGGATCTGCTCGGGCAGGGTGGCGTATTCGCGCGCCGCATCGACCATGTGGATGGGGCTACCTCCTACTAGGGACCGCAAACGTGGGGACTCGCTCCGGTCCGGGTCTTCGGACCGTCACGTACGGATACAACAGACAACCGGTATGTCGTTGTTCCCGCGTCCCGTGTTAATACACGGTCGGTTGCTCATACTCTTTCTGGTCCTGATATGGCCGGGATATGGAGATCCTGAGGGTCACCTGAGAAAACCGGCGGCGGAAATGGCGGGCGGCGCGTGTTGTCCGGAACGCCGAGATCACCCGCCCGGCGTTAGCCTCATACCCGTGGCATCGAATCTGGAGCGGAATCTCGCCTACGTGGAGGAATCCGTCGTAGAGGACGAAATCCTCATCAGCGCGCGCGAACGGGCCACCGAACTCGGCGCTGTCCCCGTGCCGCCCTCGGTGGGGGCGCTGCTGAGCATGTACGCGCAGCTGCTCGGAGCGCGCGCGGTGGTCGAGGTCGGTACCGGCGCGGGCATCAGCGGATTGTGGCTGCTCGACGGCATGCGCGAGGACGGCACGCTGACCACCATCGATTCGGAGCCGGAACATCAGCGTGCGGCCAAGGAGGCGTTCCGCGCGGCCGACATCCCCCCTGCGCGCACCCGGCTGATCAACGGACGGGCGCTGGATGTGCTGCCCCGGCTGGCCGATGGCGCCTACGACCTGGTCTTCATCGACGCGGCGCCGCTCGAGCACCCCGAGTACGTCGCCCAAGCGGTGCGCCTGCTGCGCGAGGGCGGCGCCATTCTGCTGCACAACGCGCTGCTGGGCGGGCGCGTGCCCGATCCGGCGCAACGGGATCCGGCCACTCAGGCGGTGCGCGCCGCCACCCGCGCCATCGCGGAGAACCCGGAACTCACCTGTGTACTGATTCCGGTCGGAGACGGATTGCTCTGTGCCTCACGGGGTTAGTGATTCGCGCGCGGTGTGATTCCTTCCCGGAATCCGGGGTATGCGCTGAGGAAGAACCCAGTGAGGAAAACAGTTATGCGTGAACTAAATCCCATCGAAGTAGCGGTCATGGGGGACGTGGTGACCGAACGGCGAACGAGTTGGCTGCGGCCGACTCTGTTTGCCCTGCTGTTCGTGATTCTGGGAGCCGTGCTCGTGATGGTGGTGGTTAGCAACACCGATTTCGACACCGGCCCGGAGAAAACCACTCCGCCCCCGGGACCCTGCGAGCCGTTCTGCACCCAGAACGTCGCCCCGCCCGCACAGTAATACCTCCGTCGACGGCGGCTCTCGCTCCGGCCGAATAGGCTTGCCGCCGAAGTTTTTCCGGAAATTCGGGCCAGCGCGCCCTCTTCTCCTGGCGAACGCGCCACCCGCAGGTGATCGGCGGAGTTCGCGAAAAAGCGACCTTACCGCCACGATTCGGCTCGAGCCGCAGCGCGACGCCGATGACCGACCGATACTGGTGGAGGTCAGGTTCCGAACGGATCCGGAAGAGGTGCGACGTGGTGATGATGATGTTCCTTTGGGACGAAGACGAGCGTCGTCCCAAATCGATCCATTGGGGCCGGACCATGATCGCTTTCGGCACGGTGCTTTTGTTCGCCGTGCTGATGGTCTACTTGGTGTGTACCGCCGATTTCGGTGACGCCTCGAAATCGACCGTGCCGCGCACACCGGGGCCGTGCGCGCCGTTCTGTCTCGGCCCGCAGGCGCCAGAGCCGGGGGGACCCTAGTACCGCTCGCCGGCTACACCCACACGCCTTTGCCGACCGTGACGACCCCGCCGTTGCTCACGGCGAAACGGCTGCGATCGCGCGCCAGGTCCACTCCGATGATCTCGCCTTCGCCGACGACCACGTTCTTGTCCAGAATGGCGTGCCGCACCACCGCACCGCGTCCGATCCGCACGCCGGGCATGAGCACACACCCTTCGACGGTGGCCCCGTCATCGACCATGACATTGGCACTGAGCACCGAGTTGCGCACGGTGGCGGCGGACAGGATGCTGCCCGCACCCACGATGCATTCCTGCGCCAGCCCGCCCTGGGCGAACTTGGCCGGCGGCAGGTTCTCGGCCGCCCCGCGGATGGGCCAGTGGCGGTTGTAGAGGTTGAACACCGGGTGCACCGACACCAGGTCCATGTGCGCGTCGTAGAACGCGTCGATGGTGCCGACATCGCGCCAGTAGCCGCGGTCACGGTCGGTGGCGCCGGGCACGTCGTTGTCGGCGAAGTCGTAGACGCTCGCCTGTCCGGCCGCGACGAGGGCCGGAATGATGTCGCCGCCCATGTCGTGGTCGGAGTCGGCGTTGTCCGCGTCCGCCCGGATCGAGTCGACCAGCACCTTGGTGGTGAAGACGTAGTTGCCCATGGACGCGAACGTGACGTTCGGATCGTCCGGCGTGCCGGGCGGATGCGCGGGCTTCTCCAGGAACTGCGTGATGCGGCCGGCGTCGTCACTGTCGATGCAGCCGAACGCGCTCGCCTCGCTGCGCGGCACCCGGATACCCGCCACGGTCACGCCGGCGCCGGAATCGATGTGGTGGCGCACCATCTGCTCCGGATCCATCCGGTAGACGTGATCGGCGCCGAAAACCGCGATGTATTCCGGGTCCTCGTCGTAGATCAGGTTCAGCGACTGCAGGATCGCGTCCGCGCTGCCGGTGTACCAGCGTGGTCCCAGCCGCTGCTGCGCGGGCACCGGGGTGATGTACTCGCCTGCGAAACCGGACAGCCGCCAGGTCTGCGAGATGTGCCGGTCGAGCGAGTGCGACTTGTACTGGGTGAGTACGCACAGCCGCAGGAAACCCGCGTTGACCAGGTTGCTGAGGACGAAGTCGATGAGGCGGTAGGCGCCGCCGAACGGGACGGCTGGCTTGGCGCGGTCGGCCGTGAGTGGAAAGAGTCGCTTGCCCTCGCCACCGGCGAGCACGATCCCGAGTACGTGCGGCTGGCTCCTCACACCTGCCAAACTACCGGGTGGAACGCCCGTGAGTGGCCGCCGCGGACCCGAACGTCTACTTTGGACCGGTGAGTTTCGGCACGGATGGCGGACGTTCGGCGGTGGATTCCGACGAGCGGGACCGGCTTCGCGTCGCGATGCTGACCCGCGAATATCCACCCGAGGTGTACGGCGGGGCGGGGGTGCACGTCACCCAGCTGACGGCGCATTTGCGTCACCTGTGCGAGGTGACCGTGCACTGTATGGGCGTCGAGCGCTCGGATGCCGTGGTCCATCGACCGGATCCGTCGCTACACGCCGCCAACGCCGCGCTGCGGATGATGTCCGCCCAGCTACGGATGGCCGACGCCGTGGGCGAGGTGGACGTGGTGCACTCGCACACCTGGTACAGCGGCTTGGCCGGACATCTGGCCGCGACCCTCTACGGCATCCCGCACGTGCTGACCGCCCATTCGCTGGAGCCGCGCAGGCCGTGGAAGGCCGAGCAGCTCGGCGGCGGCTACCGGCTGTCCTCCTGGTCGGAGCGCAACGCCGTCGAGCACGCCGACGCCGTCATCGCGGTGAGCGAGGGCATGCGCCGCGACGTGCTCGACGCCTACCCCGCCGTCGACCCGGCCCGGGTCCATGTGGTGCACAACGGCATCGACGGGACCGTCTGGCATCCCGGTCCGGCGACCGGTGCCGAGCCGTCGGTGCTCGCCGAACTCGGCGTGCGTACCGACCTTCCCATCGTCGCCTTCGTCGGCCGCATCACGCGCCAGAAGGGGGTCGGCCACCTGCTGGCCGCCGCCCGCGACTTCGATCCCGATATCCAGCTCGTGCTGTGCGCGGGCGCGCCGGACACGCCCGAGCTGGCGCAAGAGGTCACCGCGGCGGTGCACGAGCTGCGGCAGCGTCGCGGCAACGTGTTCTGGGTTCGCGAGATGTTGCCGACCGAGCAGATCCGGCAGATTCTCGCCGCCGCGTCGCTGTTCGTGTGCCCGTCGGTCTACGAGCCGCTCGGCATAGTCAACCTGGAGGCGATGGCCTGCTCGACCGCGGTGGTCGCCTCGGACGTCGGCGGCATCCCCGAGGTGGTCGACAGCCGCAACGGACGGCTGGTGCACTACGACGCGGGTGCGGCCGGGGACTACGAGCACGGGCTAGCCGCCGCCGTGAACGAGGTGGCCGGCGATCGAGAGCTGGCCGCCCGGCTCGGGGCCGCGGGCCGGGAGCGGGCGATCTCCGAATTCGACTGGTCGCGCATCGCGGCGCGCACGGTGGCGGTGTACGACGAGATCAGGAAGGGCTGAGCCGGGCGATCAGGCCGCCGGGCGGTAGGTGCCCACGACGACCGAAGCGGTCACTTCGACGGACTCCGGCAGCCGCGCCGGATCCGCCGCTACGGCGGCGGCGTGGTGCGCGGACGGACCCATCCCCACCACGTGCGCGACATCGGCTCTGGCGAGCGTCATCGGGTACTCCACCAGCGTCCGGTCGACCGGTTCGAAATATCCCGCCATGGCGGCGTCGAGCCTGCGGTCCTTGTCGGGGTCGACCCGGACCATGTCCAGAGGCTCGATCAGCTCGCGAAGATGACGTTCGGTGGGTGTGGCGACGACGAAGCGGCCGTCCTCGGCGAGCACCCGGGCGATCTCGCCGGGGTTGCGCGGGGCGAAGACGGAGAGTACGCAGGCCAGCGCACCGTCGCGGATCGGCAACCCGCGCCAGGCGTCGGCCAGCACCGCCGCGGCGCGCGGGTGGGCGCGGGCGCAGCGCCGGACGGCGGGTTTGGCCACGTCCAGTCCGATGCCGACGGCCGGGGGAGCGGCGTCGAGCGCCCGGGCGAGGTAGTAGCCGGTGCCCGCGCCGATCTCCAGTACCGGGCCGTTTGCCCGCCGCGTCGTGACGGCGTGCGTCACCGCGTCGGCGATCGGCGCGAAGTGCCCTCCGCTCTGGAAAGCGGCACGGGCGTCGAGCATGGCCGCGGTGTCCCCGGTCATCTTGGTCGACGCGCCGGTCAGCAAACTGACGTAGCCCTGTCTGGCGACGTCGAAGCTGTGGCCGCGACCGCAGCGCAGTGCTCGATCCCGCGGTTCGAGTGCGAGCGGCGCGGCGTCCTGGTGCGCCCGAATGCATTCCGGGCAGGCCAGGACGCCGGCCGCGTCGGCGAGGGCCGAGTGCTCAGCCGGGCCCACTCAGCTCGTGACGCTCTTCAGTTCGTCACCGAGCGCCGCTGCCTCGTCCGGCGTGAGTTCGACGACCAGACGCCCGCCACCCTCGAGTGGAACCCGCATGACGATTCCACGCCCTTCTTTGGTTGCCTCGAGGGGACCGTCCCCGGTGCGGGGCTTCATGGCCGCCATCCTCTGCTCCCTCCAGATCTGCGCGGTCTGCTGCGCACTTTCTTGGAACTCCAGTTGTCACCAACCAGTGAGCTCGCCGGCGTTTGGCGAGCTACACCCGTCCCATTCTTCCCTATCGCGGATGTGGACGGATAGCTGAGTTCAAAAAGTGACCGGTCGGCCCGTGCCGGGCCGGTCGTTGCCCACCCAGCAATCGGCCAGGTGGTCATCCACCATCCCGGTGGCCTGCATCAGGGCGTACGCCGTGGTCGGTCCGACGAACCGGAATCCGCGCCGTTTCAATTCTTTTGCCAGCGCGATGGATTCGGGTGTGGTCGCGGGCACGTCGGCGCCGCGGCGCGGGCGCGGGCGCGGCGGTGGGGCGAACGACCAGAGCAACTCGTCCAGGCCGATGTCGAGGTCGCGGGCAACCCGGGCGTTGGCGATGGCCGCGTCGATCTTGCTGCGGTTGCGGACGATGCCCGCGTCGGCCATCAGCCGGGCGACATCGTCGTCGCCGAACTCCGCGACGCGCTCGATGGCGAACCCGGCGAACGCGGCACGAAAGGCCGGGCGTTTGCGCAGGATGGTCAGCCAGGACAGGCCGGATTGAAACGCCTCCAGGCAGAGCCGCTCGAACAAGGCGTCGTCGCCGTGCAGGGGCTTGCCCCACTCGTGGTCGTGATAGTCCCGATAGAGCTGGGACTCCAGCGGCCAGGCACAGCGAACCAGCCCGTCGTCGGCCAGGGCGCTCACTTCGACTCCGGCGCGATCGGCGTCTGCCACCGCGCGGCCTGCGCTTCGGCCAGCTGGTGCTGGAGCTCATCGATCCGCGCGGCCAGCCGGGTCAGCGCCCAATCCACCTCGCCGGCTTTGTAGCCGCGCACCACCTGCTGGAAGCGCAACGCGCGCACGTCCGCCCCGGTGATCCCTTCCACCGGCAGCACGGTGGCCGTCGTCCCCTCCGGCAGCGGCCCCAGCTCCTCCGACCGCCCGAACACCGCACTGGCCAGTAAGAACAGCACCGCGGCGACCAAGCCGACGATCAGCACGTACAACAGCATGGTGAGCATGAGGTGAGCTTATTAGGGCACACCGACGGGTGGTCTCGCGCGTCGTGCTCGCTACAGATGCCGGGTGGTGTCGATACCGAGGGACATGCCCGCGAGGCCGCGGCGGCGGACGGCGAGCTTGTCCGCCACCTCCAGCAGAGCCTTGGCGGCGGGGTTCTCCGGATCGCGCAGCACGATCGGGGTGCCTTCGTCGCCCGCTTCCCGCAGCGCCTGTTCGATGGGGATCTGACCGAGCAGCGGTACGGTCGCACCCACCGCGCGGGTGAGCCGGTCGGCGACGGCCTGGCCGCCGCCGGAGCCGTACAGGTCCATCCGGGTGCCGTCCGGCAGGTCCAGCCAGGACATGTTCTCCACCACGCCCGCGATGCGCTGGCGCGTTTGCAGCGCGATCGCGCCCGCTCGCTCGGCCACCTCGGCGGCGGCCGGCTGCGGGGTGGTGACGACCAGGATCTCGGCTCCCGGGATCAGCTGTGCGATGGAGATCGCGACGTCGCCGGTGCCGGGCGGCAGGTCGAGCAGCAGGATGTCGAGGTCACCCCAGAACACGTCGGCGAGGAACTGCTGCAACGCCCGGTGCAGCATCGGGCCGCGCCACACCACGGGCGTGTTGCCCTGAGTGAACTGGGCGATCGAGATCATTTTCACGTCGTGCGCGACCGGCGGCATGATCATCCGCTCGACCTGGGTGGGCCTGGCATCGGTACCGAGCATCCGCGGGATGGAATGACCGTAGATGTCCGCGTCCAGCACGCCGACCGACAGTCCGCGCGCGGCCATGGCGGCGGCCAGGTTCACCGTGACGCTGGACTTGCCGACGCCGCCTTTCCCGGAGGCGACCGCGTAGACGCGGGTCAGCGAGCCGGGCTGGGCGAACGGGATGACCGGGTCGGCCGAGTCGCCGCGCAACTGCTTGCGCAGTGCGGTGCGCTGCTCGTCGTCCATCACGTCGAGATCGACGGAGATGGCGCCCACACCGGGCACGTCGGCGATGGCCTTGGTGACCCGCTGCTGGATCTCCGTACGCAGGGGGCAGCCCGCCGTCGTCAGGTAGATCTCCACGTGGACATCGCTGCCGGCGCCGATGACGACGCTTTTCACCATGCCCAGCTCGGTGATCGGCTTGCGGATCTCCGGGTCGTCGACCTTTGCGAGGGCACCCCGCACGTCCGATTCCGTAACTACTGGCATGGCAGGAATTTTAGGCGTGTCAAATTTTCGGCAGATCCGCGGGCCGGGGTGCGACCCCCGTGCTGTAGGAGGTCTCCCAGGCCATGACGTTCGCGACGTAGGCCATGGAGTGGTTGTAGCGCAGGATCGCTTTCGACTGTTGTGCCAGGTCACGCATATTCAGGCCGCCTTCGCACAGGTACTTCCCGGCGGTCAGGGCGGCGTCGAACAGATTCTGCGGATCGGCGATGCCGTCGCCGTTGCCGTCGCCCGCGTAACGCTTCCAGGTGTCGGGCAGGAACTGCATCGGACCGATAGCGCGGTCGTAGCCGTCCAGGCCGTCCAGTGCGCCGTTGTCGGAGTCGCGAACGACGTGGTTGCCGGTGAGCGAGCCGTCCAGCACGGGGCCGTAGACGGGGCTGAGCGGGTTGCCGTCGGCATCGGCCTTACCGCCGAAGGCGTGGGTGGACTCGACCCGGCCGATGCCGGCCAGCAGCGACCACGGCATGCCGCACACGGGGTTCTCGGCGGCCAGCACTCGTTCCGCGTTCTGATAGGCGGCGACGGCCACGCCGGGGACGCCCAGCGGCCCGGCAGGCATCGCGGCGGGTTGCCGCCCCCTCGGCAGCGCAACGGTTTTCACCACGGGCGTCGCGGTGGGCGCGGCCTTGGCCATTGCGTGCGCGAGGAATTCGGTGCCCGCGACGGGCTCGACGGCCGACTGCGGCCGGGCGCCCTGCACGTCCTGATCATCCGGCGTCTGAACCGCGGCCGCGAGCGGGACGGCGTCGCCGACCTCGGAGGCGGCGGTGACGGAGACGAGCCCAGCGGGAACCAATCCGGTCAACGCGATAACGGAACTGCGCCTGACGGTGGCAGGCGGTTGTTTTCGATGACGCCCCACGGTGTGGTGACCCTCCCATGACTCGCTGTGAGCCCTTTGTTACGGACCGAGGGAGAGGCTACCGCATCCGAGATCTTTTTGTTACTGCTTCGTGATCTGATACGGAGTTTGAATCACTGCTGGGGTGCGACCGGTGGCGCGGGCAGGGGGATGACGATGCCGAACGGCAGGGTGATTCCCGGCGGCGGCGTAGGCGCGGATTCGGCGCTGGGCGCCGGTTCGGCTTCGGGCGCCGGGGCGGGCGGGGTGGTGGTCGCGGGTTCGGTGTCGCCGCGCGGTGCGTTGTCGGGGACGGGCAGGTCACCGGGGATGGGCGCGGATTCGGTGGTGGCCAGCGTGGTATCGGGCTGAACGCATCCGGCGGCCGCCCGGTCCGGGGTGCCGGGCTGCCCGAGGGCTCCGGCGTCGGCGGGCCTGCCCGCCACGGCGGGATCGGCCGGGCCCGCGGGGGCGGCGGGGTCGCGGGGTGCGGCCGCCGCGCCGCCGTAGGGCTGCTGCGGTGCGAGCGGCACGCGTGCGGTCCCGGGTAGGTCCGGGAACGGCATCGGGGCGGGCACCGATTGTCCCGCACACGGATTCACCGGCGGTGGCGGCGGGCAGAAGATCCCGCAGGGAATGGGCGGCAGACCCGGAATCGTGATCATCACCTGGGTCGGCTGCTGTCGCGGCCGCGGGGCGGGCGCCTGGCCTGCCGCCCACGCCTGTTCGGCCGGATCGGTGGTCGGGGTGGTCGTGCGCACCGCGGACATCTCCGAACCCGGCGACAATGCTCCCGGCGGTATCAGGTCCGGCGAGATGCGCACCTGCGTAGGCGAACCCCCGGTCCGATACGCCGCCGCCCAACTCAGCACATTCGCCGCATACGCCATCGAGTTGT
>NZ_JBIDDF010000022.1:0-87656 GCF_043205035.1 Nocardia sp. NPDC047654
GCCCGATCCAACTTCCCCACCGGCGTCAACGGAATCTCCCGCAACACCATGATCGACGCCGGAATCATGTAAGCAGGCAACGACTCACCGATGAAGTCGACGAGTTCGGTGGTGTCGAAGTCGATCGCGATGCCCGCCGCGTCGACCGTGGCCGCTTCGGGCAGCACGTAGGACACCAACATGGTCGTGCCGTTCGGTTGCCGTTTGCCCAAGGTCACCGCGAACTCGACATCCGGGTGGCGGCTCAGCGCGTCGTCGATCTCGCCCAGTTCGACGCGGAAGCCACGAACCTTCACCTGGAAGTCGGAACGTCCGAGAACCTCGATGCCGCCCGAACTCAGACGGCGGGCCAGATCGCCGGTTCGGTACATGCGCGACCCAGGACTACCGGCCTCACCGCCGAACGGGTTGGCCACGAAGCGTGTCGCGGTGAGACCTCGCCGGTCCAGATAGCCCTGCGCCAGCGCGGGACCCGACAGATACAGCTCCCCGATCACGCCGGCCGGAGCCGGGCGCAAGCGGGAATCCAGCACGAACAAGCCGAATCCGGGTATCGCGCTGCCGATGGTGACCGTCTCACCCGGCACGAGCGGCGCGCTGCTGGTCGCGATGACCGTGGCCTCGGTGGGGCCGTAACCGTTGATCATCGCGCGGCCGTCACCGGCCCACCGGTTCACCAGGTGGGGGCCGAACCTGTCGCCGATGACCATGACGACGCGCAGGTCTGTCAGGCCCGCGGGGTCCACCGATTCCAGCGCACCGGGAGTGATGAGCATGTGCGTGACGCGTTCGCGCCGAAGCAGATCGGCGAGTTCGAACCCGCCGAACACCGTCGGCGGGGCGATGACCAGGGTTGATCCGGTGGCGAAGGCGAGCAGCAGTTCCAGTACCGACACGTCGAAGTTCGGCGAGCAGATGTGCATCACCCGCGAGCCTTCCGTGACGTCGTAGCGCTCGCGTTCGGACGCCACCATCGCGCCCAATCCGGAATGGGTGACCACGACACCCTTGGGTCGGCCGGTCGAACCGGAGGTGAAGATGACATAGGCGGGGTGCTGCTCGGTGAGCAGCCGCACCCGATCGGTGTACGAGACCGGGTGCGCGGGCCACCGCCCGATTCGCTCCTGGTCTTGCGGATCGTCGAGTTCGATCCAGGGGAGGGAGGTGCCGAGCGCCTCGCGGTAGGCGGAAGTGGTCAGGCCGAGCGCTGCTCCGGAATCGGACACCATGTAGGCGATCCGGTCGGGCGGATAGGTGGGATCGATCGGCACATAGGCGGCGCCCGTCTTGGCGATCGCCCACACCGACAGCACCGACTCGAGCGAGCGCCGTATGCCGATGGCCACCACGTCACCGGGGCCCAGTCCTCGGTCGATCAACTCCCGCGCCAGCCGAGACGACGATTCGTCGAGCTGTCGGTAGGTCAGCTGTACGGTGTCGGCGGGGTCACCGGTCGGAGAGAATCGGATCGCCACCGTGTCAGCGGCGGATTCGACCGCGGCGGTGAGCAGTTGCCCGAAGAGGGGAGCGCCGGAGCGGCGACGGCGATTTCCACGCGCAGAACGGCGATCCATCTTCATTCCCGTACTCTCTCCTTCAGGCGGCGCCGGTTCTCACACCGAACACCCTCGATCCGACCCACAACCTCGCTACTTGCTCGCAATGGTGTCGCAGACACACTGGTAGTCCTCTCGCGAGAAGCCCAGAGTGCCTGCCCCCGCCCGGACAGTACACAGCCGGTGACCTGCCTACGGCACGGCATACGGCAGCGCCGGGCGAATTATGCTGCGTCTCACATCTTTCGCCGACCAGGCGCTCCAGTCCAGTGCCGCCGCACCCCCGCGGCCCTCGGTCTGCTTGCTCTGCGGCTCCCGAGGCCCGGTCTCGGCGGCGCGGGCCCGACCAGCTTGCTATTCCGAGAATGCAAGCGCAGCAAGCGATCTCGGCGAAAACGATGGCGCATAGGCGGGTCGGCGGTCGTGTCCAGGACGCGGTGATCCCTCGGCTGTATCGAGAGCGGTTGCCGTCCGCGGCGTCAGGGGAATGTGCAAGCGGGACCGCCGCCGGAACTGTCGACGTACCCGGCGCGCAGCATGCGCAGCAATCGGCACAGCGCCTGGGTGGCGGATCCGGTCGCCGCCGACCCGGTCTCCGCGATGGGCGCCTGCTGTTCGAGCGGCGCGGCGGACGCGGTCGGCAGCGGAGCGAGGAGTGTGGCCGTCACGAGGAGGCTCGTGGTGATCGCCTTCATGGGCACGAGTATTCGGCGAACTCCTGCGCGTCGCACGACCCCATTCATCGGGGCGCACCAGACGCCGTCCCCGCGATCCCGCCGCGCGGGTGGCGCCGCTACCGCTGGCCCAGCGGATACAACGACCAGTTCGTCGCCTCGATGGGCACCGCCGCGGCGGGTCGGTCCATCCGGCTCGTCTTGGATCCTGTGGTGAGTTCGGGATCGGTCCCCATGATGACGCGCCCTTCGTTGTTGACCAGCACCACCCGCCGGTCATATGCCCGGAAGCGTGGCAGCAGAATCTCCTCGATCGAGGCGGCCGGGACGTCCGCACCGGCGATTCCGAGGAAAGTTCCCGAGGTGATCGTGACCGGTACCGCGAAGGTGCAGACGTACTGATCGGTGCACGCGTAATCGAGACACGGCCCATGCGCCCAGCGGCGGCCCTGCTCACGCGGTATCGCGAACCATTCCATTCCGGTGTAGTCGTAGAAGTATTCGCTGTGGGGATTCAATTCCAGCACCAGGCGTTGCGGCCTGCGCTGCGCGTCCAGCAACCACCACTCCAAGTATCGGGGGCGATCGGCGAGTATGCCGTCGGCCATCACTACGCCCGCGCTTTCGAGCAGCTTCCCGCGCCGCTCGAGTTCGCCGACGATGGTCTCGCGCAGAAGTGCCAAGTCGGCCGATCGGGGGGCGAGTTGTCGCTCTCCGGTCAAGGCTTCCCACAGTGTGGCCAGCTCGGATCCGATGATTCCCAGCGACTGGTAGATGTCCTCGGCCAGCTCCGTGACGGCCGAAGCGAGCGACTCGACGGTCACCGGGGCGGCATCTTCATCGGTGTCCCTCATGGATCAACTGAGCTCCAGGCGAAGGGCGACGAGGCGGCGGATACGTGATTCGGTTTGTGATTCTGCCAGTTCTCTCGCCCGGGTATCGTCTTCTCTTTCGATCGCGTCCACCAAGTCACGGTGAGCGGTGGCTTCGGCCGCCGGATCCAGTTCCAACCCGGGCAACCAGAGCAGTGCGGAGAGTTCGGCTTGCAGAGCGACCTGGGCACGCGTCAATCGAGTGGATTGTGCGCACACCGCCATTTCGATATGAAAGCGGCTGTCGGCCCGGCGCGCCGAAGTGGGTTCGCTGCTGCCTTCCAGCCGGTCGGCCAAGGACCGCAGCCGGGCGATATCGGCCCGCAGTCCGCGGCGCGCGGCGAATACGGCGGCCGCGCCGGTGACGGCGAAGTGTTCGTCCCCCAGATCGCGCAATTCCTGGATGCTCATCTGCTGCAACTTCACCAAGGACGTGCTCTCCAAGGCCTCCGCGGTGCCCTGGATGAAACTGCCACCGCCGCGTCCGCGCTTGGTGTGCACGATGCCGCGTTGCCGGAGAACGGCCAGCGCCTCCCGCAGGGTCATCGTCGAGACGCCCAATTGGTTGGCCAGTTCGGTCTCACTCGGCAACTGCTGGCCGTCGACCATCAGGCCGAGGCCGATGGCGGCACACAATCGCTGCACCACGGCCTCGGTTTTCGGACCGCCACCCTCGAGCGGTGACAGCACGGCGCCGAGAGCGGACAATCCGGCGCTCTCCCGCTTGGACAACGCGAACTCCTCGATGGGATGTAGATCGATCCTAGTCAACGAACACTTGAAATATGAAGTCTGAGATTAGAGGTACCGGCCGTCGAATGCCCGGCTCGACACGGAAGCGGACGTACTCGAGCAGCGATAGTTGCGCCCCGGCATTGAACTATGACCTCTAATGTCTTATGTTAATCGCCGTGGAACTGGCCGCAGAGGCGCCCGGACCCACGGGCGTCGCGATCGGAGTGGGATTTCTTCATGCCGGAGAGCCGGAGCAGTCATAGCGAGCGACCACGGTGGCGAGCCCGCGGCCGTGGCGGGTCGGCAGCCTGGACGACGGTGTTACGGCCGGTCGACCATGAGGGCGAGCACGAACGCAGCGCGCGGCGCCAGGGTGTCGGCGATGGATGATGTGCGCCATACGGAAGTCGACGGTGTACGGGTGACCTGGCGTTTCGTGCGGCACCATCTGATCGCGATCGTCGCCGTGGACAACACCTGCGATGCGTCGCCCGTCGTCTCCTTCAGTCCCGAGAATTACCCCGACCTCGCGGGGGCACGAGAACTGTTCCCGGAGTTGGCGAGGCTGTGGGACGCGGTGCGCCGGGAGTTCTGGGCGAAACTCATCCCGCCGCTGCCCATGGCGACCGGGCAGCAGGCGTGGGCATGACGCCCGCCGAGCGGCCATGACTCGAGGCGGCGGCACGCCCGGCGGAATCGCCGGGCGTGCCGCTCGGTACCTACGCGGACCGGATCTCAGTCCCGCGTGATGGCCCCGTCCACGCGCCGCCAGATGCCGAGCGGGTTGTCCGCGCGGATCTCATCGGCGAGAAGGTCATCGGGGACGTTCTGATAGGCGACCGGACGCAGGAAGCGCTCGATGGCGCGGCTGCCGACGGAGGTGGTCGCGGGCGCGCTGGTCGCGGGGAACGGGCCGCCGTGAACCATCGCGTGGCCGACCTCCACTCCGGTGGGCCAGCCGTCGAAGAGCACCCGACCAGCGATCAGTTCGAGCTTGCCGAGCAGGGCTCCGGCGAGTTCGCGATCGGACGGCGCGGCGTGCACCGTGGCGGTGAGCTGGCCCTCGAGCTCATCGATCAGGGCGGCGAACTGCTCCTCGCCGGTCACCCGGACGACGATCGAGGCGGGCCCGAACACTTCCTCTTGAAGTTCCCGGTCGGCCAGAAACCGCTCACCGGTGGTGACGAACAGCTGGGGCACGCCGGTGCACACGGCGCCGGCGTCGGTCCCCGTCGCGACCGTGCGTACGGCTTCGGTGGCGGCCAAGCGGCGTATACCGGTGGCGAACGCGGACGCGATGCCCGGGTTCAGCATCGGTGCACCGGAGGCGGCGGTGACCGTCGCGCTCGCCGCATCGATGAAGTCGTCGGCGCCGGGGCCGTCGGCCAGGAAGACCAGGCCGGGGCTGGTGCACAGCTGCCCGACGCCGGTGGTGAGCGAGGCGACGAATTCGGCGCCGAGCCGCGCGCCGCGCTCGGCCAGGGCCCCCGGCAGCACGAACACCGGATTGACGCTCGACATCTCGGCGAAGACCGGGATGGGCACCGGCCGCGCCGCGGCGGCCGCGACGAGCGCGAGCCCGGCCCGCCGCGAGCCGGTGAAGCCGACCGCCCGGATCCGTGGGTCGCGCACCAGCGCCAAGCCGGCGTCCACGCCGCCGTGGATCAGCGAGAAGGTGCCCTCGGGCAGGTCGTGTGCGCGTACGGCCGCGCGCACCGCCCGGCCCACCAGTTCGGAGGTGCCCGGATGCGCGGGGTGCGCCTTGACCACCACGGGCGCGCCCGCCGCCAAGGCGGAGGCGGTGTCGCCACCGGCCACCGAGAAGGCGAGGGGAAAGTTGCTCGCCGCGAACACCGCGACCGGTCCGAGCGGGATCCGGCGTTGCCGCAGATCGGGTTTCGGCAGCGGACTGCGCTGCGGGTCCGGCCGGTCCCAGCGGGCGCCGGTCCAGCTGCCCTCGCGCACCACTTCGGCGAAGAGCCGCAACTGGCCGGTGGTGCGCCCGATCTCCGAGCGCACCCGGGTCTCGGGCAGCCCGGTCTCGGCGATCACCCGGTCGACGAGGACATCGCCCAGCGCCTCGATCTCCCGCGCGATGCTGTCCAGGAACGCCGCGCGCGGGCCGAAGCCGGTGTGCCGGTAGGACTCGAAGGCAGCCGCGGCCAGTTCGGCGGCACGGGCGACCGTCGCGTCGTCGGCTTCGCGGTACACCGGGCCGAGGTCGGCGCCGGTCGCCGGGTCGGTCGCGTGGAACGGCCCGGTGGCGCCCGGGACGTCCGTGGCGCCCACCAGGTTGGCGCCGGTCAAAGGCGCGGCATCGGTGCGTGCGGCGGTCATCAGCTCACCTTCTTCACGAGGTCGGCCAGCTCGGCGACTTCGACGTCGTCGAGGTCGGTCAACGGGCTGCGCACCGGGCCTGCCGGACGCCCGATCACCTTCATGCCCGCTTTGATGATGCTGACCGCATAGCCCGGCTTGCGATTGCGCAGGTCGCAATAGGGGATCACGAAGTCGTTGAGCGCGGTGCGCACGAACTCGGTGTCGCCGCCGCGCAGCGCCCGGTAGAAGGCGAGCGCGAATTCCGGCACGAAGTTGTAGATCGCCGAGGAGTAGGTCGTTACGCCCAGGGCCAGGTACGGCAGGGCGAACATCTCCGCGGTCGGCAGGCCGCCCACGTAGGTGAGCCGGTCGCCTAGGGCGGCGTAGATGCGGGTCATCTGCTCGATGTTCCCGATGCCGTCCTTGAATCCGATCAGGTTCGGGCACCGGTCGGCGAGTTCGGCGACGGCGCTCTCGGTGTAGGCGGCATTGGCCCGCGAGTAGATGATCACGCCGAGGTCGGTGGCCGCGCACACCTGCCGGACATGGGCGACCAGTCCTTCCTGGCTGGCCTCGGTGAGATAAGGCGGCAGCAGCAGGATTCCGTGCGCACCCGCCCGTTGCGCCGCCCGCGCCATCTCCACCGCGGTGGCGGTGCCGTACCCGGCGGGTGCGATGACCGGCACTCCCTCCGGCGCTTCGGCTACCGCGGCGGAGACCACCTGCTCCACCTCGGCGGGGGTGAGCGAGAAGAACTCGCCGGTGCCGCCCGCGGCGAAGAGGCCGGACGCGTCGTAGCCGCCGAGCCAGGCGATGTTCTCCCGATAGGCGGCCTCGTCGAACGAGCCGTCGGCGCGCAGATGGGTGACCGGAAAAGACAACAGTCCGGAGCCGAGCTTCCGGGCGATGTCCTGCGGTGCGGCAGTGGTCATGGTGGCTCTCCTGTTCGATGGGCCGGCTGAGCCCACCCTAGGAACGATTTATGATTCACGTCCAACACTGTTTGCATATCCTTCAATACAAGGTCGGTATCGAATGTTCACGTTCGTGCAGCTCACCCATTTCGTGGCCGTCGCCGAGGAACTGCACTTCGGGCGCGCGGCGGAGCGGCTCCGGATGACGCAGCCGCCGCTGAGCAGGCAGATCCAGCTGCTGGAGAAGGAGGTGGGCGCGGAACTCTTCGATCGTGCCAATCGCACCGTCCGCCTCACCCGTGCCGGTCAGGCCTTCCTGGTGGACGCACGCCGCCTGTTGCAGCAGGCCGAGCGCGCGGCGCTGGCGGTGCGCCGGGTGTCGGCGGGCACCGGCGGTGTGCTGCGGGTGGGTTTCACCGGCGCCAGCGTGCACTCCGGCCTGCCCCTGGTGCTGTCGACCGCGCGTTCGCTGCTGCCGGACGTCGATGTGGAACTGCGCGAGCTGGTGACGATGGACCAGGTGGAGGCGCTCTCGGAGGGATCGCTGGATCTGGGCATGGTGCGCCCGCCGATCACCCGGCCCGATCTGGCCACCCGCACCTTCGTGCGCGAGGGCTTGATCGCGGCGTTGCCCGGTGGTCATCCGCTCGCCGGCTCGGCCGAGCCCTTGCCGGTCACGGCATTGCACGGCGCGGAGATGGTCATGCACGCCCCGGTCGAAGCGCGCTACTTCCACCAACTGGTGACCAGCGTGCTGCACGCCGCGGCGGTGGTGCCGGTGGTGACCCAGTACATGACCCAGGTGCACAGCATCCTTGCCCTGGTCGACCTGGGTTGGGGCGTGGCGCTGGTACCCGAGTCGGCGGCGGGCATGCGGTTCGACAACGTCCGGTATCGACCACTGGCCGACGTCGCCAAGGTGGTCGAACTCGATCTCGTCTGGCCGCACGACCACGAGAACCCGGCGCTGACCCGCCTACTCGCCGGGCTGGGGCAACAGCGCGAAACGTCGTCCGATACCTTTCCTGTATCGATTCATCCGTAAATGGTGTTGGACGGGAATCGTGCCTGCTCTCTAAGTTCGGTGCTGTGAGGCGAGTCACTCGCCCCGAGGATCTCTTTCCCACAGCACCGTGGAGCGCGGTGGTGGTTCGACCGAAAGGAGTGGACGATGTCGTTCACTCGGCAGCCGACTGCGGAACTGGATGCGGCCGTATCGAAATTCTTTCGACGCGTCGTCCCGCTGTTCATCGTCATGTTGATCTGCAACCAGATAAACCGATCCAATATCGGCTACGCCCGCGAGTATCTCGAAGCGGACGTCGGCATCGGCGCCGCCGCGTACGGGTTCGGCGCGGGCGTGTTCTTCATCGCCTACGCGCTGTTCGAATTACCGAGCAACGTGATGATGGAAAAGTTCGGTGCGCGGATCTGGCTCACTCGGATCATGGTCAGCTGGGGGCTGATCTCCGCGGCGATGATGGTCGTGCAGAACGCCACGATGTTCTATGTCCTGCGCTTCCTGCTCGGTGCCGCGGAGGCGGGATTCTTCCCCGCGGTGATCTTCTACCTGGCCAAATGGCTGCCCAATAGCCACCGCGGCCGCGCCACCGCACTGTTCGTCGCCGGGTCGTCGATCGCGGCCGCGATCTCCGGGCCGCTGTCCGGTCCGTTGCTCTCGCTCGACGGCGGCGCTGGCCTGCACGGCTGGCAATGGATGTTCGGTCTCGAGGGAATGGTCTCGGTGATCGTCGGCTGTATCGCCTTCTTCTTTCTGGATTCCCGGATCGAAGACGCGAAATGGCTGACCGCAGGGGAGCGGAAAGCGCTGAGCGAAACCATCGCCGACGAGGAGATCGACAAGGCCGTCAATTCGGGTGTCGCGCACAAAGCGTCGCGCTGGCGCATGCTCGCCGATCCGAAGCTGCTGCTCTTCTGCTGGATCTACTTCGCCATCCAGCTCTCCATCTACGCCAACACCTTCTGGCTGCCCTCGATCGTCCGCCGCATCGACGGCGTGAACGACATCACCGTCGGCCTGCTCGCCTCCCTGCCGTGGATCTGCGCCGTGGTCGCCATGTACGTCTCGGCCCGGATCGGTGACCGCACCGGCAACCGGCGGCCGCTGCTGATCATCGCGCTGCTCACCGCGGCGGTCGGCACCTATCTGGCCGCGATCACCTCGCCGTGGCTCGCCCTGGTGTTCCTGTGCGTGGCGGCGATGGGCTTCAAGAGCGCGAGCCCGCTGTTCTGGTCCATCCCGCAGTCGGGACTGCACCCGCTGGTCCTGGCGCCGGCCATCGCCATCATCAACTCCCTCGGAAACCTCGGCGGCTTCGTCGCGCCGTACGGCTTCGGTCTGGTGAAGTCGGCCACCGGCGAGGTGACCTGGGGTCTGTACGCGCTGGCCGCCGCCTCCGTGCTCGCCGCGGCCTCGGTGCTGCTGCTGCGTGGTGCGCGCTCTATCACCGACGACTCCGGTTCCACCGCCGATCCCACCGCCGATCCCACCGCCGACGCCGCCGACCGCGCACCGGTCGCCTTCTCGAACGCCCTTGCCGCTACCACCTCGGAGAATCGGTCATGACATCCTCGCCGCGCACTCCGCGCGTCACCGGCATGCGCGTCGTGCCGATCGCGGGCTACGACAGCATGCTGCTCAATCTCAGCGGCGCGCACGCGCCCTACTTCACCCGCAACCTGGTGATCCTCACCGATTCCGAGGGGCGCACCGGGGTGGGTGAGGTGCCCGGCGGTGAACGCATCCGCGCCACACTGACCGACGCCAGGGAATTGGTGCTCGGCCGCTCCGTCGGCGACTATCACGCCGTGCTCGGCGACATCCGCCGCACCTTCGCCGGTCGCGACGCGGGTGGGCGCGGCAGTCAGACGTTCGATTTGCGGGTCACCGTGCACGCCGTCACCGCCGTGGAATCCGCGCTGCTGGACTTGCTCGGACAGCACCTGGAGGTGCCGGTGGCAGCGCTGCTCGGCGACGGCGTGCAGCGCATCGCGGTGCCGGTGCTCGGTTACCTGTTCTTCGTCGGCGACCGCACCCGCACCGACTTGCCCTATCGATCCGGCGCCGACGAGCCCGCCGACGCCGATACCTGGCAGCGGCTGCGGCACGAGGCGGCGCTCACTCCGGACGCGGTGGTCGCGCTCGCCCGCGCCGCCCGCGAGCGTTACGGCTTCCGGGACTTCAAACTCAAGGGCGGGGTGCTGGCCGGGCGGGAGGAAGCCGCCGCCGTCCGCGCGCTCGCCGAGGAGTTCCCGGATGCGCGGATCACCCTGGACCCCAATGGCGGGTGGCTGCTGAGCGAGGCCGTGGAACTGTGCCGCGGACTCACCGATGTTCTCGCCTACGCCGAAGACCCGGTGGGCCCGGAGGGTTCCTACTCCGGTCGGGAGGTGATGGCGGAATTCAAGCGCGCGACCGGTCTGCCCACCGCCACCAACATGATCGCCACCGACTGGCGCGAACTCGGCCATACCGTGCGCGCGGGCGCGGTCGACATCCCGCTCGCCGACCCGCATTTCTGGACCATGGCCGGCTCGGTCCGCGTCGCCCAGTTGTGCGACGCGTGGGGGCTGACCTGGGGCTCGCACTCCAACAACCACTTCGATGTCTCCCTGGCGATGTTCACTCACGTCGCCGCGGCCGCCCCCGGCACCATCACCGCCATCGACACCCATTGGATCTGGCAGGACGGCCAGCGCATCACCCGCGACCCCTACCGCATCGCCGACGGCATGCTCACCTTGCCCGCGCGCCCGGGACTCGGCGTCGACCTCGATGACGAGCGGATCGCCGCCGCCAACGAGCTCTACCACCGGGCGGGCCTCGGCGATCGCGACGACGCCGCGACCATGCAGTACCTCGTGCCGGGCTGGCGCTTCGACAGCAAGCGACCGGCGCTGGTGCGCTGAACTCGTCGCAGGGCCGCTCGGACACCGGATGTGAGGGGGTGTCCGAGCGACCCTGCCGCGTCCGTCGAATCCCCTTGACGAACATGTGTTTGGAACCACGGCGAGGAGGCATTACCCCAGCGGACAAGCTCGACAAGGAGGTTCGGATGTCGGCTGGAGTATGGGCAATCGTCATCGTCATCGCGATTGTCGTCGTCGTGGCCATCATCGCCTTGCTGGTGTGGCCCGTGCTGCGCAGGCAGCGACTACGGCGCCGGTTCGGCCCGGAATACGACCGGACGGTCCAGGAACTCGAGGACCGCAAGACCGCCGAGCGGGAACTCGCCGAGCGCGAGCGCAGACACTCGCAGTTGCGGTTACGCGATCTCTCGGACGACGAGAAACGGGTCTATTCCACCCGCTGGGTAGAGGTGCAGGAACGATTCATCGATGACCCCGCGGGGGCGCTGACCGAAGCCGACCGCCTCGTCACCACGATCATGTCAGAGCGCGGCTACCCCACGGAGAACTACGAGCAGCAGCTGGCGGATCTCTCCGTGGAGCACGCCGAGCCGCTGGGCCATTATCGCGCCGCGCACGATATCGCGACTCGGCCCGCGGGCGCCGCGGTGTCCACCGAGGATCGTCGCACGGCCATCGTGCACTACCGGGAACTGTTCGAAGACCTGGTCGGAGTGACCGATCAGGGGAAGAAGGACGTGAAATAATGAGTACCGAGTCCGAACGGCGGCCGTACAGCGTTGAGCCGGAAGGGGAGTCGGCGACAGCGGGGGAGACCCGCGCCGAGTCGCAGTACGACAGGTCCGGCGAGGCCGAGCGTCGTCACGAAGCAGGCGCGGCGGGCGAATCCGCGGCAACGCGCCCGGATACCGAGCGGGCGGCGAACCCTGATCTGATCGACGAGGCCGGACGCGCACGGACCACCGACGCCGCGTCCGAGCCGAATCGGCCCGGTCCCGTGGCCCAGGAAGCGGAGTCGGCCCGCGGGAACGCTCCGGCAGGACAGCACGCCACACATACCGAACTCGGCGACGATGCCGAGCGTGGCAGCATCGGGACGGCCGAACAAGCCGCTTCACACGACTCGGGTACCGGCTCGGGCGTCACGCCGAGCGCTGCCCCCGCGGCCGAAGACCAGCCCGCGCCGCTGTTCGCCGACACCGATCTGGATCGCCTGCGCACTCAGTGGCGGGAGGCCCAGGTGACCTTCGTCGACGATCCGAGCGACGCCGTCGCCCGTGCGGACACACTGCTCAGCGACATCATCGACCAGATCACCGCCACCTACCAGCAGCGCAAACGCGAACTGGACGAGCGGCGCGGCGACACGTCCGACACCGAGGGGCTGCGGCAGGCGCTGCGCGGGTACCGGGCGTTCTTCGACCAGCTGCTCTCGATCGGCGGCTAGTCACGGAAGTCGTTGCCCATGAGTGTCTTCCGACTGGCCGGCGGAACGGTCGATCACGCGACGAACTGGGTCGCCCGGCAAGTGAAAGCGCGGGTTCCCACCGCGGACCCCTCCGATCGTGACCCGAAGTTCATCGCGGACACCATGGGCCTCGGCTGGCTCTTGGTGCGCCTCTACTTCCGGGCGGAGGTGCGCGGCCTGGAGCGGATTCCCGAGCAGGGGCCGGTATTGCTGGTGAGCAACCACTCGGGCGGGAACGTCTCGCCGGAGGTGCTGGTGACGACCCTGGCCTTCGTCCGGCGTTTCGGCCCGCACCGGCCCTTCTTCCAGCTCGCCCACGACATGGTGATGGCCTACCCGGTGATCGGCTCGTTGCTGCGCCGCTTCGGCACTGTGAACGCCGATCCGGACAACGCCGAGCAGGCGCTGCGCGACGGTGCCGCGGTGCTGGTCTACCCGGGGGGCGACTGGGAGGTGCACCGCCCGACCTGGGAGGAGGACCGCATCGACTTCGCCGGTCGCACCGGTTTTCTCCGCCTGGCCTGGAACGAGCGGGTTCCGATCGTGCCGGTGGTGAACATCGGTGCGCAGCAGACCCAGCTGGTGCTCACCCGCGGGGACCGGATCGCGCGCCTGTTGCGGCTGGACCGCATGCTGCGGCTGAAGGTCTTCCCCATTTCGATCGCTCTTCCGTGGGGGCTCGACGTGGGTGACCTCGCCGGGCATCTGCCGTTGCCCAGCAAGATCACCGTCGAGTTCCTGGACCCGATCGATCTGCGGGCGGTGTCGGGTCCCGAGCTCGATCCGAAGGCGGCCTACCAGCATGTCACCGGGATCATGCAAGAGGCGCTGACCAGGCTGGACGAGGAACGCAACTTGCCGATCGTGGGCTGAACGGATCCGTCCGCGCCATTCGCGGCCCTGTAGATACCTTTTATGGTACCGTTCGTAACATATATTCCTGCGTGTGATGGAGGTCTCCCATGCGCGACATCGCGCATGAACAGGTCGGATGGTTCGCCGCACCCGGCGCCGAGGGCGGCGGAGCGGCGCTCGACCAGGTAGCGATCATGACCGGCGCCGCCGGAGTGGTGGCCCTCGTCCTGCTGTGGGTCGGGTATCTGCACCGCACCCGCCGGATCAGCTGGCTGCAGCGGGTCGCCGATCGTCTCGGCCGACTGTTCAATCGCCCCGGCTGGGTCGCCCTTCCGCTCGCGATGTTCCTCGCGACGATTCTGACGGCTTTGCTGGGCTTCATCTGGGATGTCAGCCTGCACGTGGGCAACGGCCGCGACAACGGCCCGCTGGCGAATCCGGCGCACTACTTCATCCTGGCGGGATTGTTCTTCCTGTTCACCGCCGGGATGTCGGCGATCGTGCTGCCCTTGGACGAAAAGCCAGGCGCCGCGGCGGTCCGCATCACCCGTACCTGGTACGCGCCCGTCGGCGGCATCCTGATCGCGGGCGCCGGTCTCTACGCCTTGATCGGCTTCCCCCTCGACGACATCTGGCACCGGATCTTCGGGCAGGACGTCACGCTGTGGGGGCCGACGCATCTGATGCTCATCGGCGGCGCGGGTTTGTCGCTGGTCGGTGTGTTGCTGCTCGAATTCGAGGGCCGGCACAGCAAGCCCGAACCCGACCGCGCCGACGGCCGGTTGATGTGGTTGCTGCGGTCGTTCGCCTTCGGTGGCCTGCTCATCGGGCTCTCGGTATTCCAGGTGGAATTCGACTTCGGCGTGCAGCAATTCCGGCTCGTGCTGCAACCGATGCTCATCGCCGCCGCGGCGGCCATCTCCCTGGTCGCCGCGCGCGCGAGCTTGGGGCCGTTCAGCACGCTGGTGGTGGTCGGCTTCGCCGCTCTGGTCCGGACCGTGGTGGCCGTGCTGGTCGGCGGTCCGATCATCGACGCGCCACGCAATGTCTTCCCGCTCTATCTGGGCTGTGCGGTCGTCGTGGAACTGCTCGCGCTGCTGCCGCTCACCCGGCGGCCGATCTGGTGGGGCGCGATCTGCGGTCTGGGGATCGCGACCGTCGGGCTGTGGCTCGAATCGCTCTGGGTCGGGGCGATGTTCGTCAACCCATGGCCGACCGCCATGTGGCCGGAACTGCTGGTGATGGCAGTGCCCACCGGCATCGCGGGCGGTGTCGTCGGCGCGCTGCTGGCGATGACGTTGCGGGGCGAGCCGCTGCCACGTCCGCCGGTGCGCCGCGGGTTGATGGTCGCCGCGGTGCTGATCGTGGCGGCCGCGACCGCCAACGGGTTGCTGATCGACGTACCGGAGCAGGCCACCGCCACGGTCACACTGCGCGACGCCGGATCGGACACGGACGGGAGGATGGTGCTCGCGGACGTCCGCGTCACGCCCGGTGATCTCGTCGGTTCCGATCCCGAATGGATGCAGATCCTCGCCTGGCAGGGCGGGATCGGCTCGGACAGTCCCGGCCGCGGGCTGGTCGTCGACCACCTGCAGCGAGTGGAGGCCGGGCACTACGTCTCCACCGAACCCGTTCCGGCTCACGGGTCGTGGAAGACCGTGCTGCGCATGCAGGACGGGCGCGTGTTGACCGCGGCGCCGATCTTCATGGCCGCCGACCCCGGCATCGGCGTCGAGGAGGTGCCTGCGCTCGCCTCGTTCACCCGGCCGTTCATCGGCGAGATCTCCGTGCTCCAGCGGGAGCGGTCGTTCGACTACCCCTCCTGGCTGTTCGCCGCGGCGTCGCTCGTCGTGCTGGCGTGCAGCCTCATCCTCGTCGGGGCGCTGTCCTGGGGCGCGGCGCGCATCAACGACCGGTATCCGCGCACGAGCCGAACGGCCGTACCGGAACCAGTGGTTTCGCGATGACTCGTGGCTCCGGCGGGGTGGACGTGCTGGCCGATCATTCGATCCTGCTCGCGATACCCGCCTTCTTGCCCGCCCTGCTCGTCGTCGCCGTCGTAGTCTTCGTCGCTGTGCGAGATCGTCGCGCCGAAGAGCGCGATCGAGCGTCCGGTTCGCCGTCCGAGCACGGCGGGGAGAAGGAGGAGTGATGGCATTCGCGCGGCATTGGGGCGCGCTCGTCCTCGTGGGTGGTCTGCTCGTGGCAGGCTGCGCCTCATCGGATCCCGCCGCCACCGCGCCGACGGCAACCGAAGCCGGGGAGTCGGACAGTCTCGTCGTCGCCGTGCGGATCGCCTCCGGCTCGGTGAGCCCGGCCGACGTCCGCCTGGAAACCAGGGTGGGACGACCGATCGAGATCGTGGTCGACAGCGACACCGACGACGAACTGCACGTCCATGCCACGCCCGAGCACACCTTCGCGATCGCCCCTGGTGCCGGTCAGCGGTTCCGCTTCACCGTGGACGTGCCAGGGCGGGTGGAGATCGAACTGCACCACGCCCGCCGCACGGTGGCGACGCTGCTCGTGCGCGGATGACAGTTCTCGCCCACGGCATCGGCGGCGCCACCGACCTGCCGATCCCGTTGTCGTACGCGCTCATCGGAGCCGCCTGGGCCTTGACCTTCTCGTTCGCGGTGCTGGTGCTCGCCTGGCGCGAACCCCGGCTCGATTCCCGGTCGCCGGGGGTCGCGCTGCCGTCGGTAGTGCGAGCTGTCGTGGACTCGCGGGCGGTCCGGGTCGCGATCTCGACGGTGAGCGTGGCCGCCACCGTCGCCGTCGTCGCGATCGGCCTGTTCGGGCCTTCCGACCCGGCACGCAACCCCGTCCCAGGTGTCGTCTACGTCTTCCTGTGGGTCGGTGTCATGGTCGCCTCGCTGGTCGCCGGACCCGTGTGGAAGGTCTTGTCACCGGTGCGTGCGTTGCATCGCGCCATCTGCTTGGTGTGGAGGCGTCGGCCCGCCGACGGTCTGGTGCGTTATCCCGATTCTTGGGGACAGTGGCCCGCGGTGCTGGGGTTGTTCTCCTTCGTGTGGCTCGAACTTGCCTACCCGGAACCCGGTTCGGTGAGCGCCGTGACCACGTGGTTCGTGGCCTACCTCGTGGTGAGCACGACGGGACTGATCGTGTGCGGCACCGCATGGGCCGAGCAGGCCGATCCGCTGGAGGTATACAGCAGTCTGGTGGGCAGGCTGAGCCCGGTCGGCCGAAGCGAGACCGGTGCATTCGTCCTGCGATCGCCGTTGGACAACCTGGCGGGCACCCCGGTGCGGATCGGCGGGGTGGCCGTAGCCGCCACTTTGCTCGGCTCGACGGCGTTCGACAGCTTCACCACATTTCCTTCCTGGCGCCGGCTGCTGGCCGACGCCGGTGACAGCGGATCCGATGTCCTGCCGACCCTCTTGAAGACGGCGGGGCTGCTGGGCTTCATCCTCGTCGTCGCCGTCGCGTTCCGGACCGCGTCCCGCGCCACCGGCGGCCTCTCCGCAGCCGAGCGGACATTGCTTCCGGTGCGCCTCGCCCACAGCTTGACCCCGATCGTCGCGGGCTATCTGGTGGCCCACTACCTCACGTTCCTGGTCGAGAAGGGCCAGTCGACGGTGCTTTTGTTCGCGGATCCGTTCGGACGAGGATGGAACCTCGCCGGCCTCGCCGACCGCGACGTCGCCTACCTCCTGTCCACCCACCCCGCGGTGCTCGGCACGATCAAGGTGCTGGCCGTGGTGATCGGCCACATCCTCGGCGTAGCCGCCGCGCACGACCGTTGCCTGCGGCTGCTGCCGCAGGCCCACCGGGTCACCGGTCAACTGGCTCTGATGCTGGTCATGGTGGGTTTCACCTTCACCGGTCTCTATCTACTGTTAGAGCACCCGTTCGGCAGCGAATTCGCCACGTATGTGGGTTCATAGCGCGTCGGGTTACCTGTCATGGTTCGGGGTCGCCGAGGCTTTGGCACCCGCGGGCGAGCCGTTGATTCCGAGACACTCCGCGACTTCACCGTCTCGGTTGAACCAGCCGCCCGGAGCAAAGCCATTCTCTCGCTGGTTGTTTCAGCTCGTGAGATCCAGGGTGTCGAAGTGGTGGGGGGACCAGATGCGGCGTGAGGGTTCCTCGGGTTGGAGCTGGGTGATCGGTTCGGCGTGGTAGCCGCGGGTGGTTCGTGCCTGCGGATCGTAGGGTGCCCAGCCGGGTTTGCCGGTGGTCGCGAAATTCGCCCAGCCGGTGCGCATGCCCGATTGCGGGCTGCGGTGCATCGGGCGGTCATCGAACTGGTGGTGGAGCGCGGATACGGCAACTGCACCGTCGGAGAGGTGGCGGTGCGCGCAGGGGTCGCCGATTCGAGCATCTACCGACGGTGGGGCACGCTCGAAGCGCTGACCACGGATGTGGCCATCACCTGGCTGACAACCAATTCGCCGATACCCGACACCCGCAGTCTCGACAGCGACCTGCGCAGCTACGCCGTGGGCGTCGCACGCGACGTGACCGGACCCAGGGGCTCGCGGTCCTACAGCTGGTCATCTCGCTGTCTCGAGGCGGTACGGCCGGAACCGAAGCGCGAGACCGGTTCCTCGCCGAACGCGGCAGGCAACTAGCGGAAATGCTCGACCGCGCCCGGAACCGCGGCGAGAATCCACCCGAAGCGCTCGACATACTCGCCCACATCCTCGCCCCCCTCTACATTCGGATCCTCTTCGGCATGGGACCGATCACCACCGACTACGTCGACCGACTGGTCGACCGAATCCTCGCCACTACCAACCCGCGCACCAGGACGGGCGGCGGGCCAGTGGCGGAGCCGGGCCGGTTGCCGTGAGCGGTTCGATGCGATCGCCCAGCACATCCGTGCGGAGATCGCGGGGACTGTCGACCCACTTTCCGGATTGATTGCGGCCGCTGCTAACGGGAAACCGTGGACGACGAACGATATCCGGACCCGAAGGTGCTGTGGCGGCCTGTCGTTGGTCTTCGCCGCGCGGGCGGGGTGTCGCACGATCGCAGGAGGTGTTGCATTGTCTGTCGACCGGCACGACGGGTATGCCATGGCGGGCGCTGACCGCCCTGGCGGCCCGGTCCATCGAAGTGAGGTCGCGGCCGCAGAACGATTCGCTGTCCGTAGTGCCGCGGCGTTGCTGGGTGTCGCGGCCGTCGGTATCGGCTTCGGTGTACTCACAGCACTGGTCCGGGCGCGGTGGGCGCCACTGCAGACCGTGGATCAAGCGGTCACCGACAGCCTGGTCTCCGTGGTGGCGGAGGACAGGATTCTGCGGAGGATCCTCATCGGTATCACCGATCTCGGAGGGACCGGCACGCTGGTCCTGGCGCTCGCCGTCGGCGGGCTCTGGCTGCTGCTGCGTCGTCTGCCACGACTCGCCGTCTACGTGGTACTCACAGGCGCGGGCGGACTGATTCTCAACCCGGTCGTGAAAGAGCTTGTCGAACGGCTACGTCCGGTGGTGGAGACTCCCGTCTACAGCACAGGCGGGTGGAGCTTCCCCAGTGGGCACGCGATGGGATCACTCGTGTGCTACGGCGTTGTCCTGCTGGTTTTCGCTCCCGCCCTGCAAGCGGGCCCGCGCCGCGCGCTGATCGGGTTCGCAGTCCTGATCGTGATCGGGGTCGGGCTCAGCCGGATAGCCCTCGGCGCGCACTACCTCACCGACGTCCTCGCGGGCTGGCTGCTCGGGTCGCTGTGGCTCGTGCTGGCCACCGTCGCGTTCCACCGATGGCGTGGCGACGCGCGAGTCGACGACGCAGGCCCGTTACCCGGTGACGTACCGCCGGCCGACGAAGACGACTTGCGGCCGGTCCCGCTTCGGCATCCGCCCACCCTGCCCCACCCATGGCGCGGGATCGGCGAGCTGGCGGTCGCGTGGGTGCTGCTCGTCGGGCTGCTCGTCGGAATCGGCATGCTGGTGCGCGCCCCGGAGTCCGAGGCCCCTGTCCTGCGGTGGGACCACGGCATTACGGCGGCGCTTGCCGAACACCGTAACCCCACGCTCACCTCCGTCCTCGGAGTGTTCGGCGAACTCGGCAATACCACCGCGGTCATCACGCTCGCCCTGATCGTCGCCGCTCTGGCGGTTGGTCTCCTGCGCAGCTGGCGACCGGTGTTGTTCCTCGGCATCGCACTGCTGGGTGAGATCACGCTGTTTCTGACCACCGCCGCGATCGTCGACCGTGACCGCCCTCATGTCCCACACCTCGATCCCGAGCTTCCACCCACCGCGAGTTTCCCCTCCGGGCACGTCGCTGCTTCGCTGACGCTTTACGGAGGTACCGCCGCACTCCTGTGGGCCACCACCCGCCGAGGCCGGTACCGGCTCTTCGCCGCCGCACCGATCCTGATTCCCGTGTTGGTGGGCGTGCAGCGCATCTATGCCGGTGCGCACCATCCCACCGACGTCATCGGTTCGGTCCTGCTGTCTTCGATATGGACCGTGATCGTCTGGTGGGTCGTCCAACCCGTCGCGACCTCTGGTCAGCCGCCGTCCCGGCCGAGTCCAGGAGCATCTGCCCACGACTCGAGTCGATCGCGGGTCTTTCGCGTATCCGGGTGGTCTTCTCGGTGCTCTGATCCCCGGCGCTCACCATCGGTGTGAGGTCATCGCGCACGAATCGCTGGAGTTCTCCGTGCAGGCCAGGGTTTCCCGGTGATCAACCGATGTAGGCGCAGCCGCCATACCCCCGCCAGAGCGTCCTCCGTCGCGGTGTCACCGCCATTGCGGGCGGCGACGGCGTCGACACGCAACTGGTCGAGTTCGACGCCCACCTGGTCGGCCTGATCCGGGCGCACCCGCCGCCACCAGCCCCCACGACGTCCTTGGCCCTGGCCCAGGCGTCGGTGGCCATCACGCTCACCGACGCCGTCCCCGCGGCCATCACGATCGGATCCCCTACCCAGCTCGAAATCCCATGGCGGCCAGCGCCGCTCGATCAGACCCAGCGGGAAGAAGGAGTGCGTCCCTCAGCGTGGTCATCGGCAACGCCAGCGCCACCATCCTGGGTGGGTTCCTGTCGTGTGGTGCCTACCTCTGGGACTCCCATCGTGCTGTGGAAGGTTCGGGTGCGAGTCCTGTGGGGGCGTCCCGGTTCGGGTGGGCCGCATACTCCATTGCAGGGTTGGATAACTTCTCCGTCTCTCACAAATCTCGCGATGACTTGGGATGATGGATTATCCGCCGAACCCGTTCTACCGTTGGGATTGCGCCAGCTCGCAGCTGCCCAGCCTTTGCTGTACCGCCTTCGCGGGGTGCCTGCTGCCGGGGTCGAGTGCGTGTCGGGGGATTCGAGGAGCAGTGCGGCGAGCCCGAGTATGCTCACCTGGTCCCGAAACACTCACGGCCTGTGGGGGTTCCGAGTTCCGTGTGGTTCGTTTCTGTTGTGTCCTGCTCTGCCTCGGGAGGTCGTCGTGCGTGTCGGTCGGTTGGTATCGGTTATGGCCGCGGTGATGCTCGCCGCGCTCGTCACCGGCGGCGGCCCCGCCGCCGGACAGAGCGATTACGCGCAGACCGGGCTCACCCTGCACAACAAGTACCGGGCCAAGCACGGCTCCCCGGCCATGACCTTGACCCAGAACCTGAACGCCCAGGCCCAGAAATGCGCGCAGTACTACGCCCAAAAGCGCGCGATCGATCACAGCTGCCCTTATAAGAACGGGTCCGGTGAGAACCTCGTCGGGGGACAGGGCAGCTGGGACGCTGTCTCCTTTGTCCAGATGGGCACGCAGATGTGGTACGACGAGATCAAGAACTACGACTTCGACAACCCCGGGTTCAGCATGTCAACGGGTCATTTCACGCAGTTGGTGTGGAAGGCCAGCACCCGACTCGGTATCGGGTACGCCTCGGAGGGCGGCTGGACTGCCGTCGTCGGTCTCTACAACCCACCCGGCAACGTAGAGGGACAGTTCCCCCAGAACGTGGCACGCCCGCGCTGAGCCGGGCCTGTCCACGGCGATCCCCTCCGCCGTAGCGTGACTGCTCTCGTGGATGTTCCCGGACCCCCGTTCCGATGCTGGGTCAGTTCTGGTATGCCTTGACTGCGGCTACGGCGAGGTTGCGGGTTTCGGTGCCGCCGGGCCCACTGACCTTTACCGTCTCGATGCGGTCTTCGGGGGTACCGTCCCAGCCTCGGGTCGGGATCGGTTGACCGACTCCGACGTAGGCGCGGATGCTGCATGGCGAACCTATTGCTGTCGTTGCTGGTGTAGTCGCCCAGCCATGCATCGCAGTCGTAGGGTGAGAACGCGCGCAGGTAGAACTTCTGCTTCGCGTCGAACGCCGCGCAGAATCCTTTGTTGCACCTGTGGTTTTCGGGCTCCTGGTCGAGTTCACGCGCGAGGCGTTGCGTTCCAGCAGCGGAGCTGATGCGGTCACGATCGCTCGTAGCGGTGTGCACGGGTCGATGCCGGGACGTGCGGTAGCCCAACAGTGGAACGCGACCTCGCCGGCCATCATCAGCGTTTCGACCATGCGATGGCCGCCGTGGGCCGGTTCGCTGCCGCAGGGAGCACAGCCGATCTCGCCGCTGCCGAAGCCGTCAGTGACCGCTTCCGCGGCGACACCGGTCCCGGACCCCGGCGAATTCGACTCCGTACTGCGCGATCTGAGTGATTTCGATGCGGATTCTGTCGAGGCACTGACCTCTCACCAGCGGATCGCAGACCGAGTGCGAGCAGCCCTTGGTGTGAGGTGTCAGATCGGTGGTACAGCGCTTGCCAGGTTGCGAGTTCGATACGGAAAGTTGCTCCACCTTCTTTTCGAGTCCTGACCGAGGCGTTCGAACCCGCCTCCCAACTGCGACCCTGAATCCGGTCAGCGGGACCCCACCTCGACGAGCGACGCAATTCACCTCGAGGGGATCCGTGCTGAGCGCCTGGATCACATCCGGTGCGAACACGATCGGAAGTCGCGAGCTGCGGTCCGGTGCACCCGCTCGGTGGTGGCTCAGCGAGTAGGACGCAACTCGATGATCGACCGCGAACCGGCCGGGACGGCCGAACCGACCTGTAGGCGGGCCGACTCGGCCAGCGCACTCAGTTGGTCGAGGGTGCGTTCCCGGCCGCGGACGTAGCAGAGCATCCGCAGATCTCCCTCGGTGTCCGGCGGGCTGCCCTCGGCATCGCCGATGTGGTCGACGACGAGCACCCTTCCCGTCTCCGAGGCCGCGTCGGCGCATCGCTGCAAGATGTGGACGGCAGCCTCGTCGTCCCAGTCGTGCAGGACACCGGAGAGCAGATAGCCGCCCGCTCCGGCGGGGAGGGGATCGAAGAAGCTGCCGACCTGTGCGTCGGCTCGATGGGCCAGTCCGGCGGAGGCGATGGCCCGGTCCGCGCGGGCCACCGGGCCGGGCAGGTCGATCACCGTCCCGCGCAGGGCGCCGTGGGCGTGAAGGAGGGCGATGAGCAGGCTGGCGTCGCCGCCGCCCACGTCGATCACGTGCCCCAGGGCGCCCCATGGATAGGCGTCGGCCACCGCGGGCGCGTCCTGCGCCAGCCGGGCTCCCATCAGAGCGTCGAAAGACGCTCCCAGCCCCGGGTCGGCGGACAGATCGTCCCAGAACGTGCGGCCGAACTGACGCGGGAACGCGGGTTCACCGGTGCGAATGGTGTGCAACAGCTGCGCGAAGCACAGATCGGCGCGCCCGACGGCGCCTTCCAGATCGATCCAGCGTCGCACTCCTTCCGGATGATCGTCACGCAGGCGCTCACCCAATGCCGTCAGGCCGTAGGTACCGGGAGCCACACGAGACAACACCCCGGCGGTCACCAGGTGGTCCAAGAGGCGTCCCAGCGCGTCCCGGTCCGCGTCCACCACCGTGGTCAGCGCCTGGGCCGTCCGCGTGCCCGCGGCGATGTGGTCGGCCAGCCGCAGCGTCGCCGCCACCCGGATGGCCATCGGGGTCACCAGGTCGGCAGCCGCCCACAGCGCACCACCCCACTCCGTCGGCTCCTCGGCCATGACCCTCCTCGATCGACAGCGTGCCCTTACCGGACTCTGGACGTTCAGCGCAGCGGGACTGTCCAGCACAATCGGGTGCCCGCTGTGGTGCCATCCGGGCCGGTGCCGGCTGCGACGGTGAAAGTTCCGGCGGCCTGCTCGGCACGCTCGGCCAGATTCCGCAGTCCGCTCGTCATGACGTCTTCTGGGATCCCGCGGCCGTCGTCCTCGATGACGATGGTCAGGTCGTCGGCCACGGTGATCTCGATCGCGACGGAGTCGGCGCCGGAGTGCCGTACGGCGTTGCTGACTCCTTCGCGGACAACGGCTTCGGCGTGATCGGCCAGTTCCGGGTCGATCACCGAGAGGGGGCCGGTGATGCGCACGGAGGTGCGCAGTCCACTGGCGTCGGTCTGCTGCCGGATCGCTTCTTCGATGCGTTGGCGTACTCGCGCGCTGTGGCTGTCGCCGCCGTGCAGGTCGAAGATGGAGGTCCGGATCTCCTGGACGACGTCTTGCAGGTCGTTGATGGCGTCGGTGATGCGTTCGCGTACTTCGGGGACGCGGGTGCGGGGCACGGTTCCCTGCAGGCTCAATCCGACGGCGAACAGGCGTTGGATGACGTGGTCGTGCAGGTCGCGGGCGATGCGGTCGCGGTCGGAGAGGATGTCCAGCTCCCGCATGCGCTGTTGGGCGTCGGCCAGCCGCATCGCCAGAGCGGCTTGGTCGGTGAAGGCGGCGGTCAATGCGAGGATTTCGTCGTCATAGGGCGCCGATTCCACTGCGCGCAGCGCCACCAACACTCCGACGGTGGAGTCGGAGGTTTGCATGGGCAACACCAGGGCGGGTCCGGCGTCGGGGAAGATCTTGCCGAGATCGGCGCGGCGCGCGTCGTTGACCCGCTGCGGAGAACGTAAGCCGAACGCCTGGCCGATCGTGGTGTCCCCGAGTGGGAGTTTGATCAGCCGCTGGTCGTCCGCGCTGCCCGCGGTGTGGGTGATCAGGAGTTCGGTGATCTCCTCGGGCGGGCTCTCGGGGTCCGGGACGACCGCCAGGAAGGTCTGTTGCGAGCCGGTGAGCCGACAGGTGGCCTCCACCAGGTCGGTCAGGACTCGATCGGGTGCGGTGCCCGCGAGGAACTCGGTGGTGATGTCGCGGGTCGCTTCGATCCAGGCTTGCCGGGTGCGGGCGGATTCGTAGAGGTGTGCGTTGTCGATCGCGATGCCCGCCGCGGCGGCCAGGGCTCGCACGATGACCTCGTCGTCTTCGGTGAAGGGCTGGCCGCCCGTTTTCTCGGTGAGGTAGAGGTTGCCGAACACTTCGTCGCGGATGCGGACGGGTACGCCGAGAAAGGTGCCCATCGGTGGGTGGTGGGCGGGGAAGCCGACCGAGGAGGGGTGCTCGGCGAGGTTGTCCAGCCGGATGGGTTTGGGCTGGCTGAACAGTAGTCCCAGGACGCCGTGGCCTTGGGGGAGGTCACCGATTCGTTCGCGGGTGGGTTCGTCGATGCCTTCGTAGATGAACTGGGTGAGTGTGAGTTGCTGGTCGTGGCCGCGCACGCCCAGTGCGCCGTAGCGCGCCTCGACCAGGGAGATCGCGGTGTGCACGATGGTGCGCAACGTGCGGTCCAGATCCAGGCCGGAGGTGACGGTGAGCATGGCCTCGATCAGGCCGTCCATCCGGTCGCGGGCGTCGATGATCTGCTCGATGCGATCCTTGACCTCGCCGAGCAGTTCGCGCAGCCGCAGTTGCGAGAGCGTGTCACGCACCGAATAGGCGTCGGCCGACGCGTAATCGGTCGGCTGCGCTGCCCCTGGACCGCCGCCGGCGCGGCTGCTCGCCATTGCTCCAGGATATTTCACCCCGTGGCGGAAATGAACGATCAGAAGTCGATGGTGGAGCCGGGCGAACGGGAGCGGAGTTTGGAGGCGTAGACCGCGGCCTGAGTGCGCCGTTCCAGCCCGAGTTTGGCGAGCAGCCGGGAGACGTAGTTCTTCACGGTTTTCTCGGCGAGGAACATGCGCTGCGCGATTTGACGGTTGGTCAATCCTTCGCCGAGGAGATCGAGGAGTTTGCGTTCCTGCTCGGTGAGTCCGGCCAGGGGACCGTCGTGGTCGGTGTTGGCGCGCAGTCGTTGCATGAGGGCGGCGGCGGCGCGGTTGTCCAGGAGGGAGCGGCCGGCGCCGACTTCCTTGATGGCTTTGGCCAGCTCCATGCCCTTGATGTCCTTGACCACGTATCCGCTGGCCCCGGCCAGGATCGCGTCGAGCATGGCTTGTTCGTCGGTGAACGAGGTGAGGATCAGGCAGCGCAGATCATCGAGTTTGGACAGCAGGTCGCGGCACAGTTCGATGCCGTTGCCGTCGGGCAGGCGCACGTCGAGCACGGCGACGTCCGGCCGGAGTGCGGGGATGCGGGCAAGTGCCTGGGCGACGTCGCCCGCTTCGCCGATCACCGACAGTTCCGGGTCGTCGGAGAGCAGGTCGGCCAAGCCGCGACGGACGATTTCGTGATCGTCGACCAGAAACACCGTGATCATGATGGTGTCCAATCCGGGAGCAGGTGTGTGGTCGACACTACGCAGGGGGCGGAAGGCTCGGTACGGACCAAAGTCCTTTTCCCGGCCGAATAGGCATCGCAGAAGGGTCCGTAGCACGGCCCATCGTGAATTCGAGCAGAAGCGTCAGGCGGCACGCGGCGCTGCGGAATGCGCGGCGCGGCTGGGGACGACGCGCCGAAGCCGGCCCGCCGCAGGGGATCGGGTCAGCGCGTGGGTGCGTCGGAGCGGGCGAGTCCTTCGGCGATCAGGATCCGGTGGGCTTGCCGGGCGGCGGAAAGCTGCTCGGTATCGCCCGCGTCGCCACCAGAAGTCGCTTCGAGGCTGCGGGCGAGCACCGTCACCGCGTCGGTGAGTGCCCGCAGGCGGCTGTCCAGTTCGTCGAGGCGGGGCGATTCCGCCGGCCGCATCGCGGTCTTCTCCGGCAAAGTGCCCGCCAGGTCGGTTCCGCGCAGTACCGCCCGCAGATCTTCCGGCAGCCAGGCGAACACGTGATCGAGCTGTCCGGGAGAGAACAAGTCGGCCAGCGCGTCGGTCACCGCGCCCGCGAGGGCGTAGGCCTCGTCCCTGGAGACGCCCGCTTCCCGTGCGAATTGATCGACGAACGAGGGTACGTCGTGCGAAACGGGGACGTGCGCGGGAACCCAGCCCTCGTAGTAGATCCCGCGCAGGAGTTCGGGCAGCTGGGCGCTCAGGTGCGCGGATGCGTTGACGCCGATGCGGTCACGGACGGTATGCAGCCAGGCTCGCAAGGCGCGGTGCGCGAAGGGCCGGTCTTCGGTGGCGAGTCCGTCGGCGAGAGTGCGCAGCCATTCGTGTGCGGTGTGTATCGCGGGTGCGAGGGGGTCGCGGTGGTAGCTCATGAGGGTGCCTTTCACGGGTGAATCGTGGTTATCGGATGTCGCCACCTAGGTCTCAGGGGTCAGCGCGAACCGGTGACGGTGAAGACGTCCATCACCGGTCGTCGCGGGGTCGGCGGGATCATGTCCGTGTCGTCGGGCGCGGTTCCGATGCGGATCAGCACTTGCGGGGTGGCCGGGCGCGGGACCAGACCGCCGAGCAGTCCGCGCGTTGTCGGCAGTTCGGTGATGTGGGTCAGCGCGCAGGTCCCCAGCCCGGCGGCGGTGCATTCCAGCAGCACGGCCGACAACGCTTCACCGGTGCGCAGCCACTGCGTCACCGAATCGCCTTCGGTGCCGAGCACCACCAGCCGCGCGCGATCCTCCTGCCGGGCGCGTCGCATCGAATGCGGAGCCGGGGGGAACGCGCGGCCGACTCCGACCCGAGCGAATTCCGCGTCGGACACCAGCGCGGCGGCGGGCACGCCCTCCGGATTCTCGGAATGCCCTGTCCACCATTCCAATTCGGTCTGATACAGCAAGTCGTGCCTGCGTAGCGCACCGACCTGCTCGGAGGCGGCGGCCAGCCGGGGCCGGGCGCTGTCGTCCAAGACGCTGAGTTCCACCTCGTGCGGGGAGGTGAGCATCCGCAGCCGGGGGAGCACGTCGGCGAAGCCGTCGGGTTCGGTCATCGGCAGCCGGTCGGTGCGCCGCCGGTCGATGGCGAGTGCTCGGCTGTGGATTCCCTCGGGCGGGTCGGCCCACGGCTGAAATTCGATCACCGCCAGGTGGTCGGGTCGCTGCCGGTCGGGTACGCGCGTCGTGTCGGTGTGCCAGCCCCGGTCGGCGAAGGTGGTTCGCGCGTGATGCAGTACGGCTCCGCAGCTGATGACCAGCTGGCGTCCGTGCGGATCGGTCGAGGGCAGTAGTCGGTCGCCGTCGGTGTAGAGGTGCAGGCGCGTGCCGTCGAAGATCCAGCGCCATGGTTGGGTGTTGTGCACCGACGGCGCGCGGGTGGCGAGCCGCAGCGCAGCCAGCATCACCCGATGATCGGGTACCGGGAGCCCGGGTGCTTCGTCGTTCGCGGTCATGCCTCGAGTCTTCGCGCGATGGCCGCGGGGGACTACGGGCGTTCCGCCCGGGACGCAGGGTCCTTGGTCCCCGCGTCCGGCACCGGAGCGGACCGCGGCCCCCACTGCCCGTGACCTTCACGGCGTCCTACTCCTCGGTCTCCGCCACACGGGTACGCAGGATCGCCACGCCCCACCACAACAGCCGAACCGCGAGACCGGCGTAGATCAAGACAGCGGGGTACACCAAGCCCGCGCCGTAGTCGCGGGCCCATGCGGGCAGCAACACCAAGACCGCGGCCGGCATACCGAGCAGCATGATCGTTGCGACCACCACCGCGGGCACCGCCAGCGGAGCGGCATCCGGGTCCGGGGTTCCGCCGGACGAGGGTCGGGGAATGAACCGGGGTGACATAGCACACAGTTTGTTCCCGCGGTGGTTCTGCCGGGAGGGTACTGCTACCCGTAAGCGTGGGGCGAACGTCCCGATGCGGGTGTGACCTCGGCCGACCTCAGCGAGCGGCGGCGCGGCGATTCGGGAGGGTGCCGAAGTGGCCATGGCTCTCCTGGGTGTGGCAGTGGGTCCGAGACTGTCCGAGGTCCGGATCAGAACTCGAAGGCGATGCTCAGCAGCGCGACGACGATGTCGCCCGCGGTGTCCACGAGCCGGTCGCGGTCCATCGGCAGCCTGCCGTCGACCCAGTCCACGTAGACCGCGGTGAGGGCGCCGGCCAGGGCGGCGCCGATGGCGGCGAGCGTCTCGTCGCTGCTGGCGAACAGGCCGACGGCGGCCGTGCCGAGGACCGGAGCGAAGGCCCGGACGACCGCGGGCGTCCGGAGGGCGACGTGGCGGCGCAGGTCGTCATCGGCGAGGGGCTCGCGCAGCAGTACCCGGACGCGGCGCGGGTCCTCTTCGAAGAAGTCCGCGCAGATCCGCAGCGCGGATCGGACGGCGGCGCGCGGATCGGTGGCGGGCTCGAGGGCGGCGACCCGCTCCCGCAAGGCCGCTTCGACCCGGTCGTAGACAGCCCGGATCAGTGTCTCGCGGCTGTCGAAGCTTTCGTAGAAGTAGCGCGGGCTCAGGTTCGCCTGACGCGTGACCGCCCGCATGGTGACCCCGCTCGTCCCCGCCGTACCGAGCAGTTCGAACCCGACGTCCAGGAGTTGTTCGCGGCGATCGCCGGATCGGTCTCGCAGCGTCTGGCCACGCCAGAGCTTGGGCGCATTCACCCGCTCATCCTCGCATCGCGATGCCTCGCCACCCTGTTGACATCAACTGATTCAACATGAATCATCTGATTCAAGTTCGGTGGGCGTGCCGCCTCGCCCGCCCTGCGGCCGCGGTGAAAGGTTGCCCATGTTCAGCGACGAACAGTTCCAGCAAGCGCTGCGTCGTCCCCGATTGTCGAAACCGGTACCGGAGTTCCTCAGCACGAACCGGGCGGTGCCGATCCGGGCTGTCCCGGAAGCGGAGCTACAGGCCACGACCGAGGAGTGGTTCGGCGAGTTCGAGCGCAAACTGGCCTACTACGGGAAGCTCGGCATCGATCTGAGCTGGCTGCTCGACTGGGCGAAGAAGTACTGGTGGAGCTTCCTGGTCCGGGACATGAGCCTCAACCACGAGCTCTACACCGCCGACGTCCGCTATACCGATGTGACCACGTTCGGACGCACGATCGTCGGCATCGACGAGTTCGTGAAGTACAACTTCGCCTTCTTCGACGCCATCCCGGATTGGCGATACGACCCGGTGCCCGGCCAGGTGTACCTCGACGTGACGCCGGAAGGCCGGGTGCGCACGGTCATCCGGTACATCGGCAGCGGCCATTGGGACGGCCCGCTGCGCCTGTATCCCTACGACGACAGCGCGCCCGCGCTCCAGGGCGACGGTCGATTCATCCAGTGCCCGGCCGTGGACCGCTATCACTTCAACGAGGACGGCCTGATGGAAGAAGGTGAAACCCTCTACGACGCTTTCGATGTCACGCAACGCGCCGGGATCCTCCCCGGCGACGGCAGCTGGCAGTTCCGTGCCCTGCTGGCCGCCTCCAAGCTTCCCGCCCTCGCCAACCGCTTCAGGAGATGACCGAGGCCTCGAGTAAGAGGCCTCGAGTAATGGGGTGTCACAAGAACCGGACCGGTGGTGTCTTGTGCACGACCGAGCGCGGCTCCGTTCCGAACCGGAGTCGCCGAGAAGAACTCAGCGAGGAGTACCCATGAACCTCACCTTGTGGATCGCCGCCGGACTGCTGGCCGCGGTGGCTCTGGCCGGTGGCATCACCAAGACGTTCGTGCCCGCACAGAAACTGGCCCAATCCCCCGGTGGTCGATGGACCGGGCACACGAGCGTCGGCTTCGTCAAAACCCTCGGGGTCATCGAGATCCTGGCCGCCGCCGGGCTGATCCTGCCTGCCGCGCTCGACATCGCGCCGGTGCTGGTGCCGGTGACCGCCGTCTGCTGGGTCCTGCTGATGATCGGCGCGATCATCACCCATCTCCGCGAGGGAGAAGCCAAGTTCATCGTGCTGAACCTCGTCTATCTGGCCCTGGCCGCGTATGTGGCCTGGGGCCGGCTCGGGCCGGAGTCGTTCACCAGCTGACCGCGGGTGATGTCACCCGCTGGCGGTGAACCCGTTACGGCGCCCATCTTTTCGCTGCCGCGTAGTCGTGTGCGGGAATGACTTCGATGTCGGCGGGTAGGCGGTACAGGCGGTGGATGGCGGCGAAGGCGGCGGATCGATCATGGTCGACGAGAAGGCCCGGCAGCGGAGGCCTTTCGCGGAGCAGGGCGATCTGCTCGCGGCGCCAGACGGCGTCACCGGCCAGCAGCACGGTGCCGCCGTCCGGTACGGCGAGAACGAGCCCGATGCTGCCCGGGGTGTGGCCGGAGAGATCCACCGCCAGGACCGAGCCGTCGCCGAAGAAATCGTGGCTGCGGGAAAAGGTCAGAACCGGAGGTCCGTCTAGGTCGAAGGACGGGGTGGGTCGTGAGCTGAGCGGCTCGGCGACTCCCATCGGGGCCGTCGCGGGGTTCGTCGCCCACGCCAGTTCGGCCGTGGATGCCCGCAGCGCGAGTGGCGCCGGTAGATCGAGCAGTCCGGCCACGTGGTCCCAGTGAATATGCGTCGCGATCGCGAAGTCGACCGCGTCGACGGGGATAGCCGACATCGCCAGCGAATCGCCCAATCCGACAAGCGGTTTCCTCGGCGCGACGAGCTCACGATAGGGGCGGCGCAGTCGCGGCAGGACCCGGGTGTGCACGTCGGCGCACATCGCCGGATCGACCAGGAAACGAGCTTCCGGGTGTTCTATGAGGAAACTGGTCATCGCGATCGCTACCGTGGGCGGCCGCAGCGCTCCTTCGATCACCCCGTAGGCCGGGGCGGGGCGCACGCCATGGACGAGCGCGGTCAAACGAACTGTGGCCCTTGCCGGGGGCAGTCCCGCGTTCGTGATCGAGCCCAGCAACTCCGCGTCGGGGCGGCGGGGGAACACCGTCCGCCACGGCATCGACATCCCGGCGGCACAACACGACCACCACATTCCGGCAGCGCCGGTGCGCGCCGTCAACGGTCCGGTTGATGGCAATCCCACACCCGCCCCTTCCCGCACGACCGGCAGCGACATGTCCGACGACAGCCTACTCGGGCACCGCACTATGTGAACTTTCGTTCTCCTCGCTGATCGAGTGGTTCGAGATCGGCGGCAATGGCGGTATGGCGCGGCCGTTTACTTCTGAAATCCGAGGTTGTGTCGACCCCTTGCGCCCGTGCCGCTAGAGTCGGCAGATAATTAAGTTACTAGCGGTTCTATCTATGCGGGCTTGCCGTTTGGTTGCCGGAAAGCGAGAGGTGATGGCATCAGTGGAACATGCCGACGCGAGCGAACGCGCAGCGGCATCGACGGCGCGACGACTGGCCGCGCTCCTGTTCGGCGTGGGGATACTGCACTTCCTTGCGCCACAGCCGTTCGATTCGGTGATCCCCGCACAGCTGCCCGGCCGGCCCCGTTTGTACACCCACGGTTCCGGGGTCGCCGAACTCGTCGTGGCCGCCGCGCTCGTCACGCCGCGGACGCGGCGGTGGGGCGGGCGATGGGCCGCCTGGTTGTTCCTGGCGGTGTTCCCGGCCAACATTCAGATGGCGGTCGACTGGCTGCGCAACGACCGGATCCCGGCGCCCGTGAAAGCGGTTGCCCTGGTGCGGCTTCCGCTGCAAATCCCGCTGGTGCTCGCCGCCAGGAAGGTGCAACGAGCAGGCCACGTGCAGCGCTGACCGGGTCTCGCAGACCATGTCCGCCGTGGCGGGAGCGGCTGACTCACGGCGGCGTGCCGACCGCGCGGCGCTGCGTGGGCTTGTCCGTGGAGCATTTGCCCGAACGAACTCGTGACCCGTGTGCCAGGGCAGGGGAGCGACCTGTACCGGGCTGACGCCGCGAGCCTGCAGCGCACGACTGGGATACGCGCGATGATGGAGTAGTGCGCACCCGCTATCACGATCACCTCGAGCAGCTCGCCGGTCAACTGCGAGTGATGTGCGCGCGCAATCGGGAAGCCATCGCGATGGCGACCGACGCGCTGCTCGGCGCGGATCTGGAGCTGGCCGAGCGCACCATCGACTACTGCGCCGAAACCGTGGCGATGCGCGAGGACACCGAACACGCCGCGGTCACGCTTCTGGCGCTCGAGGCGCCGGTGGCGGGAGAACTGCGGCGGGTGGTGACCGCGCTGCGGTTGGTCGACGACCTCACCCGGATGAGCACCCTGACCGAGCACATCGCCCGTACCGCGAGGCGCAGGCATCCCGCCGACGCCGTCCCCGAACCGGTGCGCGAGCTGGTGAGTCACATGGGTGAGACGGCGGTCGACCTCGCTGACGCCGCGGTCGGCGTACTGACCACCGCCGACCCCGGCGACGCCGCGGATCTCGACGCCCGCGACGACACCATGGACGACCTGCACCGCGATCTGCTCGCCGCGATCCTCGCCGAGGGCTGGGACAACGGCACCGCCGCCGCGGTCGATGTCACCCTGCTGGGCCGCTACTACGAACGCTTCGCCGACCATGCTGTCGAGGTCGGCCGCCGCACCCTGTACATGACCACCGGGCGTCGGCCCGAGGACACGGCTCTGCCGTCCGGCTAGATCCGGACGGCACGCGCCGTCGCGACTCGAGAATCCGGGCCGGCCCCGGAGGGCCGGCCCGGAATTTCGCTCAGACGGATCGGGCGAGGTCGAACCGATCGTTCTCGACCACCTTGACCCACGCGGCGACGAAGTCGTTCACGAACTTCGCCCCGGCGTCGTCCTGCGCGTACACCTCGGCCAGTGCGCGCAGCACCGAGTGCGACCCGAAGACGAGGTCGTTGGCGGTGGCCGTCCACTTGGCCGCACCGGAGGACCGGTCGAAGCCCTCGTAGACGTTCTCCGCCGACTCGGACGCCTTCCACTCGGTGTCCTGGTCGAGCAGGTTGACGAAGAAGTCGTTCGTCAGCACGCCCGGCCGGTCGGTGAACACACCGTGGTCGGTGCCGCCGTAGTTCGCACCCAAGGCGCGCAGGCCGCCGATGAGCACCGTCAGCTCGGGAGCGGTCACGTCGAGCATGTACGCCCGGTCGAGCAGCAGGCGCTCCAGCGGAGCCTTCTCGCCGGTCCGCACGTAATTGCGGAACCCGTCGGCCCGCGGTTCCAGCACCGCGAACGACTCGACGTCGGTGCTCTCCTGGGTCGCGTCCGTCCGCCCGGGCGTGAACGGCACGGTGACATCGTGCCCGGCGTCCTTGGCTGCCTTCTCGATCGCCGCGGATCCGGCCAGGATGATCAGGTCGGCCAGCGAGACCTTCTTGCCGCCGGAGGCGGAACTGTTGAAGTCCTGCTGGATCTGCTCGAGCACCGGCAGAACCTTGGCCAGCTCGTCCGGCTCGTTGACCGCCCAGTTCTTCTGCGGCTCGAGACGAATCCGGGCACCGTTGGCGCCGCCGCGCTTGTCGGTGCTGCGGTAGCTGGCCGCCGAAGCCCAGGCCGTCTTGACCAGTTGCGCCACCGACAGGCCGGACTCGAGGACCTTGTTCTTGAGGGCCGCGATGTCCTGTTCGTCGATCAGCTGGTGATCGACGGCGGGAACCGGATCCTGCCACAGCTGCGGCTCCGGAACCCACGGTCCGAGGTAGCGGCTGATCGGTCCCATATCGCGGTGCAGCAGCTTGTACCACGCCTTGGCGAACGCCTCGGCCAGCTCATCGGGGTGCTCCAACCAGCGACGGGTGATCTCGCCGTAGATCGGGTCTTCCCGCAGCGCGAGGTCCGTGGTCAGCATCGTCGGGGTACGCGCGGGGCCGTCGAACGGATCCGGGATGGCGCCCTCGCCCGCGCCGTCCTTCGGCTTCCACTGCCAGGCTCCGGCGGGGCTCTTGGTCAGCTCCCACTCGTAGCCGTACAGGTTCTGCAGGAAGCCGTTGCCCCACCGGGTCGGGGTGGACGTCCAGACGACCTCCAGGCCGCTGGTGATGGCGTCCTTGCCCTTGCCCGTGCCGTAGGCGCTCTTCCAGCCCAGGCCCTGCTGCTCGATCGGGGCGCCTTCGGGCTCGGCGCCCACCAGGCCGGGGTCGCCGGCGCCGTGGGTCTTGCCGAAGCTGTGGCCGCCGACGATCAGCGCGGCGGTCTCCTCGTCGTTCATCGCCATGCGGCCGAACGTCTCCCGGATGTCCCGCGCGGCGGCCACCGGATCCGGCCGGCCGTTGGGGCCTTCCGGGTTCACGTAGATCAGGCCCATCTGGACGGCGCCGAGCGGGCCGGTCAGTTCACGGTCGTCGCTGTAGCGCTCGTCGCCGAGCCAGGTGTCCTCCGGGCCCCAGAAGACCTCTTCCGGTTCCCAGATGTCCGGGCGGCCGAAGCCGAAACCGAAGGTCTGGAAGCCCATCGACTCCAAGGCCACGTTTCCCGCGAATACGAGCAGGTCGGCCCAGGAGATCTTGTTGCCGTACTTCTGCTTGACCGGCCACAGCAGCCGGCGAGCCTTGTCCAGATTGGCGTTGTCGGGCCAGCTGTTGAGCGGCGCGAAGCGCTGCGCGCCCTGACCGCCGCCGCCGCGGCCGTCGGCGATGCGGTAGGTACCCGCGGCGTGCCAGCTCATCCGGATGAACAGGCCGCCGTAGTTGCCGTAGTCGGCGGGCCACCAGTCCTGCGAATTGGTCAGGACCGCGGCGACGTCGGCCTTGAGGGCATCGACGTCGAGTTTCGCGAACTCCGCGGCGTAGTCGAAGTCCGCACCCAGGGGGTTGGATTTGGACGAATGGGCGTGCAGCACCGAGACATCGATCTGCTCCGGCCACCAGTCCTTGTTGCTGTGGGGGCGACGATCCGTCTTCGCGGTGGGCGATGGAATCGCCGGGTTCTCACTTTCGCTTGCGCTGTGAGTTTCGGTGTCAGGATTGGGCGGGCGGCTATCGGATGACACAGCATTCCTTCCTGAATGAGTGATGTGGGCTGCGATCACGGATGTGATCGGGAAGCCTGTGTTTCCACACAATCGGGACACAGGCCCCAGTAGATGACTTCGGCCTCATCGATCGAGAACCCGCTGTCATCGGACGCGGTCAGACACGGGGCATCGCCGATGGCGCAGTCGACGTCGGCGATCACCCCGCACGCCCGGCATACGACGTGGTGGTGATTGTCGCCGACCCGCGACTCGTAGCGCGCGACGGACCCGGAGGGCTGAATACGCCGCACCAAGCCGGTGGCGGTGAGCGCGTTCAACGAGTCGTACACCGTTTGATGGGACACCTCGGGCAGCGCGGATCGAACGGCACGGATGATCGACTCCGTGTCGGCGTGCGGATGGTCGTGCACCGCGCTGAGCACCGCGACCCGGGGACGGGTCACACGCAGCGAAACTCCTCGCAGCAGCTGCTGGAATTCCGAGGCCGTTGGCATGCACGGAAGTCTCGTCCGCTTTCTGGAACGAGTCAAGAGTTTGTCCGAAAGTCGCGCTCTCCCAATCGAGATCGGCGCTTCCGGGCCTGGTAGCCGGGCAGTGGTGCGGGTGGGGCCGTGCCACCGTCGGCGTTACCGGCCGCCCCGGCGGTTGGTAACGATCACGCGGCTCGAAGCCCCCCGCCGACCACAGTGCCGCGTGTCGGTGCGCATGGGGAGTCGGGCCGCCTGGCGGAGACGCGCGGGCCGCCGGCGGGTCACCCAGTCCTTCGGAAATCCGGCATCAAGGCCGGAAGACGGATCGGATGCACCCTTCCTTTTTGTGCTTGAAGATGTCGTAGCCGTACACCGCGTCGTCGAGTGGCATGTCGTGGGTGATCAAGTAGGACGGGTCCAGGTCACCCTGCTGGATGTAATCGAACATCCGGGGCACATACCGCTGCCCGAACTGCTGTGCGGTGCGAATGGTGAGGCCTTTGTTCGTCACGACGCCCATGGGGAACTTGTCGGTGAGGCCGTAGACGCCGAGCACCGCGACGACGCCGCCTTTCCGGCACGCGAGAATCGCTTCGCGCAGCGGTGTCGCGCGATCGGATTCCAGCCGCAGGAGTTGTTTGGCTTTGTCGTAGATCTGCTGGAATCCGGTGCCGTGTCCTTCCATTCCGACGGCGTCGATGCAGGCGTCCGGGCCGCGGCCACCGGTGCTCTCGCGCAGCATCTCCTGGACGCTGTCGACGGCGGTGTAGTCGATGGTCTCCGCGCCGAACTGCTCACTAGCTACGCGCAGCCGCTCGGGAAACCGGTCGATGACGAAAATCCGGTCGGCGTCGAGCAGGCGGGCGGTGTGCCCGGCCATCAATCCGACCCCGCCGCTGCCCCACACCGCGACGGTGTCACCCGGGTGGATATTGCAGAACTCGGCGCCCATCAGGCCCGTCGGTACGGCATCGGAGAGGAACAATGCCTGTTCGTCGGTGATGCCTTCCGGTATCGGGAAGCAGTTGACGTCGCCGAAGGGGACGCGGACATATTCCGCGTGGGATCCCTGGTAGCCGCCGAAGGGGTGGGTGTAGCCGTAGATGCCACCGCTCGGATAGCCGAGCAGCGGTTGTTGCAGCGCACCGTTCGGATTGGTGGTGTCGCACATCGAATACAGTTCGTGGTCGCAATACCAGCACGACGCGCACCCGATGAAGGACGGGACGACGACGCGGTCGCCCACCTTTGTCGAGCCGACCTCGGCCCCGATTTCGACGACTTCGCCCATGAATTCGTGCCCGAAAACGTCACCTTCCCGCATGCCGGGCAGATATCCGTCGATGAAATGCAGGTCGGAGCCGCAGGTGGTGGTCAGCCGCACCTGCACGATGACGTCATGCGGATTGACCAGCGTCGGGTCGGGCACGGTTTCCACGGCGAGGTCGTTGACGCCGTTCCAGCAGAGCGCACGCATGTCTCCTCCTGTTCACCGAGCCGACGAGCGAGCGCTCGGATTGTGGGCGAGGGTGGGCATTTCGCCGGTCTGCAGCCGGGCTCGGGCTCGATAGAGGGCGGTGAACATGGCCGCGCCGGTCAGCAGGTCGGGCAGTGGGGTCCGCGCCCGCATGGTCACTTCGGTGCCCAGATTGCGCGGCGCGTCCCGGAAACCGAGGTCGATCTCGAGGCCACGGGCGGAGGCGCTGTCCTCGTCGTCGAAGCCGACGAACCGCAGGTTCCCGTCCTCCTCGCGCAGGGTGGTCTTCCAGGTCGTGCGCCCGTCGGTGCCGGAGTGCAACGTCCACTCGTAGATCGACGGTTCGGTCGAGCTGACCTCGGCGATATCGCCCAGCACCTCCGACAGGTTCGCCGGGTCGCGCCAGAACCGCTCGACTTCGGCTCGCGGGCGAGCGATGGTCACGGTTTGGCTGCTCGAATAGCTGCTCGCCGACTCGATCAGCCGCCCCACGAGGTCGCTCAGCAAATGTTTGGTGTCATCGATGTAGTGCATGGGGCCTCCTGTTGGTCTCCGTAGTCGCCCGACACTTCGACGCGTACGAGAAGCACCGTGCCCTGCGGGTCAGCGGCACGAATCGTCGGTCGCAGAGGACGCGGAGCAAGAACTGCCGCGCATGTCCTATGCGGTCTCGAAGCGGCTACCCGCAGCCGGATACACCAAACCGGATTCGCCGTTGTCGCTCGAGTCCGACGAGGTCAGCGGGACCACACTTCGTTTCCTCGGCTGTCCGGCCGCCGACCAGGGTTGCGCTCGGTGGCCGGCCCCTGCCGCACGAGCGCCGTCGGATCATCTCGATCGGCCGATCTCGGCCTTCTTCGCCGCCAGCCGCGCGGCGAATTCGGGGGATTCGAGAGAGGCCACCTGCGGCACGATCTCGGCGTCGACCGCGTCGGCGTGAGCGGCGAGATTCGCGGTGTGGCGCATGGTGCGCTTGGTGGTGATGAGCAGGTCGCGCGGCGCGTCGGCCGCGGCCGCGGCGAACTCGACCGCGCCGTCCAGCAGCGCGTCGTGGTCACCGTCGATCACCCGGTGCGCCAGACCGGCGTCGCGGGCGGCCTCGGCGTCGAGAATCTCCCCGAACAGCGTCATCGCGGCGGCCCGCTGCGGCCCGACGGCGCGTTGCAGCATCCAGGTCATTCCGCCACCCGGATGAATGCCGAGCCGCAGGAACCGGGCGTCGAACCGGGCGCGGGGGCCGGCGATCCGCACGTCGGCGGCCAGGGCCAAGTTGAGTCCCGCGCCGACGGCCGCGCCGCCGACCGCCGCGATGGTCGGCAGTGCGCACCGCGCGACCGCGAGGAATCCGTCGTAGATCACCCGCAGTCCCTGCTCGCGGGCCTCGCCGAGCGCGCTGAGATCGGCGCCCGCGCAGAACGCGGGCGGGGTTCCGGTGACGACCACCGCGTGCACGCCGGTATCGCGCTCGGCCTCGGCCACCGCGGCGGCCAGTTGTCCGGACAGCTCCGGTGTCAACGCGTTCCGCCGATCCGGGTCGTGCACGGTGATGATCGCTACTTTGTCCCGCCGCTCTGTGCTGATCTCCGCCATGACCGGATCGTAGGCGCCCGGGAGCGGCCGGTGGACACGCACGTGATGATCGCCGCTTTCGAATCGCGCCGAAGACAATCATGGACGCGAGATTGCCCATGCTCAACGATCGCTGGAATGCGGCGCGTCAGTGCGTTGCTGCCAGCGAGGAGAGTATGAGCGTGAGAGCGCACAGCAGGTTTCTGGTCGGCGCGATAGTCGCCGCGACGGTGGCGATGCTGCTGACCGCATGCGGCGGCGGGGAGGTCCGTACGTCCGGCGGTGTGCCGGTGCTGCGTTATCAAGGTTGGGCGTCTCAAGTCGTCATTCCGGAACTCGCGGAAGATCTCGGCTTCTTCGACGGCAAAGTGAAGCTCGAGTGGCAAGGCAATACCATCAGCGGTCCGCAGGACATCCAATCGGCGGCGACCGGTCAGGTCGACTTCGGCGGTGCGTTCGGGGGCGCGGTGGCCAAGCTGGCACAGGGCGGCGCGCCGATTACCGCCGTGGTGAACTACTACGGGTCCGACGAGAAGACGTTCACCGGGTTCTATGTTCCCGAGAACAGCCCGATCAAGACTCCGAAAGATCTGCTGGACAAGAAGATCGGAGTGAATACGCTGGGCGGCCAGTCCGAGGCTGATATCCACACCGCGTTGAAGAAGATCGGCTTCGACGACCAACAGATCAAGTCGGTCCAGCTGGTGGTGTTGCCTCCGCCGAACACCGAGGACGCCGTTCGGCGCGGGCAGGTCGACGTCGCCGCGTTGAGCGGGCAATTCCAGCAGCGGGCGATCGCGAACGGCGGACTCCGTCCGGTCTTCACCGACTACGAGGAATTCGGTCCGTTCAACGGCGGTCAGTACGTTTTCCGCAACGACTTCATCGCCAAGAATCCCGACAGTGTCCGGGCATTCGTCGACGGGGTCGCCAAAGCCATCGAATGGCAGAAGACGACCCCGCGCGACCAGGTGATCGCGAAGTTCACCGAGATCATCGAGAAGCGTAAGCGATCGGGGGAGGACGCCTCGTCGGTGAAGTACTGGTTGTCGGTCGGAGTGCCCGCCGTCAGCGGCGTCATCACCGACGCCGACTTCCTGCGCTGGGAGGCTTGGCTGCGAGATACCGGCGCGATCACCGGTTCGTTCGATCCTTCGAAGTTCTACACCAACGAATACAACCCGTACGCGCCGAAGTAGTGCGCAAGACAGGTCGGGCTCCGCTGTGCCGCGAGAGCCTGACCTGTCCATTCGTGCCGCTCCTCGTCCTGGTTTCGCACGTAGGACCACTTCCGCGACCGAATCCCATCGGACATAGCGCAAACCGCCTGGTGGGGGACATCGAACCGTAATCCGGGCGTATGCCCGGTATCGCCTGCCGAGCGATTCATGCGACGTGCGTCGCACTGGCTCGATCATGGCGACGGTCATCCGATCGACCACTGGAACAATCGGGCGCCATTGCGTGTTGTCGCTGGTGCCGCTACTGTTGGTGCGGTCTTCATCTTGTGGATGTAGGTGACAGTTCCCTCCCACAAGAGTCCACATTCGCCACGGCGGTCTCGCATGCCGTGCCCCCGGCACCGCGCTCGGACTGGATGGCTCCAGCCACACAGCACATCGGCGCGCCGCAGCGAGCGTCATTCCCAGCAGGCGGCATTCATGGCGACCCGCCGCATCCACAACTCACCAGGAGTAATTCCATGCAGGACAACAGTATTCGCAGACAAGACAACGCAACCGGAGAGAACCGCACGACATCGGTCACGGGCATCCTCGATATCACCGACAACCATGCCTCGCTGCACGTCGACGGCTACCTGCCCGGACCGCACGATGCTCATGTGCCCGCGCGCTCGATCCGCGAGTACGGCCTTCGCCGCGGCGATATCGTCACCGGCACAGTCGGATCCAAGCGGGAAGGCGCGAAACTCGCACCGCTGGTCGGAGTCGGCAGCGTCAACGGCCTGCCTCCGGGCAATGCCGGGTCGCGACCGCACTTCGCCGACCTGGTCCCCATCTATCCGCAGGACCGCCTACGGCTGGAGACCGAGCCGCACGAGCTGACCACCCGCGTCACCGATCTGATGATGCCGATCGGCAAGGGCCAGCGCGCGATGGTCGTCGCACCGCCCAAGGCGGGCAAGACATCCGCGTTGCAATCCATCGCGCACGGCATCGCCAAGAATCATCCCGAGTGCCACCTGATGCTGGTACTGGTCGGAGAACGCCCGGAAGAGGTGACCGACCTGTCCCGCGCGGTGCCCGCCGAGGTCGCCGCCGCGACCTTCGACCAGCCGGCCCGCGAACACATCGTGCTCGCCGAATTGGCCATCGAGCACGCCAAACGTCTCGTCGAAATGGGCCGCGACGTGGTCGTGCTGCTGGACTCGCTGACCCGGCTGGCCCGTGCCTACAACCTGGCGGCCGCCGGGTCCGGCCGGATTCTCTCCGGTGGCGTCGACGCCGGGGCGCTCGCGCCACCGAAGAAATTCCTCGGCGCCGCCCGCAATATCGAGAACGGCGGCTCGCTCACCATCATCGCCACCACGCTGGTCGAGACCGGCTCGCTGGCCGACACCGTGATCTTCGAGGAGTACAAGGGCACCGGAAACGCCGAACTGAAGCTCGATCGGCACCTCGCCGACCGCCGCCTGTTCCCCGCGATCGACATCGACCGGTCGAGCACTCGCAAAGAGGAACTGCTCCTCACCGCCGATGAGCTCGCCGCCACTCGATCCCTCCGCAAGACCCTGTCGGGCCGCGACCCGCAGCAAGCGCTCGAACTGCTGCTGGCCGGCATGAGGCAAACCGAGACCAATGGAGATTTCCTGACCCAGATCCGCAACGCGGGCTGAGACGATGCGCTGTTCGACGAGATGCCTTGCAAGTGTTCTGCTGACCTGATGTGTTCGGCGCCCGCCGGGCGCCGAACACATCTCACGCCTCGAACAGTGATTGCCCGAGATAGCCGCCCGGTGCCGCGACCCCGGGCGGGATCACGAACACCGCGGAACCGACCGGCGTCGTCCACACATTGAGCGCGTCGAATTCCGCGAGCCTGCGCTGCACCGGAACGAACTGCGTGTCCACGTCGCGCTGATAGGCGGCGAACAGCAGACCCGAGTTGGAGATCCCGCCCGGCGCGGGCGCGTCGTCGTAGTTGTAGCCACGACGCAGGAAACGCTCGCCGTCGTGCGTGTGATGAGCCCGAGCGATGTGCGACGACGGGGGGATGACGGGTATCCCGTTCGCGTCGACGGCCGTGAAGTCCGGTTCGTCGAACTCGTCGGTTCCGGTCAGTGGAGCACCGTTGGCAACGGTGCGGCCGATGGTGAGTTCCCTTTCCTCTCGGTCGATTCGGTCCCAGGTGTCCAATGTCATCGCGATCCGCCGCAGCACGCACGAGGTACCGCCGCTCAGCCAGGGCTGGGTCGCGCCGTCGTCCCACACCAGGCGGGCGAACTCCGGTGTGCCGGGAGCGAGGTTCACCGTGCCGTCCACCTGGCCCATCAGGTTGCGCGGCGTCCCGCCCGGCGCGGCATCGCGAAATCCACGCTGCACCCAGCGCACGGTGACCAGCGACGACACGCTCCGGCACAGCACACGCACCGCGTGCGACACCGTGGTCGCCTCATCCGCGCACACCTGCAGGAGCAGGTCGCCTCCGCTCCAGGCGGCTTCGAGCCGGTCGATGGGGAACGGGGGCAACGGCCGCAGCCAGGACGGCCTGCGATGCCCGAGGCCGGCCGCCGGGAACACCGCGGGCCCGAAACCCACGGTGATGGTTAGCCGCGCCGGACGCTGCGCCAGTTCGGGTTCGGTGTCCGCGAGGGCGGGCCGCCCCTGGGTGAGCCGGGCGGCGTCGCCGGTCCATATCTTCAGTAGTCCGACGAGGTCCTCGCGCCCGACTCCCGCCCTCAGATCGAATGCGACGAACGCCGCGTGCGCTTGCGCCACGGTATCGATCCCGGCTTGGTGCGGTCCGTAGAACGGCACCGCCGCGTCCCACGGCGACGGATCGGGCCCCCGCTGTCCGATGCGGGCGGCGGCGCCGAGCCCGGCACCGGCGACGCCTGCCGCGGCGACACCGCCGCCCAGCAGGCGCCGCCGGTTGATCCGTGCGGGTCGCGGTCCGTTCCGCTCAGCCACCGTGCGCGGGGGTCTGCGCGCCGGCGTGTGACTCGCCGCCCGCGTGATCGGGCACGTAATTCTCCTGGTTGCCCGCGAAGTCGCGCACCTGGGCGGTGAATGTCGTGCTCGAGCCGTCGTCGAAGGTCAGCGTGAGCGACGTCTCCGATCCGGTGCGCAGTGGTCCGTGCAGGTCCATGAACATGATGTGGTCGCCGCCGGGCCGCAGCTGGGTGCGGCCGTGCGCGGGGACGACGAATCCGCCGCGTTTGGGCCGCATCGCCTTCGTCCCGTTCGCGTCGGTGACCACTTCGTGCAGCTCGATCCGGTCGGAGGCGGGACTGGTGGCCGAGACGATGGTGCGGGGGGTGTCGCCGCTGTTGATCAGGTCGCCGAACGCGGCCGACATCCCGCTGTCGGCCGCCTTGACCCACTGGTCGGCAATCGTCACGGCATCGGCTGATGCGACGGTGTCCGTCTTGTCGGCCGACGAGCACGCGGTCAGCAGAAGGGGCACCGCCGCGGCGGCGATCGCGCCCCGCAGGAGGCGAGCGATGCGTGGCGAAGTGAAGGTATTGACAAACATGAGAACTCCGGAAGTTTCGCGCGATGTGGTGTGGTGCGCCGACGAGGTGTGAGGCGTCGACGGATCCGCCGGTGGGCCTGCCGGTCCGTCATCGGGTGTTGTCGGCCGGCGCAGCGGACTCGTGGCGACATCACCGGACCGGCCGAGGGCGGGCGTTGTTCCGAACGCCGCGACCATCGGGGGACTCGCCGAAATAGACCGCGGCTCACTGAGTCTCGTGGCGAAGCGCTGTGCCGTGCCACGACCTGCCGTGGCATTCGCTGATTCGGGCAGATTTCGAGCCGCGTGGACGATGTCGATCCGATTCGCGTCGCGGGGCGGTGAGCCCGCGACGCTCGCCGGCGCGAGGAGGAGGTCAGGCCCGGAGTGGTGGACCGCGCAGACCGGAGCCCGAACCGAGCAGCAGGCGCCGTGGATGAGGCAGCGCCCGGCCGAAGGCGAACGAGCCGAGCCGGACCGGTGCGCTGGGCCCGTCGGCGAGCACGCGCACCGCGTGCCGCACGTCGGAAACCGCCCGCAGCACACCTTGTTCGGCGGCGCGAATGAGCAGCGCGCCGAGCGGAACGGCCGCCAGATGCGTCAAGAGCATCGCCGACGTTGTGCCCGCGTAGTGGTGATGGCCGGCCGACAGGGTGGATGCGACGTGTGCGACGGCTTGCCCCACCGCCAGCGTCGCCATGATCTCGCCCGGCCCACGACGGTGCGGCCGCGTGCCGGCCAGCACGCCCACCGCCGCGCACGCGGCGATCAGCAGGGCGATCGGCGCGGCGCCGGGAGACAGCGCGCCGCCGCCGAGCGCGTGCGCCGCGATGCTCACCGCCCCGGCCGCGGATCCGACGAACGCGCCGCGCATCCGCGCCGCTACTACCGCCGGATTATCCACCGGCTCATACTACTTCCTGTCGTAGCGGTGACCGGCACCGGATCGAGTTCAAGCCCTGCCATCGGGTCTGCCGCGAGCCCGAGCTGTTCGGACCGAATCGGCGTGGTGCGCGATATCTCCACAGCGCAACGGCGACGGCGGCCCGCTCAGACCGTGAGGGCCGCGTGGACGAGGTTGTGGTCGGATACCCCGCCGACGTCGTCGACCGCCGCCGCCGTGACGGTCGCGCCGTGTACCACCACGTGGTCGATGTACTGCGACTTCGGGCCCGAATCGCGGGGGCGGGTGGGGATCGCGCCTGCGGCGTATTCGGCGACGACGAAGGCGTCGCCCAACCCGGCGGCGACGGAGGCGCGGTCGATGTTGAAGTCACCCAGCAGCACCGCGGCGTTCTGCGATGCGTCGGTGGCGAGTTCGGCCAGGCGGGTGAGTTGGTCGGCGCGCCGCCGGTCACCGGTCACGTGGGTGGCGATCACCGTCAGGCCGCCCGCGTCGACGACAAGAGCGCCTTTACCGCGGTCCTGGGCAAAGGATTCTGCGGTGACTTCACGGCTCGGCTCGGCGGTGAGCACGACCAGATATTCGCCGCCGTCGAGCAGGGAGCTGGGGACGCGCCGCGGTGTCGGCAGCCGCTGATACCGCATCGCGTGGATCGTCCGGCCCGGCAGCGCCATTCGCAGGCCGGCCAACTGATCGCCGCTGACCTCCTGTAACGCGATGATCCGTTCGGTGCGTTCGGCCACCCGCGCGGTCACCGCGGCGATCCGCGCCCCCTCGTCCGGCCATCGGGTAGCGACGTCCTCGTACCAGTTCTCGGCGTGCACGCGATGCAGAACGTTCCAAGTGGCCACCGTGATCACCTTCGCGATGGTATGCGACCCGGGTGGAACGGGTTACGGCGCGGGCTGCGCCGCCCTCGGCGCGCTCAGCCCGCGCCCTGGATATCGATGCCCTGCTGGAGCGAGGCCACCGTGCGATCGAGGACGCGGTGCAGGGCCGGAATCGAATGGTCCGCCCCCATCATCCAGTGATCGAGGCCGACGCCGAAGGCCGCGAAACAGGCCGCGGCCGTGAGCTGCGGCCGCAGATCGTCGGCGGGGAGCCCGGCGCGGGCGGCGAAGTTCAGCGCCATCGCGCGCTGGCGTCCGAGGGCGCCGATGAAGTTCTCCCGGCGCAATTCCGGGTTGCCGACCAGCAGCTGCCTGGCCCGGCGCGCCGTGTCCGCCTGGCGGTGGCGTGCCGGGGCGTCCTGCTCGTCGAGCAGAAAGTCGCGCAGCGCCGCGCGCAGTGCGGTCAGCACCGATTCGGTCGCCGGTCGCCGGTCGACGGCGGCGAGCAATTGCGCCATCAGGTCTTCCTCGTGGCTGAAGACCACCGCGAGCTTCGAGGGGAAATGGCGATGGAAGGTGCGCCGCGAGACCCGCACGGCGTCGGCGATCTGCTGCACGGTGGTCTGTTCGAACCCATGTATTTCGAACAGCCGCAGCGCCGCCTCGACCAAATCCCGGCGCACTCGCGTCTTCTCGCGTTCGCGTGGACCGTTCACGCCCGTCATGTCCGCAGCTCTCTCCGCGATGTCATTGATGTCTCAAAGTGACACTTTAGCCGATTGTCGGGTTACAGTGTCTCATCGAGACACCAAGCCGACGATCGAGAGGTGACGCCCATGTCGGTGCGACGTGCGGGAATTGCCGTGGCCATGGCGGCGCTGCTGTGCGCGGGGGCGCAGATGGGTCCGGCGGTGGCCGATCCCGAGGGGCCGGAGCCGGGCACGGTCGCCACCGATGAGGCAATGCCCGAACCGCTCTGGATCGAGGGCGCGGGCTCGGCCCATCGCTTGACGTACTGGACTCGGACCTCCGACGGCCGGCCGGCCCTGTCCAGCGGCGCCGTCTTCGTGCCCGCGGGCACGCCGCCGAGCGGGGGCTGGCCGGTGCTGTCCTGGGAACACGGAACGGTCGGCCTCGCCGACGAATGCGCGCCTTCCACCGCGGGTCGCAGCAAACGCGACCTGGACTACCTGGCGACGTGGATGCGCCAGGGTTACGCCGTCGTCGCGACCGACTACATCGGTCTGGGCACCCCGGGACCGCACGCGTACCTGGACGGACGTGCCGAGGCGCACGCGGCGATCGACATGGTGCGTGCGGCTCGCGCGGCCGACGATTCGCTGTCGTCGAAATGGGTGGCGATCGGGCAGTCGCAAGGCGGCGGCGCCGCGGTGTTCACCGCGTCACTGGCGACGGAATACGCACCCGACCTCGACTATCGCGGCGCCGTCGCCACCGGCCCTGCTTCCAACATCGTCGAGGCCGCTTCGTTCCTCGGACCCGGTGTGCCCGCGATCGGCAACGCGCACCTCACCGCCTATATCGCGTATGTGTTGAACGGATTGAAGGCGGCGCGACCAGGCTTCGATCTGGACAGCTATCTCAGCCCGGTCGGCAAGCAATTGGTGACCGCAGCGGAGTCGCTGTGCTTCCAGCCGCTCGCCGATCGCGCGCAGGGAATCTCGGTCGACCAGTTGTTCTCCCGCCCGCTCACCGACGGCGACTTCGTCGCCACGGCGCGCCCGGTCATGGACGTCCCGCTGACGGGATACGACCGGCCGCTGTTCATCGGGCAGGGCACCAACGACACCGACGTCCCCGCGCCGTTGACCGCGAAGCTGGTCGTCGATCTGGAATCGCACGGTGTCCGGCCCGATGTCCGCGTGTACGCGGGGAAGGATCACAGCGCCACGATGGCCGCTTCGTTGCCGCACAGCATTCCGTTCGTCGCGCGCCTGTTCGCCTGAGCCGGGGCGCTCAGGCGCGCGCGGCCGCGGGCTCGCGTTCCGCGGTGTCCCGCGGCGGCTCGGTGGGCTTGCGGACCGGTATGGCCAGCGCGACCAGTGCGGCGAGCACGGAGACGCCGCACCCGATCAGCAGCCCGGTGCGAAAACCGGCCTCGGTGGGAATGGTGTGTCCACCGAGACCGGTGCTCATCTGCGCGAGGACGACTCCGACGACCGCCGCGGACACCGTGGTCCCGATCGAGCGCATCAAAGTGTTGAAGCTGTTGGCCGACGCGGTTTCCGACAGCGGGACCGCGCCCATGATGAGCGCGGGCATGGAGCCGTAGGCGAGGCCGACGCCACCGCTGCACACACACGTCACGACGAGCAGGCCCCAGGTCGACCCGAGCAGCAGGACCGATGAGCCGTACCCCAGGGCGATGACGATGCTGCCCACGATGAGCGTCACTTTCGGGCCGCGCGCGGCCGAAAGCCGGGCGCCCAGCGGGGAAACCGCCATCATCACCAGACCGGCGGGGGCCATCCACAATCCCATCGCCAGCATGGACTGCCCGAGGCCGTAACCGGTGACCACCGGCAATTGCAGCAGCTGCGGGATGATCAGCGATTGCGCGTACATGGCGAACCCGACCACGATCGAGGCCGCGTTGGTCAGCAGCACCTGCTTGCGCACGGTCACTCGCAGATCCACCAGCGGATCGGCGGTTCGCAGTTCCCACCAGCCCCAGACCGCCAGGACCAGGATCGCGGTCGCGAACAGGCCGAGGGTGGTTCCGCTCGTCCAGCCCCAGTCGGCGCCCTTGGACACCGCGAGCAACAGGCACACCAGCGCGGTGCCCAGGCCGAGCGCGCCGAGCACGTCGAACCCGCCGCCTCCGCGCGCCGGGATGGCGGGCACCAGCAGCCAGATCAGCGTGGCCACGCCGGCGCTGAGCACGGCCGAGCCCCAGAACAGCACGCGCCAGCTGGCGTTCTCGGCGACCGCGGCGGCGATCGGAAGCCCCAGCGCGCCACCGATCCCCATCGAGGCGCTCATCACCGCGATGGACGTGCCGAGCCGCTCGGTGGGCAGGAGGTCCCGCAACGCGCTGATGCCCAGCGGCACGACGCCCATGCCGATTCCCTGCAGGCCGCGTCCGGCGATCATCGGCACGACCGAGCTCGCCAGCGCGCAGACCAGCGATCCGCCGATGAGCGGAACCGTGCACGCGAGCAGCATGCGCCGCTTGCCGTAGAGATCGCCGAGGCGGCCGGTGATCGGCGTGGCCACCGCACCGGCGAGCAGTGTCGCCGTGATGACCCACGAGGCGTTGGACGGCGTGGTGCCCAGGAGCCGGGGGAGGTCCCCGATCAGGGGCACCACCAGGGTCTGCATCAGGGCGGCGACGATGCCCGCCGCCGCGAGTACACCGACTATGCCCTCGGACCGAACTTCCGATGGTGCTGCCACGCGGATCTCCCTCTCTATTCAAACTGTGTGTACGGTACATACTGATTGCACTATGCACAAGAATTGCAGTATGCAAATGCGCTGGTCCGCGTAGGTAGGTGTGGTATAGGTGCGGAGATGAGCCCGTAGCGGCGGATATCGGCAGGAGCGTTGTGTGGACAAGCCCGTATCTTCGGTGGAGTTCGAAACCATGCTGCTGGGGCGGCACAGCCTCAGCGCCAAGGCCCGCCGGGGCAGCGGCCACCTCGACCGCAGCGCCTACACGGTGCTGAGCAGGCTGCGAGTGCAGGGCCCGATGTCCGTGGGCGAACTCAGCGACGCCTTCGGTCTGGACACCTCCACGCTGCACCGCCAGACGACCGCCATGCGCGAAGCCGGTCTCGTCGAACGCATTCCGGATCCGGACGGCGGCATGGCGCGCAAGTTCCGCCTCACCGCCGAGGGCGGGCGCCAGCTCGATGCCGAACGCGCCTACAACGTCCGCGCTCTCGAGAGCGTGCTGTCGGACTGGACCTCCGAGGACGTCGCCGCGTTCGCCGGATTCCTGAAGCGGTTCAACACCGACATCGAACGCGTCGACAAGCGACCGTGGCCCCGGCCGTGAACGCGTGCGGCACCGTCCGCGCACGCACACGAAATCTCCACAAACGACGCCGGTTCTCTCCACAACCGGTGGCTAGGGTTCGGTGCATGGAACACAGCGCACCGGCGCACCCCGCACGGCGGATCCTGGTCGTGGACGACGAGATGACCATCGCCGAATCCGTCGCGGTGCGCCTGCGGGCGGAGGGGTTCGCCGTCGAGCTGGCCCACGACGGCCCCTCGGCCGTCGCCGCCGCCGAGGCCGTCGACCCGGACCTGGTGGTGCTCGACGTCATGCTGCCGGGATTCGACGGGCTGGAGGTGTGCCGTCGCATTCAGGCGCGCCGCGCGGTGCCCGTGCTCATGCTGACCGCGCGCGCCGACGAAACCGACCAGCTAGTCGGCTTGGGCGTCGGCGCGGACGACTATCTGACGAAGCCGTTTTCGCTGCGCGTGCTCGCCGCCCGGGTGCACGCGCTGCTGCGCCGGGTGGACCGGGCGGCCGACCGCGACGGCGCGACGATCCTGGTCGGCGACCTCCGCATCGATGTCGATCAGCGCCGGGTCTGGCGCGCGGAGGTGGAGGCGTTGCTCACGCCGCTGGAATTCGATCTGCTCGCCCGGCTGGCCCGGCGCCCGCGCATGGTGCTCGCGCGGGAGCGACTGCTCGAAGACGTCTGGGACTGGTCCGACGCGGCGGGCACCCGCGCGGTCGACAGCCACATCAAGGCGTTGCGCCGCAAACTCGGCGCCGACCTGATCCGCACCGTGCGCGGCGTCGGATACGCCCTGGAAGCCCGATGAGCGCCGGTCCCGAGAACGCGCGGCGGGTGCGGAAGACGATGTCCGGCATCGTTTCCGGCGAGTGGCGCAGGTTCGGCGACGGGGTGGCCGAGCTGCTGCCGCGGCCGTTGGACCCGGTGAAGTCGATCAAGCTGAAGCTCGCGATCCTCATGCTGTGCTCCGGCGGTGTCGCGTTCGGGTTCTTCCGATTCAAGATCGGGTGGCTGCCGCCGCGCACCACGCTCACCGCGGTGGTGATCGCGTTGATCACCTCGCAGTTCCTCGCCCACGGCATCACCAGGCCGCTGCGGGAGATGACCGCGGCGGCGAAGCGGATGGCCCACGGCGACTACACCTTGCGGGTGCGGGCGAGTTCGCGCGACGAAGTCGGGCAACTCGCCGAGGCGTTCAACCAGATGGCCGCCGACCTGGCGGCGGCCGACCGGCAACGCCGCGATCTGATCGCGAACGTCTCGCACGAACTGCGCACCCCGATCACGGCGTTGCACGCGGTGCTGGAGAATTTGGTGGACGGCGTCTCCCAACCCGACCCGGCGACCCTGCGCACCGCGCTGGCCCAGACCGAACGGTTGACGCTGCTCGTCTCGGAATTGCTCGACCTCTCCAGTATCGAAGCGGGCGCCTTCCCGCTCGATCGTGAGGATCTGCCGATCGCGCCGCTGCTGGCCGACGTGGTCGCCGAAGCGGAGGTCATGACCGCCGCGCTCGGACGCGGCGTGCGCTTCCGCACCGACGTGCTACCCGGCGCCGCCCGCGTGTACGCCGACCGTGCCCGCCTGCATCAGGTGCTGCTCAACCTGCTCGACAACGCCGCCAGGCACGGGCCCGCGGGCGGGGAAGTCCGCCTGGCCGTGCGCGCATCGCAGGGCGAGATCGTGATCGACGTCGAGGACGACGGCCCCGGCATTCCGCTCGCCGAACGCGCCCAGGTGTTCGACCGGTTCACCAGAGGCGGCCGCACCGCGGGCGGAGGCACCGGACTGGGCCTGGCCATCTCCCGGTGGGTGGTCGACCTGCACGGCGGCACCATCGCGGTCGCCGATCCCGGCTCCCGCATCCGGGTGGTTCTGCCCGGACGCTGATCTGCCACACCACTCGACCCGGACCGCAGGCGCGGACCCGGGGTGATTCCGCACGCCCATCGAAGGAACGAACCATGCCTCCAGAACCCGAATCAGCGTCGACGCCCGACCCGGTGTCAACCGCATCCGCGCCATCCGCAACCGATTCCAGCGCAGTCCCCACCACGCCGGCATCGGTGTGGGCGCCGCCGGGGCGCTCAGGGGGCGCGGTGGCCGAGGCGCGCGCGGAGAAGGTCGGTCCGCCGGTGGCCGGGCCGATGTTTCTCCCGCGTCCGTCCACGTGGCGAGGGGTCGCCTGCCCTCCCGGGGTGGCGCTCGCCGCGCTCGTCTCCGGATCGGCTGCCGCGGTTCTGATCCACTGGGACCGGCCCGGCATCGGGTGGCTCCTCGCGGCCGGTGTCGCCGCGACGGCGGTGTTCCTCGTCGACCGCGATGCCCGCAAGCGAGCGGCGAGTACGACGAGCGATGCGGTCGAGGCGACGTCCGGACGACAGACGGCCCGCACCGGTTCTCCTCGGTTCAACGCGGGGCGGCTGTGGTGGGCGGCGCTCGCCCTCGCCCTGCTCGCGGTTGGTGCCGTCCGCGCCGCGGGCTGGTTGTTCGCGTTGTGTGTGGTCGCGGCATGCGTCGCCGGTTCGCTGGCGGTCGTCGCACGCCGCTCGGCGAACGGCATCCTCTACGACACGTTCGCCGTCTGGCTCGCGGCGGCTGCCGCCGTGCCATGGGCATACGCCGGTACCGCCCGCGTGCGTAGCGGGAACGCGCCGCGTGCGCGGCGGCTCGGGCTGTCGGCAGTGGTGACCGTCGCGCTGCTCACGGTGTTCGTTCCGCTGCTCGGCAGCGCCGACGCCATGTTCGCGGCGTTGCTCGAGACCGTGACGCCGGACGTGGACATGCCGTCGTTAGCGCGCTGGATCGCACTGTTCGCGGTGGCCGGTCTCGGCACGCTCGGCGCACTGTTCCTGCTGGCGGGCCCACCGCCGCCCGCCACAGCGGCGGTGGCGGGGCGAACCTTGCGCCGATCGGAATGGGCGCTGCCGGTCGGTGCGCTCGCGGTCCTGTTCGCGGCGTTCGTCGCGACCCAGTTCGTGGTGCTCTTCGGTGGCGACGACTACGTCCAGGAGACGTCGGGCCTGACCTACGCCGAATACGCGCGCACCGGTTTCTGGCAACTGTCGGCCGTCACCGTGCTGACCCTCGCTGTGCTGATGGTCGTACTGCGCTGGGCGGCCCAGGACACTGCCGCCGATCGGTGGTGGCTGCGGGGGCTGCTGGTGGCGGTGAGTGTGCTCGCCCTGGTGATCGTCGCCTCGGCGCTCGGCCGGATGTGGACCTACCAGCAGGCCTACGGGTTCACGGTGCTGCGCCTGCTGGTGGAAGTCTGCGAACTGTGGCTCGGCCTGGTCTACGTCTTGGTGTCGGCCGCGGTCCTGCGGCTGCGCCGGGCGTGGTTGCCGCGCGCCGTGGTGGGCACCGCGATGGCGACGCTGCTGGCGCTGGCCGTCCTGGACCCGGAGCGGTTGATCGCCGAGAGGAACATCGATCGCTGGCAGCAGGGCAAAACGCTGGACACCGAATACCTGGTGACCCTCTCGCCGGACATCCTGCCCGCGACCGATCGGCTCCCCGAGCCGCTGCGCGCGCAGGTGCGAACCCGGCTGCGCGCGGACCTGGGCGGGGACGCCTGGCAGAGCTGGAATCTGTCCCGGGCGAGAGCACGGTGAGCTTCGGTGCAATACACTTGTATTATCGCTGATCGTGGGTTATAACTGGCCTGAGTGGGCACTGTTGTCGCTGGTCGGGATCGACCCTCGCGAAGTGCTGCAGGTGCTCATGGGCGCTCGCCGATGGCCTCGGCGGGCGCGTGGCCGGAACGAACTCGCGGTCCTGACGGTGTGGGGCCGAACCGAAACGGGCCGGCCGCTCATCGTCGCTGTCCGCCGCACCGAAGGCTGGCAGTGGGACATCCTGGGCGCGGTCGAGATGACCGAAGCCCAGGTGGCCGAACTCGAGCGTTGGGAGCACGCCGATGACTGACTATCCGACGAACCCCGAGGACGTCCGGGACTTCCTGTCCGGTCTGGAATACAGCGACGCGCCCGTCGACCCGGCCGAGCTGCCCCCGCCGCTGCGCGCCGAGGACACGGTCACCGTCACCACGTCGCTGCGCATCCCGCTGGATCTGCACCAGCGCGTCAAGAAGGCCGCCGAGCAGCGCAACGTGACCATGTCCGCACTCATTCGCGACTGGATCGAACTGGAGCTGGCCGCCCTGGAGAACGACCAGCCCATCTCGCGCGCCGATGCCCTGCGGGCACTGGCTGCCCTGCATCCGCTGCGGCAGTCGGCTTGACCTGCCGCCGCGACGGCGTCACCGGTCGTCGCGGGTGAGGATCGAGTCGAGCCGGACGGCGAACTCGTCGGGTGCGCTGCGGTAGCCGACGTGATCGCCCGCGAACTCGACGAGGTCCAGCCCGAGTTCCTTCGCGAGCGCGGCGTTCGGGAGCGCCGGGAAGGTGCCTCGCGATTCGCGCCCGACCCCGAGCACCAGGCGATCCACCGACGCACGCAACGCCGCGAGATCCGGGGTGTAGCGGGGGTACTGCCTCAGCTCGTGCTCCATCCAGAACACCAGGTTCCGCTGGATCCTCCCCACCATCTCGACGGCTTGCGGCGGCAACTGCTCGCCCGGCGCAGGCGGCGCGATCCGCAGACCGATGCCCTTCGCGAACGCCGCCATGGCCGCGGGCGTGCCCTCGCTCCTGCTCTGTTCGTAGATGCCGTCCAGGAAGGTCAACCACTTCTCGGCATCGGGCAGCAGCGTGGCCAGCGGTGGTTCGTGGGCGACGAGCGTGCGCACCAGTTCCGGCCGGGCGCGCTGCAATTCGAGTGCCACGATCGCGCCCGAGCTGCTGCCGAGCACGTGGGCAGGCTGGTCGGTCAGGTGTGTGAGCAGCGCCGCGGCGTCCAGGCCGTCGGTGACCACGCGATCGTCCGGCGGCCCGTCGAGGGGACTGCGGGTGAAACCGCGCCGGTCGTAGGAAACCACGCGGTAGCGGTCGGCGAGACGTTCGGCGATGCCGTCGAAAGTCCCGGCGTCGCCGTTGCCGCCGGGGATCAGCAACAACAGCGGTCCGGCGCCGCGAATCTCGTAGTAGAGGGTGGCGCCGGGGACGGCGAGGGTGTGCTGGGACGGTACGTCCATCGGAAACGCTCCTGGAAGAAGGGACAGTTGCCGCGGTGCCTCCCGGATGACCGGCGTCTCCACCGTAACGAAACTTGCATGGCACGCGAGATCGCGTGATCGGAAAGTTCTGTGTCGGACCAGATCAGGGGCCTCGGCATGCCGAAATAACTGTGGCGGTGGGTAATCGGATGGCGTAGGACAAGCTCGGCCGCGGATACCCTGGCGCAGGTCGAGCAGGCCGAGTTGCGTCTCGCGCTGGGACGGGGGGCGTGGCTTTCCGCCCATGAGCTGCTCGATGGCGCGAGCTGTGGCCCGATCCGGCGGCATGGGGCCGATCATCCGTCCGACTGGGGCCGTATCAGGTCGGCTCGGCCCGCGCGATCCCGTCCAGCGCCCGGCGCACCGCATCCGCCGGGTCGGCCGCGACCACCGTGGCCGCCACCGGTCGCCCCTTCGCGTCGCGAATCTCCCAACCGCCCAGAGAGACCACCGGAATCCCGCCGCGCCGACGCGCGAGCGCGACCTCCGACAGCGTGCCCCACGAGCCGCCGATGACGATCACCGCGTCCGCCGACTCGACGAGGATCGCGTTGCGCGCCTCACCCATGTTCGTGAACAGCACCGCCGACAATCCGGGACACACCGCGCCGCGATCGGTGTCCGGACGCACGCCGATCACGAGCCCGTCGGCCTCGGCGGTGCCGGCGGCGACCGCGGCCATCACGCCGGTGCCGCCACCGCACAGCACGGTCACCCCCGCTCGCGCCAAGAGCCCGCCGACCGCGCGCGCCCACGCCGCTTCCTGCTGCGTGCACTCTCTCGGTCCGCAGACCGCGACCTGCCGCACCGGCCTCACCCCGCGGGCCGGACGACCGGTTCCAGGCGCTCGCGCAACGCCATCGCGTCGCGGGGCGCCCGCACCTTCGCGTCATTGTCGAAATAGGTGTAGACGTCGCACGATCCGGCCCACGAGCGGATCTTCTCCGCCCACATGTCCAAGCCCTCGTCGGTATATCCGCTGACGTAGAGCTCGTCGTGCCCGTGCAACCGGATGTAGACGAAGTCGGCGGTGACCTCTTCGAGCAGCGGATACTTGCCCGCGGCGTCGGCGACGACGAGGGCCACGTTGTGACGGGTCAGCAGATCGGTGAACGCCGGGGTGATGAAGCTGTCGTGCCGGATTTCCAGGGCATGCCGCACCGGCCGGTCGGCATCGGTGCTGGTGTGCGCGGGCTCGACGCGGTGATCGTGGCGCCGCGCGATCTCGGCGGCCTGCTCGGTGCTGCGGGGGAGCCGGGACAAGAAGCCGTCCAACACGTCGGCGTCGAAGCGGAAGGTCGGGGGCAGCTGCCAGAGAATCGGGCCCAGTTTGGGCCCGAGCGCCAGCGGGCCGGACGCGAGGAAGTTCGCCAGCAGTTCGTCACCGTCGCGCAGCCGCTTCATGTGTGTGATGAAGCGGCTGCCCTTCACCGCGAACAGGAAGTCGGCCGGAGTCTGCTCCGCCCACCTCTGGTAACTGGACGGGCGCTGCAACGAATAGAACGAGCCGTTGATCTCGACGCTGTCGAGTCGCTCCGACAGATAGGCCAATTCGCGCTTGTGCGCGAGGCCCTGAGGGTAGAACGTTCCGCGCCACGGCGGGTAGACCCAGCCCGACGTACCGATCCTGATCCGGCCCATCTCTCCATGGTGGCAAATTCACTACGCCGATGTGGTCTTCGCCGTCACCTTGCCGACCAGCCAGGCCACCGCCAGCGCCGCCAGGAACGACAGCAGCGATGCGCTCATCCACGCCTGCCCGGTGAAGTGCACAGCCTGCCGAACGCCGTCCCAGAATCGCGTCCACGCACCGGCGTCACCCGGGTTGACCAGTTGATATACGGCGAACCCGGTCAGCCAGGCGGCCACCATGCCCCAGCGCGCGGGCGCGTCCGGTGCGGTGTTCCACTCGCGACGGGCACGCAAGAAGAAGTCGGCGACGAGCACACCGAGCAGCGGCACGAACACCGAGCCGATCAGCCCGAGGAAGCCGAAGTAGTTCGCCATGTTCAACCGCAGAGCCAGAATCGTGATCAGGGCACCGAGGCCGATCGAGAGCACCCGGCGATCGACGCGCGGTGCGAGATTCTGGATCGAGACGGCGGTGGAATAGACATTGGCGAAGGACTGATCCGCCTCTCGCAGCACGAAAACGAAGAAGAACAGGGCACCGAGGCTCACGTGCAGGAAAGGCGCGTACGGTCCGCCTTCGCCGGTCGCGAGCGCCAGCGCGAACAGGCCGAGGACGTAGGCGATGATCTGGGTGAGCGCGTACGCCCCGCCTGCCGCGCCGAACGCCGAGCGACCGGAGCGGGCGTGCCGGGTGTAGTCCGCGGCGACCGGCACCCACGAGATGGAGACCGCCAAGGCGGCATCGGTGGCAACCCAGAAGAGGTTCCAGTCGACGCCGAACGGGCCGCCCCCGCTCGGGCCCGGGTTCGCCCGCAGATCGGGCAGACCGGCGCGCAAGAACTGCGCGTAGAACCAGACAAGGGCGATCACGACGCCGGCGGTGACGAATCTGCGCAGCAACCGCACCGAGCCGAGCGGCCAGATCGTGAGTACCGTCGTCAGTACGCCCGCGACCACCACGTAGAGCCAGTGTTGGCCGCCGCCGAACAGTTCCTCGGCCGCGTCACCGATGACGATCAGCTCGAACGTTCCCCAGCCGATCAACTGAGCGATGTTGAGCGCGGTGGGCAGATAGCTGAGCTTCGCGCCGAACAGCCCGCGCAGCAGGACCATCGCGGGTTGTCCCGTGCGCGCACCCGTCAGCGCCGCGGCGCCGAGCATCGCCGCGCCGACCAGCGTGCCCAGGACGGTCGCCAGGATTCCGGCCGCGATCGAGAGCTGCGCGGCCCCCTCGGCGTTCGGCGCGAGCACCGTGTACGCCCCGGAGAAGGCGAAGAGGCTGACGCCGAGATTGGCCCAGAACGCACTCTGGTCCCAGAACGAGAGCACTTTCGGCGCGGGCTGGTCGAGGGTCAGGGGGGCTTCGTGCGCGTTCGCGCGGGTCGATGACGACATGACGGAAACGCTCTCCCTACGCCGGCATTACCCGGACAGGTTCATGCGGTCGGCGACGCGTGCGGTTCGCCCTCTCAGCCCGGCCGTACCCGAGCTCCCGCGGTGGGGTGATTCCGGCGAATAGTACACCCGCGCCAATTTTCCGTGTCGGGGGAGAAGAGCCGGAGCGGACGAGGCGGCGACTTCCCATGCACCACGGCACCGGCCCACCATCAGGGCATCTACGACGCGCACTGATGTCTCTCGCGGCGCCGGAACACGTCGGCTCGCAGCCGCTCCCGCCGGGCCGTCATCCGGCCGCTCGGCGTTCAGCCCATGAGGAACGAGGCGGCGAACCAGGCCAGCACGACCAGCACCGCACCGACGAGCGCGCCGGGGAACAACGCCCGCCCCTGCCGGGCCGCCATGCCCGAGAGCAGCACCCCCACGGCGAATCCCACGATCCCGCCCCCGACCATGATCCACACGCCCGCGCTGGTGTCGACCCGGCACTCGGGCTTGGACGCGCAGATGCCCCCCGCCATCAGGAACCACGGCGCGAGGATGGTCGACATCGCGGCCAGCGTCGCGGGCAGGAACCACAACAGTGCGCTGACGACGAGATCCGCCGGGCGGGGCGGTGCGACCGCGTGGGTCTCGGGCTCACGCGTCGGATAGCCGGAGGGGGTCGTGCCTTGGGACACCTGATTCAGGTAACCGTGCATCGTGTCTCGCTATCGCTTGTCGGTGGAGTCGACCGGGCCGATGGAAGTTATACACCAGCCGTCCGCGCGTGGAAGTGCTTGTGCTCCCGGCGATGCGAGCACGCCGCCGGCACCTCGCAGCGCACCCGACCGCTCGATCGGCCGGAGCGCCTTCAGCGAATGTTCAGCATCACCAACGGGTTCGCGAGCGCGGACGAAGCCGCGCGCAGCTGCCGGTGACCGTGGCCGGTGAGGGGGCGGCCGCCGCGCGGACGAGTAATCGCATCGCCGCAGGCAGGCCGCCACTACCGATGTCCGGACCCTACCTACGCGACCATCCTGTGTGTCGAGCCGCTGCGCGGTCGAGAAGACGCGGCCCGACGGTGCACCGCATGGACCGAACGACGGCGTCGCGACGATCCGCGCCGAGTTCGCTCACCCGCGCTCGCCGAAAACGCTTCTACTGTGGGAGTCACGCGTTTGACCACGCCCCGAGATCTCGACCGGACCATCAACGAATCCGGCGTCCACCACGGTTCGCCCATCGACCACCGGATCGAGCGGATATCGCTGTATTCGCCGGATTTCGCGACCGATCCACATCGCGCCTACCGGGACATGCGGGCCCGCTACGGGTCGATGGCGCCGGTCGAGCTGGCCCCTGGCGTGCCCGCGACGTTGGTGCTCAGTTACCACACCGCCGTGCGAATCATGCACGACCCGCAGCACTTTCCCGCCGACCCGCGCGCCTGGCAGGCGAACGTCCCCGCCGACTGCCCGGTGCTGCCGGTACTGGAGTGGCGACCCAACGCCATGCGCAGCGTGGGCGAGGCGCACGCGCGCTACCGGCAGGTCAACACCGCGAGCATCAACGCTGTCGACCTGCACGCCTTGCACGAAACGGTGGAGCGGATCGCGGCCGGGCTGATCGACGCCTTCGGTGCGGCGGGCAGCGCCGATCTGGTGTCCCAGTACGCCCTTCCGCTGGCCTTCGAGGTGATCAACGCTCTGCTGGGCTGCCCGCCGGAGATCGGGCGAGAGGTCGCCGCCGCGACCGCCGCCGTGTTCGACGGGGTGGACGCCGAGGAGGGCAACCGCATGCTCGGCACCGCCCTGCTGCGGCTGATCGAACTGAAGCGCGCCGAGCCGGGCCGGGACATCACCACACGACTGCTGCGGCATCCGGCCGGCCTGGACGACGCGGAGGTGATCCATCAGCTCGTCGTGCTCTACGGCGCGGGTATCGAACCGTTGCAGAATCTGATCGTCAACACCCTGCTGCTGATTCTCACCGACGACCGGTTCGGTGGCGACGTCCTCGGCGGCAGCCTGTCCACTCGCGACGCGCTGGACGAGGTGTTGTTCACCGACCCGCCGATGGCCAATTTCTCGGTCACCTATCCGCGCCAGCCGATCCTGATCGATGACGTCTGGCTGCCCGCCCACCAACCGGTCGTCATCAGTTTCGCCGCCTGCAACAACGACCCGGCGATCAGCGGGCACAACCACAGCGGCAACCGGTCGCATCTGGCGTGGGGCGCCGGACCGCACGCTTGTCCCGCCCGCAGCCCGGCCTATCTCATCGCCCAGGATGCGGTCGACCAGCTGCTGGACGCCCTGCCGGAATTGCGGCCCGCCGTGCCGGTGCACGAATTGACTTGGCGGCCGGGACCTTTCCACCGTGCCATGGCCGCACTGCCGGTTATCTTCCCGGCATCGCAGCCCTGGCGATCCTGAGATCCGGTAATCGGTCAGGACGGCACCTTCGGTGCGAGCCGGGCGAGGTTCGCCGGTCGCGCGAAGGTGTCGGCGAAGGCGTCGGCCAGCGCCGGTTCGTGCCGGGCGGCGAGCATCATCTCCTGCATGGCAGGGGGCGGATCGAGCACCGTCGCCGTCCACCGCGCGGCGGGGTGCGCGACGGCCGTCAGCCACGGCGCGGCCGCCCATTCCATCCACGCGCGGTCATAGGGACCGTCCGGGTCGTGCAGGATCGCCTCGCCGTAGCGGATCGCGCAGTGCACGGCGTTGTTGGCGCCCTGCGCGCCACCGGGATCCATCCGGCAGACGACGTCGCCTCCGCCCAGCATCGGCCGTCCCGAGGGCAGGGTGCCCACCGGACGGCGCATGACCGGGGTCACCGCCCCTACCAGCGTGGCCCCGGCGTCGGTCGGTTCGGCGTGCCGGTAGCGCTCGGCGAGTTCGGCGGGCAGGTGCGCTTCCAGCAGTCGCCTGGCCTGTGCCCAGCGCTGTGCCGGCGTGCCGTGCTGGTCGAATACGTCCAGCGCGCCGCCCGCCCGCGCCTCGAAAAGCAAGATCTCGCAGCGGCGTTCCTGCCCCGGCCGCCCGGTGAGGCCGGGATAGGAGATCACTTCACCGTGCTCGGGTAGCGCGGTGTAGGAGCCGAGGCCCTCCGGGTCCGGCTCGACACCGTCCAGGTAAAGCACGGCGAGCCGTCGCAGCGCGGCGGCGGGCGCGGGCCACGCCGGATCGGCCTCGAAACAGCCGGCGAACTCGCGTCCGGCGCGGGTCACCACGGTCAGGGCGTAGTCGGCGGCGGCCCGGTCGAGTTCGGCCACCGAGGGGTCGGCGATGCGCAGGTCGCCACCCGCGGCCAGGAACTCGCCGAGCCAGCGCGCGAACACCGTCCGCTGATCCACGCTCTGCGCGGGGCGGGTGAATCGTCCGGCCCAGGTCACCACCGTCGCACGGTCGACGGCCATGGTGAACCGGATACCTTCGATGTTGGGGGCGGTCGAGCGCCAGAAGCCGAGGCCGAGGTCCGATTCGAGGTCGAGCGTCGGCGGGAACTTGACCTGGGTGCTGGTCACCGTGCCGGTGAGCACCGCCTCGGCGTCCCGATCGGTCACCAGCGTGACGGCCCGGCCACCGCGCAGCAGACGATGGGCGAGGGGTAATCCGCATTCGCCCGCCCCGAGTACCAGTATCTGTCCCACCCTCGTGTCCTTCCGGTCGTGAACTACCGCGACAGCGCAATAGTCCGCGTATAGGTGGGCGCGGCACATCGGTAGAGACCCGCGAATCTCCGGATGCGGCCGGACTACGCTGCACTGTTGTGTCGGTAGGACGTGCGTCGAGTCCGGGTTTCCCACCCGCGGCCGCCAGTGATTTCGTCGGGCGCGAACGTGAGCTGGAAAGGATCGGGATGGCGCTGCTGGGCGGGACCCGCCTGGTCACGCTGATCGGCGCCGGCGGCATCGGCAAAACACGGCTGGCGACCGAAGCGGTGCACCGGTTCCACAAGGCGCGCCGTGTTCCGGTGCACTGGGTGCGCTTGGCGCTGCTCTCGCGGAACGCCGACGCGGCGGCGGTCGAGGAACAAGTCGCGCGCTCGCTGATGGACGCCGACTTCTCCGGACGCTCGGCGTGGGAAGCGGTGCTGGACACGCTGCGCCGCCGCGACGCGGTCGGGCGCACCCTGCAGACGATCCTGGTGATGGACAATTGCGAACACGTCCTGGATGGCGCGGGCCGGGTGATCGCCGACCTGCTGGAGGCGGCGCCGGGCCTCACGGTGCTGGCCACCAGCCGCGAGGCGATCGGATGGGTCGACGAGCAGTTGGTACCGGTGCCCGCGCTGTCGCGGAAACAGGCGCTGGCTCTGTTCCGGGCCCGCGCCGGTCTGACCGGGCACGCCGTCGCCGACGACGAGACCGAGCTGGCGGTGGCGATCTGCCGTCACGTGCACAACCATCCGCTCTACATTCGGCTTGCCGCCGCGCGGCTGTTGCGGCAGCCGCTGCCGATGATCCTGCGTGACCTCAGCGGTGAGGCCACCGACCGGCGGCTGCGCTGGTCGCACGGTCCGCGGGTCGGTGCGGAGGCGCGCCACCAAGGCATCCGCGACGTCATAGCCTGGTCCTACGACCTGTGCGGGGACAAAGAGCGGCTGCTGTTCGACCGCCTGTCGGTGTTCGCGGCCGGGTACGACGTGGACCACGACAGCGCGGACGCGGCGGAATCGGACGTCGGCGCCGAATTGGAGGCGATCGAGGCGATCTGCGCCGATGACGAGCCGGACGGCTTGGCCCGCGCCGAGATCGAGGGCCTGCTCGAGCGATTGGCGGACCAATCGCTGGTCTCCGTGCATCTGACCGCGACCACGGTGCGGTATTCGCTTCTGGAGAGCGTTCGCCTGTTCGCCCAGCAGCGCGCGAGCGAACGCGGCGGTGAACCGGCGCGGCTGGCGCGCGGGCACCGCCGCTACTACCGCGACAAGGTCGTCGCCGCCCGAGCCGGATGGTTCGGCCCGGACGAACAGCGGCTGCTGGATTGGGCGCGGGCAGCCTGGGACAACCTGCTGTGCGCGATGGCGGGCAGCCTCGCCACCGCGGAGGAGGCCGCCGTCGGGCTGGAGATCGCCGCCGGGCTGATCGCGCTGCGCTGCCCGTTTCTCACCGGCTCGCTGCGGGAACCGCGCCGCTGGGCCGAGCGCACGCTGGCCGCCAGTCGGGAACTCGACCCGCCGCCGCTGCCGCTGCAGGTCACGACGATGTCGCTGATCGCGTGGATCAGCCTGTGCCAAGGCCTGCACCACGACGCCGAACGCACGCTCGACGAGTGCGTGGCGCTGTGCGCGCCCGACGGCGCCACCCGGGCGGGCTGGCGCGAGCAGCCCGACCGCGACCTCGGTCTGCCCGCCCCGGTCGAGTTCGCCCGAGGTGCCGAGATGATGCTGGTGGACCGCGACGTGCGCGCGATAGCGGTGCTGGCCCGCGCGCGAGAGAAGTTCTCCGTCGACGGCGACCGTGGTGGGGCCGCGATGAGCGAACTGTTCGAAGCGCTGGCCGCGGCGTTGCTCGGTACACCCGCGCAGGCCTTGGAGATCTCCCGGCGGCACCTGGAGCACGCCGAGCGCTCCGGGGCGCGGTGGGCGACGTCCTGGGTCGGCCTGGCCCGGGCTATCGCACTGACCAAACATGGTGACCCGGAGGAAGCGCTCGCCGTGACGCACGCGTCGCTGACCACTCAGCTGGCGATGCGCGACCAATGGGGCGCGGTATGGGCCGTCCACATCCGCGGCTGGGCACTGGCGCGCCTGATCCGCGACACCGACGGCGAACGCTCCGGCACGGTGACGGCTTGGGCGCGCGAAGTCGCGCGCCTGACCGGTGGCGGTGCCACACTGCGGGACAGGATCGGTGTGGACATCGCCAATCTCGGCCCGTTCGCCACCGAAACCGACATCGCCGCCGACACCGCCCGGGCGGTCCTGGGCGAGACCGCCTTCGCGGAGGCGGAGCGCGAGGGTGCGTTGCTGCGGCCGGAAATGGGCGAGGTAGCACAGCTGGCGCTGGGGAAGCTGTCGCTGGACCGGCTACCCGTCGAGCATCCGGTCCGGCGGCACCGTCCTTCGCACTGGGAGGACTTGTCTGCCGCCGAACAAGAGGTGGCCGTGCTGGCGGCGGCGGGCTGGACGAACACCGCCATCGCCGCCCGGCGCGGCAGTTCGTTCAAGACGGTCGACGCCCAGATGGCCGCGATCCTGCAAAAACTGATGATCGCCTCCCGGGAGGACATCCGCGCCCTCGTGCCCGGCGACCGGCAGGCCCAGGTGACCGAGGAGGCCGCGCGCAAACCGCAGCGCGCCCGGCGCTGAGGCGAGCACCGTCTGCACTCGGCCGAGTCGTCCGGTGGTGTCGTCGGCCCCGATGACAGGCGACAGGCCGGGCGACGTCTCTGCGGGGACGCCGCCCGGCCCGCTACCGGCCGGATTCGCCGAGGCGACCGGTGCTCACTCCGCCCGTTTGCGCGCGGTGATCTGAATGCCGGGCTCGCCCGGGATGCGGCGCACCTCGGCGTCGGTGACCGGGAGATCGGCCATCAGGTCGCGACCGTCCTCCAGATCGAGGCCGTACCCGGCGATGTAGGTGCGGAAGAACGGAAGGCAGGCCCGCGCCATCGGCTGCGGCAGTTTCCAGCGGTCGACGAAGGTCCGCGCGTCCTCGAAGGTGCAGCCCCGATCGGCCTCGATCACCAGCAGCAGCCCGCCGGGCCGCAGCACCCGGATCATCTCCGCGAGCCCCTTGCGCTGATCGGGCCAGTGCTTGATCGAACCGGAGCTGATCACCGCGTCGTAGGCGGCGTCGGGGAACGGCAGGTCCGTCGCCGATCCTTCCCGGAACTGGATGCGGCTGCCCAGCGCCGCGCCGCGCTTGCGAGCCCTGCGCACCTGCTGCGGGGAGAGGTCGATGCCGGTCAGCCGCAGCGTGGTCCCGGCGGTGGCCAGTCCGACCGCGAGTTGCCCACCGCCGCAACCGACGTCGAGAACCTGCGCGCCCTCGTCGAGCTGGGCGACGATGTCGTCGAACAGGCTGGGGGTCATCTCCCGCACGGCATCGGAGATGAAGTTGTCGTAGAACCACGAGTCGATCGGGTTGTAGCGCTTGGTCTTGTCCAGCAGGACGGTCATGGCGTGCTCCTAAACGCGGGTGGCGAACTTGATCTTGCGGCCGAGAGTGTGCGGTTGTTGCTGGGCGACGATCGTTTCCTGGACGCGCTCGCGGCTGCTGCGCACGATCTCCATCGCCTCCTTCACCGCGACGTCGATGTCCATCACGGTGGGGATGTCGAGCATCGAGACGATGGATTCCAGGCGCTGTTCCGGGGTGCCGCGTACCGTCACGACCGGCTGCCCGAGCTCGCTGATCGCGTGCAGCAGTTGCCGATCGGAGATGGCGCGGTAGCGCTCGTCGACCGGCCGGTGGCCGTCGGGGTCCATCGGCACCTCGACCGGGAGGTGGAAGAAGATGTCGTAGTTCTGCCGGGCCCGCTGTCGGGCCATATCGCCGTAGGCGTTGAGGTAGCGGCGGTAGAACGGCCGGCCGGGCAGCGTAATGGTGTTCTTGACGGCTTTGTGCCATCGGCTCGATCCGGGGTTGGGACCGGTGACCAGCCGCGTGGTGCCGTAGACCCACTCGTTGAGCACCGAGCCGTCGGCGATGAAACCGCCCTGGGCGTCGAGGATCGCCTCGGCCTGGATGCGAAGTTCGAGCCTGCGGAAGCCGAGCGCCATCAATTCGGTGGTGCTCAAATCCTGGAACCGCATGCCCGGGTAGAGCTCGGTGACCACCTCGCGGGCGGAGGAGGCGTCCACCCGGGGGATGCCGGTCAGCAGGGACAGCGCCGTGGAGGTCGTGGTCTTTCCGGTCGAATATGTTCCGGAGATGACGATGCGTCGATAGTTGTTTCCCGACATGAGAGTGCCTTTCCGATCGTTCGGGGATGCGCGGGTCAGGCGGGCAGCCGGTGCGCGAGGTCGTATCGGATCTCGCAGCCCGCGAAATCCGATGCCCAGCTGGAGATGCGCCAGTCGCCGCCGCCGAAGGCGAGAACCATCGAGCGCACCATGTGCGTGGTCGCGGTGCCGGAGGTGAGCGGCGCCGGGTGAGCGGACGCGCGCGCGGTCATCCGGCGCATCCACAGCGTCTCGCTGTCTTTGCGGGCGATGTTGTCCAGCTCGTAGAGCACGACCTGGGACAGTTGCGCCAGGATCACCGTCGCGTCGACCAGCGTCACCGAAGGCTGGTAGGCGTCGGCAACGCCCTGCCAGGGACCTGCCGAATCCGGTTCCGCCAGAACAAAATCGGCGTGCGCGCGGCTGCCGCCGTCGGAGACGACGACGTTGCGCAGATGCTGCCCGCGGGTGTAGACCCCGCCGTGGAAGTATCCCCGCCCGGTCTCGTTCGCGGTGCGCCGTGTGGCCTGCGGCGGTCGCGGCGGCGCGGGCAGCGCCACGGTGGCCTCCAGGCTCATGCCGCCGCCCAGCGCTCCGGTGATGCTGATCGTGTTCCCTTCCACCGCGACGACCGTCGCGCTGATCGGGAACTCCTCCAGCGATTCCGTCGCGATGGTTCCGCTGCTGAATCGGACGTACGGCACCCAGCACGACCGGATGTCGCTGTCGGTGAGCCCGTAGCACTCGCGCAGGATCACCTCGAGCAGCCGGTAGCCGAAGATCGAGCAGTCGATGCTGCTGACGTGCGGCACCAGCACGCGGGTGCTCTTGCGCGACCAGTCCAGCGGATAGTGCACGCCGGCCGTGGCCGTCAGCCGCGGCCGGTCCTGCGCGTCGCGGTCGAGGACGATGTCGGAGATGCGGTGGGTGATCCTCTTGTACCCCTCGCCGAAGAACCGCCCGTCCCGGTGGCCCAGCACGGTGTCGATATCGGCGTAGGCGATCAGCTCGGTGGACATGTGAGTTCCTTTCATGCCGCGGCCTGCGCGTCGGCGGGCTCGGCGAACTGGCTGACCACCTTGGCGCCGATGCCGCGCAAGGACAGGCCCCGGCTGAGTTCGAGTGCGGAGATCTTGACGTCGAGCTCTTTCTCGGTGCGGGCCCCGAATTCCATCGCCATGAGCGAGTCCATGCCGAGGTCGGTGACCGGCTCATCGATGTTGACGGCGTCGGTGTCCACGCCGAGCACCACCGCGAGTTGATCGGCGAGGCGCTGGGCGACGAAGTCGGCGCGCTGTTCGGTGGGCAGCGTGAGGATCTCGGCACGCAGGGTGCCGCCTGCCTCGCCGCCGACTCCGATGTCGGCGAGCAACTGGCCGAAGCGCCGGGTGTCGGTAGACGGCCGCGCCACCCGCGACCACACCGTCCAGTCGATATCGGCCACCGCGACCTGAGCGCTGTCGAGTGCCAGGCATTCGCGCAGCAGGGCGGTGGCGCGGTCCATGTCGATGGGCAGGAAGCCGATCGACTTCACGTAGTCCGCCAGTGCCTCGGTCTTGTCGGCCATGCCGCCGCCGCTCATGAAGCCCCAGTTCACCGCCAGCGCCGCGGCGCCGCGGGCACGCCGGTCGGCCGCGAGCGCGTCCAAGGCGGCGTTGGCGGCGGCGTAGCCGACCTGCGGGGTGATGCAGCCCAGCGCGCTGATCGAGGAGTACAGCACGAACATGTCCAATTCGATCCCCGCGGCCTCGACCGCCCGGTCCAGATGCTGGGCGCCACGCACTTTGGCGAACAGCTCGTCGAGCGACTCAGGCGTGATCTGCGGGATGGGCAAGTTGTTCACCACCCCCGCGGCGTGGAAGATCCCGCGCAGCGGTGCGACCGACCGGATACGGTCCACCAGCGCTGCCGTGGCGGCGTAGTCGGCGATGTCCACTCGTTCCTCGATCACCGCCACGCCCGCCGCGGTGAATGCCGCGACCTGGTCCCTGGCCTGTGGCGTGGACGCGCCGCTGCGGCCGACCAGCACGAGTTTCCGTGCGCCCTCGGCGACCAGCCAGCGGGCGGTGGCCAGGCCGAAGCCACCGAAACCGCCGGTCACCAGATAGCAGCCGTCCGGGTCGATGCGCGGGTGGGCGAGCTCGGGGCGCACCATCGGCTGTTCTTCGCGCAGGTCCAGCACAACCCGGCCGATCTGGTCGGAGCGTGCGACGGACTCGAAAGCCGCGGCCAGCTCCGACACCGGATAAGCCGTATAGGGGAGGTACTGGTATGTGCCCGAGCGCAGTGCCGCATGGCTCGCCCGCATCGGCGTGCGCAGCAGTTCCGGGTCGTGGGCGAGCGCGCGGTCCATGTCGACGGAGAAGAAGGTGAGGTTGCGGTCGAAGGGGCCGAGATCGATGACGCCGCCGGTGTAGATGTCGGCCTTACCGATATCGACCACACGACCGAATTCGGCGGCGACCCGGAAGTTCTGCCGCAGGATCTCGCCGGGAGCCGAACTGTAGACGACGTCGACGCCGCGTCCGCCGGTCAGATCGGCGATCTCGTCGACGAAGTCGGCCGATCGCGAGTTCAGCACGTGCTGCACGCCGAGCAGGCGCACCTGCGCACGCCGCTCTGGCGTACCCGCCGTCGCGATCACCGTCGCTCCGATGTCCAGCGCGACCTGCACCGCGGCCATGCCCATGCCGCCCGCCGCGCCGTGCACGAGCACCGTCTCACCCGGCCGCAGGCGCGCCAGTGTCCGCAGCCCGAATTCGGCGGTGAGGAACGGCAATCCGGATCCGCAGGTGAGCGGGTCGTAGTCCTCTCCGGGCAGCAGCTGGTGCGGTAGCGTGGCGCCCGCGTCGACGGGCATGGTCACGTACTTGCGGAAGATGTCCCTGGCGCACACCATCATCCGGTCGCCGACCGCGACGTCGGTGACGCCGGGCCCGACGCGCTCGACGACGCCGGAGCCCTCCATCCCGACCGTCGTGCCGAAATAGGTTCCCGCGAGTTCCTTTTCGGTGAGCACGCCGATGACCTTCATCGCGTCCTTGTAGTTGAGTCCGGCCGTCTCCATCCGGACCTCGATCTCGCCCGGACCGGGCGCGACCCGGTCGACTCGGCGCAACGCCAGGTCGGACAACAGCCGGGACTTCGGAATCTCCACCACGAAAGAGGCTTCCGGATCCGACAGCGGGACGGCGCGGTTGCGCTCGTCGAGATGGGTGCCGAAATTCCGGTCCAGCCGCACCGCCCAGTGGTCGTCTCCCCGCACGCCGATCTCGTCGAGCGCGTCCTCGGCGAGAACGAGATCGGTCGGCGGCGCCGCGGCCTGTGCTCCCGCGTCCACCAGCCGCCACGCCGCGGCGGGCTGTTCGTTGAGCAGGGCGCGCCGCGCGCCCACCAGCGCGCCGTGCGACACCTGGACGGCGGTGTCGGCGGGAGTGCACAGCGCGTTCTCGGTGACCACGACGCTGTGGACACGGACCTGGGGCGCGTCGGCGAGCAGATGCTCGATGGCATTCGCCACGCGCGCGAGCCAGTAGACGTTGCGCGCCCCGTCGAGCGCCGTGCCGAACACATTGACCACCCGGATCCGTTCGGCGATCGGGTCACCGTCGGGTGAGCGCAACGCCAGCCGCAGGCGCTCGTCGTTGTCGTCGGCGTCCGCGTCGGCGAGCACGACGGTGACATCGGTCCGGTCGCCCAGCAGTGCGGCCGCGCGGCCGGCCGCGTCGGCGCCGACGCAGACGGCGACCACGGTTTCCTGCTCCGCGCGACGCTCACCCGCCGGTGCCTCGACGATCTCCCAGATGGGCTGGTAGAACACTCGTTCCAGCTGGTGGGTGACATCGACCGGCGCGCTGACCGGGCGGAATTCGACGCCCAGCAGCCGCATCGCGACCTCGCCGTGCTCGCCGACGATGGCGATGTCGGCGCGCAGCGGGTCCGCGCCGCGGCGGGTCACCACGACCCGCGGCCGCTCCGGCAGCGCGCCGAGCAGGCGCACCCCGGCGATGGCGGCGGGCACGATCGCCATGTCGGCATCCGAGTCCGCGGCCAGCGTGGCGACGCATTGCAGCGCGGCGTCGACCACCGCCGGGTGAGCCAGGTGCCGGATCGGCGTGGCCTGCTCGACCGGCGCGAGCGAGGCGACCACCGCGTCCGCACCGACGACGGCCGAGACGATGCGCTGGAAGGCAGGCCCGTAGTCCAGCCCGCGAGCCGCCAGCCCGCGATAGAGCTCCGCCCCCGCGACCGCGGCGGCATGCTCAGGGGCGTCGACGTCCACGGCGGCGGCGGCGAAGTCGGCTTCGATGAGCCTGCCGTGGGCGTTGAGCGTCCAGGTGGTGGCGGTGGCCGAGCGCGAATGGATCCGGAAACGTTTGGTCGATTCCTCGACGCTCACCCGCAGTACCGGGACGTCGTGCTCGTCGATCACCAGCGGCGCGACGAATTCCACCGATTCGAGGCCGGCGCTCGTGCGGCCGGTGCGCTCGACGGCGGCGCTGAGCGCGGCATCGAGGTAGGCCGCGCCGGGCAGCACCACATAACCGTCCACGACATGGTCGCGCAGCCAGGGCAGCCGCGAGACCGACAGCTGCACCTCCCATTCCGAGTTCGCCGCCGTCGTGGGATCACCGAGCAGCGCGTAGCTTTCCGGCGTGCCGAGACGATCCAGCAGGGTGACCGGCTCGTCGTGCCACACCCGTTTGCGCTGCCACGGGTAGGCGGGCAGATCCAGGTGCTCGACGATCGAGTCCGGCCGGCCGGGTACGGCCGAACCGTCCAGCGAGCCCGCGACATACAGATCCGCGACAGCGCGCAGCACGTTGTTGCGGTCGCGCAGGTCGCGCGAGAGCGTGGTCACCGCCGCGCCGATCACTCCGCGATGGATCAGCATCTCGCGGATGTTGCCGCTGAGCACCGGGTGCGGGCCGACCTCGAGAAAGACCCGGTGGCCCGCGTCGACCAGTGCGCCGATGGCGTCGGCGAACCGGACCGGCTCCCGGACGTTGCGGCACCAGTAGTCCGCGTCCCATCCCGTGCCCGCGATCTCGGCGGCGGTCACGGTGGAGTACGTGGTCAGTTTCGCGTCCCGCGGCGTGAGCTGGCCGAGCGCGCCGCGCAGATCGTCGAGGATCGGGTCCATCAGATGGCTGTGGTAGGGCACCTCGACCCGCAGGCTGCGCGCGAACGTGCCGGTGGCCGACAGGGTGTCGCGCAGCAGTTCCAGGTCCTGGCTGTCGCCTGCGAGGGTGACCGCGCCGGGGCTGTTCACCGCGGCGATCGAGATGCTGTCGGTGCGGGCGAGCAACTCCCGTGCCTCGCGTTCGGACATGCCGAGAGCCAGCATGCCTCCGGTGCCCGCGGTGGTCGCCTGCAGCCGGGCGCGGTGGTAGCTGACTGTGAGCGCGTCGCGCAGCGAGAGCGCGCCGGAGACGTACGCGGCGGTGACCTCCCCGACGCTGTGCCCGACCACCACCGCGGGATACACGCCGTACTCGGCCAGTTCGGCGGTCAGCGCGGCCTGCAGCACGAAGTTGGCAGGCTGCGCGAACGCGGTGCGCACGATCCGCGAGTCGGCCTCGTCGGCGAGCATCTCGTCCAGGATCGACCAGCCCGCGATCGAGACGAACTCACGGTCGATCTCCCTGGCCACCTTCGCGAACGTGCTGTCGGTGGTGAGCAGCTCACGCCCCATGCCCCACCACTGCGGGCCCATCCCGCTGAAGACGAAGACGGGCTCCACCTCGCCGTCACCGATGACCCGCGAGGGCGCCCGGCCCTCGCCCGCGGCGAAAGCACGCAACTGGGCGCGCAGATCGTCGGCGTCGTCGTAGGCGAAGCCGACCCGCAGGGGGTGGTGGGCGCGCCGGGTCCAGGCGGCCGCGGTGACCGCGTCGGCGGGATGATGGTCGAGCGCGTGCGCGAGGTCGCCTGCGAGCGTGCGCACCGCGGTCTCGTGGCGGCCGGAGATCGGCAGTACCTTCGGCACCGGGCGTTCGTCGTCGGCCCGCGCGGCCCGCGGCGGCGCTTCGGAGAGGATGACGTGGGCGTTGGTGCCGCCGTAGCCGAAGCCGTTGACCGCGACCACGCCCTTGCCCGGCTGCGCGGGCAGCGGTTCGGGCAGCAGCGGGACCCGTAGTCGGAGCTCGTCGAACTCGATCTCCGGATTCGGTGTGGTCAGGTCGAATTGGGGCGCGACCGTGCGGTGGTGCAGGGTGAGCGCGGCCTTGATCAGGCTCGCGACCCCGGCGGCTGCCTCGGTGTGCCCGAAGTTGTTCTTCACCGAACCGACCGGCACCGGCTCGGCGCGGCCGTCCACCGCGCCGTACACCGCGCCCAGCGCCGACATCTCGAGCGGATCGCCGACCGCGGTGCCGGTGCCGTGCGCCTCGAGGTAGCTCACCTCGTGCGCGGCGACCCCGGCGTCGTCGCGCACCTGACGGGCCAGCTGTTCCTGCGCAACGGGATTCGGCACCGGGATGGCCATGGTGCGGCCGTCCTGGTTCACACCCGTCGCACGGATGACGGCGTAGACGCGGTCGTTGTCGCGCTGCGCCACGTCGAGCGGCTTGAGCAGCACCGCGCCCGCGCCCTCCGCGCGGCCGTATCCGTCGGCGGCGGCGTCGAAGGTCTTGCAGCGCCCGTCGACCGAGAGGAACCGGCCCTTGCACATCGAGATGAACGTCTCGGGCTGCAGCATCGCGTTCGCGCCGCCGGCCAGCGCGATCTCGCATTCGCCGTTGGCGATCGCCTGCACCGCGAGATGCGTGGCGACCAGTGACGACGAGCATGCGGTGTCGACGGTCAGGCTCGGGCCGTGCAGGTCGAGCAGATAGGAGATGCGGTTGGACAGCAAGGTGTGCGAGGCGCTCATCGCGGTGTGGCTGGTGATCGCCGAGCGGACCAGCGGACCGCTGCGTCCGAGCACGTTGTCGAGGATGAATCCGCCGACGTAGACGCCGACGCGGTGGCCGGAGACCCGGCCCGCCATGCCCGCGTCGTCGAGCGCCTCCCAGGTCACCTCGAGCAGCAGCCGCTGCTGCGGGTCGAGGATGGCGGCTTCCTTCTGGGCGATGCCGAAGAAGTCGGCGTCGAAATCCCACAGCGGCTGGGTGAGAAATCCGCCGCGCCGGGTGTACATACGCCCCGGGGCGTCCGGATCCGGGTCGTAGTACTTTTCGATACTCCAGCGATCCGGCGGGATATCGACGATCCCGTCACCTTTGTCGAGCAGGAAATTCCAATAACTCTCCGGGTCGAATACACCGCCTGGAAACCGGCAGCCGATACCCACTATTGCAATGTCGACCATTATTTCTCCTGGCCTGAAATGCGGGTCCATGCTGAGCCCCCCGACCGCAGCAGCACAAATATCTGATGAGCTTCTTCGCTCGAATGGTCATGCTATTGCGCGGGCCGCTCGAGCGTCAATTGTTCTGCGTTACAGCTTTTTCAATTTACGTAACGTCGCCACCAGTGGCGCGTTGGAAAGCATCCCGTGCGTGAGACGCGGATGAATTGCGCTGAGATTCATCAGCACGGCGTAGCGCAGACCGTGGTCGCGCCAGTCCGCGAGCTGCTCGACGATCTCGTCCGGCGTACCGGCCAGGCAGAATTCCCGCACCAGCGAAGCCGGGACCTTCTCGATGTAGTCCAGCACGGTGCGCTCGTCGAGCGTCTGCGGCAGGTAGTCCTGCAGGCCGGTGAAGTCCTCGCCCAGCGGGTGGGTGGCGCCGTGCCTGGTCCACATCTGGCCGGGGGCGCACAGGGTCAGCGCCCGCGCGCCGACACTCTCGACCAGAGCGTCCACCTCCGCGGGACGGGCCGCGGTGAGCACGCTGAACACGGCGGCGGGCGCGACCGTCAACGGGTCGCGGCCCGCGTCGGAGGCCGCGGCGCGGACCTGCTCGAGACGGTGCCGGTACTCGTGCGGGCGTTGCGCGAAGCCCGGGAACCACACGTCGGCGTAGCGACCGGCGGCCCGCAGCATGCGCGGGCCGCCCGCGGCCACCCAGATCTCCGGACGGGTGCCCCGGTAGGGCGGGACATCGAAGACCGCGTTCCGCAAAGGGAAGTGCGGCGAGTCCCTGGTCACCAGGCTGCCGTCGGAATCCCACAGCGCCCTGATGGTGGCCAGCGCCTCCTCGAACCGTCCGACCGGAGCGGTCCAGTCGACGCCGTAGGGCTCGTTGTTGTCCCGGATGCCGGTGCCGATGCCGAGAATGGCCCGGCCGCGGCTCAACTGGTGCAGGGTGGCCGCGGCCTGGGCGGTCACCGCGGGATTGCGCCGGCCCGCGTCGGTGACGCCCACGCCGAGCCGCAGGCGGGCCAAGCGGTTCTGCGCGGCGAGATAGCCCAGCGCCGTCCACGGTTCGTAGATCCCGTCGGCGTGCGGTGCGAGCCGGGTGATGCCGACGTGCCGCGGTTTCCAGATCGAGGCGGGCAGGATCGAGGGCAGGTGGTCGGTCACCCAGAGCGAGTCCGCTCCGCCCGCCATCGCCACCGAGCGGCTGCCGCGAAATTGCAGGTCGGGCGCGAACCGGGTGTAGACGCCGGAATCCATCACACCTGTGCGGAATTTCGCCATGTTGTTCCTATCGCACTATTTGGGTACTGGTTCGAGAGCGGCGCTGGTCTCGGGAATTTCGATCCTTCGGTGCCAATGGGCGAGCCGGGACGGCGCCCACCAGTTGGCGGCGCCGAGTAGGCGCATCAAGGCGGGGGCGAGCACGCCGCGGATCAACGTCGCGTCGCTGAGCACGGCCAGGGTCAGGCCGAGGCCGAACAGCTGGATGAACGACACGTGCGAGGTCACCATGCCCGCGAAGGCGATCGCCATCAGGCAGGCGGCGGCGGTGAAGATGCGTGCGGTGCGGGCGACGCCGGTCGCCACGGCGCCGGTGTTGTCACCGGAGGACAGCCATTCCTCGCGAATCCGGGACAACAGGAACACCTCGTAGTCCATCGAGACGCCGAAGGCGATGCAGAACATCAGGATCGGCATCGTGGGCACCAGATAGCCGGTCGAGGTGAAACCGAGCAGGTCCGACAGGTGCCCTTCCTGGAATATCCAGACCATGGCGCCGAAGGTCGCCGCGAGCGAAAGCGTGTTGAGCAGTAGCGCTTTGATCGGCAGCAGCACGCTGCCGGTGAAGAAGAACAGCACCACTACGGTCGACAGCGCGATCACGAAGACGGCCAAGGGGACTTTCGCTCCGAGCGCGTCGAGCGTGTCGACGTTTTCGGCCGCCGCGCCGCCGACCATCGCTTGGCTCGGCGGGGGGACCGCGCGCACCTGGTCGAGCTGATCGATCGCGGCGGGGGAGTACGGGTCGAGCCGGGTGCCCACGCGCACATAGGTGCCCGCGTCGTCGCGCATGCCGGGTGGCGCGGAGGCGACTTTCAGTCCGCCGGCATAGACGCCCGCCGCGGACAGCACGGTCGAGACGTTCTCGACCCGTGACAAATGTTCGGCGTAGGCGGCGATTTCGCTGTCGCCGCCCCGGTATCCGGGCATGGCCACGAGCACGCCGGCCATCGCGTTCTCTCGGAAGCCGGTGCGCAAGGCGTCACCCACCGCATGGCTGGACGCCCCGGCGACGACCCGGTCGTCGGCGGCGCCGAACCGGATGGACAGGAACGGCGACCCGAGCACCAGCAGCAGCGCGATCACGGCCAGTGCGGCCACGACGGGATGGCGCATGACCAGCCGCACCGCGCGGTACCACCGGGTCTCGGTGATCTCGACGGATGCGGGCCGCGGCCGGTGGAATCGGCGGCGCGAGAGGGCTCGCAGGTCGAACGCGTCGACACGGGGACCGAGCAGCGCGAGCGCCGCGGGCACCAACAGCAGCGTGGTGAACACGGCCGCCCCGAGCACGGCCAGCCCCGCGTACGCCAGCGACCTGAGGAAATACAGCGGGAAGACCAGCAGTGTCGACAGCGACAGCGCGATCACCACACCGGAGAACAAGACGGTGCGCCCCGCCGTGTGTGCGGTGCGCGACACCGCGGAGGCGGTGTCGCGTCCAGCGGCGAGTTCCTCGCGGAACCTGCTGACCATGAACAGGCTCGAGTCGATCGCGACCGCGAAACCCAATGCGCTCATCATGTTCAGCGCGAAGATCGACACGTCGCCGACCTCGGTGAGCAACCGCAGGATCGGCAGCGTGGCGAATATGTTGAACACGCCGACCGCCAGCGGGATCAGCGCGGCCGTCACGCTGCCGAAGACCAGGATCAAGGCGAGCCCGGTCAGCGGTATCGCGATCGCCTCGGTGATCAGCAGGTCGGTGACGATCCGATGGCTCATCTCGTCGAAGGCCACCGCCTGGCCGCCCGCACGCACGGTGACGCCGTCGAAGTCGCCGCTCACCCGGCCTGCGATCGCGCCCGCCCGTTTCGGCGCGTCGGTGTCGTCGCCGGTGACATGGGCCAGGACCAGACCGTCGCGGCCATCGCTGCCGCGCAGGCCCTGCCGCAGATCCGGGGGAAGTTCCCAATAGGACTGGACCGCGTCGATCTCGTCGCGGCCACGCAGATCCGCGGTCAGCCGCTCACCGACCGCCCGCGCCGCGGGGCTGTCGAGCCCGTCCGGCGCGGTGACCAGCAGTACGAGATTCGGCGCGGCGGCGGGGAATTCGCGGCCGAGGAACGCCGCGACCTCGGCGGACTCGGTGTCGGACGGAACGTAACCACCGGACTTCAGGTGGGCAGGCGCCGACCAGCCCAGCCCGACGCAGACGATCCCGATGAGCAGCGCGCCGTAGAGGATGGATCGCGGCCGCCGGATCGCCAGGCGTGCGAGACCAACAAGCATGATGAAAGACCTCTTCTCGAACTCCGGCCGTGGCGAATGCGTATGCGATCGGTGCTATTCGATGGCGCCGGGATCGATGTAGCCGGCCAGCGCACGCCACTCCTTGGCATTGCGGTGGGCGAGCTCGGCGACCGCCGGAATGCAATGCGGCGGGACCGTGGCCACCAGGGCGGTCCACACCTCGCGCTGCATCGAGTGGGTGTGCAGCCAGCGCAGCAGGTCACGGCCCTGCTGGCTGTGCCGCATGGCCGGGTCGCGGGTGAGTTGCTGCAGCAGCAGCGCGCTGCCCTCGGGCTGGTCGGCGGCGCTGTCGTGCTCGGGTGATCCGGTCTCGCGCAAGCGTTTGCGGATCGCGTGCGCTGTGCTGATGGACACTTCCGCCGCGGCGGCCAGCGCGCGCAGCGGCATGTCCGGGGAGGCCGCCAGCAGCTCGGCGACGCGGCGCCTGCGCTGCGCGCGGTCCAACGGCCTGCGCCTGCCGTCGGCGCCGACGCGGATGTTCGACTGCGGAATTTCCGCACTCGAACGCTGCCGGAGCGTGGCCACCGTGCGCGCGGACAGCCCCGTGGTGGACGCGATGGCCCGGTCGGACAATTCCGGCATCGTCTCGATGATCCGCTCGGCCGCCGCTTTGCGGTCCGAGAGCGTCAACGGCAGCCCGTGCGTCGTATTCAGTTCGACGCCGCGCAGAAAAGCCTCGGCCGCCGTCCCGTCGAAGAACACGACTTCGATGTCTTCGCGGCCGAGCCATTGCGCGGCCCGCAGCCGGTGCATTCCATCGATGACGCGCATCGTGCTGCGATGCACCACAATCGGCGGCAATTCGGTGTCGCTCTCGGCCAGTCGTGCGATATGCCTGCGGTCCTCGCCGTTCGACCGCGGCGAGTCCGCGGGCAACAGTTCATCGATGGATACGAGATAGCGCGCGTTCGACGCCAGCGGCACCACATCGCCGCTCACCAATTTAAACTCAGCGGACATTTCGAAACCCCCAGGGTCGCCCGGATTCAGATCGGTCCTCGATGACCCGATGGTCCATCCGGAACCCGGCTAGGCTTCGACCGACCGATCGGTCACAGCGTAGGTGCGCCCGGTGCGCGACACTAGGCTTTCCGGAAAGAGTCGGGAGAATTCGAAAGCATGACAGTCATTGCCGACCCCGGTCGCACGGCTCTGCTCATCGCGGGCACCGTGGTGGCGGAACGCGAGGGGCTGCACCGGCTTTCGATCAACGCGGTGGTCGAGGAAGCCGGGATGGCCAAGGGCACCTTCTACCATCACTTCGTCAATCGCCGCAGTTACGTCATCGCGTTGCACCGCCGTTTCTTCGACGCGCTGTCGCAGTCGGTGGCCGCGGCGCTGGCCGGGATTCCGCCGGGGATCGAACGGATCGGCCCCAGCCTGGACGCGTTCCTGGATGCCTGCCTCGACGCCCGCGGCACCGAGGCGTTCATGGTCCAAGCGCGCACGGATCCGGATCTGCGCGAGGAGATCCGCCGCCGCCACGAACTGTTCATCGCGGTCGGGCGGCCGGACATGGTCGCCGCGGGGTGGCCGGACCCCGATGCCGCCTCCCGGATGAAGGTCGCCATGGTCGGTGAGATCTGCCTCGCCGAGTTGACCTCCCGGCGTGCCCGTCCGGATCTGCGGATCGCGGCCGTGCGGATGCTGACCGCCAATCGCACCGGATCGCTTGCCGGGGAACCGCCCGAGGGCGATGCGACCTGAGCTGACCGGCACGAAAGTGCCTCGGACAGAATATTGTTCGTGTCTCACAGGTGCTGGTCGGCTGCCGCAGCCGACACGTTGCTGTGGTTGCGGCTACGCGGCGGCCATCTCCCGGGCGATGGCGGCCGCGAAGGCGTCCACATCGGCCTCGGTGGTGTCGAAGGAGCACATCCAGCGGACCTCGCCGGTGCGCTCCTCCCAGACGTGGAAGCGGAACCGTTTCCGCAGCCGATCGGTGACCTCGCGGGGCAGTACGGCGAAGACGGCGTTGGCCTGGACCGGCCGTACGATCTCGACGCCGGGCACCCGGGCGACGGCCGTGGCCAGCCGGGCCGCCATCGCGTTGGCGTGCCCGGCGTTGCGCAGCCACAGGTCGCCCTCCAGCAGCGCGACGAACTGCGCCGACACGTACCGCATCTTGGAGGCCAGCTGCAGCGCGGCCTTGCGCAGGTACGCCGTGCCGCGCACCGCGTCCGGGTTGAGCACCACGATCGCCTCGCCGAGCATCAGGCCGTTCTTGGTGCCGCCGAACGACAGCACGTCCACACCGGCGTCGGTGGTGAACGCGCGTGGCGGCAGGCCGAGCGCGGCGGCGGCGTTGGCCAGCCGGGCGCCGTCCACGTGCAGCAGCATGCCGCGCTCGCGGGCCTGCGCGCCGATCGCCGCGATCTCGCCGGGTGTATAGAGGGTGCCGAGCTCGGTGCTCTGGGTGATGGAGACGACCTTGGGCTGAGCGTGGTGCTGGTCGCCGAAGCCCCACGCGTACCGGTCGAGCAGTTCCGGTGTCAGCTTGCCGTCCGGGGTGGGCACCGGGATCAGCTTCAGCCCGGCCACCTTCTCGGGTGCGCCGCACTCGTCCAGGTGGATGTGCGCGGAGTCCGGGCACACCACCGCGCTCCACCGGTCGCACATCGCCTGCAGCCCGACGACGTTGGCGCCGCTGCCGTTGAAGACCGGGTAGACCTCGGCGCGCTCGCCGAAATGATCCTTGATCAGCTCGCGCAGCCGCGCGGTGTGGACGTCCGCGCCGTAGGCCGGCTGGTGGCCCACGTTGGCGGCGGCCAGCGCCGCCATGATGTCCGGGTGCACGGAGGCGTTGTTGTCGCTGGCGAAAAAGATCGAGTCGCTCACTGGTCCTCTTCGGCCAGCAGTGGGAAGGCGCCGTTCTCGTCGTGGACCTCGCGGCCGGTGAGGGGCGGGTTGAACACGCATACCGCGCGGAACTCGGTGTGGGCGCGCAGGGTGTGATGCTGGTGTGCGTCGACCAGGTACATCACGCCCGGCTCGAGCTGGTGCCTTGCACCGGTCTCGTCGTCGACCACTTCGCCGCGCCCCTCGATGACGTAGACGGCCTCGATGTGGTTGGCGTACCACATCTCGAGCTCGGCGCCCGCGCGCACCACGGTGTCGTTCACGGAGAAGCCGACCTTCTCCTCGGCGAGCACCAGGCGACGGCTGGTCCACGCGGGGCCCTTCACCTCGCGCTCGGTGCCGATGATCTCTTTCAGTGAACGGACGATCATGAAGTACGTTTCCTCTCGTTTCTGCACGGCGACGTGCATCGGGCACCGCGGTCATCACCCTTTCCCGCGACGGGCGTGTACTCGCGATCATCCCGATCATGGCTGCCGTGCAAGCTCGGCGACAGTGGCAGAAGCGCCCCCTATCGTTAAGATCGCGCCATGAAGGTCGTGGCTCGCGACGGCCGCCACCGTCTCGGTGTCGGACATCGACCGGCCCTGGTCAGGGCACCAGGACAACCTTTCCGGTGGCGTGATCGCTCTCCATGTACCGGTGGGCCGAAACGATGTCGGCCAGGCCGAAGACACGGTCGAGGTTGGGTCGATAGGCGCCGGCCTCGACCGCGCGGACGATCCGCCGCAGCACCGGCGTACCCGCGCTGCCCTGCACCGTATTGCTGTGGAAGGCCGTGAGTTTGGTTCCGGACGGGATCATCGCTACCGGTTCGAAGTCCTGAATCGACCACCCGCTGAGCGAGCCCGCCACACACACGGTCCCGCCGCGGCGCACCAGGCGCAGCGAGTCCACCACCGTGCTCGCCCCGACGAGATCCAATACATGGTCAGGACCCTCGGGCCAGATCGCGCGGACACTCGCCGCCGGCGCGCCACCCTCGTCGAGGAGTGGGTGGTGGACGCCGGCCGCAGCCAAGGCGTCGATCTTGCCCGGCTGCCGTGTCGTGGCGGCGATCTCGATACCGTGGCTGGACGCGATCGACGCGGCCGCCATCCCCACCGACGAGGTCCCGCCACGAATCAGCAACCGCCCCCGGGCACCCGGCACGACCCCCAACGCGTCCAGCGACCCCTGCGCGGTCAGATATGTCTCGGGCAGCGCGGCCAACACCTCCCAGGGCAACGCGGTGGTGACCGGCATCAGTAGTGCGTTGGGCAACAGCGCGTATTCGGCGTAACCGCCGTCGAACTCCCGGCCCATCTCACCCATCACCGCCGCGACGGTCGTGCCCTCCGGCAGCCCGGGATCGGTCGAGGCCGCCACGATTCCGACGCATTCGATCCCGAGCACGCGGGGGAACCGCACGTTCGGAGAGTGACCTTGCCGGGTTCTCAATTCCGACCGGTTCAAGCCGGCGCCCTTCACCTGCACCAGGCTCCAGCCCTCCCGGACCTCCGGTACCGGCAGCTCTCGAATCTCCAGCACCTCCGGGCCACCCGCTCCGACACAGACCGCCGCTCGCATCGTCGTAGACATATGTCCACTGTCTCCGGGAGGTGGACCGGCCTGCCACCGATAGAATGCCGAGTTGTGCCCGTTGCCCGCCAACCTCCCCGGCCCGGCGCGACATCGCGGATATGGCCGTCCGGAGGCGTTCACACCTGGCCGTCGGGAGGAACGAGTGCGGTGCATTCCCATCCCCGCGGGCATCTCGTCTACGCGGCGCGTGGTGTCTTGTCGGTGCACACCGAGCGCGGCACATCGATCGTTCCGGCCAATCGAGTCGCATGGACCCCTGCGGGATTCACGCATTACCATCGCGCGCACGGGCACACCGATATGCGGATCGTCTTTCTCCCGGCATCCCTGGCCCGCCTCGTACCAACCCATCCAGCCGTGTTCACGGCCTCCGGCCTCGTCCGCGAAATCCTCCTCACCCTCACGGGTTCGCGCGATGGCGACCGGGTCGCCGGCGACCACCAGCGCGCCGCGCGCGCTCGCCTTCGCCGGGTCCTCGTCGACGAACTCCGCGAAGCGCACGAGCAGCCACTGATCCTGCCGCAACCGCAGGACGACCGGTTGCAGGCCGTCGCGCGGATACTGCACCGAAACCCCGCGGACAACACGACGCTGGCCGAACTCGGGCGAACGATCGGAGCCGGCGCTCGCACGCTCAGCCGTCTGTTCCACGACGAACTCGGCATGACCTTCTACGAGTGGCGCACCCAGCTGCGCGTCTATCACGCACTCGTCCTGCTCGCCGACGGCCACGACACCACCTACGTCGCACACGCCTGCGGGTGGGCGAATCCCAGCAGCTTCATCGCGGCCTTCACCGGCATCATCGGCACAACACCCGGCCGCTACCGGGCTGCGCATCCGGCGAAGTAGCGCATGAATCGACTGACGGCGCGGTGATCCTGCTGTCCCTGATCGGGCTGGTGACCGGCCGCCGCGGCGCATTGCGCTGACTTCCGGCGAACCCGGGGTAGCCGCCACATGGTCGACGGCGACCCCGTGTCGCCGACCGCTCCGCAGTGGGTTACGGCAGCTCGTGATCGAAGTCGAAGTGGAGCTGGATGGTGGTGCCGTGCCGGCCGGTGTGTATGCGCACGAGGTCGGTGAGCTGGTTGACCAGCAGCAGACCGCGGCCGCCCGGCCGATAGGTTTGTGCGGGCAGGCGGCCCGCGAGTGGATTGGTGATGTGTCCCTTGTCGCTGATCTGGAAGCACAGGCGGTTGTCGTCGGCCCACATCCGCAGCGTGCCGTTCCCGCCGCCGTGGACGACGGAGTTGGTGGTGGTCTCCGCGACGACCAGTTCGAGATCGATCAGACGGTGCTCGGGTATGCCCGCTTTGCGGGCGTGCTCAGTGGCGACGTGCCGGAGGTGCGCCAGGGATGTCGCGTCGAAGACGATGGTGGTGGCGGTAGGGGGTGCGGAGGGGAGCGGTTCGTTGTAGAGGTCGACGATGTGGTCGGGGTCGTAGTCGTCGCTGGTTCGCCGGCCCGTGTGGTCGATGAGGACGGGATGGGTGACGTGCGCGTCGGCCAGGACCTCCGGCGACAGACGTGCGGTGTCATAGGGACACAGGATGCTGACTTCGCGCCCGGTGAACGCCGCGTTGATCAGCGCCTCGTGCTGAGCGCACGCTGGATACTCCAGCGACGAGCGGCCGGCCCAGATGGGTTCGCCGATGATTCGCACGCGTCCGGACCGATGCCGGTCGGCGAAGGCACGGAGCACTCCAGGGATGATGCGGCCGGGGTTGCGGCCCTCGACGGTCATGTCCATCAGGTGTACCGAGCTCGCGTCGGAGCCCAGCTCGGCACGCAGGAGGGCCAGGTTCGGCCCGGGTACCGCGACAGCGACCGGTTCATTGTTCGCGAGCCCCTCGCGAATGAATCCGAGGGTCCCCGCCAGGTATTCCTCTGTGTCGCGATAGAACAGCGCGGGATGCACAAAGGGATCGGTCGACTCCGAAGTGGCCGACGCAGCGCCGACAGAGCTCATGTGTGCACTACCTCGATCGTGTGTAGGGAGGGCCAGAACACTCCGAGGATCCGAAGCATCATCGGCGGAGGCCGATGCAACACGATTCGTGGCGCCTGCGGTGAGTGGGAGGCGGCTTCCACCAGAATCGACGTCCCGTGGACATCGATGAACGTCAGCTCGGAAAGGTCCAAGTGGGCGTCGCGCTGCGCGGCGGTCAGTTCGGCCAGCGCCGAGCGCCAAGCATCCCGGGTGGTGAAATCTACCGCTCCTACGCACCGTAGACCGGAAGGACTGCTGGTCCGAGACGTGCGGAGGGTCGAAGGATCGGAGATCGCCGCACTACGGGGAGGCGTGGCCGACGGTGCGGGCTCCACTGCTCACCGACCTTCCACTGGCCAACACGAGACGACGCCGGGGATCTTACGCCCCCGCCGAGCGAGCACCTCCACACAGCCCGCTGGTGCCGTGGTCCGGCGACGTCTTCGCGATCCTGCGTGACCACGGCCTATGCGACGTCCGTCGCGGCTCGTCGGGGCTCTGACACATCGGGGTCTCCCGCTCGGCCTCTGTGCTCGATGTCACTGCGGCTGGGGAGCGGCCCATCGGCCTGCTGTGACGGGGAAGAGCCCGAATAATGCGGTTTGCCGGGCACTTTCGGCTTCCGGCTCGCGCACTGCGGCCGCCCGGGTCGAAATCAGCTGTCGGCGGACGTTTCCCGCGCCGTCTGGGTGCTATTCGGTCAAGGACTGGATCGGCACCCCGACGAGGGGTGCGACCAGACAGCTCGAGGAGGATCTTGTGACCGAGAAAAGCCATCGTTCCGCCGAGACCGGCGAATATGTGAGCGAGGAGACCGCAGCGGAGAACCCGAAGACCACGCTCGGCGAGGACGAGCCGCACCAGGGTGACAACCGTCGCGACCGCTCGGCGATCACCGGGCACTTCGTCAAGCCCGACACCAGCCGTCGCCACCCGGACACCACCGTCACCGAAAACGGGTGACACCCGGACGCCCCCGGCTCCTGCGCCGGCGCTGCCGGCCCAGGACACCCACGTCGACGACAACAGCGACAAGACCGGCTTGTGGAATCTGCTCGGCCTCGGCAGCCCGGCGGGCCTGGCGCGCCGCAAGGACACTCGCACGGCCCCTACCGCCGGAACTCATCCTCGTCAGCCCTGACGCGGTAGCGCTGGACTCAGGGCCCCTGTCCGCCGACAGGGGCCCGCTCACCGTTTGCCGCGGCCACCGAGCGCCATGCGTCGGGATTCCAGTCCATCGATCGACTCGGCGCCATGCCTGAACAGCTGGCGCAGGGCGCCGCGGTACGCGATGACCGACGTCGGCTGCCAGTGACGTCGGTCTTCGAGCGCTGATCATGGACGCGGGGGTAGTTCGCCGCGGTGGGTGAGGTACTCGGCGATATCGGCCAGTTTGGTATTGGTGTGTTGGCTGGCGCGCACGAGTAGGGCGAAGGCTTGATCGGCGGTCAGTTTGTGGCGCTCCATCAGGATGCCCTTGGCTTGTCCGATCAGATCGCGCGTGTCGATCGCCCGCGCGAGCTGGGTCACCTGCTGGGCGGAGGCCAGTGCCACGGCGGCATGGGCGGCGAACAGGGAGCCGACTCGCTCGGATTCGGTGTCGAAGGCCGCGGGGGCCGGCGAGTAGAGATTGAGGGCACCGAGGTCGTTGCCGGTGACATAGAGCTGGAAAGACAGGATGCTGCCGATGCCGAGTTCGGCGGCCCGGGCGGCGAAACGTGGCCACCGCGGCTCGTCGGTCGTATCGGGCAGCACCACGATGCGCTCGTGGTAGAGCGCGTCCAGGCACGGCCCTTGCCGCAGGTCGATCTGCGCTCGGTCGACTCGGTGGATCAGGTCGGCGGTGGCAGCCGGCGTACGCATCGTCTCGCGGTTGTCGCTGACCAGGACTCCGGCGTAGGTGGCGCCGGGCACCGTCTGCACGGCGGTATCGACGATGCCGCGCAACGTGTCCTCGAGATCGTCTTGTTCCTGCAGGTAACGTGCCAGATCGCCCAGGCGCGCGGCCAGATCGCCCTCCGCTGCGGAGGAACCGGTCGGTGTGTTGTCGGCGTCGCTGAGGCGCACATCCGTCATCGTCTGCCCGTCTTTCCGAGAAAGCTCCCGAGATGGCAGGTGCCGTCCGGGAGCGCCGGCCTCGCCCTGGTTCCGAAGGACAGTGCACACCACCCTACGCGCGAACCGGTGGCGTGGTAGCAACAACGTCATCAACCCGACGTGCGTGCGCCGGGAGTGGGCGACACGCCGCCGCGCCATATCGACCCGTGGATGCGCCGGGCGCTGCGACGGCATCGAACCTCGGCGCGAGAAACCTGGCTATACCCGCGCGCGGTCGGTGAAGGCCAGCGCTCCGCCGAGACCGGTCAACGCGACTCCGGCGAGAGAATCGACGGCGATCTGCGCCCGACGGCGCTGGAACAGAGCGTGCAAGCGCGTCGTCGTGACGACGAACAGCAGCCACCAAGCGCCACCGATGGCTATGTCGAGTGCACCGAGCAGCAGTACTTGGGGCGTTACCGGACGCGCGGGGGCCAGGAACTGTGGCAACACCGCGACGAAGAAGAGCGCGGCTTTGGGATTCAACACATTGGCTGTGAACGCTCGAGCCAACACCTGTGCGCCCGGCGCTGCTGCCGGTGACGACACCCCGGCGGCCCGCTCGGCAGCGCAGCCGCGCCATCCGCGATAGCCGTCCCGCAACGCACGCACACCCAGAACGATGAGATAAGCCGCTCCAGCGAGTTTCACCACGGTGAACGCCTCGGCACTGGTCGACAAGATGGCCGACACACCGACCGCGGCAGCCGCCATGTGCACGATCAAGCCGCATTGAACTCCTGCCGCCGCGTGCATACCCGCAACCCGTGAGCGAGAAGCGTGGCGCAGAACCACGAACCAATCCGGGCCGGGAATCACATAGGCCAGCAGCACCGCCGCCGCAAAACCCCCCACAAGCTGAGCGTCCATCCGAAAACTCCGGTTTCTCGACGGCAACCTCTCCAGCCCAGGAAAGGTGACCTCGTCGCGTAGTAGCTGCGCCGGGCAACGTCGGGTGGGTTACCCACAGCGACGACCCCAATCCCGGAAGGCTCGCGATTTCTGCCCATAGATCCGGTGTCAGCCAGCGCTTCGAGTCGCGGGCTCGATCAGCTGCGCGAGCGCGTCACCGACCCGTTCCAGCGTCGCCGGTTCCTTCTCCGCGCGGGCGAGCAGGATCGCGCCTTCGAGCGCCGCGACGACGAGCGCTCCCATGTCGTCGTCGCCCAGCCGTTCGCCGAGGATCACGCGCCATCGGTCGAAAGCGACGTTCGCGGCGGATATCGCGGGTGCTGTCGAGGTGGCACCGTCGACGACGGCGGCGGCGACCGGACAACCGAAGTCGTTACCCTTCAGGCGCATCGCGCTCGCGTACGCGCGAAACAGGGCCTGAACGGAATCGGCCGCGTCGCCGGAGCCGAAAGCCGCTAGTTGCCCGCTCACATCCGCACCGTTGCGGTCGACGACCGCGACGACGAGTTCGTCCTTGCCGCCCGGGAAATGATGGGAGAACACGCCTTTGGTGACTTGTGCGCCCGCGCAGATCTCACCGACTCCGACCCCCGCCACACCCCGGCGGCGGAACAGGCCCGTGGCCACCCGGATGAGCCGATCACGGGTGCCGTTGCGGCGCCGGTCGCTCACAGCGCGAGGGTGGCTCGACCCGAGACCCCGGCGGCGGTCACGAACTTCGCCTTGGTCGCCCTGCTGACATCGCGTGGCCGCGCGGCGATTTCGCGAGCCAGCTCGAGCGCCGCCTCGAGCGCTCCGGCCTCGGGCGCCACGCGATTGACCAGCCCGACGCGCAAGGCTTCGTCGAGTTCGACACGCCGGCCGGTCAGGCACAGCTCGCGGGCCAGCGCACCACCGACGAGGTCACGCAGCGGCTCGTAGAGCGGCACGGCGAAGGCGACCTCGGGACGAGCGAACCACACCCCCGGCTGCGCGATGCGCAGGTCGCACATCGTCGCGAGATCGAAGCCGCCGGCGAGCGCGGGCCCGTTCAACGCCGCGATGAGCGGGACGGGACACCGCAACAGGGTGTGGTGGAACCGGTCGCTGGACGCCCACAATTCGACACCGAAGTCCGGATCTTCCGCGGCCCGTCGGAACTCGGCCATATCGAAGCCCGCGCAGAACACCGAACCGGCGCCCGAGAGGACCAGCGCGCCCACATCGTCACGGCCGGAGAGGCGATCCACCGCATCACTGACCGCGACACGCAGCGACGAGGAGAGCGCGTTGCGCGCGTCGGGGCGGTCCAGCCCCAACCTCCACACGCCTCCGCCGAGGTCCGCCACGACAAGGTGCTCATGGGTCATGCGCGATAAGGTAGCACGATCGTACGAGTATCCCGGTATGGAAGACGCAGTCAACGATGATCGAATGCGGACGCCGCTGACGTTCACGGTCGGGCACGACTACCCCGCGCCGTATCCGGTGAATTCATGCGCCGTCACCGTGGCCATGCGGCCACCCATCGCCTTCACCGCCGAGCGAAAGCTGGGCCTGCCACTGGGCGGTAACGGCATCGACCAGACGATCGAACCGTCTCCGGCGTCGATCGAGTGCACGGTGGTGCCGTCGGTCGGGATGAGGTCGCTTGCGTCGATGATGCCGTCGTAGCGTGACGTGGTCGGAAACGGCGTCGGCTGCTGCCGGATTCGTTGTCCGTCGGTGAGATCGAGGCCGGCCAGTTCGGTTCGTCGAGCGATCGGACGATCACGGTGTCATCCACTACGCCAGGACTCGTGCCGAACATCCTGGGCCGGTACGGATCGCACACCACCGCGTGGGGGATGCGGTTGCCGTCGGCATCCTCGGTGCTGCTCTATTTCGCGAAGAAGTAGCTGGATCCGGGCCTCGTCGACCGACATGTCGAGTGCGACAAGGCCTTCGCGAAACCTCTACTGCGACAGTAGCGGACGAAACGGGCACGGGCGTGGGGTGGCGCGGGCCGGTACTCTGGACTCAGAGTAGCTGCGAAGAGCGTTAAGTTATTGGCAATTTCCCGGATCGTACCCGTGATGTACTCGCAGTTGTGTACCGTATGTTATCGCAGGTTCGCTCCGCTTCTGCGGAGTGGGCCGGGGTCGACATGACCCCGCAGAAGGACTCCGTTGTCCGCGTGCGGATGCATCCGCCCGAGACGCGGACGACGTCGAGGATTGGGTGTGGCCGAATGCGTGTATCTGCTCCGATAACGGTCTCGGCTTTGGTTGTTGCTGGTGTGGTGGTGAGTGGTTCGGG
>NZ_JBIDDF010000023.1:0-79312 GCF_043205035.1 Nocardia sp. NPDC047654
CAGGGGAGTTCGTGGATGCGTCGTTGCGGTTGCTGAGGCCTGGTGGACGGTTTGTGGAGATGGGGTTGCTGGATCGCCGCGACCCCGAGCAGGTAACCGTCGAACACCCGGGAGTCACCTACCGCGGTTTCATGCTCATGGATGTGGACCCCGATCGGCTCCAGGAGATCCTGACCTGCATTGTCGATCTTTTCGAGGCGAATGTGCTCACTGCGTCTCCACTCACCGCATGGGATATACGGGATGTGCCGGAGGCGTTGCGGTTGATGAGTCAGGCCCGGCATATCGGGAAGAACGTGCTCACCGTGCCGACGCCGCTGGCGCCCGAGGGCACGGTGTTGATCACCGGTGGCACGGGGGGATTGGGCGCGTTGGCGGCCCGGCATCTGGTGACCGAGTACGGGGTGCGCAGGCTGATATTGACCAGCAGACGCGGCCCGGATGCACCCGGTGCGGGGCAGTTGCGTGACGAGCTCGTCGCCCTCGGTGCGCATGTGGACGTGGTCGCCTGTGACGCGGCCGACCGGGCCGCGGTGGATGCGGTACTGGCGGCGATCCCGCTGGAGTATCCGTTGACCGGTGTCGTGCATCTGGCCGGGGTACTGGCCGACGCACTTCTGGAGAACATGACCGCGGAGCGGATCGAGCAGGTGTTACGGCCGAAGGTGGACGCGGCGTGGAATCTGCACGAGGCGACGCGGCATGCGGATCTGTCGATGTTCGTGTTGTATTCCTCGATCGCGGGCGTGATCGGTAATGCGGGGCAAGCCAATTACGCGGCGGCCAATGCGTTCCTCGACGCGCTGGCACACCACCGGCACGTGAACGGTCTACCCGCGACCTCCATCGCCTGGGGGCCGTGGCAGCAGAGCACCGGCATGACGCGGGAGCTCGCTGACGCCGACTTCGCTCGCTTGCGGCGGGAGGGTTTCCCGCCGCTGGGCGAGGGGGAGGGGATGGCGCTGTTCGACGCCGCACTCGCGGGTGGCGCGTCGGCGTTCGTCGCGGCCCGCGTCGACCGGTCCGCGCTCACGGAGAGCGGCGATCACGACCCCCGTCCGATCATGCGCGACCTACTGGGACCCGCCCGGCGCCGAGCCGAGGCCGTGCTGGGTGGATCGCCCCAAACGGTGCACCGCCTGGCGGGCCTGTCGACGGCCGAGCAGGACCGTATCGTCCTCGACCTGATCCGCAGCGAGGCCGCGGCGGTTCTCGGTGGCGACGCCGAGACCATCGCCGCCGACAAACCCTTCAGCGATATCGGATTCGACTCACTCGGTGTCATGGAATTCCGCAACCGGCTGAAATCGGCCCTCGGCGTCCAGGTTCCCGCGACCGCGATGTTCGACTACCCGACTCCGATGGATCTGGCCGGCTACCTCCGTCAGGAGCTCGCTCCGGTGGAGGACCCCGCGAAACGGATCACGGCCGAAGTCGAAGCGCTGGCCCGCAGTTTCGCCTCCGCCGACCTGTCCGCCGCCGACCGGTCGTCACTGGCGAGCACCTTGTCCGCCCTGCTGCGCGAACTCGAAGGCAGGGACGCCGGGGATGTCGATCCAGGTGGGGACGCCGACCACCTCGACACCGCCGACGATGACGAACTCTTCGAATTCATCGACAACCTCAGCTGAACTTGCGCGATCAGGAGCCCACCGATGGCCGACACCGACGAACTACGCCGCTACCTCAAGAAGACCGCGAAGGAGCTCTACGAGACCAAACAACACCTGCGCGAACTCACCGATCGAACGCGTGAGCCCATCGCCATCGTCGGCATGGCCTGCCGGTACCCCGGCGGAGTTCGTTCACCCGAGGATTTGTGGCGCGTCGCCGCCGAGGGCGTGGACGCCGTCGGAGTGTATCCCTCCGACCGTGGCTGGGATCTGGAGCGGTTGTTCGATCCCGATCCGGACGTACCTGGGACGATCTACACACGCGAGGGCGGATTCCTCGACTCCGTAGCCGATTTCGACGCGGGTTTCTTCGGCATCAGCCCGCGCGAGGCCGCCGCGATGGACCCACAGCAGCGTCTGATGCTCGAGGCTGCCTGGGAGGCGCTGGAAGACGCCGGCATCGACCCCGCATCGCTACGCGGCAGCGATACCGGCGTTTTCGCCGGGGTGGCCCACCAGAACTACGGGCCCCGCGTCGGCTCCCCGGATATCACGGCCGAAACGGAAGGCCATGTGTATCTCGGTGTTTCCAGCAGTGTGCTGTCGGGCAGGATCGCCTACACCCTCGGGCTGGAGGGTCCGGCCGTCTCGATCGACACGGCATGCTCGTCGTCGCTGGTCGCCCTGCATCTCGCGTGCCGGGCGCTGCGCAACGGTGACGCCACCCTCGCCCTCGCAGGCGGGGTCACCGTGATGTCGGACCCGTCCCTCCTCATCGCGTTCGCGCGCCAGCGCGCCCTCTCACCCGACGGCCGGTGCCGGGCGTTCGCGGCGGCGGCCAACGGGACGGGCTTCTCCGAGGGGCTCGGCGTGCTGGTGCTCGAACGGCTCTCCGACGCACGGCGGCTCGGGCACACTGTCCTGGCGGTCGTCCGTGGCAGCGCCATCAACCAGGACGGCGCGAGCAACGGGCTGACCGCGCCGAACGGACCGTCGCAGGAAGCCGTTATCGGGCAGGCGTTGCGCGACGCGGGCCTCGAGCCCGCGGATGTCGACGCGGTGGAGGCGCACGGCACGGGCACGATGCTGGGCGATCCGATCGAGGCCCGGGCCCTGATCAACGCCTACGGCGCCCGGCAGACCGACGTGCCTTTGCGTCTGGGGTCGCTGAAATCCAATATCGGTCACACTTCGGCCGCGGCTGGTGTCGGCGGAGTGATCAAGATGGTGCAGGCCATGCGGCACGAAGTGCTGCCGAAGACCCTGCACATCGACGCGCCAACCCCCCATGTGGACTGGTCGGCGGGTACGGTTCGGCTGCTGAAGGAGAGCGAGCCGTGGCCCGCTGGAGCGAGGGTTCGCCGCGCGGGCGTGTCCTCCTTCGGCGCCAGCGGTACCAACGCCCACGTCGTCCTGGAGGAAGCTCCCGCCGACCCCGCTCCCGCTGAGGCAGACTCCGAACCTGGTCCCACGGAGCAGGCAGGGTCGAATCACACATCAGTGGAAACGATTCCGTTACTGTTGTCGGCGGCTTCCGGCGCGGCCCTGCGGGCACAGGCTGATCGCCTGCGGCAGTGGATGGCGGACGGTCCGGAGGCGGACCCGCGGGATATCGCGCATTCGCTGCTCACCTCCCGTGCCCGGCTGGGGTGGCGCGGCGCGGTCGTCGGCCGCGACCGGGACGAACTCCTGGACGGTCTGGTGGCACTCGCCGAGGGGCGTCCCGCGCCGGGCGTCGTCGAGGGTCGCGCGGGCTCGGGGCGCACGGCGTTCCTGTTCACCGGTCAGGGTGCGCAACGCGCCGGGATGGGGCGAGAACTGTACGCCGCGTTCCCGGTGTTCGCCGCGGAACTGGACAGGGTGTGTGCCGAGTTCGATCCGCTGCTCGGACGTTCATTGAAGGACCTGATCCGCACCGAAGCACCGGCTGGCGACAGCGCGCTGGGACCGCTCGATCGAACCGAGTTCACCCAGCCCGCCCTGTTCGCCTTCGAGGTGGCGTTGTACCGGCTCGTCGAATCATTCGGCCTGACACCGGATGTGCTGCTCGGCCATTCCATCGGTGAACTCGCGGCGGCGTATGTCGCCGGTGTGTGGTCGCTGCCCGACGCATGTGTGCTGGTGGCGGCGCGGGGGCGGCTGATGGGCGGACTGCCTGCGGGCGGCGCGATGCTGGCCGCGGCGTTGTCGGAAGACGAGGCAGCCGCCGCGCTCGATGGATACCTCGACCGCGTGTCGGTAGCCGCGGTGAACGGTCCCTCGTCCGTGGTGCTGTCCGGTGACGCCGACGCTGTCGCCGAGGTCGAGGGGCTCTTCAGCGACCAGGGTCGCCGGACGAACCGGCTGCGCGTCAGCCATGCCTTCCATTCGGCGCGGATGGAACCGATGCTGACCGAGTTCCGGACCGTGGCTCGCGGTGTGACCTATCGGCAGCCGACGATCCCGATCGTCTCGAATGTTTCCGGCGAACCAGCCGGTGACGAGCTGACCGATCCGGAGTACTGGGTCCGTCAGGTCCGGGCGGCGGTGCGGTTCGCACCGGGAGTCCGGGCGCTCGTCGCGAGCGGGGTCCGGCGCTTTCTGGAGGTCGGTCCCGACGCGGTGCTGGCCGCGATGACCCGTGAGTGTCTGACCGAACAACCCGATCTCGAGGCCCGCTGCACGGTGGCCGCCGCCGCGCGGCGTGGGGCGGACGAGGTCGGGCAGTTCACCGCTTTCCTGGCGGCCGCCCACGCCGCGGGCGTCGACGTGAATTGGCGTCCGGTGTTCACGGGTCAGCCGCCACGCCGAGTGCCGTTGCCTCCCTATGCCTTCCAGCGTCAGCGGTACTGGTTGCCGCCGGCCGACGGTATCGGTGACGTGGGCCGCGCCGGACTGACCGCGATGGACCATCCGCTGCTCGGCGCTGCGCTGGCCCTGGCCGGTACCGACGAGTGGCTGTTCACCGGCCGCCTGTCCACGATGTCGCAGCCGTGGCTGGCCGACCACACGGTGTTCGGCACGGTGCTGTTGCCTGGAGCCGCGTTCGTGGAGTTGGCGTTGGCGGTCGGCGTGCGACTGGATGCCGGGACGGTGGACGAACTGGTGCTCGAGGCGCCGCTGCGGTTGGACGAGGGGACCGAGGTCGATATCCAGATCAGCGTCGAATCGCCCGATGACACCGGGCGCAGAAGTTTCGTCATCGCGTCGCGGACAGTAGGTGACCGGACCGCCGGCTCCACGCACGCGCGCGGTGTGCTCGCTCCCGATACGGGGGACGCGACGGTGTCCGCCGGTACGGACGGACTGTCCCCGGACGAGGACGCGACGACCGGAGACGCGCTGTACCGCGAACTGGCCGCGCGCGGTCTCGACTACGGGTCCGCGTTCCAGGGGGTGCGCCGATTCTGGCGTCGCGGCGAGGCCGTCCTAGCCGAGGTGCGGCTCGGCGAGATGACCTCGGACGCTTCCCGTTTCGGCGTGCACCCAGCCTTGCTGGATGCCGCGCTGCACGCCGCTGTCGACGAATGGTCCGCTGATTCGGCTGCGCACCAGGCGCCGCTGCCGTTCTCCTTCAGTGGCGTGCGGTTGTACCGCGGTGGCGCGAGCGCGGCGCGGGCGCTGATCCGGCGGACGGGCACCGAGGGAATGCGGGTCGAGCTCCGCGACGATGCGGACGTGTTGCTGCTGACGGTCGATGCGCTGCGGGCGCGGCCGGTCGACAGCGACGCGGTGCGCAACGCCCGCTCCGCCGGGCCGAACGGTCTCTACGACGTGCACTGGACCGCAGTGGCATCCGGTGCACGGTCCGGCGCGGTGCGGCTGGCCGCGGTCGGCGGACCATCGCAGTGCGCTTTCGACGAACACCATCCGGATATGGCCGCGCTGGTAGGGGCCGCCGGGACCGACGCAGGGGACTCGAATGCTCGAGCGCACGCCGACGCGGTGGTGTGGTTCGCCGAGTCCGGACCTCGGCACGCGGACAGCGACGAAGCCGACAGGGTGCGCCGGAGCGTGAACACCGCGCTGGCGGCGGTGCAGTCCTGGTTGCGACTGCCCGAGTCCGGCGACACCCAACTGCTCGTGGTCACCCGCAACGGCGCCGGACTGCGTGGCGAAGATCCGGACCTGGCCGCCGCGGCGACCTGGGGTCTGCTGCGCAGCGCGCAATCGGAGCATCCCGGCCGGATCGTCCTGGTGGACGTCGACAGCGACGCGCTGGTCGCGCCCGAGCTGATCTCGGCGGCCCTCGCGACCGACGAGCCGCAGCTGGCGGCGCGTGGAGGCGAACTGCTCGCGCCCCGGCTCGCCCGGCGGGACGACGTGTCCGGCCCAGCTATCACCATGGGCATGGGCATGGGCACGGGCACGGTGTTGATCACCGGCGGCACCGGTGGATTAGGCGCCCTCGTAGCCCGGCACCTGGCCGCTACGCACGGTGTGCGGGAGCTGGTACTGGTTTCACGGCGCGGCGAACGAGCCCACGGTGTGAGTGAACTGGTGGCCGAACTTTCCGTACTCGGTGCGCGAGCGCGGGTGCTGGCCTGCGACGTCGGTGACCGCGCCGCGGTAGGTGCCCTGCTCGACCAGCTGGCCGACGGTCCCGAGCTGACCGCCGTCGTCCACGCCGCGGGCGTTCTGGACGACGCGACTCTCGACGCACTCACGCCCGACCGGGTCGAGCGGGTATTCGCGCCGAAGGTCGACGCCGCACTCCATCTCGACGAGCTCACCCGTGACCGGAACCTGTCGGCGTTCGTCCTGTTCTCGTCGATCGCCGCCGTCTTGGGCTCGGCGGGCCAGGGCAACTACGCCGCCGCGAACTCGGTGCTGGACGCGCTGGCCCGGCGCCGCGTCGCGGCGGGTCTGCCCGCAGTCTCGGTGGCCTGGGGCCCGTGGAACCAGAACGGTGGAATGACCGCCGAGCTGGGGCGCGCCGGCCTGGATCGGCTGTCCCGCATGGGCTTCCGGCCGCTGACCGAGTCCGACGGTGTCGCGCTGTTCGACCGGGCCATCGGTGCGGACACGCCGCTGGTCGCCGCCGTGGACTTCGATACCGCGGCATTGTCCGCGCAGGCTCGCGCAGGGTCGCTGCCGCGGCTGCTGCGTTCGTTGGTATCGGTGCCGCGCCGCGCCGACGGCGGTGGCGGTGATCTCGCGGCGCGGCTCGCGTCGGTGCCGCCGGACCGGCACGACGCGATCGTGCTGGATTTCGTGCGCCACCAGGTCGCCGGAGTACTGGGGCACGCCACGGGCGAACTGATCGAAGCCGACAAGCCGTTCAGCGAACTGGGATTCGATTCGCTGGGCGCGGTGGATCTGCGCAACCGCCTCACCAAGGCCACCGGTCTGCGTCTTCCGTCGACGCTCGCCTTCGATCATCCGACTTCGGCGGCCGTCGCTCGACTGCTGCGTTCCCGCATCGATGGTGTCGGGTCGAAGGTTCGCCGGTCGGACCGGCGCACGCGGGCCGACGAACCGATCGCGATCGTCGGTATGGCCTGCCGGTACCCCGGCGGTGTGGCGTCTCCGGACGACCTCTGGGAGCTGGTGGCATCGGGAACCGACGCCATCTGCGAGTTTCCGTCGGACCGCGGCTGGGATCTCGATCGTCTGATCCATCCGGATCCCGAGCACACCGGAACCTCGTACGCCAAAGAGGGCGGATTCTTGGGCCACGCGGCCGATTTCGATGCCGGATTCTTCGGCATCGGCCCGCGGGAGGCGAATGCGATGGACCCGCAGCAGCGTTTGCTGCTGGAGGTGTCCTGGGAAGCGCTCGAGCACGCGGGTATCGATCCGACATCGCTGCGGGGCACCGATACCGGCGTCTACACGGGGGTGATGTATCAGGACTACGAGGTTCTGACCCGCAAGGCCGGGCCTGAGGCCGAAGGCTATGTGGGCACCGGCTCGGCGGCGAGCGTCGTCTCGGGGCGCATCGCCTATTCACTGGGCCTGGAAGGCCCCGCGATGACGGTGGATACGGCGTGCTCGTCCTCGCTGGTGGCACTGCATGTGGCGTGCCGCGCGCTGCGGCAGGGGGAGAGTTCGCTCGCCCTGGTGGGCGGTGCGACGGTGATGGCCACCCCCACGGTGTTCGTCGAATTCTCCCGCCAGCGCGGCCTGGCCCCGGACGGGCGGTGTAAATCGTTCTCGGCCGCCGCCGACGGTGTGGCCTGGTCGGAGGGCGCGGCTGTCCTGGTGGTGGAACGGCTCTCGGACGCACGGCGGCTCGGCCACAACGTGCTCGCGGTGGTGCGCGGCAGCGCGGTGAACCAGGACGGCGCCAGCAACGGTCTCACCGCGCCGAACGGTCCGTCGCAGGAGCGGGTGATCGCGGCGGCGCTGGCCGATGCGGGACTCGGACCGTCGGACGTGGACGCCGTGGAAGCGCATGGGACCGGAACGACACTGGGCGACCCGATCGAGGCGCAGGCGTTGCTCGCCACGTACGGGCAGGGCCGTCCGGATCGCCCACTGCGTGTCGGTTCGCTCAAATCCAACATCGGGCACAGCCAGGCGGCGGCCGGCGTGGGCGGCGTGATCAAGATGGTGCAGTCCCTGCGCCATGAGATGCTGCCGAGAACCCTGCATGTGGACGAACTCTCCCCGCATGTGGACTGGACGGCCGGATCGGTGCGGGTGCTGACCGAAGCCGAGCCGTGGACCGCCGGGAGCCGGGTCCGGCGCGCGGGGGTGTCGTCGTTCGGGATCAGCGGTACGAACGCGCATGTGATCCTCGAGGAAGCGCCACCGGCCGAGCGCGACGCGCGTACGGCGGAGAACCCTGATCCGGCGGCAGGCGCCGCACTCGCCGCGGTACCGCTCGTGGTCTCCGCGAGATCCGCGGAAGGCCTGCGCGGTCAGGCCGAACGGTTGCGCTCCTGGCTGGCCGGTGAGCCGGAGATCGACTCGTGGCGGGTGGCGCGCGCGCTGCTCGACTCGCGCGCGCTACTGGATCGCCGCGGCGTGGTCGTCGGCAGCGATCGGCAGGAACTGCTCGCCGGGCTTGCCGCGCTGGCGGCGGGGGCGCCGTCCCCGCACGCGTTCGCGACAGCGGTGGTGCCGGGTACGACGGCTTTCCTGTTCACCGGTGGTGGTGCGCAGCGAGTCGGCATGGGTGCGGGCCTGTATCAGGCGTTCCCGGTCTTCGCGACCGCATTGGACGAGGTGTGTGCGGAGTTCGACCGGCATCTCGGTGGTTCGCTGCGGCAGGTGATGTTCACCGACGAGGCCGGGGTGTTGGACCGGATGGACTGGATGCAGCCCGCCTTGTTCGCGTTCGAGGTGGCGATGTTCCGGCTGCTGGAGTCGTACGGTCTCGTACCGGATGTGCTCGCGGGTCACTCGCTGGGCGAACTCGTCGCGGCGTACGTGTCCGGGGTCTGGTCACTCGCCGACGCCTGTGTGCTGGTGGCGGCGCGGGGACGGTTGATGGGAGCGGCGCCCGCGGGCGGGGCGATGCTGGCGGCCGCGGTGTCGGAGACGGAAGCGGAGGAGCTGCTGACCGGTCTCGGCGACCGGCTCGCGCTGGGGGCGGTGAACGGTCCGGAGTCGGTGGTGTTCTCCGGCTACGCCGATGCCGTCGATGAGATGCAGCGCCGGCTGACCGAGGCGGGACGCAAGAACACCCTGCTGCGGATCTCGCATGCGTCTCATTCGATGCTGATGGAGCCCATCCTCGAGGAATTCCGTGCGGTGGCCGAGGGCCTGACCTATCGCGAGTCCACCGTGCCGATCGTGTCGAACGTATCCGGTGCGCGGGTCGGCGACGAAGTGCGCGATCCGGGCTACTGGGTGGCGCAGGTGCGCAGCCGTGTGCGCTTCGCTCCCGGGGTGCGCAGTCTCCTCGACTCCGGGGTGCGGCGTTTTGTCGAGGTCGGACCGGACGCGGCGCTCACCGCGATGACCGGGGAATGCCTGGCCGAGCGACCCGACTTGGCGGCGAAGTCGCTGGTCGCGGCCTCGTCCCGGCGCTCGGTCGACGAGGTGACCCAGTTCGTCACCCTCCTCGGCCAGTCCTTCGCGGCGGGCGTACCGGTGGACCTGCGGTCGCTGCTGCCCCGAGGAGACGTACGGGTGACTCTGCCGACATATGCGTTCCAGCGCCGCCGCTATTGGGTGCAGCCTGCGCCCGAGCCCGTGGCAGGCTCGTTCGGGCATCCATTGCTGACCAGCGCGGTGCAGTTGGCGGGGAGGGACGAGTGGTTGTTCACCGGCCGGTGTTCCCTGCGCACCCAGCCGTGGATCGGCGACCACGCGGTGTTCGGCTCGGTGTTGCTGCCGGGAACGGCTTTCACGGAGATGGCACTGGCTGCGGGCGTGCATCTGGACGCAGGAGGTGTCGACGAACTGTTGTTGCAAGCCCCGCTGTTGCTCCCCGCGGGCGCCGAGATCGATCTGCAATTGAGCGTCGGGCCGCAGGACGAGGAAGGGCGACGGAGCTTCGCCGTCCACTCCCGCGCCGCGGACCAGGATTCGGCGGACGCGTGGGCGCAGCACGCGAGCGGCGTGCTGACCGCCGCCGACGATCCGGCGCCGACGTGGAGCGAACCGGTGTGGCCGCCCTCTGGCGCCGAGCCCTCGGACGGGTCGCTGTACGACCGGCTGGCGGCGCGGGGCTTCGACTACGGCCCCGGCTTCCAGGGCGTCACCGCACTGTGGACTCGCGGCGAGCAGACCTTCGCCGAGGTCTCCCTCGACGAATCCGTCAGCGTCGCGGCAGCCTCGTTCGGCATCCATCCGGCGCTGCTGGACGCTTGCCTGCACGTGGCGCTCGGCGATCTGCTCGACGGCCTGCCCGCCGAGCAAGTGTTGTTGCCCTTCTCGTTCGCCGGTGTGCGATTGGGACGATCCGGTGTCACGGCGGTGCGTGTCCGCGTCATCCGGGACGCCGACGGACGGGCCGGGATCGACATCGCCGACGATTCCGGCGCCCTCGTGGCGCGCATCGATGCGGTCACGGCCCGCCCGATCGCCGCCGACGCCTTGGCCACGGCGAGCGCGGCGCGGCGTGCGGCGCCCCTGCACCTGCGCTGGATGCGCTCGGAACTCCCCGCGTCGCCTGCCGTGTCCACCGGTGTGACGGCGACGATGGGACAGGTGCGGGTTCCCGGCATCGATTCCCACTACGCCGACGTGGCGGAAGTGGCTGCGGCCGAAGAAGTTCCGGCTGTGATCGTTTGGTCGCTCGATGAGTTGCCCTCCGTCGAGCTGGACCGGACCGGTGATTCCGTGCTCGACGGAAGTGCCCGGGTAGTGCGGCATGCGACCCTGCGGGCATGGGAATTGTTGCGGTCGTGGCTGTCCACCGAGCGGCTGGCGGACACCCGCCTCGTGGTGGCGACCCGCCGGGCGACGGGCTTGGACGGCGAGCCGGTCGATTTGGCCGCTGCCGCGGTGACCGGCCTGGTCCGTAGCGCGCAATCGGAACAACCGGGTCGGATCGTGCTCCTGGATCACGACGAGGACCTGGACGCCGACACGGTGCTCGACGTGATCCGATCAGGGCACGCCCAAGTGGCGGTCCGCGCCGGAGAGATACACCTGCCGCGCCTGTCCTATGGTGAACTACCCGCCGAAACCCTGGTTCATACAGGCGCTTTCGGCAATGGCACGGTGCTGATCACCGGCGGGACGAGCGGGTTGGGCGCCTTGATCGCGCGGCACCTGGTGGTCGCACACGGCGTCGGGCACCTGCTGCTGGTGTCGCGTCGTGGTGCGGCGGCCGATGGGGTCGCGGAGCTGGTCGCCGAGCTGGAACGGCTCGGCGCGCGGACCAGGGTCGCCGCGTGCGACGTGGCCGATCGCGCCGGCATGGCGGCCGTGCTCGAGTCGATCGGGAACGAGCACCCCTTGACGGCGGTGGTCCATTCCGCCGGCCTGATCGACGACGCCACCATCGAGACGCTGACCGAACGACAGATCGATCGTGTGCTCGCGCCCAAGGTCGACGGCGCGTTGATCCTGGACGAGCTCACCCGAGGGCACGATCTGGCCGCGTTCGTCGTATTCTCCTCGGCCGCGGCGATCCTCGGATCACCCGGACAGGGCAACTACGCGGCCGCCAACGCGGTCCTCGACGGGCTCGCGCACGCCCGCCGTGCGCAGGGGCTCCCCGCACTGTCGGTCGCCTGGGGGCTGTGGAATCAGGGCACCGGCATGACCGGCGAGATGGACCGCGCCGCGCTGGCACGGCTGGAGCGGATGGGTCTGCGGATCCTCGGTGACGCCGACGGGATGGCGCTGTTCGATGCCGCGATCGCGATGGACACGGCCGTCGTCGCCTGCGTGGAATTCGACAAGCCCGCCCTGGCAGCGCAGGGACGCGCCGGACTGCTGCCCGAGGTGCTCAGCGACCTGGTGCCCAGCCGCGCGAGACGGGCCCCGAGCGCAAGCGGGCTGCTGGCCGACCGGCTCGCCGCCGCCCCGGAGGACGAACGCGACGCGTTGGTACTCGGATTCGTTCGCGAACACGCCGCGGCGGTGCTGGGGTTCCGGTCCGCGGCTGCGATCGATCCCGAAACCCCGTTCCAGGAATTGGGTTTCGATTCATTGGGTGGCGTCGAGCTACGGAACCGGTTGTCGGAGGGCACGGGTACGCGGCTGCCGTCGACGCTGGTGTTCAACTACCCGACGGTGAGCGCGGTGGCGAAACTGCTGCGGTCGCAATGGGAGGCCACCTCGACCAGCTCGGCGATCGACGACCAGATCGCCGCGCTCACCGCGTTGTTCGCGACGCTGCCGTCCGAGGAGGACAAGGCGCGGCTGGCCGAGCGGATCCGCGCGACACTGACCGACGCCGTGGACGGAGCCGAGCCCGATTCCGATTCCCTCGGCGCTCAGGGCCGCGACGCCGTCGAGGCGGCCGCGACCGCGGACGAACTGTTCGCTCTCATCGACCAGCAGATCACCGGAAAGTAGAGGAAGCTCATGGCACCCAACGACGTGTCGAAGATCGAAGTGACCGATGGCGTGCGCTCGCTGCACCTGGAGTGGGACGATCCCGGCATCGCCGTACTCGGCATGATCCAGCTCACGCGGGACGACCTCGTCGAGCGCATTCGCACCGGTGAACTGCCGCTGCCGCCGCTGGCGAAGCTGCTCAATATCGAGGTCGTCGACGCCGAGCCGGGGCGGATGACGCTGAGTCTCACACCGGACGAGCGCCATGTGAACTTCCTCGGCGTGGTCGGTGGCGGCGTCGTCGGCACGGTGCTCGATGTCGCGATGTGGGGCGCGGTCCAGCTGTCGGTGGAGGACAAGTCCATGCTCACGACCGTGAGTATGAACACCAACCTGGTGCGCGGGGTCTCGCACACCCAGGGGCCGTTGCGGGCGGTCGCGGAGGCGGTGCATGTCGGCCGGACGACAGCGAACGCCGAAGGCCGCCTCATCGACGCCAACGGCAAGGTCTATGCGACCGCCACCGCCACATTCGTGCGGATGGGCGGCGGAAACGGCTGAATCCCCGGTCGGCCCGGGGATCTGGCCCCGGGCCCACTGTCCTCGATCAGAGTTCGGCCGCGAGCTGGGTACCCTGCTGAATGGCGCGTTCGGCGTCGAGTTCCTTCGCCTCGTCGGCGCCGCCGATGAGATGCACCCGGACACCGCGGGATTCGAGCTGGTCCTTCAGGTCGCGGACCGATTCCTGGCCCGTGCACACCACCACATTGTCGACTTCGATCACCCGGCCGCCCTGACGGTGCGGGCCGAAGCTGAGGTGCAGCCCGCGATCGTCGATCCGCTCGTAGTTGACTCCGCCGATCTGCTCGACACCGCGCGCCTCGAGCGCGGCGCGGTGGATCCAGCCGGTCGTCTTCCCCAGAGTCAGTCCGAAGGGGCCCGACTTGCGTTGCAGTAGGGTCACTTCTCGGATAGCCCGGGCGGGCCTACGAGCGCGAAGCTGGCCCGGAGCGTGGATATCGTCGGTGACACCCCACTCGTCGCGCCATTGGTCGAGTGTGAGCGCGGTGTGGTGGTTCGCGGTGAGGAACTCGCTGACATCGAAACCGATTCCGCCCGCGCCGATGACGGCCACCCGGTTGCCGACGGGCCTCTCCTTCCGGATCAATTCCGGATAGGACAGCACCATGGGGTGGTCGATGCCGAGGATGTCGGGAACGCGGGGGCGCACGCCGGTCGCCAGCACCACCTCGTCCCAGCCGCCCGCGGCGAGCTGCTCGGCGGTGGCGCGGACGTCGAGATGCACGGTGACGCCGGTGAGTTCGAGCTTTCGGCGATAGTACCGGATCGTCTCGTCGAACTCCTCCTTGCCGGGGATGCGGCGGGCGAGGTCGAACTGGCCACCGATCCGGCTCTCGGCTTCGAAGAGCGCCACCTGGTGTCCGCGTTCGGCCAGTCCGATCGCGGCCGACAACCCGGCCGGGCCGGCGCCGACGACGGCGACGCGTTTGGCCCGCTTGGTGGGCAGCAGTTGCAGCAACGTCTCATGGCAGGCGCGGGGATTCACCAGGCAGGACACGGTTTGCCGGGTGAAGGTGTGGTCCAGGCAGGCTTGGTTGCAGGCGATGCAGGTGTTGATCTCGTCCACGCGCGATTCGGCGGCCTTGTTGACCCAATCCGGGTCGGCCAGCAGTGGGCGGGCCAGGGAGATCAGGTCCGCGTCGCCGCGCGCCAGGATGTCCTCGGCGACCTCGGGCATGTTGATCCGGTTCGACGCACAGACCGGGATCGTGATGTGCTTCTTCAGCGCCGCGGTGTATCCGACGAACGCGGCCCGCGGCACCGAGGTGACGATCGTCGGTACCCGCGATTCGTGCCAGCCGATATCGGTGTTGACGACATCGACCCCGGCGGTTTCCAGCTCCTTCGCCAGGTCGATGATCTCGGCGAAGGTCTGTCCCTCCTCGACGAATTCGGCCAGCGACATCCGGAACATGATGAGTAGGTCCTCGCCGACGGCGTCCCTGGTCCGGGTGGCGACCTCGACCGGGAAACGCCGCCGGTTCGCCGCCGATCCGCCCCAGCGATCGGTCCGGGTGTTGGTGCGCGGCGCGAGGAATTGGTTGATCAGGAAGCCTTCGCCGCCCATGATCTCCACGCCGTCGTACCCGGCCAGCTGCGCCAATCGCGCGCAGCGCACGTGGTCGGCGATCGTAGTCTCGATCTCCTGCTCGGTGAATGCTCGCGGCTCGAACGCGGTGAGCGGCGACGCCACCGCCGAGGGCGCCAGATTGGTGGGAATGTTCGAATCGCGTCCACCGTGCAGGATCTGCAACGCGATCTTGCCGCCCGCTTCGTGGACTGCCTCGGTGATCGCCCGGTGCCGCTCGGCGTCGGTCTCGTCGAGCATCGCGCACGCGAACGGCCAGAGCCATCCCTCGCGACTGGGGGAGTAACCACCGGTGATGATCAACCCCACTCCGCCGCGTGCGCGTTCGGCGAAGAACGCGGCCAGCCGGTCGATGTGCCAGGGCCGGTCTTCCAGGCCAGTGTGCATGGAGCCCATCACGACTCGGTTGCGGAGCCTGACCCTCCCCAGTTGGATCGGCGACAGCAAATGAGGAAAGGCGCAGCTCATGGGATGAACCTAATGGCAGTGACGTGCCTCCGCAATCGCTGGGCGTTTCCACGTTGACGGGCGAGTTGACGCCGTCTGATGTGATGCGTCATGACCGTCCTCCCAGCGGCGAGCGCGGTAGCCGATCGAGGAATTCCGCGACCAGTGCGGCGATGTCGGGCAGATGGGTTCCAGAGCGAAGTGGCCGGTGTCGAACACGTGCAGCTCGGCTGCTTCCACTGATGAGTCTTTCTCTTGGAGATGCCGTCACTCAGTGAGAACAGGATCGCCGGCGTCAGCACGATGGAAGTGATCAACACGACGCGTAGGAAGCCATCGATTCCGGGGCCAGATGCGATTCATCCCGACGGCTGTCAGCATGCACGTTCCAACTGCGAGGAAGCTGGGCAGGATCTTGCCGTGATTGTCACCGATGAATCCGGATTCCGCCAGCCACCGGCATCTCTGGGCGCTCATCGGATGCGTCTGCCAGGTCGCGGCGACTCGCGTGACGAACCCGGCCATAAACCTGACGACCAGAGCGAGCGGGCCGCGAGCTCCTCCGCTGGTCCGGCGCAGGGGAGCGAATAAGACGACGCGACGGATCCCCGCCAGCTGGTTGGTGCCGTGTTCGAGCATCACCCACACCGCGGGGTCGGCTCCCCAGACACGTGCGTCGTGATCGGCGACCTGCTCCCGAGTGCGTTGCAAGCCCGCGTAGATCAGATGGCCCGACACGATCAACCCTCCGAGACAAGACAACTCGCGCACGGGGTCCACGGGACCGCCCGGCCAATGCCGCGAGTACATGCGCACTCCGACGACCCGCACTTTTGGTGGCTCCTTACCGGACACCGCGCGGCCGGCTCGGTCGTCGGAGAGAGGGCGGGTGTTGTCGCCGGTCAGCTATTCCGCAGCTCGCTCCCGAGTCGGGGACCAGGGGTTGCCCGAACCGGCGTCGGGGGGGCATGTCGGACCCCAAAAGCGGTGAATCGCCCGGCGCTCGCTATCGCCGGCCAGATCGCGGAAATCCGGAGCCGCCAAACCGCTTGTAGGCAACTGAAGCCGACCTACGAATTCCGCACTTTACATAGGCAATTCAGCAGGGATACCATTTGGTCTGATTCGGGCGAGGCGCCGGTTGGGCATCGGATATGCCACGAACTAGATCGTTGCTGGAGGTAGCTTCACCCGTGTTGTCCTGGTCTATGGAAGCTGTCCGGGACTGGCTCACAGCTAGAACCGCCGCCCTCAGCGGGCTGGATCCCCTCGCGATCGATGGACGTGAGCCGTTTACCAGCTACGGCCTCGACTCGCTGATGTTGACGGCGCTCGCCGACGAATTGAGTGAGGCAGCGGGGCGCCCCGTTTCGCCCGTCCTGTTCTGGGCGCATCCGTCGCCGATCACTCTGGCGCGCAGGCTGACCGGAGCCGCCGCACCGCCACCGGTGCAGCGCGAAACGCCGGATCAACAGCATTCGATCGCCATCGTCGGTCTTTCTTGCCGGTTCCCCGGCGCTCCCGACCCGATGGCATTCTGGCGATTACTCAGCTCGGGTGCCGACGCGCTCACCGAACCGCCGGATGGTCGATGGCGCGACGGTCCACCGCGCGGCGGGTTCCTCGACCGGATCGACGAGTTCGACCCGGAGTTCTTCGGTATATCTCCCCGGGAGGCTCCGCACGTCGACCCGCAGCAACGGCTCATGCTCGAACTGATGCAAGAAGCTCTCGATGACGCGGGCATTCCGCCAAGCGGTCTCGAAGGCAGCCGGACCGGAGTTTTCGTCGGTGCGATGTGGAGTGAGTACGGGGCGGGAATTCGCGCGGACCCCGGCCTGGTCACCCAGCACACCTTGGCCGGAGGCGATCCGAGCATCATTCCCGCCCGCTTGTCCTACACGCTCGGTGCGCGCGGGCCGAGTCTTCAGGTGAACACCGCATGTTCGTCGTCACTGGTCGCGGTCCACCTCGCGGCGCAGAGCCTGCGTGCAGGCGAGTGCGACCTCGCGTTGGTCGGGGGCGTGAGCCTGATGCTCGCGCAGGACACGGTGCACGCACTGTCCCGGCTCGGCGCGCTGGCACCAGACGGGCGGTCCAAGGCGTTCGACGCGCGTGCGGATGGATACGGCCGCGGTGAAGGTGGCGGGATGATCGTGCTCAAGCCGCTCGATCGGGCACTCGCCGACGGTGATCCGATCCACGGCGTGCTCAAGGGCAGCGCGGTGAACCACGACGGATTCAGTAACGGCCTGACGGCGCCGAGCCCGCTGGCCCAGGAATCCCTGCTGCGCACCGCTTATCGCCGCGCGGGGGTTGCGCCTGCCGAGGTGGGCTACGTCGAGGCGCACGGAACGGGAACGGCGCTCGGTGACCCGATCGAGGCAAGCGCGTTGGGCGCGGTGCTCGGGGCGGGCCGGTCTCGCGACCAGCTGCTGCCGGTCGGTTCGGTCAAGAGCGCGATCGGCCATCTCGAACCCGCCGCCGGGATCGCCGGCCTGATCAAGGTGCTGTTGGCGATGCGGCATCGCACCGTGCCGCCGTGCGGCCAGTTCGAGGAAGCCAACCCGAATATCCCGTTCGATGAATGGGGTTTACGGGTGCCTACGCGGGCGGAGCGGTGGCACGGTAACGCAGAAGGTCGCCTCGTCGCCGGGGTGAGCGCGTTCGGCTTCGGCGGTACGAACTGCCATGTGGTCCTCGAGAGCGGCGATGACGCTTCGGTCCACCTGCTGCCCCTTGCCGCGGGCACCGAGGACGGCCTCCGTGCCGCGGTGCGGGAGCTGGCGTCAATCCGGGACCTGCCGCCGATCGCCCGATTGTGCGCCGCCGCGTCGGTCGAGGCGGACGGCTCGCACCGGCTCGCACTGTCCGTTCGCGACCGCGACGATATCGCCACGGGCGCGGAGAAATTCCTCAGCGGCCGTGCCGGAGCCGGAATCAGCACCGGGATTATCGACAGCGACCGGCCGAGGATCACGTTTCTGTTCGGCGGCCAGGGTGCGCAGTGGACCGGGATGGGTGCGCGGTTGTTGCGTGAGCCGGCGTTCCGGTCGGCGATCGTGCGGTGCGAGACCGCGTTGCGCCCACACGTCGACTGGTCCCTCACCCGGCTGCTGACCTCGGCCGACGAGACCTGGATCGAGCGCACTGAGCTGGCCCAGCCGGCGATCTTCGCGATGCAGCTCGCGTTGACCGACCTGTGGCGATCACAGGGAGTCGAGCCGGATGCCGTCGCCGGGATGAGCATGGGTGAAGTCGCCGCCGCGCACGTCGCCGGAGCGATCACTCTCGACGATGCCGCGCTGATCATGTGCAGGCGCAGCGCGATCGCCGGCAGACTGTCCGGCCACGGCGGCATGGCGGTACTCGACCTGTCCGCTGAGGAGACGACCGACCTGCTCTCCCGGTACGGCGGTGACGTATGGGTCGCAGGCAGCGCGAGCCCGGGATCCACGGTCATCTCCGGCGATCGAGCAGCGATCAAGGCGATACGGGACGAACTCGCCGCGCGCTCGGTCGCGTCGGCATGGATCAGGGTCGACTACGCCTCGCACAGTCCCTACGTCGACTCGGTGCTGCCTGACCTTCGGACCGCGCTCGCCGATCTGCGACCCGGCGAGACCCGGATACCGTTCTATTCCTCGGCCACCGGAGCACAGATGAAGGGCGCGCTGCTCGATGCCGAGCACTGGGTGCGCACCGAACGAGAACCATGGCGATTCGACACCGTGATGGAACACCTGCTCGCCAGGGGTCGCCAGATCTTCGTCGACGTCGACCCGCATCCGATTCTGAAGTCGGTGGTCGAGCAGCACGGCGGCACGGCGCTGCCGACATTGCGCCGTACGGACCGCGACCGCTCGACCTTGATCGACTCATTGGGTGCGCTGTACACCCTGGGCGCGGTCCAGCCGCCGGACCCGGGCCGCACACAGTTGCTGGTGCTCTCCGCCCGCTCACGCGATTCCCTGCTGGCATCGGCGACCACGATGGTGCGCGAGCTCAGTGGTGACAACGACATCGCCCTGCGCGATCTGTGTTATACGGCCGCGGTGCGGCGGGACCACCACGAACACCGGCTCGCGGTGACGGGTTCGTCTTCGAAGGAGCTGGCCGATTCGTTGCGTGCCGCGGCTGTGGGGACCATGCCCGGCAACACGTGGATGGGCAGTGTGGCGCGTGGCGAGCGCCGAGCGATCGTGTTCGTGTGCTCCGGCCAGGGTTCGCAATGGGCCGGTATGGGCCGGAACCTGTTGCGTGCCGAGCCGGTGTTTCGCGCGGCTGTCGAAGAGTGCGAGAAGTGGTTACGGCCGTTGACCACGTGGTCGCTTACCGCCGAGCTGACCGCGCCGGCGGAACGGAGCCGCCTCGATGAGACCGCGGTCGCGCAGCCTGCTCTGTTCGCTGTCCAGGTGGGGATCGCGCGGCTGTGGCAGGCATGGGGACTTGCGCCGGACGCGTTGATCGGCCACAGCGTCGGCGAAGTCACCGCCGCGTACCTGGCCGGGGCACTGTCCCTCGCCGAAGCGGTCGAGGTGGTGTATCACCGCGGCCGGTTGATGCAGGCCACGGCCGGAGAAGGTGGGATGGCTTCGGTGGAACTGCCCGCCGAGCGGGTGCGCGACCTGCTGAGCGTGTACCAGGGTGAGCTCACGATCGGCGCGATCAACGATCCCGATTCGACCGTCGTTTCCGGTGACGCCGCCGCACTTGCCGACTTGCTCGGACGGCTGCGCGGCGAGGGGATCGCATGCCGTCGGCTCCGGGTCGGTTACGCGTTCCACAGTGCGCGGATGAACCCGGCCGGGCGCGAATTATCTCAGGCGCTCGGCACGCTTACTCCGGGGCCGAATCGGTTGCCCATCTACAGCACAGTTTCCGGGAATCTCATCGATGATCAGCGATTCGACGCGGACTACTGGGTACGGAACGTGCGGGAGAGCGTGCGGTTCGCGGACGCCATGAACGGCGCGATCTCCGACGGATACCGGATTTTCCTGGAGATCGGCCCGCATCCGGTTCTGCTGGAGAACATCCAGCGATGCCTTGCTGCCCGCCGGATCGACGGTCACGCGGTTGGTTCGCTGCGCAAGGGCGAGGACGAACGATCCGCGCTGCGCCGCGCGGCCGGCGCACTGTACGCCGGTGGCTGCTCGCCAGATTTCGATCGGCTACTCGAAACCGGCAGGGTGGTTTCCCTGCCCGCTTACCAGTGGCAACGGAAGCGATACTGGCTCGCGGCCGACCGACGCACCGCGCTCGCCGTCGGCGACGACCGGGGCCATCCGCTGCTCGGCACCGGCCTGATCTCGGCGGTAGAGCAGGGAACCCGCTACTGGCAACACGCACTGGACCCGGTAAGGCTGCCGTATCTCGTGGACCTCACGGTGCGGGGTAACACCGTGATCTCGGGGGCTACGTTCGCCGAAATGGCATTGGCAGCGGGTGCCGAGGCGTACGGAACCGAGGACATCGCCGTCACCGACCTGGTGTTCGAGCGCATGCTGGAAGTGACCGCGGCTGCGGTACCCACGACCCAGACGGTGATCAGCACGCGGGAGGGACTCTTCCAGGTATTCGGCCACCACGGTCCGGATTGGGTGCGGCACGCACGGGCAACCATCGGGCCGGATACCGAAAAGCCGGATGTGCGCGAGGAGCCCGCACTGATTCGGCACCGCTGCACCGCGCACCGGGACCGGACAGAGCACTACCGCGCGCTGGCCGGAGCGGGGGTGGGAATCGGCGAGCACCTTCGTGGGGTATCGGAGCTGTGGTTCGGCCAGGAGGAAGTGCTGGCCCGGCTCGTGCTGCCGGAGCAGCCACATGGCCGAGACACCGATTACCGCATCCACCCCTCGGTGCTCGACGCCGGTCTGCAGGCGCTGATCGCACTGTGCAACGGTTCGTCCGGAAGCAATGTGGTGACCGGGATCGGTCGGTTGCGAGTGCATCGGACACCGGCGGGCCCGGTATGGGCCCACGGCCGATCAGCGGAGTCGGGCGGCGACCTCTACCTGCTCGACGACGACGGCCGGGTACTGGTGGAGGCCGAGGGCGTGCGCCTGCGGCCGCTCGAAGATCCCGATCCGGTGGCGGATTGCCTGTACACGGTGGAATGGCGCGAACGAGCGGACCGACAACCGGTGCGAGATCGAGCCGGGTCGTGGATCGTGTTGGCGGGCGAGGATCATCTCGGCGCTGAGCTCGCGGACGAGCTGAGGGCTCGAGGCAAGCAGTGTGAACTGGTGACCGCGCAGCGAGCGGACCCGACCGGAACAGAATCTCTGCGGGCGGTTCTGACCGGATCGCCACCGGCCGGGGTGGTGCACATCGGAAGTCTCGGCAGCGCGAGCGTGCGGGGCGTGGCCGACGTGCTGGTCGGCATGGGCTGGCGCGATCTGCCACGGCTGTGGCTGGTGACCCGTGCCGCCCAGGCGGTCGGCGAGCACGTCTCGGCGGTGGATGTCGACCAGGCGGCGTTGTGGGGACTCGGCAGGGCGATCGGGCTCGACCATCCCGAGCTGTCGGTCACGCGGGTGGACCTCGCCGCGAAGACGACACCCGATGACGCGGCCACGCTGGTGACGGTCTTGCTCGACGATGATCGGGAGACCGATGTCGCCCTGCGTCCCGGTGGCCGGTTCGTGGCCAGGCTGGTCCGCGCGCCGGAGGTCCGTGAGCGAGTGGCGACGTTGCGGGCGGACGGCGCATACCTGATCGTCGGCGCGGATGCCGCACTCGCGGAGTCGTTTGCCAGGTGGATGACCGACCGCGGTGCTCGCAGCATCGTGATCCTGGACCGAGACGGCGCCATCGGGCCGATCAGCTTCCCTGGGGCGCAGGTGTCGACCATCGACACGTGCCCGACCGGCGACCGCGAGATGACCGGGCTGATCACCGAGATCGAGGCTGCGTCGGGCCCATTGCGCGGCCTCGTCCACGCCGCGGGTGAGGACAGCGCGTGGCGGTGGCATCAACACACGCTCGATCGCGAGCTGGATCTCTTCGTGCTCTGCTCCTCGGTCGCCTCGTTGTTCGGGTCCCCGAGCGACTCGATGGGAAGCGCACGGTGCAACGCGATCGCACACCATCGCCGTGCCCACGGCCTGCGCGCACTGAGCCTGCACCTCGCGCAGGCAGGCATGGCGACACACGGCATCGCCGATGTGTCCTCGGCAGATCTCGGGCGAGCGTTGGACCACGGGGTATGCGCGAATCTTGGTCAACTCGCGGTGATGAAGCTGAACCTGCGGCACTGGTTCGAATCGTTTCCCAGCGCGGCGGGGACACCGCTGTTCGACGAGATCGAATCCCGTGCCTCGGGGATCACCACCGCGTTCGCCGAGCGGCTGGCGGCGACCAGCGCCTCGAAACGGGCAGGGTTGATCGAAGAGCACCTGATCGAGCAGGTTGCCCTGACGCTGCAACGAGATCCCCCGAGCCTGAGCCGACAGTCGACTTTCCAGGACATGGGAATGGACTCGCTGATGGCGGTGGAGCTACGCAACCGGCTGGAATCGACGCTCGGCGTCCGGTTGTCCGTCGCGCTGGTCTTCACCTACTCGACCATCGCCGCCCTCGCCGAGTTCGTCGCGGACCAACTCGTGGTGACCGAGACTCCGGCCGAAGATCCGGAACCGGACGATCGGCCTTCCATGGCAGCGGACATTGATCTGCTCTCCGACGAGGAAGCCGAGGCCATGCTGCTGGAGAGCATCCGGCTCGTCGAACAGGAACAGCACGATGACTGAGCAGACCTCGCCGGTGAAGAAGGCCTTGGCGGCTATGCGGACCCTGCAAGCCCGGCTGGACCGGGAGCTGATGGCGAAGAGCGAGCCGATCGCCGTCATCGGCATGGGCTGCCGTGTGCCGGGCGGCGGCTGCGGCCCCGACGAATTCTGGCAACTGCTCGACGACGGCGTCGATGCGATCACCGAAGTGCCTCCGGACCGGTGGGCAAGCGCGGCCGGCAGTCCGGCACGCTGGGGTGGCTTTCTGTCCGATGTGGACGCGTTCGACGCGGCCTTCTTCGGCATCGCGCCCCGGGAGGCAGAGGCGATGGACCCCCAGCAGCGCCTGCTGCTGGAAGTGGCCTGGGAGGCGCTGGAACAGGCCGGGCACGCTCGGCTCGACCGGCTGGCCGGCTCGAGAACCGGTGTCTTCACCGGTGTTGTCGTCACCGACTACGACCGGCTGAGCCTCGGAAACCGGGACATCTACACGGTGACCGGCAACGGGCACTCGTTCCCCGCAGGGCGGCTGTCCTACGTGCTGGGGCTCCAGGGACCCAGCTTGGTCGTGGACACCGCGTGCTCGTCGTCGCTGGTCGCCGTACATCTGGCAGTCCAGAGCCTCCGTTCGGGAGAGAGCGAGATGGCGCTGGCCGGTGGGGTCAACCTGATGCTGGCCAGAGACATGACCGACATGCTGGCCAGCTCGCGCGCGCTGTCCGAGGACGGGCGATGCAAAACCTTCGATGCGCTGGCCAACGGCTATGTCCGGGGCGAGGGCTGCGGGATGCTGGTCCTCCGACGGCTTTCCGACGCGGTGGCGGACGGCGATCCGGTGCTCGCGGTGATCCGTGGTTCCGCGGTGAACTCCGACGGCCGTTCCTCCGGACTGACCGCCCCGAACGTCTCCGCGCAGAAGGCTTTGCTCCGTCAGGCGTTGCGTAGCGCTCGCGCCGACGCGGCGGACATCAGTTACGTCGAGACGCACGGCACCGGAACGCCACTCGGCGATCCGATCGAAGTGGACGCGCTTGCCGACGTGCTCGGCGGGTTGCGGGACGATGGTTCACGTTGCGTGCTCGGCGCGGTGAAGACCAACATCGGGCATCTCGAGGCGGCCGCCGGGGTGATAGGACTGATCAAGGTCGTGCTCGCGCTGCAGCGGGAGCGAATCCCGGCGAACCTGCACTTGCGCACCGTCAATCCCAGGATCGATCTCACCGGCACCGCCCTGGTACTGCCGAGTGCTCCGGTTTCGTGGCCGAAACACGACGGTGCGACGCGGATGGCGGGTGTCAGCTCGTTCGGGATCAGTGGCACCAATGCGCACGTCATCGTCGCCGATCCGCCGGAGCACGCCGAGCCTCCCGCGACCGAACCAGGACCGGCACTGGTTCCGATCTCCGCGCGCGATGCGGGCGCACTGGCCGATCTGGTCGCTGCGTTCCGCGCCGAGTTCGACGAGCGGCAGGCCGAGGCCCCGGATATCGCATACACCGCTGCTGTCCGCAGGCATCATCATCAGTACCGGGCCGCCCTGGTGCTGTCCGGCGACGGGCCGCCGCGGCTGGTGCCCGGCGCCGAGCCGGACGAACGGCCGCGAGTGGTGTTCGTGTTCTCCGGCCAGGGCTCGCAGTGGCTCGGCATGGGGCGTGCACTGCTCGCCGGTGAGCCCGCGTTCCGAGCGGCTGTCGAGACATGCGACGACGCCATCCAAGACGAGACCGGTTGGTCTGTTATCGATGAATTGACCGCCGAACCCTCCACGTCGCGGCTCGACCGGGTGGACGTCGTGCAGCCGGTTCTGTTCGCGATGGAGGTCGCGTTGGCGGCCCTGTGGCGATCGAAGGGCATCGAGCCGGACGCCGTCATCGGGCACAGCATGGGTGAGGTCGCCGCCGCGCATGTGGCCGGCGCGCTCACGCTGACCGACGCGACCCGCATCATCTGCCGCCGCAGCCAATTGCTGCGCGGACTGGCCGGGCGCGGCGCGATGGCGCTGGTGGAACTGCCGATCGAGCGAGCGAGCGCGGTGCTGTCCGGATACGCCGACCAGGTGTCGATCGCGGCGAGCAACAGCGCGCGCTCGACCGTGCTCTCCGGTGACCCGGACACGCTCGACGAGGTCCTGGCCGAGCTGACGGGTGCGGGGGTGTTCTGTCGCCGGATCAAGGTCGATGTCGCCGCGCACAGCCCACAAGTCGGTGCCATCACCGATGAGCTGAGGCGCCGACTCGGTGCGCTGACGCCGGAGGCCACCACGGTGCCGATGTGGTCCACCGTGCTCGGAAAGGTCTGCGACGGAGTCGAGTTGGACACCGCCTACTGGATACGCAACCTTCGTGAACCCGTGTTGTTCGCGCAGGCGGTCCGTGACTGCATGGCGCTGGGGCGCACGGTATTCGTCGAACTGACCCCGCACCCCATCCTGCTGCCCTCGATCGAAGAGGACGGAGGCTTGGTCGTTCCGTCCGGACGGCGCGAACACGATGAGCGCGCGGTTTTCCTCGAATCGCTCGCCACACTGTATGTCCGGGGCTGCCAGGTGGACTGGTCCGCGCTCCACCCGAGCGGCGGACGCTGCGTGCCATTGCCCGCTTACCCGTGGCGGCGCCGGCGGTATTGGGTGGATCGAGCCCCGGCCGCGCGCGCCGACCACGGGCATCCATTGCTCGGTGAGCCGGTCAGCCCGGCAACCTCGCCGGGTACCCGGATCTGGGAGCGCGAGCTGAACCTGCCGTACCTGGCCGACCACATGGTGGACGGCGCGGTGGTGTTCCCGGCGTCGGGATATGTGGAGATGGCGCTTGGCGCGTGCGGACAATCGATTGTGCTGGAGGACCTCGCATTCGACCGGATGGCGATTCTCGCGAGGGACGGCTCCGGCCACGTCCAGTTCCTCGAGGACTCCGGCCATTTCCAGGTGTATTGCCGAGCGGCGAGGGACGAACCGTGGGTTCTGTGCGCGCACGGAACCGTCCGGCATGGGGACGGAGAGCCGCCGATGGCCGAGCCGCCATCGTCGGTGCGGGACCGGTGCGGCACCGAGGTAGCCGTAGCGGAGCACTACGCGCGGTATGCCGGGCGAGCTATCGACTACGGCCCGGCTTTCCGTGGTGTGCAACGAATTTGGACCGGTGACGGGGAGGGCGTGGCCTCGGTCGAGTTGACCGGATCGTCCGCGGGGTATGTCTGCCACCCTGCTCTGCTGGACGCTTGCTTCCAGGTGCTCGGCAGCGTGCTACTCGACCGGCGAGCGAGCGGCGGGGTCATTCCGGTTCGGATCGAACGGCTCCGAGTGCACCGGCCACCCGGTGGCCGTGTGTGGGTGCACGCACGCGCCCGGTCCACCGAGGACAGTGGGGATCTGCTGGTACTCGCCGACGACGGCACCGTGCTGATCGAGGTCGAGGGGTTGACGGTGGCGAGGCCTGCCGAACCGACACCGTACCGGGACTGGCTCTACCGGGTGGCATGGCGCGCCGCGGAGCGGCTCGTGGCCCCGGATCCTGGCGAGGGACCTTTTGGGACGTGGCTGGTGCTCACCGATTCCACCGGTGTCGGTACGGCGCTGGCCACGCTGCTCGAACAGCGTGGCCAGACCTGCGTACTGGTCGACAAGCGGGATATCGACGTTGCCGACGACGACGCGTGGAGCGCGTTGCTCGACGACGTCGCCGCCGGTGGCGAAAGAGCCTGCGTCGGGGTAGTGCATCTGTGGAGCCTGGACACCACAGCTACCGGACACGTCACCGCCGACACGCTGACCGCCGATCAGCACATCACCGGACTCAGTACAGTGCGCCTCGTCCGCGCGCTCGCTCGCCGCCGTCTGCGGGACCATCCCCGGCTGTGGCTGGTCACCAGAGGCGCACAGCAGGTGGGCCCCGAACCGGTCGAGGTTTCCCAAGCGCCGTTGTGGGGATTGGCGAGGACATTGAGCGTCGAGCATCCCGAACTGGAGTGCGTGCGGGTCGACCTCCGATCGGGATGGGGGCCGATTCGTTGCGCCGACGAACTCCTTCCCGAACTGGTCGGGGCGGACGGCGAGGACGAGATCGCTTTGCGGGAGGGAGGGCGCAATCTGGCGAGGCTGGCACGGGCCTCGTTCGAGTCAGGGGACGTCGAACTGTCCTTCGCCCGGGGCACGTACCTGATCAGCGGCGGGCTCGGCGGGCTCGGCATCGGTTTGGCGCGCTGGCTGGCCGAGCACGGTGCGCGGCACCTCGTGCTGGCCGGACGGCACGATCCTGTTCCGGACGTGCTGGCCAGAATCGAAGAGCTCAGGAGGGAGGGCGTCGAGGTCGTGGTCGCGCGGGCGGACGTGGCCCGGCGCCAGGACGTCGCCGCGATGCTCGCGGACATCGACGACCGGCTGCCGCCACTGCGCGGAGTGCTGCACGCTGCCATGGTCCTCGACGACCGGACCATTCTGGAACTGGATGCCGAACGGTACGACCGCGTGCTGGCACCCAAGATGCGGGGGGCATGGAATCTGCACGAGCTCACCGAGGACCGGGAGCTGGAGTTCTTCGTGATGTACTCGTCGGCCTCTGCCCTGCTCGGCTCGCCGGGACAGGCCAACTACGCGGCCGCCAATGCATTTCTCGGCGCACTCGCCCGGCATCGGGAACACGGTGGCCGAAAGGCCCTGTGCGTGGATTGGGGGTTGTACTCGCAGGAAGGAATCATGGCAGAACGCAACACCGAAGGGCAGCGACTCGCGCATCGGGGGGTTGGCACCCTGACCCCCGAACAAGGTATGGACATCCTGGGTCTGCTGCTGGGTGGCACCACCAGCCAGATCGCTGCGGCCAATCTCGATTTGCGACAGTGGCTGGCGTTCTACCCGGTTCTGGCCGGTGCGTCGCTGTTCACCGAACTCGGTGACGATGGCCGGGAGAGTGCGAGCAAGCCATCGGATTCCTGGTTCACGGACCGGCTGCGCGCAGCGACACCTGCCGAACGCCCGCGCTTGATCGACGACCTCGTCACCGAGCAACTCGGTCGGATCCTGCACCTCGACGCCGATTCGATCGACCGGAAGGCGCCGCTGACGACCATGGGAGTCGACTCGCTGATGGCGCTCGAACTGCGGAACCGGCTGGAGGCGGCGCTGGGCGTCCGGCTGTCGGCGACGTTGCTGTATACCGCACCGACGGTGCGGGCATTGACCGAACAGCTGCTCGACGTGCTCGGCATGGGCGAGCCCCAGGACGCCACCGACGAGTTCGATGACCTCGGCGAGCTGCTGGCGCAGATCGACGGTTCGATCGAACGGCTCGAACGCAGGCAGCTGCCGTGACCGTCATCGACGAGGAAGGCTACCGCTCGCGTCTGGTGAAAGCTGCTTCCGCACTGCGCAGCCTGGAGGCCGAGGTCGCGCGGCTGACGCGGCAGCAATCCGAACCTGTGGCTGTGATCGGCATGGGCTGCCGCTTCCCCGGCGGCGTCGACGACCCGGAATCATTCTGGACGTTGCTTTCCGACGGCGTCGACGCGGTGTCTCAGCGACCAGCTCGCGCCACGGACGATGCGGCGGTAACAGGCGCCTTTCTTTCTGCGGTCGACGGTTTCGACGCGGCGTTCTTCGGGATCTCGCCGAGGGAGGCCGCGGCGCTGGATCCGCAACATCGGCTGCTGCTCGAAGTCGCGTGGGAAGCACTGGAAGATGCCGGCGTGGTGACCGAGCGGCTGGCCGGTAGCAGAACCGGTGTGTTCATCGGCATGAGCAGCAACGACTATCTGCTGCTCAGCGCCAGATCCGGCGCGATGGGCGCGTATGCGGGCACGGGAACGGCCCACTGTTTCGGTGCGGGCCGGTTGTCGTACCTGCTCGGACTGCGTGGGCCGAGTCTCGCGGTGGACACCGCGTGCTCATCGTCGCTGGTCGCCGTACACCTGGCGATCCGCAGTCTGCGGACAGGAGAGAGCTCGCTCGCGCTGGCCGGGGGAGTGAACCTCGTTCTCGACGAGTCGGTGACCCAAATGGTCGCCGATCTGCAGGCGCTGTCGCCGGACGGCCGGTGTCGCACGTTCGACGCGCGTGCGAATGGGTTCGTCAGGGGCGAAGGTTGCGGAATCGTCGTGCTGAAGAGATTGTCCGACGCGCTGGCCGACGGTGATCGAGTGCTTGCTGTGCTGCGGGGTTCCTCGATGAACTCCGACGGTCGCTCGGCCGGACTGACCGCGCCGAACCCACTGGCGCAAAAGGACATGCTGCGTCAAGCGTTCGCCGATGCGCGTGTGCACCCCGCCGAGATCGGATACGTGGAGACCCACGGCACCGGAACCGCGCTCGGGGACCCGATCGAGATCGAGGCACTGACCGACGTTTTCGGCGAACCGGAGCCGGACAGCAGCGGTTGTGTGCTCGGCGCCGTGAAGACCAACATCGGGCATCTCGAAGCTGCCGCCGGGATCGCCGGATTGATCAAGGCTGTACTAGCGTTGCGGAATGCGGAGATTCCCCGCAACCTGCACTTCAGCACCCTGAATCCGAGGATTTCCCTGACGGGAACACCATTCGTGATCCCGAAGACGGCCGTCGCATGGCCTGAGGGCGAACGGCCACGGATCGCCGGTGTCAGTTCGTTCGGCATGAGCGGCACCAACGCCCATGTCGTCGTCACCGAAGCGCCGACGCCCGAACAGGTGCCACCGCGCGCCGGGCCGGTCGTGCTCCCACTGTCGGCGCGGAGCCCGGCGGCACTGACCGAGCTGGCTTCGGCATACGCGAGTGTCCTTGAGCGGGGCAACGACCCGCACGACATCGCCTACACAGCAGGGGCACGGCGCGATCATCACGAGTGGCGAACCGCGGTGATCGGCGAATCCGGGGCCGAACTGGCCGAGAAGCTACACGCCTTCGCACGAGACGGTGCCACCGCGGCACGAGCCGACGCCCCGCCCGCGCTCACCTATGTCTTCTCCGGACAGGGCTCGCAGTGGATCGGCATGGGACGGCAATTGCAATCCAGCGAGCCGATTTTCGCCGCTGTGCTCGGTCGATGCGATGAGCTCATCGCGAAGAACGCGTCGTTCTCGCTGCTCGCGGAGCTGGCCGCGCCACCGGACCGGTCGAGGTTGCAGCGCACCGAGATCGCCCAGCCCGCGCTGTTCGCCTTCCAGATCGCGCTGACCGCCCTGCTGTCCTCATGGGGCGTCCGACCGGACGCGGTCATCGGGCACAGTGTCGGTGAAATCGCCGCAGCGCACGTCGCGGGTGCGTTGAGTCTCCCGGAAGCCATCAGGATCGTGGTGTCGAGGGGCCGCATCATGGCGCGGGCAGCCGGTTCGGGGGCGATGGTCGCGGTCGAGCTCACCCACGATGAGGTCGCGGCCCTGTTGTCCACGATCGACACTTCGGTCGCGGTGGCCGCGATCAACGACGACAGATCCGTGGTGCTGTCCGGCACGGTGGACGAACTGCACACCGTGCTCGGCCCCCTCCAGCGACAAGGCGTTCGCTGCCGCCGACTGCCGGTCGACTACGCGTTCCACTCGCCGTCGATGGCCCCGCTGGCCGTGGAACTCGCGCAGGAGCTCGGCACGGTCGAAGCAGGCCCCACCGCGTGCCCCCTGTACAGCACGGCGCGCGGAAACCGGATCGCCGGAAATGAATTGACCGGGGATTACTGGGCGGACAACCTCCGGCATCCGGTCCGGTTCGCCGAAGCCGTGCACGCTGCGGGCAGAGATGGGCAGCAGCTCTTTCTCGAGATAGCACCGCACTCTGTGCTCTCCGGCCATGTCGCGAACTGTCTCGGCGCGCCGGCGGCGATAGCGACGCTGCGCAGGGAGCGCCCGGAAATGCGCAGCCTGCTGAAATCCGTCGCCGACCTCTATACCGCGGGGTATCCGGTGGACTTCGCCGGCCTATACCCGGATCGCCGCCCGGTGGTGTCGTTGCCACACTATCCGTGGCAGCGCAGGCGTTTCTGGCTCGAAACCCCGGAACCCCCGCGCGAACAGGTCGCCGTCGAGCCGGTGCATTGGCTCGAGGAGCTGATCGGGCTGCCGGACGACGAGCGGGAGGCCGCGATCGAGTCGGCGGTACGCGCGGATGCGGCTGCCGTGCTCCAGTTGTCTTCGACATCCGATGTCCCGGTCGACGGCAAGTTCATGGAACTGGGCATGGATTCGCTGATGACCGTGCAACTGCGGCACGAACTGGCCGCGCGAACGGGCCTCGCGCTGCCATCCACCCTCGCCTTCGATCACCCGACCCCGCGGGCGATCACTCGATACTTGCTGAAAATGCTCGCGGAGCGCGAAGAGGATGGATCATGATCAAGGTTTACGGCACAGCCACCAGCGCGTGTACGCACAAAGTGCTGATGGTGCTGGCGGAGAAGGATCAGCAAGCCGAGCTGGTCGAGGTGAGTGTTCTCAAAGGACACGACAAGTCGCCGGAACACCGGCGACGTCAGCCTTTCGGTGAGATTCCGGTACTCGAAGACGACGGGTTCCTGCTGTATGAATCGCGGGCGATCATCCGCTATCTCGATCAACGGCTGCCGGGCCCCGTGCTGACGCCGGATGACCTCCAGCTGCGTGGGCTGATGGAACAGTGGATCAGCATCGAGCAAAGCTATGTCAGCGGCCCGGTGTGGGAGTTGGTCCGTGGCGGCCCGGTCTACGAGATCATCCGGAGCAGCCCCGCCGCTCCGATGTTGCCGCCGCCGCCGGACCAGGACGCTATCGCCGCTGCCCGTGCTGCATTGGCGACACCTTTCGACGTCGCGGACACCACGCTGTCCAAGCAGGAGTTCCTCGCCGGCCCGGAGTTCTCACTCGCCGAGGTCACCTGGCTGCCCTACTTGCAATACCTGGTCGCCTCCAACGGCGCGGACCTTATCGAGGCGCGGCCGAACCTGGCGCGGTGGTGGCGGGAGATCAGTGGAAGGCCGACCTGGCTTCGAGTCGGCAAGGTGCTGGAGCGACCCGAATGAACCAGTTCGACCTGTGGGGTGAGCAGATGCGGGTCGATCCGTTGCCGACGCTGGCGCAGATGCGTGCCGAGGCACCGATCGTCCGGCTGTTCAATCCGCACCAGGGGGCGCCCGAGTGGCGCGTGACCCGCTATGCCGACGTGGTCGAACTGCTCCGTGATCCTCGTTTCAGCAAGGACAAGCGGAAACTGTCCGATCAGGCGCGCTCCAGGTACTTCCGGGTCACCGAGTTCGACCGGCTGGACAAGCACATGCTCTACGCCGATCCGCCCGAGCACAGCAGGATGCGCGCATTGGTGGCCAAGGCCTTCACTCCCCGCCGAATCTCGCAGCTGCGCCCGCGCATCGCCGAGGCGACGGAGAGTCTGCTGGACCTGGCCGAGCAGCAGGACTCGGTGGACCTGCTCGACACACTGGCATTCCGGTTGCCGATCACCGTGCTGGTCGAGCTGATCGGGGTTCCGATCGAAGACCAGGAGCGCTTCCGGGAGTGGACCAGAATTCTGATCGCTCCGCCGTCGGACGGAAACTTCGACGCCCTGCGCCGGATGGCGATCGAGTTTCAGCAGTACCTCGAGGGATTCCTCGCGCTGCGCCGCAAACACCCCCGCGACGACCTCACCAGTGCGTTGATCGAGGCGCAGACGGGTGGCGACCGGCTCTCACCGGTGGAACTGATGAGCATGGTTTTCCTGCTCATCGCGGCGGGTTTCGAGACTACGGGCAACCTCATCGGCAACGGCGTGTGGGCGCTGCTCCGTCATCCAGCGCAGCTGCGGCGGCTGCGCGACGCGCCTGAACTCATCGAACCGGCCATCGAGGAGGTGTTGCGATACTGCCCGCCGGTGGCCAACAGCACCGGGGCCTTTCCGCTGACGGATGTCGAGTTCCGAGGCACGGTCATTCCGGCCGAGGAACTGGTCGTCGCTTCGCTGCTGTCGGCACATCACGATGACGAACGGTTCCCCGAACCGGACCGGTTCGACATCACCAGGACACCGAACCAGCATCTCGGATTCGGCCATGGCCTGCACTTCTGTCTCGGATCGTCGCTGGCGAAACTCGAGGCGCAGGTGGCCATCGGCACCCTGGTACAGCGCTTTCCCGGACTGGGGTTCGCGGCCGATCCGGACACATTGCGATGGAAGATCGGCGTATTCGTCCACGGCCTGGAATGCCTCCCTGTGACCTGGGAGGCGCAATGACGATCCGGGTGCGCCAGGCGGTGTTGGACGACCTGAATGAGATCATGGCCGTCGAGCAGGACTGGGAGGAATCCCAGCGGGCGAGCCGGGATCAGATGATCGCTCGCCTGCGCGCGTTCCCCGAGGGGTTCTGGATTTTCGAGCAGGACGATGAGGTCGTCGGAACCTTGATGGGCTTCCCTATGCACTATAGGCCGGACAAGATCGCCGAGCTCAGTGATTGGGATACGGTGACCGGCCACGGCTACTACCCGACGATAGACCTGGACACCGCGAACGCCCTCTACCTCGCCTCCGGCTCCCTGAAGCGGACCGCGCGCGGCGGAATGGCATACGCGGTGATGATGGAGACCCCCGTCGAGCTGGCCGAGCGGTTTGCGCTGGACTATGTTCTCACCGGAGCCAAGATCCCCGGCTACGACGCCTACTGCCGCCGGTTCGGTGAGATCGACGCAGCCGACTACGCGTTTCGTCAGCTCGGCGGCTGCCTTGTCGATCCATTCCTGGAGATGTACCGAGGGCATGGCTATCTGGTGCCCGACCGACAGCACATCATCCCCGACTATTATCCAGATCCGCCGAGCAGGGACTACGGCGCGATCGTCGTGCGGGACACATCCGGTCGATGATCGTCACCGGGATGTGCTGCTCCGCTGCCGACCGGATACGGCCACCTCCTGGTCGGCGGTGGCGGGGTCGAAACCCAGGGATGCCGCGCGAGCGATGATGCGGTCGACTGTCGAGTGCGCCCACGACCACGACCGCGCCGCCACACTGAGCCTGGTGCGAGGCTATCTGGCCGCCGGACAGCCCGCCGCAGCGGTGGCCCGGAAAGTCGCGATGATCCTGGCGGCCGCCCGGCCACGGCAGTCTTACCTGTGTGGCAGAGACGTCCGCTTGTCCTTCTGGAGTCGCAGGTTCGTCCCGGCGCGTGTCTACGAGCGAATGGTGCGGAGATATTACGGTTTTCGACCTGCTCCTCTCCGGCGGCAGTAGGCATCGTCGCGCGCGGTAGCCGACGCACATGGCCGTGCCGCCGGGGGCGCGGGCCGACCTCTCGGTTGGGGGGAGCGGTCACGGGAGGTCTGGCCGCCTGCACGGACCGCTCGTGACCGCTCCTGAACGATTCGGGCTACGCGGAGCCGCTGATGAACTAGTTGAAGCCGCCCTCACGGTGGCCGTCATGGGCGGCATCACCCACCAGGGCTCTACCCTGTGCCACGCAGTTCACCGCCGCCTCGGCGCAGACCGGATCGTGTGCGACCGTCGCGCAACGGCATTCCGAGCGTGACGCGCAGCGCGGTGTCCGCCATCTCGAGGTAGCCGCGCCAGACGCCGGGCGTGGTCGCGACAGACCACACAGTGCGGGTTCCGGGTTCTGTGATCGGGAGTCCGGCCAGGCGGTCGGACAGCCAATTCAGCGCCAGCGGGGTCGACAACGCCATCAGGGTGAAGTGCTCGCTGAGCCGGTCGCGCACGTACACCACGGTCGCGCCGTGGTCGCGGTATCGGTTCACCTGAGCATCCACGCATTCGCGGTGGATCACCTGGTCATGAACCGGTTGCACGACCAGCAGCGGACAGGCGGGCGCGTGGCCGCCCAGCCGCAGGTCATCGAGCATGGCCGTCATCTCGGGTTCGGCGAGGATGTCTGCGAGTGGCCGATCGAGGTGATCGTCGAAATCGCGCCCGGCCAGCCGCAACAGAGTGAGCAACGGTGTGAGGGTCTTCGCCTGCTCGAGCATTTGGTGGCCTCCCGGACGCAGGTGCGCGTCGATCACGCGTTCCACCACCGGATATAGCCGGCGTAGCGCGGCGATCACCATCGCGGGGAAACCTGCGAACAACCCGCCGCTGAGCCGCACCAGCACCTGCGCGGGATCTCCCACCGGCGCCCCCAGCACCGCTGCGGTGATGTCGAGTTCAGGAGCGTAGGCGGGGGCCATCTCCACCGTCCACGACGCGGCCATCCCGCCGCCGGAATACCCCCAAACCACGATCGGGCTGTCATCGCCCAGCCCGAGGGCTTCGAAACGCAACGCCGCCCGGATCCCGTCCAGAGCGCGGTACCCGGGTTCGCGAGGTGCGCCGAAACTGCCCTGCGGCCCTCCGTGATCGGTGATGCTCACCGCCCAGCCGCGCCGCACGGCGTTGGCGATCATCATCGGCCACTCGATCGGAGTGATCGAACCGTGAGCCCGCGACCCGCGCCGCAACGCATACGACGGCGCCGAACGTTCGGTCACCGCATCGATCGCCGACTCGAACGCCAGCAACGGCCGTTCGACGTCGGGGTCCGCGTCCGCGGGTAGCACCACCGTCGTCACCGCAACCTCCGGGCGGCCGTGCATATCCGTGCTCCGATACACCAACTGCCACGCCGACACTCTCTGCGGCACCAACCCGAACAGCGCCAATTCGACCCGACGACTCCGCAGGATCGTTCCCGGCGGCAACGTACGCAGGTCAACGGCCGGATGCAGGAACTCATCCCGCGACCGCACCTCCACCGGCTGGACCCTGCGAGTCCCCATCCGCGACCACACCGAGAAGCGGCCCCGCATCGGTCCGGCCTGCCTCACCACACCCGAGCCCACGCCCATCGCTACCTCTCGCCACATACCCGAACACCACGCTGATGGGATTGCTACCGCCTGGGCAATCGACCCCCGGCGAAGCGTAGACGCCGAGCGCCCCGTTTGAAACGGCCCGCACCGAGAATTTACTTTCTTCACAAAAAGAAACATGGGATGACGAGGAGGCCCCGTTCTTCGCCCGCCGCCTCGGCCGGGCCCGCTTGTCGGCGTCCCGATGTGGCAGGCATCGGCGACGCTGCCCATGTCAGCGTGATATTCGTCGTCTGTCCCACCAACGGCCGCGGTTCTGGCGGGCGGGTCACGGCGATCCGATGCGGGGGCACCGGAGCGCGTACTGCGAAGATGCACGGGTGAGCGGCGAGGGCGAGGACGGCGGGGCGGCGGGTGCGCCGTCGACTCTGTATCTGGTCAAGCAGCTCGAGTTGGTGGTGCGGGCATTGCTGGATGACGCGCTGCGGCCACTTGGGTTGACGACATTGCAGTACACCGCACTGACAGTGCTGCAGCGGCGTAGCGGACTGTCGTCAGCGCAATTGGCACGGCGATCGTTTCTGCGCCCGCAGACGATGAATGTCATGGTGCAGGCTCTGCAGGAGCGGGGACTGATCAGCCGGGACCGGGATCCGGACAACCGCCGGGTACTCGTGCTGACGTTGACCGACCATGGGCGAGAGCTGTTGCGCGCGGCCGTGCCCCGAGTCGAGTGGATCGAGGCACGACTGCTCGAGGGGGTGGGTCCGGCGCACAGCCAGGAGTTTCGCGATGCCTTGCGCGGCGGCGTCGCCGCGCTGGCGGCCGAGGCGGCGAACCGGCGGATCTCCGAACTCCCCGACACCTGAGTCGCACTGGTTGACTTCCACGGTTGGGGCTGACACGCTGTCCGCGCAATCATCAGCAATACTGATAATGAGAGTGAGGCGGACATGGACCGCGAACCCTGGGGCGACACCGTTGCCGTGGACTTCGACGAAGGTATCGCCTGGGTGACTTTGAACCGGCCACAGAAGCGCAACGCGATGAACCCGGCCCTCAACGACGAGATGGTCCGCGTACTGGACCACCTCGAATCCGATGACCGATGCCAGGTGCTCGTACTCACCGGCGCGGGCGAAGCTTTCTCCGCCGGAATGGATCTCAAGGAATACTTCCGCGAAGTCGAGGCGACCGGCAGCATCGCGGCGCAGATGCGGGTGCGCCGGGCCAGCGCGCAATGGCAGTGGAAGCGCCTGGCGTATTTCGGTAAGCCGACGATCGCGATGGTCAACGGATGGTGTTTCGGCGGCGCGTTCACGCCGCTGGTGGCCTGTGATCTGGCCATCGCCGATGAGCGCGCGCAGTTCGGGCTCTCGGAGGTGAACTGGGGGATTCCGCCGGGCGGCGTGGTGACCAAGGCGCTGGCCGCCACCATCGGCCAGCGGGACGCGCTGTACTACATCATGACCGGCGAAACCTTCGACGGCGCACACGCGGCAAGGATGCGGCTGGTCAACGAGGCGGTACCCGCCGAACGGCTGCGGGAGCGCACCCGGGAACTGGCGCTCAAGCTGGCCGCCCTGAATCCTGTCGTGCTGAATACAGCGAAGGTCGGATACAAGTTCGCCGCGGAGATGACCTGGTCGCAAGCCGAGGACTATCTCTACGCCAAACTGGATCAATCCCGCGCCCTCGACCCGGAGAACGGCCGCGAGCAGGGGCTGAACCAGTTCCTCGACGATAAGACCTACCGGCCCGGACTCGGCGCCTTCGACCGATCGAAATAGCCCGCGCCACGACAGGGAAAGAACCGAAGGTGCGAAATCAAGGATTGGGTTCGTGGCCGGAGCGCCGGTCCAGGATGACCCCGTCGGCCATCGCCATCACCACCGCAGACCGGTCGGTCAGCTACATGCAGTTGCACGATCGCGTGGTTCGGGCAGCAGAAGTATTGCGACAGAAGGGCATTCGCCGAGGAGATCGCATCGCCTATCTCGGGCCGAATCACCCCGCTTACTTGGAGCTGTTGTTCGCGGCGGGACGGGTAGGTGCGGTTTTCGTTCCGCTGAACGCTCGATTGACGGCGGTGGAAATTGATTACGTGCTGGACGACTCCGGCGCGCGGCTGTTGATCCATACGACCGATTTCGACGCCTTGGTCGCGGACATCGCGGATCGGCGCATGCTGCGAGTCGACGGCCCGGGCGGTTACGAAGAACTGCTCGCGGCCGCTTCGTTCGCCGAGATCGATGAGCCGGTCGGTCTCGACGATGTCTGTCTCATCATGTACACCTCTGGAAGTACCGGTCGACCGAAGGGGGCGATGCTCACCCATGGCAACCTGACGTGGAACTGTGTCAATGTCATCATCGAAAGCGATATCGCCGCCGACGAGGTGGCATTGATCACCGCCCCACTGTTCCATGCCGCCGCCCTCGGCATGGTCTGCCTGCCGACCCTGCTCAAGGGCGGACGCGTGATGCTGCTGGAAAAATTCGATCCGGCGACGGTTCTGGATCTCATCGAACGCGAGCGCGTCACCTGGATGTTCGGTGTGCCGACGATGTTCGACGCGCTGGCCGAGCACGAGCGCTGGACCGACGCGGACCTGTCGAGCCTGCGCATCTTGCTGTGTGGTGGAGCGCCGGTGCCGCACGACACGATCCGGCGCTATCTCGACCGCGGGTTGAGTTTCCTTCAGGGGTATGGGATGACCGAGACCGCGCCAGGGGCACTGCTGCTGGACCGTGCGCACGCGGAATCGAAGCTGGGATCCGCCGGAGTGCCATCGTTCTTCACCGATGTGCGAGTCGTGGACGCCGAAGGACATCCGGTAGCACCTCACGTTCGAGGGGAGGTCGTCGTCAGCGGGCCCAATGTCATGCGGGGCTATTGGGGGCAACCCGAGGCGACAGCGGCGGTATTGCGCGACGGCTGGTTTCACTCCGGCGACATCGCGATTGTCGACGACGACGGCTATGTCTACCTGGTCGATCGCTCGCGGGACGTCATTATCTCGGGTGGCGAGAATATCTACCCCGCCGAAGTGGAACAAGCGTTGTGCCGGCACGCCGCGGTCGCTTCGTGCGCGGTGATCGGGGTGCCGGACCAGCGCTGGGGGCAAGTGGGCAAGGCCGTCGTGGTGCCGGTGCACGGTGCCGCAGTGACGGAGCGGGAATTGCTGGACTTCGCGCGCGGGCGGTTGGCCTCGTACAAGGTGCCCCAGCACATCGTCTTCGTCGATGAGTTACCGACCACCGGGTCGGGGAAGATTCACAAGACCGTCGTCCGGGAAATGTACGGGCAGCCATGAGGGACGCTGCGCCTCTTGTACTGCTCCATGGCGTGGCCATGTCCGCGAGGGTGTGGGACGACGTCATTCCGCTCGTGCAGACCCGCCACGAGGTGGTCGCACCAACCGCCCTCGGGCATCGGGGTGGCCCGCCGGTGATGCGCCATCCGGCTACCGTACGGGAGCTGGTCGACGGTGTGGAGCGCGTGCTCGACGATATGGGGATTGATCGTGCGCATCTCGCTGGGAATTCGCTGGGCGGGTGGATGGCCATCGAGCTCGCGCTGCGTGGCCGGGCGATCAGTGTATGCGCGCTCTCGCCTGCCGGGTGCTGGGACGCGGATGGTCACGGGCGAGGGGGCGGAACCGCGAAGTTGCGCCGAATGGTCGGCTTGACTCGTCGAACGCGCCGAATCCACCCACTGGCGTTGCAATCGGCATCGGTCCGACGGCTGGCGATGCGTGATATCGCCTGTCACGCGGATAGATTGACCCCAGCACAGGCGTTGGCGGCGGCCGACGATCTGATCGGGTGCACGGTCCTCGAGGACCTGTTGGCTACTGTCGAACAGATGCCGGAAGTGGCGGAACTGCCGTGCCCGATCACGCTCGCCTGGTCGGGTGAAGATGTGATCTTTCCCCCACGGGTCAATGGGCGGATCGCGCGAGAGCGTTTGCCCCAGGCGCGTTTCGAGGTGCTGCCCGGTATAGGGCACGTGCCGATGATCGATGATCCGGGACTGGTCGCTTCGACGATACTCGCCACGACCGGCACGGGGGAGTCGGGATAGCTTTCGCATCAGTCGCCGACATTGGATCAGCGGAATCGAGTACGCCTGGTATACGGGCGAACGCCAACACGCGTTGCCCGGCCCTCGCCCGGCGACCGATAGACACCGACCGGTCGGCTACGCGACGGTTTCTGGTGTTCTTCTGTGACACAGTGCATTTCGGTGACGAAAACCGTTTCCAGATGGTAGAGTGGTTCACGTCACCGTAGCAATACATTCGAAGAGTTCCTGCTGGGATCTATGAATGCCGGCAGGCAATCACCCCAAAGGTGTGCGGCGCCGATGGGATAGAGCCGTCGATGCTGTTCGGCTCAGGACATCCCGCTGTAGTTGATGGGCCCGCTCCAGGGTGCTCGTGCAAGTGGAGCGAATGGAGATCGGTGGCAGCGCAACCAATTTCTTCGATGCCGTATGTGTCCGATTGTCGCCGGCCGACCAGTGGATGTGCTGTCACGGGACCCCCGTCGAGTGACAGCCCGTTGGCCCGCCGGCAAGGAGGCGCCGAGATTTCGTTGGAGTCGGATGAGCTGTTGATACATGGCCGTCCCCTGGTCGTATCCAGATGACGTGATGAATCAAATGGATTCAAGTCCGGGCACGAAGATCGACGCAGTCAAACTTATCCGAAGTGGTGACCTGGCAGATTATCACATTCGAATCGAAGATCTACCCCGTACGACTGCGGTCGTGGGTCGGTTCGTTTCGGCGAGTACGCGCTCGACTGGTTGATGGAAAGGCGTGGTGTAGGGTGAATGCAGGACAGACGGATCGCGTCCAGGATGCTCCCGCGCAAGAGGGCGAGAGCGCTCTGGCATGGTCAGCGGCGAATGTGCCGAGTTCGGATGCCAGGAGTACGCGATATGTGACGCGCCGGGCGACGAGTTTCGAACCGTCACGTACCTATCAGCAATCGCTTCAGTTCGAGCTCATCGAAGAGGTGGCGACACCGAATACGCCCGAACGAGGGCGAGCTGTTCGAATCAGCACTCGTGGCACGGTGCTCGACACCGCCCGCCTACGCCGACCATTCGTGGACGGGCAGTGGGCGACGCACTCCCTTCTCGCAGGACGGTTCACACCGGACGGCCTGAAGAACAGTCGTGATCTCGCGCATGACCATCTGAAGGACAACGGTCACATTCTCGAGAATTTCGCGGTGACCATTCAACCGGCCACTCCGTCCGCAAGTTCAGGAGTTCAGCACGGTAAGGATTGGATCCTCGGCGATTACTCACCGATCACCCACAACGAGGCCGAGACCGTCAGCACTTCCACAACCATCGGCGCAAGCGTGGGTTTCTTCGGCGACGTCCCCACGGCAGGGTTGAGCTACGCTTACACAAGCGGTGCATCGTGGACACTCAAAGACTACGAGTTGGTGGCTGCCGGCGGCACAACAGAGGAGGGCCCGTGGGTTTCCTGGTCGATCAAGCGCAGTCGAGACCGTAGCGATCCGGACCTAGCCCATTCTGCGCTGTCCCCGCATTTCGAGGCGGTGTTCCATCTGGGGTCCAGCGCGGCAACCGAGCGTTTCTCGGCATTCAATGTTCTGACGACGGTCACCGTCGACAAGGCGACGAAGGAAGTCTTCTACCTGCCGCTCGACTATCTGTCGTTCGGCTGGCTTATTCCGAATCGATACAAGAAGATCGAAGTCGATCACCAGTACCACTTTCCGATGCAATTCGTGCAGTCGTACGTGATCAACTGGGATCGTGGGAAGGTCGACATAATAAGTCTGGACATCTCGAGAGACGCCGGAGCCCTCGCGCAAATCCTGGCGGTGGAGGAGATTTCCAGTAGCGAACCATATCTGGCAGTTGTTGCTACGACGCCGATGCCGAAGGAACTGCACGATCCACCCGCGATGGTTCAAGTCGTCGACTATTTCCGCCAAATGGAGGAGCAAGGAGAAGGTCACGACATCGGATTGATGTTCGAACTGCCGGTGGACGGATTGGCCGGGGCAACGCAGTTGCCGGACCGCCGCCGGCGATTCCGCTATCGCGGGGAATCCCCGGTGGGAACCCTGGTGATTCCTCCGGCCGATGCGGAAGGAGTCAAGAGCGCGGAGATCGCTATCCCGACCGAACGGCTCGGGCAATACTACGACGGCTTCAGCGTCGACGGTATCAATATCGCTCGATACGAGTGGATTCGTCCTCGCCGTTCGGTGATCGTAGATCACGACGTAGCCAACAAGTGCGCTGTGTGGATCGCCCCCCGCGGCTTCCGTGGCGGCGTGTGCAGCATACCGCCATCCGGCCCCGGCGGACTCACCCAAATGTTCGTATCCGACCTGGGACTACCCGAAGTACCCGACGCAATCATCGGCTACTACAAAGGACCGAAACAAGCCCCCACCCGATCCTTCGCATTCTGGCGAGACTGCATCTACACCCTTACTCCACGTATGCGGCCCGGTGATTCTGTCCCGGAGATGAGTCTGGAAAACCCGGTGCCGCTGTCGGTTTTGGCATACCCGCCGATGACCCGTGATGTCGACTGCGCCTATAGCTTTTACGACACCGTCACCAACACAACCAAAGTCGTTACCACAAAAGACGCCACCGTTTTCACCTGGACCCTGGAGGAGAACGGGAATATCAGGATCATCCAGGGTGAATCCGATATCATGGTGAACCTCCCCAGGGTCATCACCACTCTCGGCGGCAGGCTCGACGCGGTCATTCCGGTGGCCGGCCCCGAAAGGCACTGGTATGCCTTCGGCGGGCGCATGGTGGCCAAGATCGATCAACACGGCAAGCCGATCGACCAGCTCGAGCCCTTCGAGCAGGTCGTCGCCGAGCCGTTCCTCTTCCAGGGGCAACTGAGCCCGGACTATCTGATCGACGCCTACGGCCAGATCAGCGTAGAGAAGGAGGGACAGCCCAGCGTGTACGACCTCGTCCTGCATACCCCATCCAGCTATATACCAGCCTGAGGGGTGGACGCATGTCAGACACGTCACCCGCGGACACCACGCTGTGGTTCGGCCGCCACCCCAATTCGCGCACCGATATCACCGTGACCGTTCGCGATCTCGGCAACGGTATCGCCCTCCTCGACCGCGACGTCGCAGACCTACTGCACTTGCTCCGCATGGACGTCGGCAGTGACATCTATCGGAAGCTTCTCAATCGCAGATACCTGCACCGACATAGGAACCGGGCTCCATCGTGGCCGGGGATGGTTGGATTCGAAAGGTACGCCCGAACGCTACTGGCGATGTTGGTCGAAGATCTTCACAGCGGCAGGACGCCGTCCGCGAGAAAGCTGGTCGAATCGTTCTCGAAGTTCACGCCGATCCCCGAAGGCTTCAACCTGTCGACATCGGACACCTACGATCCGACCCGGTTTCGCGACCAGTGGAAGCGCGATCCGGTCACCGGACGCAACCTCCAGATCCTCGAGCTTCCACCCGGCGACGGCAGATCCTACGGCGAAAACAGTGGTGTTCGCATCATCATCGCCAACGGCGGTGACGACGTCGCCAATACCGGCGTCATCCCCGCGGATCGCATCTGTGCCCGTAACTGCCGCGGGACCTGGTCCATCGTCTCTCTTCCGCACGGCCTGCTCCTGGAAACCGAGAATCGCATCATCCGCCCGGACATCATGCTCGGCACCCTGCTCCGAACCGCCGCCAGCCTGCAATCGGGGAGTTACGACGACACCATCGTGGAACTTCCCATCAGAACAGGACCTCGGAGACGGCATACCCGTGATACCGCACTGTCGTATCTCACCTCCTTCGAGATCTTGGGAAACCAGAGCGCGCTGAATTATTACAATCAAGGAAACAGGAGCGCCGCGGGCGATCGACCACCCGCACCGCTACCCGTCACGCGGATTGCGGCCGAAGTGGCGGAGAAATTCAACGCTGTCCTGCGAAATGTAACCCACGAGCAAACGATGACAGACACCGGTCTCGCCGACCTGATCCACCGAGCCACCCGGCTACCCGCCTTGCGAGCCGATACGGCTGAGATCAACGAAGCCCTCATGAGTACCGAGCGCGGACTCACTCCTCGTATCTCACCGGCGTTCTCATCCGGATTGAGCTGGATCTATCAACGCCGACTTCTCGAGAGTCCTCACCTGCTGACCAAAACGATCCTCGAAGCGCCGCAACGCTCCGGGCTGCACGAAAAGCTACTGACGAGCCGTGAGCTGGTGTGGAAGAAGGCCGTCGAACCTATCGTCGGGAACATATCCGACGCACAGGAGTACATGCACGACAACATAATCGGCCTCACGGCAACCGGAGCAACCCTCTGAAAGTGCACACCATGCCATCCAACTTGTATCAGGTACTGGCCCGAAAAGCCGAACTCCGCCGGCACAGCCTGCCTCCCATCCGGGAAGACCCCGAACCCGAGCAGGCCGAGAAATGCCTGTTGCCCAGAGATATCGAACTCGTCAGGAATCTCGGACATAGAATCGAGCCTCTTCTCACCTATTTCGAGCAACACGCCGATGAAATCAGGGAGAACAGAAGGCTACTCGCCGAGCTGCCCTTCGACATCGCCGCACCGATAGATTTCGACGAGCGCGCTATGCCCCGAACATCCGACATCGCGGTCATCGGAAGGCTGTCCGGCACCGAGGAATTAAGGGGAGAGCCAGGGTACAACGTCCTCTGGGCTAATGACTGGTCGATGTTCCTCAACCACCGATGGGTACACGAAGCGATCGATGCCGGCCAGATCGTCTTTGTGGCTTCCGATCCGGCCACTCAGTTCTATGACACCCCACTCGATGAAAGCCGACCACCGGAGACACGATGGGGACGAGCAACGGTCTTCTATAGAGAATTTTGCAAATTCGAAGAGTCAGGCTACCGATATGTCGAACACGAGAACCGCGAATTCCTCATCCCACCCAGACCCGAGTCATACGCTACCGATGAACCGGATCCGAACTCACCAACCACTTCGGCCGACCTGGACGCGGCCATGCGCGCCGGAAACGAACACCCCGCTAACGACTATCTCTGGGCTCACCTCCCCGGCTTCGGTACCGGCCCGGCATGGGACCTGCTGAGCTGACACAACAACGACCTCCGTTACTCCTTTTTCGTAGTCCGCAACAGGGCTGCGGGTGGCCACGCCCGGTTCGCCTCGACCTCTCGAGTTGCCGCCCGGCGGAATCTGGAACCGATACTGCGCCCCTCGAGTCGCGCGCACCGGCCGCCCCCCACGCCCGGCAACCGGGCCGCGACAGCGCCGACTGTCTTCGCTGACACAGTAGATTCCAGTAGCAGTAATTGGGGCAATCATGCCGCGACCCGCGCGAAGCGGGTCGGGTTGTCAGTTCCTCTGCGCCGGAGCACTTTCGGGAACGCTGTTCCGCCTTCTTCGCGGACGCCGTTGGAGTGGGCTCGGTGTTCGACCGAGCATTGTGCGCTGTAGGGTTCGGTGATCAATCCGGGGAGGACTACCGCATGGCGCAGCTTCGGCATCGGATCGACGAAATGACCGATGACTCGGGATTCCTCGGTCTTGTCGACCCACACGCGTACACGTCGTTCGTGGGCGAAGACTGGACTTTGGAGATGCTGTTCGAGCGCGTCGAATCGGAGATGCGGCAGCGGACGATACTGCTCTGGGGAACCGGCGGCGAGGAGCAATGGCGGCTCGACCTTTCGGATTCGCCGGTAGATCCGCGGCTGCCCGTCATCAGGCAAATCACCGGCCCCATCACCGTGACGCGCGGTGAGCTGGTCGTCGTCAATTTTGACACGGTCACCATGGCTGCCCAGTTCGCGGACTCCGCCGTGGACGCCGACAAGGATATATACGGGTCCAGTATCGAACTCCCAAACGGCGACTACATCTGCACCATCAGTCAACTCACCGATCCCGGAGAGGATCGGACACATGAAGGCCCTGACTTCCACCTCCAGCTACTAGCTGGACGAACCTCACCATGGTTCGGGGTCGCATGGTCCGAACTGTGACGCTCCGACCAAATGCGCGGCATTCGGCAATAGCGCGCATCGTCAGCGAACGCGCGCTACGCGGCAGATCCGGACGCTCGCGGATGGCGCGCCCAGCGGCATTACCGTGCGTTCGGGGAGGCGGTGAGGGCTCCCGGAGTCCGGTCCTTTCCGTCGCTATTCGTGAACATCTTCGAAGTGGTGTAGGTGGCGGCACGCCACCAGGATTCGCGAACACCTGACGTCCCAGTTCTCGGACAGAATTAAGCTCAACGCGCGAGTGCTCGGCTCATCACGCGGTGGCGACCGCGGGCTCCAGGTTCGCGGCGTCACCGCGTTGAACAGCATCGGCACCACCACAGGTGTTCGGCAGCGTTCAGCGAGTTATGGACGCAGGGTGCGGAGAAAGTTCATCAGCTTTTCGTCCACGACTTGGTATGGATCGCGCCCGTCATCTTTGCGCTGAGCCATTGTGATCAGGTCATCGTCGCTCAGAAAGACGATCATCTTTCCAGATCCGAAGTTCGGCTCCGTCCATGCTCTCCGACGTGCAGTAATGGCCGATTGACTTGGTCGCTTCGAGAACGAGCAACGGAGAGGGGCGCGTCGCCGAACTCCCTCCGGCGAACCGCCGTTGAGCTACTAGCTCTCGTCGCCGAGTTCGGTTCACTTCCTATCAGGAACGCCCCGCATCAAGATTGATGACCGGACAATGGAATTCGTTGCCACGGTGAGGGCCGAACACCCGCATAGAGATCTTGTCGTGGGATATTCTGGCGGTATGCGTACCTCGGCGGCGGTCCCGCACCCACCGGTGGCTGTTGTCCGTGGACCTGGGGTGGGGGGGACCGCCCCGAATCTCAACGCCCGGATACAGGCTGAGGCGCAACGGACTGCGGTGGCATTGGCCGCGGTCCCGACCCATGCCGGTCCGGTCGAGCGCACCACAGCGCTACAGCGGGCTGCTGCTTCGGCCGACAGGTTGGTCGGCGCTATCGCGGCGGAGGCCGGGCCGGTGGTTGGCGAGGATTTGCCTGCCGAGTCGGTGAGTCAGTCGTTTTTCCGAGTCCGTGAGGTGGACTTGTCCGATCAGCAGGCAGCCCTGCACGGTGTTCTGGTCATCCATCGAGGTGTGCGGGACCTTTGCAGTGCCCCGCTGTCGGGTGCCGATTTGGCGGTGGAGATCGCGGGTATGCGGCAGGCCGTACTCGACCTTACCGGCGCCGCAGCGGACGACGCACAGTCCCTTGACGTCTTGACCACTCCCGAGATACCTGACGGAGTTTCGTTGGAGGACGAGTGGACAGCCCGATGGCTCGTCGGGCATCACGTCCACGTTCTGTTCAACATCTGCGCCGCGGTCGCGGTGACCGACGCCGCGCATCATCTGCGCCACGGTGCGGGTGATGCTGCGCTGGCACGGCTCGAACACGCGACCACCTACGTGCGGGGTTTTCCCGCTGCGATGATTCACGCCAGCACGATTCCGGTGGACTACTATCTGGCGACCGTCCGCCCCACCATGCAGCCGCCAGAGGTTGCGACGCCGCTGAGTGGCCGACAGCACCGCGGCTACAAGACGTTCCGCGCCGCGATGAAAGACCTCCTCAAAGCTGTGCCCGACACCTATGAGCAGTTGGTTGCGCGCGATCCGGAACTCGCCTATGCCAGGGACGCGCTGCTCGAGGCCGACCTCATCGACAGCGAACGCCATGTCACCCTTGCCTATTCGATGGTCCGACTACGCCGCTCCATCGCGCAGACCCCGACCGGCCCGGAAAACGCTGTCGGTGAACTCCGGCTGATGCGGCATCGGCGGGCTGCCCAGTACGCACCGTTGATCCGATTCGGGGACCACTACATCGCCGACGCCGTGTCAGCCCTACGGCACGGATAACACTCCGATGTGCTGCGTCACCTCGACCTGTGAACAGTTGCCTGCCGCTGATGTGCTGAACCGGGAGTGAGCGTCGATGCACGAAATCGTTGACACCGTCGACTTCGCAGACCTGGAGTTGAACCCGACTGACACAACCGAGATCGACCGACTCGCTCGTACCTTGTGCACGGGAGATCAGGACCGGGTGGACGACCCTGCGTGGGTCGCGCGGGCCCGTCAATGCTGGGATGCGTTACCGCTGAGGCTGCGTCGCGGTGTTCGGCAGTTCCGCCGACACTCGGGACCGCTCGGGTCACTGGTGATCCACGGCCTGCCGGTTGACGAGACGATGCTGCCCTCCACACCATCGACACCGGATTCGGTGCAGCGTGCGGCGGTCGTCTCCGCTGCCGTACTCACCATGATCGCCTGCGGGCTCGGTGACCCGATCGCCTATCTGGCCGAGAAGTCCGGGGCTCTCGTGCAGGACGTCGTACCGGTGCGTGGCAAGGAATCATTCTCGGGAAACGCCGGTTCGGTGTTGCTGACCTTCCACAACGAGAACGCTTTCCACCTGCATGAACCCGACTATGTGCTGCTGCTGTGCCTTCGTGGCGACCACGAGCGGGTCGCCGGTCTGCGTACCGCCTGTATTCGTCGAGCACTGCCCCTGCTCAGTCCAGGGGCCCGGGAAACGCTGTTCGCACCAGAATTCATCACCGCACCGCCGCCCTCTTTCCCCTCGGACAACGCCGCGCGCTCGCCACAGCCGCTGCTGTCCGGCGCTATCGACGACCCCGACATCCGGATGGCCACGATCGCGACGACCGCGCTGACGCCGCGCGCCGAGGCAGCGCTGAACGAATTCGGCCTAGCCTGCGACTCTGTCTGCCGCACCACGGTGCTGACGCCCGGCGACCTGGCCATTCTCGACAACCGAGTCACCGTCCACGGCCGCACCGCCTTCCGACCTCGCTACGACGGCGCGGACCGCTGGTTGCAACGCACGTTCGCCATCGCCGACCTGCGCCGCTCCCGCGATCACCGGCCAGACGACGGATACATCCTCACTCGATGATCCAGGGTTCCCGGCAATCCGGACTTCGTCCTCGAGGAGGATGGAGTCGTGTCGTCGAGGATGAAGTATTCGGCCGAGTTGTGTGAGTTCTCGAAACGCCGCGACTCGTAACCGGCGTACGCGCGAGTGAGCCTGTGTGCCCCGCGCAGTAGGCGGCATTTTGCGGACATTCGTCAAGTCGCGTGGTCGGTGGCGGGATGTTCGGTCCTCGGCAAGACGCTGGCCACGTGAGGACCGCCGATGTTGGCAGTGCGTCATTCCCGATGCCTCGGGATCCAATTGCCGTGGAACCCGTTGGGCACGCGAACCGGAAGCCGCACCTCGGCGATCGGCCCGCTGCTCAGGTCGGCGGCGTCGATGATCGCCAGATGACTGGTGTCGCGGGTGCGGTCGTGGACGAAGGTCATCAGGTATCCGTCATCGTCGCCTTCGGTGTCGGCGCGCGGTACGAATACCGCTTCCCCACAGGTGTTTCCGGCGGGCAACCGCAGCACTTGACGCGAACCGCCGGGGGTGAAGTCGTATTTGTAGATCAGGGAGTGCGACGGTCGTGGGTCCAAGGAGAAGCTCGTGACGTACCCGAAACGGTGGGTAAGCCCGACGTCGGCGTCGGCGACCCGCGGATACTCGATATCGGCATCGTCGAGCGGTTCTTCGGTGACCGTGCCCGAATCGAGGTGCAACGTCCAGCGATGCAACCGCGGCAGACCGCCTGTGAGATCGGCGGGGCCGTCGCGCCACAGGGTCGGCATGCGGCCGCCGACGACCACGATCGTGTTTCCCGCGTCGAAGGCGTTCATCGTGTGCCACATGTAGCAGGGCTCGACCTCGAACCAGCGCACGCCCCCGCCGTATCGGCGCATGACCCCGAAGCGGGCGCCGTGCGTATCATCCCACCGCCACGGCAACCCCGCGGCCGCGGAGACCGGGTCGAACACAACCGGCAGGTCCAAAAAGACCACCGCCGTGGCGGTAATCGCGAAGTCGTGCATCATCGTGGCCCGGGGAACGGCGATCTCTTTCGCCTGTAGCAAATCTCCGTTCGCTGCCGCCCGGTAGTAGGTCAGGAACGGGGGACGCTGCCGGGCTCCGAAGAACACCAGTTCTCCCGTCGTCGGGCAGATCTTCGGATGTGCGGTCATCGGTGTGCGCAGCGCGTCGCGGAAGGTGAACGGTCCCACTGTCTCGAGCTCGGGGGTGATCTCGTAGGGGAAACCGCCCTCCTCGAGCGCCAGCACCCGGCCCGCATGGGCAATCACGTGGGTGTTCGCCGTGGTGACGCGGAAATCTATCGTGCCTTCGACCGTGTCGAAGGCCAGCTCGAACCGCGACTTCCCCGGATTCACCGCCAACGGGGTCCGCACATACCGGTTGCGGTACCAGGCGGCTCGGCCGTCGGCGAGCGACACCGCGTGCACCATGCCGTCGCCGGCGAAGTAGTGCGTCGAAGTTCCCGTGCGCGGATTCGGTCCGTTGCGCACGAACACGCCATCGAGGTCGCGTGGGATCTCCCCGATGACCTCGCTCGGCTCCACGGTCACTTCCTCGGTCACCGGCGTGTTGTTACCCACCAGATGCAAGGGGCCTTCGTCGCGATTTGTCGCTGTCATCGCTGTACTCCTGTTCGTCGGTCAGGACGCCAGGGTGCAGCGACAATCGGCGCAGAAACAGTCTTGTTCTTCTCGATGCTGTCAGCCGGTCGCAGCAACCGCAGGTCACAGCGGTGCAGAATTCTGGTCCCCCTGGAGCCGATCGGACGGAATCAGCGAGCGATTCGGCCGTTGCGGCGCGCTCGCTGTTCGAGGCGGCGCTGTTCTCGGCCGAGGAGTGTGCTCAGTTCGCGCAGGGCGACGATCTGTTCGTCTATCTGCCTGCGCTTAGCCGCGATCAAAACCGCGCCGTCGGCACAGTCGATATCGCGAGCGCGCACACCTTCCATGACCTGACCGATCTCGACCAAGGAGAACCCCAGCGTCTGCATCCCTCGCAACAGCCGGACGTGTTCGACAAGTTCTTCGGGGTAGTCGCGGTAGTTGCCCGCGGTGCGGTCGATCCGGCCGAGCAGGCCTCGGCGCTCGTAGTAGCGCAACGCGTGTCGGCCGACGCCGGTCCGGGCTTCCAATTCACCGATCAGCATGGATCTCTCGCTTGACTGTAGAGCTAGGTCTACACCTTAGTCTCGGTCGGCCGACCTGGAAGGAGCCCGGATGTACCTGCTGGCCGATACCGAAACAGCCGTGCCGTGTTCGATCGCGGACGCGTTCGTCTACGTCACTGACCTGGAGAACTTTGCGCGATGGTTCCCCGGCGTCGAGTCGGTCACCGCCGCCGACGAGCTACCTGCCGGAGTGGTCGGGAAGCGCTATCTCGAGACAGTCACACTGCCGATAGGTTGCAGATTGACGATCCCACTGCGCGTGCGTGAGGCCTGTGCGCCGGTGCGGCTGGTCACCGAAGGAAGGCTTGCACTGCTTCTTCCCCGCATGGAAATCGACCTCAGCCCCGTCGATGCCGAGCATTGCGTGATCCGGTGGCGGATGTACAGCCGTGTCGGCACCCGGCTGCTGCGGTGGACCCTGCTGCCTGTCGCTGCCATCACCATGCGACGGCGGGCGCAGGTCGGCCTGCGCAACCTCGCACAGCTGCTCGGTGCTGACCGAGGCGAGCCTCAGCGCGGCTGTTCGCTGTGAGGCGACGATCCGCTCGAGCGCGATCTTCGCCCCCCGACCCTCCTCGGAGCCGCCGCTGCAGTCGCCGCCCTTCGGGTGTGCGCGAGATCGCGCCGTGCGCGTACGGCTGTGGCTCCGACGACCGCGATCGATCGTCGAACCGTGTTCACCTCAGCCGGGCGATTGCGGCGACGGCAGGGTCATCCAGGTCGACGAGACTCGAGTACGGAAAGTTGGCGAGCCCCGCCCGGCCGACAATTGACGTCGTGCCGAACAGGCTTTCCGTGATCAGGACAAGCCAAGCGGTGAGCCACCGCGCTGAGCGCCACGGCGGTCAGCGCGAGGACACCCGTGAGCAAGGGTACGGTGATCCGCAGGTCATTCGGCCGGCGCGCTGTCCGGCGCAACCGAGGAGCGTATCGCGGCCACTTCGGCGCGCAGAGCTCTGATCTCGGCGACGAGTTCGGTGATCTCCCGGTCGGTATTCTCCACGTTCGCCTCGACACTCTTCAGCTGATCCATCACCCAGCTGGTGGTGGTGCCGATCGCGAAACTGATCAGGCCGATGCCCAAGGTCATCAGGATCAACGAGATCAAACGACCTTCGGTCGTCACCGGATACACATCGCCATAGCCGACGGTGGTCACCGACACCATCGACCACCACAGCGCGTCACCGAAATTGTGGATCTTGCTGTCGGCCGCCCCGTACTCGGCGTCGAAGAAGGCCAGACTGCACAGCAGCAGCAGGAGTATCGAACTGGCCCCGACGAACACCGCGAGCCTGGCTCTCGTCGTCGTGTTCCGGTTCAACGTGCCGATCACGAGCATGGCGGCCCGCAGCAGCCGCAGCGGGCGAAGCGGCGGCAGCGCCACGATCAACAGGTCGACCGGGTGGGTGCGCAGGAACCGCAACCGGTTCCCGGACAGCCACAACCGCACCGCGAAATCCAGCGCGAACGCCGCCCAGATCAGCATGTCGACCCGGGTGAGCCAGGCGTCGAGACGAGGTGAGGCCCCGGTGTCGAGCACCTGCCAGGCGTAGACGCCGAGGAACGCGACGGCCAGCACCATCAGTGGAATGCCGGTCGTCCGCTCCCAGGACTGTCTGCGGGTGAACTCGGAATGTGTTTCGGGCATCGAACTACCTGTGTCGCTCAGCTGCGGCGTCGGCGACACCGCGAGTTCGGCCGCTGGGGCTCACGAAAGAGACCGGCCGTTCCCCGCAGATTCTCACACGGAAATCGAAGGCGTCATGCCGATCCATGTCGCAGTCCGACGGGGCATTCCTGCCGCCGGCAGCCGCTGCTGTCGATGATGACGGCGTCTCAGCTGGTGACGGCGTCGTAGGCGGCCATCAGGATGCCGAGGGCCCGGGCATTGTCGTCGCTCCACAACACCTGGTTCATCACATAGGACACCGTCATCCGATGCTCCATATCGACAAGCACCAGGGATCCGCCCCACCCGCCCCACGAGCACGTGCGACCCTCGAGCCGGTAGCCGAGGCCCCATCGGATCGGCTGCGCCAGGATTCGGTCCTCGCCCCGGAACTGTTCGTCGAACACGCGCTCGCAACCGGTCCTGGACAGCAGGCGGACACCGCGGATGCCGCCGCCGCAGGCCAGGATCGACTGGATCGCGGCGACCGAGCGTGCGTTGCCGTGCCCGTTGATCGCCGGGATCTCCGCGCGCCGCCACGCGAGGGTGTTGGCGTCGGACACCCCGACCGGGAATCCCTCAGGGCGGTCCCCAGCGGGATCGGGGATGAGCGTGGCGACCCGATGGTCGTGCTCTGGTGCGAGCCCGATATGGAAATCCGCACCGAGCGGGGCGGCCACCTCCTCGGCGAGGAAGGCGCCCACGCTGCGTCCGGTCACCCGGGCAATGACCTGGCCGAGGAGGAAACCGTAGGTGATCGAGTGATATCCGGCCGCGGTGCCCGGCTCCCATTCCGGGGACTGCCCGGCCAGGCGAGCGGTGACGGTCGGCCAGGAATACAGGTCGGTGGCGGTGATCGGGTCGTGCCACACCGGCAGGCCCGCTGTGTGGCCGAGCAGGTGCCGCACCAGCACGTCCTGCTTGCCGCCCGCCGCGAACTCCGGCCAATATCCGGCGACCGGCGCGTTCAGATCGAGTTCGCCACGGTCGGCCAAGATGAGCGCGCACAACGCCACCATCGTCTTGGTCGTCGAAAAGACGTTGACGATGGTGTCCTCCTCCCACGCCGCACCGCGATCGGCGTCGACGTAGCCACCCCAGATGTCGACTACCGGTTCACCGTCGATGAACACCGCGGCCGACGCGCCGACGTCATCGACGTCCAGCGAGGCCGCGAGCGCCTCGGCGACACCGGCGAATCGCGCGTCGTATGAACCCCGCACCTCCGTAGTCACGTACGCACCCTAGACCGCACTTTCACAAGCGAACGAATGATTTTCACTCACCGCGACGGCCGCCAGCCGCGCGATCCGCGAGCGGACGGAGCTCACAGCGCGTCGCCGACGAAGTCTTTTCCACTGCGCTGAGCTGGGGAGTTCGATGAGAGGCTGAGGGCGCCGGTTAGAACAAGACTGTTTGTTCGTGAATTGTCTCGCATCCTGGCACGGTGATCCAGGGAAGGGAGATCCACCGATGGCAAATCCGTCGAACGCCGCTGTGCCACTGCATCTGGCCGGCGGGCCGGCGCACCGGTTCTGGTGATCCATGCGGTCAACCAGCTGGACGGCGGCGACGACCTCACCTGGATCCCCGCCTGCGCCGATCCCCGGGTGTGCCTGGTCGTGTCCACGACGCCGGGGCCCGTCTTCGACGCGCTCGATCCCTCCTGGCCGCGGCTGGCCGTCCAGCCGCTGGACACCGCCGAACGCCGGGCGCTGGTCGTGCGGTTCCTCGCCGCGCGCAGCAGCGAGCTGGACCGAGACCGGCTGAAGCGTATCGTCGCTGCGGAGCAGTCAGCAGTCCCGCTGTTCACTTGCAGCAAATGCTTGAAAGACACCCAGCTTGGGTCGCTTCGAAGTCGCTGGTACACCACTCTGCCGGACACAACCGTGGCTACGAACCACCGCACCGCACGGTAATGGAGCCATTACCGTGCGTTCAAGGGAGGTGGTGGATGCTCGGCTGAGTCGGACGGGACCCCTGCCGTCGTCATTCGTGAACATCTTCGAAGTGGTGTAGGTGGCCACACGCCACCAGAATTCGCGAACAACTGACGTCACAGTTCGGTTCTGGCCCACTTTCCGTGGTCAGGTCTGGGAGCTGTGGCCCCTGTACGAGTACCCCTGTCGCAGCCCCATGGTTGCGAGCGAAGGTCCGTACCACCCAGTCGATCCGAGCCAGGTCTCGGACAGTCGACCAACGAACGCCCAGCGGCACTACAGTGCGATGGCATGAGTGGGCCCGCCGCGTGGTTGGATCCTGTGGCGGCGGGCCGACTGTGTGGCTGGGTCACGGGCCAGCTCCTCGACGCCACCGGCGGGGCCCTGCTCTAGCAGCCGCGGCCGTTGGGTCGTGTCTCCCGATATTTCGAGCCATTCGACAACGCGGGCCAGGACGTACGTCCTGTCAGCAGGACTGCCGCCATCATCAATATGACGGTCGGGGTGGTGAAGCGCATACGTTTCATTCTGGCGTCCGGGGCGCCAGAAGTTTCCGCCCATGCATCGCACGACGACAGGTCAGGGCGCGGCGGCGGCTGGAGCCCCGGTCACCGCGCCTCGACGCGGCAGCAGGCGGGTGTCGACGACGACCTCGCGCCGCTGGGCGTGCCCGCTGTCGTGGTGGGTGCCGTGCTGCTCCGCCTCGGGCTTGTCGCATCGGGCTCGTTGAGCGGCTGGGTTCACGAGTACGGCCTGCTCTTGATCGCCGTCTATACGGGCTACATGGCGCCGCGCTGAGCGGCTGGGGCACGCACATGATCTAACAAACGGCGCACCGGCGTGCGAGGCCGCGAGTGACGCGCCAGGTCACCCGCACCGACGCCCTAGACCGTGCTGACCACCTCGTCGTAGTCCAGTCGCGGTGAACGCGGGAACCACGCGTCCGGGCCCGGCTTGCCGATATTGACCACGACGAGGCCGGTGTGGTCTCCGTCCGGGAAGAAGTCTTTGTCCAAGCCGGGGCCGTCGAAACCGTTCATCGGGCCCGCCGCCAAGCCGGCGGCTCGGATGCCGAGGATGAAGTAGCCGATCTGGATCAAGGTGTTGGCGCGCGCGGACTCGGCGCGTTGATCCGGATCGGCGAAGTACTCCTTGGCCTCGGGGGCGTGCGGGAACACCTTGGGCAGGTTCTCGTGGAAGTTCAGGTCGGCCGCCAGGATCGCCGACAGCGGCGCGGCGGCGGTCTTCGGCTTGTTGTTGTCGATCATGTGGGTGACCAGCCTGGCGCGAGCCTCGGCGCCGCGCACCAGAACGATCCGCAGCGGTTGCTGGTTCATCGATGTGGGGCCGTATTTGACCAGTTCGTAGATCTCGCGGATCTGTTCGTCGGTGACCGGCTCATCGGTGAAGGTGTTCGCCGTGCGGGCTTCCCGGAACAACAGGTCTTGGGCGTCGGCGGCGAGCGTGAGCAGGGCTGGCTGAACGGAATTCACGTGGGTTCTCCTCGAATAGTGGTCGGGAACAATCGAAATCAGTCGTGGGCGACACGCCGCGACCGGGTCAGCAACGCGCCGTCGACGTGGACAAGCACGTCGTGCACGACGCAGCTCGGCGCGATCTCCGGCTTGCTGTTCGGGCGGATCTTGACCACCAGGCAGTAGGCGGTGGACATGATGGTGCCGTCCTCCTGTGGTTGCAGGTTGATCATGTTGAACCAATGCCTGCGCTGCATCGGGTCGGTCTCGAAGCGCTTGTGGAACTCGACCAGGTCCGCGATGATGCCCGCCCTGGTCCGGGCGGGCGGGATGCCCGGCGTGTGCTCGAATTCCGCGTCCTCGGTGAAGGTCGCGGCGTAGCCGGGGATATCGCGGCTGTCCAGCCGCTGCATCTGCTCGGCGTAGAACTGCTGGACCTCGGCGTACAACTCGGTGCGGCTGGCGACGGTGGTCATGGTTGCTCCTGTGGGTGCGGCGGGGCTCGGCTGCACGCCACAGTGGTCGACGCCGCTAGAGCCTCGGTTGAGCCGCGATTCGCCACCGGCAGTTGACCGGATCTATAGGACGCCGGTCGACCCTGGTGAGCGAAAAGCCCGGCGAGTTCGGAAGAGATACCGATGGAGGAGTCATGGCGGAAAATCGGCGCGTCGCGCTGGTCACCGGAGCGACCAGCGGAATGGGCCTGGAGATCACCAAAAGCCTGGCGGCCCAGGGCATCGCGGTGTTCCTCTGCGCTCGCGACCAGCAGCGGGTGACCGATACGGTGAAAAGCCTGCAGGACGAGGGGCACGAGGTGGACGGCACCACCTGCGATGTCGCCGACGCCGCGCAGGTTCGCGAGTACGTCGACGCGGGCGTGCGGCGCTACGGCCCGATCGACATCCTGATCAACAACGCGGGCCGCAGCGGCGGCGGCGTCACCGCCCAGGTGACCGACGAACTGTGGTTCGACGTGATCAACACCAATCTCAACAGCGTGTTCCTGATGACCAAGGCGGTGCTGAACGCGGGCGGCATGCTCGAACGCGGCAGCGGGCGGATCGTCAACATCGCTTCCACGGGCGGCAAACAGGGCGTCGTGCACGGTGCCCCGTACTCCGCGTCCAAGCATGGGGTGGTCGGCTTCACCAAGGCGCTCGGGCTGGAACTGGCCAAGACCGGCATCACGGTCAACGCCGTATGCCCGGGGTTCGTGGAGACGCCGATGGCCGAGCGTGTGCGCGAGGTCTACTCCGGGCTGTGGGGTGTCGACACCGACGAGGTGCACGCCCGGGTCAGCGCGCGGGTGCCGATCGGTCGCTACGTGCAACCGTTCGAGGTCGCGGCGATGGTCGACTACCTGATCGGTCCGGGCGCCGGCGCGGTCACGGCACAGGCGCTGAACGTCTGTGGCGGTCTCGGTAATTACTGACAAGGAGCGACGGCAATGACCGCAGTGGACGAGAACACCGCCGATGCCCCGGCCACGGGGCACGAGGACTATATCCGGGTGCTGGAGGCGATCCAGACCGGCGCGTTGCAATTGCTCGCGGGTTTCCCGCAGCAGCCGAGCGCGCTGCGATTCCAGGTGGGGGAGGTGACCGTGGAGGCCGAATGGCAGGCGGCCGTGCAGGCCGTCCCCGCGGCGATCGCGGCGGCTACGGTGGAAACCGTTGCCGCCCCGGATGTTCCGGCGCTCGGCGCGGTCGTGCGCGCGCCCAGCGTCGGCGTGTTCTATCGGTGCCCCGAGCCGGGTGCGGATCCGTTCGTCGAGGTCGGCGACCGGGTCAGCGCCGGGCAGCAGATCGCCATCGTCGAGGCGATGAAGTTGATGATCCCGGTGACCGCCCAGGCGGGCGGGGTGATCACCGGGATACTCAAGGAAGACAACGAACCGGTTCAATTCGACGAGCCCTTGTTCTCGTATTCTCAAGAATGACAACGTGGTTCAGGCGGGCGGACCGCTGCGGCGCCAGGTGAGCACCCGCCGCTGCGTCCGCCCGCCGACCTGTGCGGAGCCGATCAGCGTGAGCACGTCGCCGTCCAGCGACATCTGCCGCACCTGCTCGGTCTGCGCCCACGCGGGGTTGGAGCAGACGCTGATCGCGTGCACCACCTCGGTGCCGGACCGCCGCCACGTGCCCGCGTAGCCCATGAACGGGTTCGCGCCGAGGGCACCGTCGGTGCGCATCATGCTCACCGACATGTAACCGTGCGCGCCGTAGATCAACAGTCCGCGCGGCGAATCGCCGAGTGGCCCTCGGCTGGTCGTGTCTTGCTCGTCGATGTCGTAGTAGGACACCAGTTCCCAGGTACCCACAAGATCGGTCGCGTTCATGGCACCGACGATGGCGGCAGTCGCTCTAATCACGCTGTAGCCGCGTGGCGGGCGAAGCCGTGACTGATCCGCACCAGCTGCCAGACGACGTCCAGCTCCGCCCGGTCGCGCGGCCCGTAGACCATCACCAGTGTCCCGGGCAGGTAGCCCTGCCGGGCCATCGGATGCGGTTCGGCCCAGCCCTGCCGGACCGCCTGCGCCACGACGTCTTTCGGCAGGCACATGTGCAGGCTGCCGTCGCCGTGCCCGTGCAGGTGGGCGAATTCGGTGCCCGCGAGGTACGCCTCGTCGGGCCCCTGGGCCATCGTCGGCCGCAGGTGCACGGCCCGGGTGTCGGGCAGGGATACTCCGCTGTGGCCGAGCAGCACGTCGTCGAGCGCACTCATCCGCGACCACAGTTCCTCTTGCAACTCGACAGGCGCGATCTGGCTGAGCTGTTGATGCGGATTGTGCTCGCGGGTGCTGGGCCGGTCGCCGCAGCGGCGCGGCAGGTCCAGGCGCCCGGCCGCCATTGACGTAGTCATGACTGTGCTCCCTTCGGATTTCGCGTATGTGCGAACCTGGGACACGTTACTTTCCAAAGTATAGTAGTAACCAAGGGGAAAGTGACTTACCGGGAGGACGTATGACCACCCCGCCTGAAACGCCCATCGACCCCTGCCCGATCACGCCGGTCATCGACCTGGTGTTCGGCCGCTGGTCCACCCAGGTCCTCTGGGTCCTCATCCACGACGGGAGGCTGCGCTTCACCGAATTGCAACAGCGGATTCCCGGCCTGACCCCCAAGGTCCTCACCCAGCGCCTGCGTCAGCTCGAACGCGACGGCCTGGTCGCGCGCACCTATCACCCCGAGGTCCCGCCGCGCGTCGAGTACGAGGCGACCCCGCTGGCCGGGACGCTGACTCCGGTGTTCGGCACCATTGTGGCCTGGTCCGGCGAACACCTCGGCGAGGTTCTCGCGGCGCGCGCCGCCTATGACGCCGCCGGGACTCCGGGCTGATCCCTCGGCTTCCGGCCGTCCCGGAGGGACGCCGAGCGCGGCTGCGCTACGGCGTCACCATCCGATCGGGATCGGCGCCGCGGCCGTTCCGCTCACCAGCCAAATATTCACGGCGCCGGCGCTGGGCGAGCGGAGAGCTCGAGCAGGCACCCGGCCAATTCGCGCGGCATCGTGATCATGCAGTCGTGCCCGGTGGGGAGCACGTGGAGGCGGTCGGGGGACAGGTCGGCGGGCGGCAAGGTGCGGGGCATGGCCGCGCGCATCGCCTTGAAGTCCTCGCCGCCTTCGCTGCAGTAGACGTGCGTCACCGGAATCGCCGCCAGCGCCTCCGGATCCGTCAAGGTCATCGGCTGCAGGAAGGACTTCAGCGATTGCGGTGTCTGCATGGCTGCCAGCCAGCCGATGTCGGGTTCCTCCGTGACCCCGTACAGTCCGCCGTCGCCTGCCGGTTCGGTTTGCGGCGGCACCCGCCAGCCGTCGCCGGTGGCGGCCGCCGCGGCGGCGAAGGCCTCGACCATGCCGGGCATGATGTCGGCCACCGCTTCGCCGTCGCGGGGCACGAAGGTATCGATGTAGACGAGTTCGGCGATGCGGTCCGGCACCGCGTCGGCCAGGGCGGTGACGACGATGGCGCCGTAACTGTGCCCGACCAGGACTACATCGGTCAGGTCCTCGGAGGTGACCAGATCGATCAGGTCCCGTACATGGGTGTCGAGGCCGACGTCCGCGCTGAGCAGGGCCGCGCGGTCGCCGAGACCGACCAGCGAAGGTGCAAGGACGCGGTGGCCCGCGCCTTCGAGCAGGGGGGTCACCCGCTGCCAGACCCATCCGCCGTGGAAGGCGCCGTGGATGAGCAAGTAGGTCGACACGATCAGTTCTCCCTGGGTTTCGTGAGGGCCGAGGTGGTTTCGGTCGAAGTGACGGCGGGCGGCACCGGCTCGGGGCGGACACCGAGGCCGATCACCCGGGCCACCAGCCGGGGCAGGCGCGGGAAACGGCGGAGCAGCCGGACCAGCAGCGGTTTGTCGGTTCCCGCCCGTCCCGCGCTGGGGTACAGGTCGGCCAGTAGGCGCAATTGCGCGAATTGCACCACGCGCATGGGGAATTGGCGGCGGCGCTGGATGGCGCGCAGCTGGGCCGTGGTCGGAGTCGCGCCCGTGGCGAGGATCGGCGCCAGCAGCCGGGCGGCCGCGATGGCGTCCTGCACGGCCAGATTGATCCCGACGCCGCCTGCCGGGGACATCGCGTGCGCCGCGTCCCCGATCGCCACCAGCCCCGGCCGGTACCAGCGGCGCAGCCGGTCCACCCGGACGTCGAGCGGCTTCACGTCGCCCCAATCCGAGATCTCCGCCTCCAGATGTGGGGCCAGCGCAGGATAGATGGCGGCCAGATCCGCGCGGAACCGCGCCAACCCCGCGGTCCGGATCGTCGCGAAGCCGCCCTTCGGGATCATGTACGCGACCTGAAGATAATCGCCGCGATCGATACAGACGATGAAGAACCCTTTCCCGCTGCGCACGGTGGGCAGACGACCGCCATCGGGTTTGCTCACCCGGAACCACAGCACGTCCATCGGCGCGGCGCTGGCGGCGACCTCGAGCAGACCCGACCTGCGCACGATCGAGTGCCGTCCGTCAGCGGCGATCACCAGGTCGGCGGTGATCCGCAGGAGTCCGTCCGGCGTCCTGGCGCGTGCTCCGACCACCGTGCCGTCGCGCTGGACCAGCTCGGTGACCTCCGCCTCCTGGACGAGGCGGAAGCCGGGGTAGCGGCCGGCGGCCTCGGCGAGGAAATTCAGCACGTCCCATTGCGGCATGAACGCCACGAACGGAAAAGGCCCGGGCAGGGCGCTGAAGTCCGCGAACACCACCGGCCCGGTGGCGGTCGCCATCGGCAGCTGGGGCAGCTCGACGTGCGGCAGCGCCAGGAACTCCTCGGCCAAGCCGAGTTCGTTCATCGCCAGCAGCGTCGAGGTGTGCACCGTGTCGCCGCGGAAATCCCGCAGGAAATCCGGATGCTTCTCCAGCACGAGCACGTCCACGCCGGAACGCGCCAGCAACAGTCCCGTCATCAGTCCGGCGGGGCCGCCGCCGATCACGCAGACCCGCACCGATGCGGTGCTCAGGCCAGGCATGCCGGCACCTGCCCGCCGTTGTAGAGCACCATCTCGTCGAAGATCGCCAGCACGTCCAATGGCTCGCCGAGCCGGCCGCCGCTCAGTTCCGCGTCCGCGCGATACAGGTTGCCGACCAACCGCTCCTGATCGACCAGTTCGGCGAACTCGCCGTGGTCGGCCTCCAGCGCGATGGCCAGCGGCGTCAGACCGAGCGCGCGTCCCTCCGCCGCCAGGTCCTGTACCCAGTGCAGGTACCGCAGCGTCTGGTCGAAGATCTCCGGCCCGGTGACCGGGCCGTGCCCGGCGACGACCGTCTCCGCGCCGAGCGCGGCCAGCCGCCGGACCGCCGTGATCGAACCGCTGACCGACCCCATCAGGCAGAACGGCGCCGCGCCCGCCATCACCAGGTCCCCGGCGAACAGCACGCGTTCCTCGGGCAGCCACGCCACTACGTCGTTGGTGGTGTGCGCGGCGGCCCCGAAGTGGATGAGCTCCACCCGGCGCTCGCCCTGGTGCAGGGTCAGGTGATAGCTGAACGTGATGCTCGGCAACGTGACCCGCACATCGCCCCACTCGACGTCCGGCCACAGCTTCGTCAGCGCCAGCCCGGTCTCGATCATCTCGGGCCGGATCCGGTCGTGGCCGACGACGACGGCGGTCGGCCCGAACAGGTGGTTGCCGAAGTTGTGGTCGCCGTGGTGATGGGTGTTCACGACGGTGCGCGCCGGGCCGGTGTCCAGCCCGTCTACGAACTCGACGAGGGCCCGGGTGCGCCCCTCCGTCGCCAGCGTGTCGATCACCACCGCGCCCTCCGGCCCGGTCAGCACCCCGGCGTTGCTGACACACCAGCCGCCCCGGCTGTGCGTGTAGGCGTAGACGCCGTCGGCGACCTCGTGCACAAGCGGTACGGCCGCCGTCTCGGTGGCTGTCATGTCGGCGACTTCGTCGTCGCGGCGTAGCGCTCCGCGCACCGCAGCGTGTTGCGGCTGTTGCTCGACAACGCCTCGGTGAGATACGCGCGGGCGTCGGCGAGATCGGTGGTCGCGCCAAGTATCTCGCGCGCGGCCGCCGGATTGATCGCCACCGTGTGCCGTGCTGTCACCATGGCGCCGTCCGGCCCGTCGGCGAATTCCCAGGCGCCGCTGTGGCCGAACAGTATCGCGGGCGGCACCAGTTGCTTGTAATCGATCCGTTCGCCGGGGAAGCACACCCGGATCGACTTGGTGGTGTGCGCGATCCCGCCGGCGGTCACCGTGTCCATCTCCATCAGCTGCACGCCCTCGGAGTCCTCGGTGAGATCGATGCGGCCGACGTGCGGCACCTGCTCGGGCCAGCGTTCGCTGTGGTAGACGAAGTCGTACGCCTCGGCGGCCGAGCACTCCAGCGGCACTGTGTCCTCGAATGTGTGGATCACCTCGTGCACCGGGTGGCCGAGTTCGGCGATGCGGGCCAGCGCCGCGAGCTCGGTCTCGCTGTTGCGGTCCACCGACGCGGCGACCTGCTCGGGTTCGACCCCGTCCACCACCGTGAAGTGGTGATCCAGCGTCACTTTCGTCGTGCCAGGGCCGATCTCGCGGCACGACCAACCGCCGCCCATCGAGGCGATCGGCGCCTGGCTGCGTTCCTGCTCGAAGGCGATGCGGCGCTGCCCGGCGTCCAGTACCCGCCGCGACGTCCAGTTCCGCACCGCGCCACCGACGGTCGCCCACAGCCGGAAGCGCTCCTCGTCCGGCCCGCGGTGCAGGTGGCGCACCAGCACACTCGGCTCGAAGATCACCGGCCACCTGGTCACGTCGGCGACCAGGTCGTAGACGACCTGGGGCGCGGCGTGCACCACCTTGGTGTGGCTCATCACGCTGGTGTTCATGCTCTGTCCTCCTCGGCTGGTGCGGACCTCGCGTGGTCACCCGCGCTGCCGCCCTCGGGCCTGACGCTCACGCCGCGCCCCGCAGCTGAGCGTTCACGATGTCGACCAGCTCTTGCGGCGTTTTGACCTCGATGAGCTGCTCCTCCGGGATCGTGACGCCGAAGTCGCGCTGAATCCGCGCCGCGGTCTCGATGAGCGCGAGCGAGTCGTAGCCCAGCTCCTCGAATTCCGCGGCGGCGATGTCGCCGTCGAGTTCGGCGAGGTCCTCGCCGCCCGCGCAGTCCACGAGAATCCGGCGTAGTTCGGTGATGGTCATGGTCATGATTCGCTCCCTGGGAGTACTCGGTCGGATACGGCGCGCACGACGACCGCGGAGTTGAAACCCCAGCGCCCGCGGGCCAGGACGAGCGCACCGCCGACGGTGGCGGTGCGCGGGGCGCCGAGGACCAGATCGATCCGGTAGTTCTCGGCGAGCGTGGTGGTGTGAGCGGTCGGCGGGATGACCGAGTCGCGCATCGCCAGCAGCGCTGTCACGATGTCGAGCGGACCCGCACCGGAGAACAGGCGTCCGGTCAGCGGTTTCGACGCGGTGACCGGAACGCCGCCGGGCCCGAACATCGCCTCGATGGCGGCGGCCTCGTCGCGATCGCGCTCGGGTATGCCGGAGGCGTCGGCGAACACCACATCGATGTCACCGGGCGTCATCCCGGCGTCGGCCAGCGCGAGCTCGGCGGCGCGGCGCAGACCCGACGGGCGCCCCGAGCCCGGTGGCGGGTCGAAAGTGGAAGCGTATCCGGCGATTTCGCCGTGCACCTTCGGCACACCACGGGCCCGCGCCGCGGCGGCGTCCTCGACTACCAGCATCGCGCCGCCCTCACCGGGCACGTATCCGGCGGCGGCGGCGTCGAACGGCAGATAGGCGCGTTCGGGGTCGGTCGCGGTGCTCACCGCGCCGCTGGACACGTGCGAGGCCCAGCCCCACGGGTCCAGCGCCGAATCGACGCCACCGGTGACCACCAGCGGCGTCCCGCGTCCGACGGTGCGGCGCGCATGCCCGATCGCGTCCAGTCCGCCGGCCTGCTCGGCGACCAAGGCGCTGCTCGGCCCGCGCATGCCGTGCCGGATGGAGATCTGGCCGGTGTTCACCGCGTAGAACCACGCGAAGGACTCGTACACGCTGACGTGCTCGGAGCCGAGCGACCACAGCTTGTTGAACTCCCGATGCGTGAATTCGAAGCCGCCGGAGGCGTTCCCGGTCACCACGCCCATGTCGTAATCGGTCATCGTCGTGGTGTCGACCTTCGCGTCGTCCAGCGCCCACTGCGCGGCGACCAGCGCCATCCGGGTCGAGATGTCGGTCTGCGGCAGCAACCGGCTCGGCAGGTGTTCACCCGCGTCGAAATCGGTCACCTGGCCGGCCAGCCGCGCCGCCGAGCGGCTGGTGTCGAACCGGGCGAGCGGCGCGATGCCCCCGCGTCCGGCCAGCACGGCATCCCAGAAACGCTCCACGCCGAGTCCGTTCGGCGCGAGCACGCCCATTCCGGTCACCAGCATCATGCCGCCACCGCCTCCGGCTTGCGCAGCACCATCGCGCTCTGGAATCCGCCGAACCCGCTGCCCACGGTGAGCACCGTGTCCATCCGGTGGTCCCGGGCGACCAGGGGAACGTAGTCCAGATCGCACTCCGGGTCGGGCTCGTGCAGGTTCGCCGTCGGCGGCACCACCTGGTATTCCAGCGCCAGCAGCGAGGCGGCGATCTCGACCGATCCGATCGCGCCGAGCGAGTGCCCGACCATGGACTTGATCGAGCTCATCGGCGTGGCGTAGGCGTGTGCGCCGAGACTGCGCTTCACCGCTGCGGTCTCGTGCCGGTCGTTCTGCCTGGTACCCGAACCGTGCGCGTTGATGTAGTCCACGCCGGTCGGGTCGATCCTGGATTCGTCGAGCGCGACCCGGATCGCCTCGGCCATCTCGCGACCGTCCGCCTTGAGACCCGTCATGTGATAGGCGTTACAGCGAGTCGCGTACCCGGATATCTCGGCGTAGATGTGCGCGCCGCGCTTGCGTGCGCTCTCGTATTCCTCCAGCACGAACATCGCGGCGCCCTCGGCGAGGACGAACCCGTTGCGCGAATTGTCGAACGGCCGGGAGGCCACTTCCGCCGCGTCGTTGCGCGGTGTGGTCGCCTTGATCGCGTCGAAGCAGGCCACCACGATCGGTGTGATGGGGGTGTCCGACGCGCCCGCCACCATGACGTCGGCCGAGCCCTCCCGGATCAGCTGCACCGCGTGCCCGACCGAGTCCAGTCCCGACGTGCACCCGTTGGAGACCATCGCCACGGGCCCCTCCGCCCCCACGCTCCAGGCCACCTCCGCGGGCATCACGCTCGGAATCATGTAGTCGAACATGTGCGGGGACAGATACATCTCGTCGACCAGCCAGTTCTTGCCGGAGTCCGACAGCACCAGGTACTCCCGCTCCAGGCTGGTGGCCGCGGCGACCGCACTGCCGAGGCTCACGCCGAGCCGGTGCGGATCGAGCGCAGCGAAGTCGAGCCCGCTGTCGGCCACCGCCTCCCGCGCGCACACCACGGCGAACTGCACCGCACGGTCCATGCGCCGAATCTCCCTGGGCGACAAACCTTCCCGCTCCGGGTCGAAGTCCGCTTCGCCGGCCACCTGGGACCGGTACGGTGAGGGGTCGAAGAACGAGATCCGGCGCGTCGCGGTACGGCCCTCCGACAGCAGCTTCCAGAACTCGTCCTTGCCCGACCCGCCGGGCGCGCGGACCCCGAGCCCGGTGACGACAACGCGGCGGCTCATCGCGCACCACCGGATGCATTGGTGTTCATGGCGATTCTCCCTTCGATGGTGTGACCGAGCATCGAGGACGGCCCTCGAACATCGCTCGAGCGAACGAATCGAGTTGTTCTCGAGCGGCGGGGTGCACGCTGTCGTTGTGATCGCCCCGGCCGGCGCTGCCCGGATCGATCACCCGTTCCCCGAGCAAGGAGACACGCGTGATGAAGTCAGCACACAGCAGGCAGGGCGCCGCCGCGGACTGGGTGCTCTGCCCGGCATGCCTGATCCCGCTGTACGGCAAACGGTTCGCCCGCGACCTGGGTGTCTGCGGCGAATGCGGCAGGCACACGCCGATCACCGCCGAACAGCGCGTCGGACAGCTCGCCGACGAGGGACGCTTCGAGCCGCTGCCGGTCGCCGCCACCGACGACGACCCGCTGACCTTCACCGACACCAAGTCCTACCCGGACCGGCTGGCCGCCGCTCGTGCCCGCACGGGCATGCCCGACGCGGTGCTGTGCGCGCTGGCCGCGATCGAAGGCAGGCCGGTGGTGATCGCCGCCATGGACTTCCGCTTCCTGGGGGGCAGTCTCGGTATCGCGGTGGGCGAGATGATCACCGCTGCCGCCGAAACGGCGCTGGCCCGCCGTATCCCGCTGATCATCGTCACCGCGTCGGGCGGCGCCCGGATGCAGGAGGGGCCGCTGGCGCTGATGCAGATGGCCAAGACCAGCGCGGCGCTGGAGCAGCTGGACCGAGCGGGCATCCTCACCGTCAGCGTGATCACCGACCCCACCTACGGCGGCGTCGCCGCCTCCTTCGCCACCCTCTCCGACGTGCTGATCGCCGAGCCGGGCGCGCGTCTCGGGTTCGCCGGGCGCCGGGTGATCGAGCAGACCATCCGGCAGGAATTGCCGCCGAGGTTCCAGACCGCCGAATTCCTGCTGGAACGCGGGTTGATCGACATGATCGTGCCGCGCGCAAACCTGCGCCAGGCGCTCGGCGCGCTGCTGCGGGCCGCGAGCCCGGTCGATCCGGCCGAGACCCGCATCCCCGTGGACGCGGGAGCGATCACCGATCCCGCCCGCGTCCCCGCGACCGAGCCCTGGACGCAGGTACGCCGCGCACGGTCCACACAGCGCCCGACCGCGCTCGACTACTTCGCACTCGCTTTCGACGACTTCCGCGAGTTGCGCGGTGACCGGATCTCGGGCGACTGCGCCGCGGTGGTGGGTGGAACGGCATGGCTGGCCGGGCGACCGGTGATGGTGATCGGCCACCAGAAGGGACACGATCCGAAGGAGCTGATGGAGCGCAACTTCGGCATGCCGACCCCGGCCGGTTATCGCAAGGCGGCACGGCTCATGCGGCTGGCCGAGAAGCTCGGGCTGCCCGTCATCACCTTGATCGACACGCCCGGCGCGTACCCGGGCGCGACCGCTGAGGAGCAGGGGCAGGCGATCGTCATCGCGGAGAACATCCGTTTGATGTCCGCACTGCGGGTACCGGTGATCAGTGTGGTGATCGGCGAGGGCGGCAGCGGCGGGGCTTTGGCGCTCGGCGTGGCCAACCGGGTGCTGATCTTCGCGAACGGGACCTACTCGGTGATCAGCCCGGAGGGTTGCGCGGCGATCGTATGGAACGACCCTGCGGCCGCGCCCCGGGCCGCGGCCGCGCTGGCGCTCACCGCCCGTGACCTCCTGCGCCTCGGGGTGGTCGACGCGGTCCTGCCCGAACCGGGTGACGACGTGGGCGCGGCTCCCGTGGCCGCGGCCGAGCAGTTGCACCGCGCCCTGGCCGCGACCCTCGGCGAGCTGGCCGGGCGCAGCGGTGCGGAGCTGGCCGACGAGCGCCGCGCCCGCTTCCGGCGGTTCGGTGCGCGGCAGCAGGTCCTGGTCCGGTCGGTCGCGTAGGAGTGGCGCCATGTTCGAGAAGATCCTGATCGCCAACCGCGGCGAGATCGCGCTGCGCGTCGCGCGTACCTGCCGTGAGCTCGGCGTGCGCACGGTGGCGGTGCACTCGGTCGCCGATGCCGAATCGGCGGTGGTGCGTTTCGCCGACGAGGCGGTGCAGATCGGCCCGTCCGCGGCCAAGCGCAGCTATCTGAACGCCGCGGCGATCCTCGCCGCCGCCGAGCTCACCGGTGCCGACGCGATCCATCCCGGGTACGGATTCCTCTCGGAGTCACCGGATTTCGCCGACGCTTGCCGCGCTGCAGGCATCACACTGATCGGGCCGCCCGCCGACGTGATGGCCCAGCTCGGTGACAAGCAGTCGGCGCGCACGCTGATGGCGAAGGCGGGGCTGCCGCTACTGCCGGGCAGCCTCGATCCGCTCGAACTCGACGAGGCGCACGCACTCGCGGATTCGATCGGCTTCCCGGTGATCATCAAGGCGGCGGCGGGCGGAGGTGGGCGCGGCATGCAGGTGGTGCACGAGAGCGCGGCGTTCCCGCCTGCCTATCAGGAGACCAGGGCGACGGCGCGAATGTTGTTCGGCGACAGCCGGGTATATCTGGAGAAGTATCTCGCCGCGGCGAGGCACGTCGAGATCCAGGTGCTGTGTGACGGCCACGGCAACGGCGTGCACCTGGGGGAACGCGACTGCTCGGTGCAGCGCAGGCATCAGAAATTGATCGAGGAATCGCCGGCTGCGCTGCTGCCGGAAGGTCTTGCCGATCGAATGGGCAGATCCGCCGTGAACGGTGTGTTGGAGGCCGGTTATACCGGTGCTGGAACGGTGGAATTCCTGGTCGATCAGGAGGGTAATCACTATTTCATGGAGGTGAACTGCCGTATTCAGGTCGAACATCCGGTAACCGAAATGGTGACAGGCATAGATCTGGTCGCCGAACAGATTCGTGTCGCGGCAGGGCAACCCCTCGGCATCGTGCAGGAAGATATCATCCTGCGGGGCGCGGCGATCGAATGCCGGATCAATGCCGAAGACCCTGCCGCCGAATTCGCGCCCGCCCCGGGAGTCCTGGCGGAATTCATGCCGCCCGGAGGTCCCTTCGTCCGCGTGGACACCCATGCGCACGCCGGTTATTCGATACCCCCGCACTACGATTCGCTGCTGGCCAAGCTGGTGGTGTGGGCGCCGGACCGTGACCGGGCGCTGGCCCGCATGCGACGGGCGCTGGAGGAATTCCGGATCTCCGGCACCCGCGTCGCGACCACCCGGGACTTCCTGCGCGAGGTGCTCGACCACCCGGCGATGCGCGCCGCGACGCACACCACCGGTTTGGTGGACGAACTCCTCGGGCGGGGATGAGCGCGCCGGACGTTCGCCCGGCCCGGCGCGGCTCACGGCCGGGCTTCGCGCACGGCGAGCGGCGTCAAGCCGTCTCGGCGGGGGTGCGGGACTCGGGGGAGTGCCAGCCGATCAGATAACCGGCGTGACGGCTGTTGAGCATCGCGCTCACCGAGACGTCGGAGGCGGCCAGGATGTCCTGGTGCAGCTTCTGCAGCTTCTGGCACGGATCCAACCCCAGCTCACCCTGCATGGACCTGCTGAAATCCTGATAGGCGGCCAGGGCGCGGGCGCGCTGGCCCGAGCGGCACAGGGCGAACATGTAGTAGGCCTGGAGACGCTCGTGTAGCGGATGCTGCATGGCCAGCCGCGCCAGATCGGGACACACCTCGCGATGCCTGCCCAGCCGCAACTCCGCCTCGACGCGCAGCTCGATGTTGGTCAGCCGCAGATGGTCCAGATGCGATATCTCGGCGGCGAGGGGGATACCGGCCTCCACATCCACCAGCGCCGGGCCGCTCCACAGTGCCTCCGCCGCGCTGAACAGATCCACCGCCCGCTGGTCGTCGCCGGTCTTGACGGCGCATCGGGCGGCTCCGGACATGGACTGGTAGTCGCGCAGATCGAACACGCAGTCCTTGACGTCGAAGGAATAGCCCTTGCTGCACGTACGGAGAAAACGTTCGGCCACCTCTGCCTGCCCCACCCCGAGCTGCGCCGCCATCTTCTTGCGAATTCCGAGCACATAGGTCTGCACGACGGTCACCGCGCTGCGCGGCGGATCGTCGTTCCACAATTCTTCGATCAAGGTCGTCACCGGAACAACGGTGTCGTGCCGGATCAAGAGCAATGCCAGCAACTGCCGCTGCTTCTGTGCAGTCGGTGTCGCGTTGTGATTATTGATAGCAAGAGTCAATGGACCTAGCACGCGAGCGCAAACTGGATACTTCACTGGGAACTCTCCTACGGGCGACTATTTCCCCCGGCCGACGTGAGATTCTCGATTCCCACCGCTTTGTAGGCTCCGTCAACAGTAGCGAGAAATCCGTATCGACGCCATGAATCCTGAGTAATATCGGAGTTAACTAATGGCGCTGCCGTGACGAATTTTCCTTTGTCGCAAGGAGATTCGCCCGTTATTTGCGCCCGACTCGGTTGTGGCGAGTTCGGCGCGTGCTCGCCCGGCGCGCAAGGCGGGGTGACCTCGGCGAGGCAGCCGCCGTCGACCCGGGCGGCGCGCGCCCCGCCGCGTCGACGGCCGTCGGGCCTGACGATCCCGTGCGGATGGCGCGGCACGATGCTGCCGGTCAGCCGCCCGCGGCACCGCTCTGTCTCCGAGTGCGTTGCCACTGCTCGATCGCCTGGCCGATGTCGGTGGTGGCGGGCTCGTGGTAGAGCCACTCCCGCGCGAGGCGATGCCAATTGTTGGTGACGTGGAGTTGGCCGAGCGCGGCGAAGGTGAACAGGTCCGCGCGGCGGGAGAAGACGTGCTCGGCCGGGAGTAGTTGGTGGCGCATACCTTTGAACTCGGCGGCTCGCGGGTCGATGGCGAGGATGACCGCGCCGGTGGCGACCTCGGGTGTGACGGTGATCGGTTCGTCGAGCAGATGCCATCCCGCGGCGGCCCACACATAATCCAGGCATTCCTGTGTGGTGACTCCCGCGTCCGGGTCGATGATGCCGCGTCCGACCCAGGCGTCGTACAGGTCTCGTGCGCGGTGTTCACCGGCGGCCCGCAGACACGCGCGCTCGAAGTCCACGTGCACGGGGTCCATGTGGTCGTAGAGCCCGAAATCGACGAACGCCAGCCGGCCGTCGGCGGCGAGCAGGATGTTGCCCGGATGCGGGTCGCCGCAGAACTCGTTGTCGCGGAACAGCGCACTGATGTAGAAGCGGTAGATCAACTCGCCGATGCGATCGCGTTCGGCGGCGGGCAGTGATCGAATCCGCTGGAAGTCACCGCCTTCGACGTACTCGGAGACGAGAACGCTTCGCGTGCAGTGCTCTTCGATGCTGTCGGGCACGGTGATGAAGGGGTGGTCGCGGTAGCGCATCGCTACCCGGTGCTGGGTCCGGGCCTCGCGGGGGTAGTCGAGTTCGTTGCCGATGTTACGGGCGATCTCGTCCAGCACGGCGGTGTCGGCGGCGCTCGGCAGGACGGTTTTCCACAGCTTGCCGAGCACTTCCCGTCGCGATGGTGGTCGCCGAGGTGTCCTACACCGGACGCGGCGTCACCGGCGACAGCACTGACCGACCGGTCGATGCAATCGCGCGCTCCGCAGAGCTTGTGCTGCTGGCGTCCGATGCAGGGGATTCGTGCGCGGCGGTTTCGGTGCGGCGGGCGGCGATCGCGGAGATCATTTCGGCGTTGCGGGCGGTGAGCCAGGCGGCAGCCACATCAGCACGAAATGGCCTCCTCCGGTAGGCCGATCGGTGGCCATGTCGTTACTCCTGGCGGTCGACCTCCTCGACAGGATGCCCAGACCTTCGCGACAACACGCTCATCGGGTCGCGACTGGGATACGTTGGCAGGGAACTATTTCGGAAGGATGCTGATGTCCACGGGGAATCGTGCACCCGCTCGTACCCGTCCCATCGTGGCAGGCCGGGGCCGCTCACTGAGACCACCGCTTCCGCCGGAACCGGCGGCTGCGCCGTCTCGGCTGAGCAGGTTTCTGCACTGGTCGGGCTGGTCGAGACTGGCGGCGATGGCGACAACCGCAGCCACGCTCGGTGCGTCCGTGGCTGCAGTCGCTGCCCTCTGGTTCTCCGGTCAGTCGTTGAAGGTCTCCAACAACCAGCAATCCCAATCCCAGCAGACTGCGGTCACCGACCGGTTCCGCCTCGCCGCCGAACAATTGGCGTCCGACCAGGTCACCGTGCGCGTTTCGGGTATCTACCTTTTCGAACGGCTGGCGAAGGATTCACCGGCCGACCACCCGACCATTCTGGCTCTTCTCGGCACCTTTATCCGTGCCCACGCCGGCAATGAGAAGTGCAGAGCCGATGCGGCCACCGATCCCCGGCCCGCCGCTCTCGCCACACCCGTCGATCTCCAAACTGCCCTGACCGTGATTGCGCGCCGAGACACCGTCAATGACGACCCGGTAGAAGCCCTGGATCTCCACCAAGCCTGCCTGCCGCGGGCGACGCTCTCCCTCTCCGATGACCGACCTGCTGCTTCTTTCGCCGGGGCCGACCTGTCGAATGCAGTCCTTCCACGCTCGGATCTCACCCGCGCGGATCTCGCAGAGGCGGACCTTTCTTTCGCCCTGCTCACTGGCGCGGATCTCGCCTACTCGAACCTCACCGGAGCCGGGCTCCGGTACGCGCAGCTCCCCGGCGCGCGCCTCGCCGAGGCGAACCTCGCCAGCGCCCATTTGCTCGGCGCGAACCTCGCTGACGCAATCCTCTCCGAAGCGAACCTGACCGGCGCGGACTTTTTCGGCGCGAACCTCACCAACGCCGTTCTCACCGAAGCGAACCTGACCGGCGCGAATCTCGAAGACGCGAACCTCGCCGGTGCCTGGCTCCACGCGGATCTTACCGGCGCGGATCTCACCAATGCCGATCTCACCGGCGCCAACCTGACCGGTGCCAACCTCACCGGGGTGGTATACAACTTTCAAACCCGGTGGCCTGACGGCTTCACCCCACCCTGACGTCCGCCCAGACGCACGCCAGGTACTTCACCCGGACTCCGCACGGCTCCCTATCGGGGGCGGGTACCCCGAATCGGGCCTCGCCCCAGGCTGTACGAACGCGCAACGCCGACAGGCTCAGAACCTTGGATTCGAGACAGATCGCGCGCCCACCTGTTCGGCTGACACGCCTGGCGGATTTTTGCCATCCCGGTCGAGGGCGAGGATTTTTCCGTGGGCATTCGGTGGCGCATTCCGTGGGCAACTCTGTGGGGTGGTCAATTCGACCCACGGCTCGTAGAGCGGAATCACCCGGTGGCCTGCGGTGGGGATGGAACGCGGTTACCCAGGAATACATGTCTCTTCCACATAGAGACATGTTCCGCCGTCGCGGCGGTCGCGGTCCGTCTTCCGGACATCGCGACCTGTCGGGGGTTGGGCTATGGTGCCCCACCATGCCCTACCGGCTGGCTGACTGGGCAGAATCGCATTTGCGGGGTGTGGACCCGCGAGGAAGTCGACCAGGTGCTCACGGCACGCCAACGGTGGCCGCGTCCGTCGACGGGCGGGCCGATCAGGGTCACACTGATAGCAGCACGAACCGCGTCGGGCAGGCCCGTGGTGGTTCCGGTCAGGGAAGTGGCTCCGTTCGAGTCGCTGGTGGTCTCGGCCGGTGAGCTGGTCGGTGCGGATCTGGCCGCGTTCGAGAAGTGGGAGGCGCAGAAGATGTCGAGTTCGCCGGCCACATCTGGGCATCGGGCGGCCGAGCCGAACTCCATGTCCGGGCCGGCAGATTCCACGGTTTCGACGCCCTCTTTCCCCGAACCGCACTGTCCGCGGCCGCCCGCCGAACACGCACAGCATGGCTGCGCCGAACGCTGATCGGGGCGTGAGGAGCAGTGGCGCGGAATCCGGCGGTAGCGCCGAATCGGCCTGGGCGTGATACCACATCGAACTCGACCTCGCCCCGGCGCCGACCGGGGCGATGGCTCCGTGAGCCGCCCCGGCCGGCGCCGGGGCGGTCACTCGGACTTGCGAATCTGGTCTTGCCGCAACAGCACGGGGGCTCTGCCGGTCGGAGCAGGTCGACGGGGCCGGGCATGGATGTGATTGATGCGCGGGCGTGCCCAGCCTGGCGGCCTGCTGGAGGAGACCCAGGACTCGGGGCGTCGGTGATACTGCTGTCACTAGGTACAGGCGATTGCGTGAGTCCAGGTCAGATGGCCCGCTTGGAGGTTCTCACAGAGGGTCTTTTTCGGTTTCCGAGGCGTGTCTGATCGTGCGTGGCCATCATCATTGATCCGGCTTTCGTGGGATGCGGCTGATGGCAGAAATCAGCGGTGGGGAAGGGATCGGGGGAGCCCGAACCACGGGAATACGCTGTTGTCGAAACGGGTCACGGCACTGATCCGGTCGCCGGCAAGCGTGAGGACGACAAGTCCGGTCCCGCGCCGGATGCCGTCGGTTGCCGAGCGCAAATAGGTCCCGAATGCCGGTTGGCCGTTGGCCCGCGTAGGCATCATGTGGTACGTCCGGTCGGCGCTCATGAGCGCGGCGTAGAAGCCGGCGACGGCGTCGCGGCCAACATATTCGAGGGGCATAGGCGGCATGGAGATGCGAACGTCGTCGGTGAGTAGGGCGACCAAGGCATCTATATCACCGGATTCGTAGGCGCGGGCGAACCTCGCTACGAGTGCCTGTTCGGCGGGTGAGGCGGGCGAGGGAGGCGAGGGAGGCGAATCGGCGTCCGTACTCGACGGGAGTCGCCGTTGCAGCGTGGCGCGTGCTCGTTTGAGGGCGCTGTTGACCGATTCGACCGTCGAGTCGAGCATGTCCGCGACGTCGGCTGCCGGGTATCCGAGCACCTCGCGCAGGATCAGAACGGCGCGCTGGCGCGCGGGGAGGATCTGCAGCGCGGTGATGAAAGCCAACGAGATGGACTCGGCCTGCTCATAGCGGGCTTCCGGGCCGAGCGGCATGGCGATCGCAGGGTCGAGGAGCCCGTTCGGATACGGCTCCAGCCAAACCACCTCGCCACGCCGGGTCGGCTCTGGGGGTTCGATCTCGGGCACATCCCACTCCTTTGCCGGGCGCCGGCTGGCCGAGCGAAGCGCGTTAAGACATTGATTGGTGGCGATCCGATACAGCCAGGTGCGGATCGAGGAACGCCGTTGGAACCGGTCGAGACCGCGCCACGCCGCGAGCAGCGTGTCCTGGAGCACGTCCTCGGCGTCCTGGAACGAGCCGAGCATCCGATAGCAGTGTCGGTGCAGCTCCCGCCGGTGTGGCTCGGTCAGCTGTCGGAACGCCTCGTCGTCCCCAGCCCGCGCCCTCGCGATCAGGTCGCTCGCGGTCACGTGTCATCACCCCTACCTGGTGTCAGGCTCGCCGCTGTCGGTCTTCTCTGTGTGGTGACACTGCCCGGGCCGCAAACTGGGCGCTCCATGCCCGCCCATTTTCTCGGAGGTCGCGGTGTCTGCACCATCGACGGTTCACATTCGCCTGATAGGAGAACACATGACTCTCGCGGACAAAACGGTTCTGGTGACCGGAGCCAACCGAGGCCTCGGACGGGCTTTGGTCGACGAAGCCCTGAGCAGGGGCGCCACACGGGTCTACGCAGGCACACGGCAGCCCCTGACTCACCCCGACGAGCGCGTCACGCCCCTGGCCCTGGACGTGACCGACGCCGAACAGATCGCCGCCGCTGGCGAGGCCGTTGCTTCGCTCGATGTCCTTGTCAACAATGCGGGCCTGGGAGGCTACGAAGACCTTGCTGATCGCGCCGCCCTGGAGCAGTATCTCGCAGTCAACCTCTTCGGCCCGTACGGCGTCACACAGGCCCTCTTGCCCCGGCTCATCGAGTCGCGGGCCGCGATCGTCAACGTGGTGTCGATGGCGGCGTTGGCGGCATTGCCAGTCAGTCCTGGCTACTCGATCTCCAAGGCCGCCGCGTTCTCCATGACACAGTCCCTGCGTGCCACCCTCGCCGGTCAGGGCGTACATGTCCACGCCGTGCTGGCCGGCCCCGTGGACACCGACATGGTGCGCGATCTCCCGATCCCGAAGGCGTCACCATCGTCAGTTGCCCAAGCCATCTTCGACGGAGTGGAGAAGGGCCACGACGAAATCTTCCCCGACCCCTTCTCGCAGGCGTTCGCCGACGGCTGGAACGGCGGCACGGTCAAGGCGCTCGAACGCGAGAACGCGGCGCTGATTTACGCGGCACAGAACCCGTAACAGAAAGGGCGGACCACATCAATGAGCACGAATTTGCTGCTCGAGGACAAGAACGCCGTCCTCTACGGAGCCGGCGGCGCGGTCGATACCGCGTGCCGGCTGCCGACCGTGCGTGCACAGTTTCCCGACGTCGCCGACCGGGCCGCCCGCGAGCAGATGTCCTACCGCGGGTTCCTAGCCGAGTTACTGATGGCCGAATGCGACGACCGTGCCCGCCGCCGCAGTGAACGCCGCATCCGATACGCGGGATTCCCGCGGCAGAAGTCGTTGCGGGAGTTCGATTTCGACGCCAACACCAACATCGACCCAGCAGTGATCTCCACCCTCGCCAAATGCGACTGGATCCGCAAAGGGATGCCGCTGTGTTTGATCGGCGACTCCGGTACCGGCAAATCGCATCTGCTGATCGCGCTGGGCACCGAAGCGGCCATGCAGGGATTCCGGGTGAAATACATCCTGGCGTCGAAACTGGTCAACGAACTCGTCGAAGCCGCCGACGACCGACAGCTGTCCAAGACCATCGCCCGCTACGGGCGGGTGGATCTGATCTGCCTCGACGAACTCGGCTATATGGAACTCGACAAGCGCGGGGCGGAACTGTTGTTCCAGGTTCTGACCGAACGCGAGGAGAAAGCGAGTGTGGCGATCACCTCCAACGAAAGCTTCTCCTCATGGCCGAAGACGTTCACCGACCCCCGGCTTTGTGCCGCGATTGTCGACCGGCTCACCTTCGGCGGCAACATCCTCGAGACCGGCACCGACTCCTACCGACTCACCCACACCCGCAGCCAACGCTAAGCCGAACTCTGCGGCCCGTCCGGCGAAACTAGGGGATGCGCCCTGCTCCGCCACCCGGAGGAAACCACTTTCATGCGGCGCGGAATGCCTGCGACCGCTCGATAAGCGGATTATCGCTCGCTTGTACTCAACTGTTGCCAGAGTGCGGCCGCACGGCCCGCGCCGTGCTCAACGCGGGCAAAATCGGCTCGGTTCCCTGGGCTTTGCGCGCTTCGGTGATGAGGGGGATCTGCCAGAACAGCTGGATGATGCCAGCGATCTTGACGGCCCGGGTTTTGGTGTCGCTGTGTAACCAGTCGACGGCCATCTGGATCTTGGCCGGCATGACGGCTATGAAGAATATCCGCGCGAGGAAGGCGGAGATTCGGCGGGTTCGGGGAATGGCCAGGCCGGTGCCGACACCGAGTGCAGCTGCTCCGGACACGCGAGTGTACGCGCGTGGATTGCCCGGCAGCACAGGCGGAATGATGCCATCGAAGAACCTCGGGGCGATGAAGTGGAGACTCCCGCCCATCAGTAGTACTGCTGAAAGGCGCAGCGCCGCCCGGCCTGGCACGGCGTCTCTGTTTTCGGTGGACATCATACGATTCCCATGGCTCACAGCTGGTCTGGGTGGTGGGCGGTGTTCACGACGTCGATCCTTTCAGAGGTGGAAGGCGCAGGCTGCTGGGTATCCGGCCGGTCGATTCCCTGCTCGGTGGATCGGAAGATTAACGGTCACTCGGCGTCTCGCGAGGTGTCCGCGAGCCGGCAGGCCTGGGCCTCCAGCAGCGAACGCACGAACCCCAGGTGTGCCGGCAGTGCCCGATCCCATATGGTCCGCGCGCCCGGGTCGTGAAACTGAACGAAGGTCGCCAACAACACGCCGCTATCGCTACACCGGAACAGTAGCTGCCCTTCGAAACCGAAGGCAGACTCGGCTTGCAGCAGAACACATTCCGGGCTGGCGTGCACGATCGGCCACCCCGCAATGGTGTGTGCGGTACCAACGGGGGCCCGGCGCAGCGCAATAACCTGCCACGCCCGTTCGAGTGTCGCCCACATATCAGCGGGCACGTCCTCCATGATTGCCCGAGCCCATTGCTCGGCCGGGCGCTCGACAGCGCGATCGGCGCTCAGCAGATGCGCGTCGCTGTGCTGAATGTCGGCCAACGTGCTGAATGCAACCGTCTCGGCGCCGATATCCACTGTGTCGACTCTCAATCGCATAGCGTCGGCACATTCCTCGTTTACCTCACGGTGCGTCATACGACACTCCTGTCACTCGGTCTCGCCAGCGAACGGTGTAGGACCACCCCTGATAGATGCGGAACAGTACTGTATCTATAGTGGGTGGGGTAATCAAGAACCTTCGACTGATTGGTTGACTGCCGATGGCCCCTCCGGTGCGGACGCCCCGTCAAGCCTGGATCGACGCCGCCTTGGCGACCCTGTCCGAGTTGGGACCCGATGCTGTCCGTGTCGAAACCCTTGCAGCGCAACTGGGTGTGACAAGAGGCGGATTCTATCGACAGTTCTCCGGCCGCCAGGAGTTGCTCGACGCTGTCCTCGACACCTGGGAGCACCGCAGCATCGAGGAGGTTCGAAACCGCGTCGAACGGGAAGGCGGCGACGCCAAGAGCAAGGTCCGCAAGGCCGGCAGGCTGACCTTCTCGAAAGAACTACTCCCCATCGATCTCGCCGTACGGGAATGGGCCCGCCGGGAACCCATGGTGGCTGAACGATTAAAGCGTGTCGACAATCGCCGGATGGACTACCTGCGCGATCTCATCGGCACGATCAGCAACGATCCGCGTGACGTCGAGGCCCGCAGCATGCTGGCGTTCTCGTTGGTGATCGCCGATCACCTCATCGCCGCCGACCACCGAACTGGCACCCGTGCCCAGATCATCGAAAGCGCCGCCCGCCTGGTCCTGGGGTAAGGCTCACCCGTTCGGACGGCGGATCATTCCAGGAATGTCACTGTCTCGGCCAGGGGAGCTCGAGGTAGGTAGGGGTGCGTCGCGGCAGGGTGCGCGAAGCCGATGGACATGCCGCAGAACAGTAATCGCTCCGCGGGTGGCGCGATCACCTCGTCGACGGTGCGGTGGTACTCCGCCCACGCGATTTGGGTGCAGCTGTGCAGCCCTTCCGAGCGCAGCAGCAGCAGCACGGTCTGCAGGTACATGCCCGCGTCCACCCATTGCGGCGCAGGCATATTGCGGTCGAGATAGCAGAACAGCGCCGTGGAAGCGCCGAAACAGTTCCCGGCCCGAACCCGTGCCCGGGTTTCCGTGTCGTCGTGGGCGATACCGAGCGCACCGTATCGACGAGCTCCCATCTCCGTCAGGCGTTCCCGGTACGGCGAGGCCAGGCGGGGGGGTGTCCCTATCGTGTTCGTCAAGCTGCTGAGGTTGCGGGTGTCCGGTAGGGCTGTTTGTTGCGGAGCATGGCGAACAGGACGTCGCAGCG
>NZ_JBIDDF010000024.1:0-73749 GCF_043205035.1 Nocardia sp. NPDC047654
CCCCCGCGACGTGCCCGTTCGCACGGCGATCGGCGCGATGGCGATCGCGTTCTACGTGGTGCTGACGCTGTCGTGCGTCAACGACATCATCGCCTTGAAGTTCGACATCTCGCTGAACGCGACCACGTGGATCGGCCGCATCGGCCTGCTCGTCGCCCCGCCTGCGGCGTACTACATCGCCTACCGGTTCTGCCTCGGCTTGCAGCGCAGCGACCGCGCGGTGCTCGAGCACGGCATCGAGACCGGTGTGATCAAGCGTCTGCCGCACGGCGAGTACATCGAGGTGCATCAGCCGCTCGGCCCGGTCGACGCGCACGGCCACCCGATTCCGCTGGAGTACCAGGGCGCACCGGTCCCGAAGAAGATGAGCAAGCTGGGTTCGGCCGGCAAGCCGGGCACCGGCAGCTTCCTGCGGCCCGATCCGCAGGAGGAGAGCGATCGGAACTTCGAGATCGAGCACGAAGAAGAGCACAGGCAGCTGAAGGTGCTGCAGCGCGCTCAGGAGGCGGCGAACGGCAAGCACGGCCACTGACGCCCGCCCCACCGGACGGCCCCCGAGTCGAATGCGACTCGGGGGCCGTTCTGCGTCATACCGCGGGTGTCACAGGCGTGGCGCCGCGCGGCGTGCGGCCTCGATGGCTTCGAACTTGGCGAGGTTGTGCCGGGCGTCGGCCAGCGCGTCGTGCGCGTCCGGCGGGATCGGCGGGAGGTCGGGACGGCCGTGCGCCTCCCAGTGCTGGCGCAATTCGTTGGTGTAGCGCGGCAGGGTGTTGGGCAGGTCGACCATGGAGCCCCACAGCTGGCACAGGGCGACGTGGTCGTAGGCGGACACCCAGGCCCACAGCTCCGGTTGCACGGTCGGCCGCGGCACCAAGAACGCGTACAGCTCGTCCCGGATCCGGGCGCGGCTGCGCCACAACGGAGAGGAAGGCGACGGCAGCTGGGGCAAAACGAATTTGCGCACCCAGGGACCCGCACGTCCGGCATCGAATTCGGTGGACACCGCGTAGTACTCCCTGCCGTCTTCGCAGACGACGCCGATGGAGACCAAATCGATGGTCACACCGTCCTCGATGAATTCGCAGTCATAAAAATACTTCAAGCACCAAGCCTCTCTGATATCTTCGCTGGCAGTAATTCGGCAACACGGGGGTGGAATGGCCAGTGTTCTCGTATGCAGTGTAGAAGGTTGCGCGCGTCAGGTACGAGCACGAGGCGTGTGTGGCAACCATTATGCGCAGGACCCGTAGCGGGCTTCCGCGCTGTGCCATCGAAAGCTGTTCTAGGCCAGTAGTTATGAAGCGTGAAATCTGTCGATCGCACATCCATGAGGTTCGGCGATGGGGGAGCGTCGATGGCGCCCCGGGGCGGGGGTCGCCCGGACGGCGTCGCAAAAGCTCGCACGATGGGCGGCGGATATCTTCGTACGGTTATTTGATGATCCGTCTTCCGGAAGGGGGCTTGGAATTAGAGCACCGGGTTGTCATGGAGGCCGAACCGGGCAGGAAGCTCCGTCCGGGAGAGAATGTTCACCATATCAACGGCGATAAGTCGGACAACCGGCCGGAGAACCTGGAGTTGTGGCTCAGGCGTCAGTCGACAGGGCAGAGAGTGCGAGATCTGGTCGCCTGGGCGAAAGAAATCCTCGAACTCTACGGTGCTGCCGAAGACGATAATGCGACGAGGTCGTAGACGCGGCATCCGATCGGTAGTGAATTCGCGCCGCATCCAGGGGGATCCCCTGGTGGCCGGTACCCACCGGGGTATAAGCCATTCACCTCAGGTGGGGCGATTCCAGCCCTGGGACTGGGTTCCTGCGAGGGGGTGGCGGTCCGTATTCTGGACTGGTGAACTGGACCGTCGACGTACCCATCGATCGCCTGCCGGAACTGCCGCCGCTGCCCGCCGAGCTGCGCAGGCGGCTGGACGACGCGCTGGCGCGACCTGCGCTGCAGCAGCCGTCCTGGGATCCGGAGCAGGCGGCCGAGATGCGCACCGTGCTCGAGAGCGTGCCGCCGATCTGCGTGCCCGCCGAGGTGGAGGAGCTGCGCGCTCAGCTGGCCGAAGTCGCCCGCGGCGAGGCGTTCCTCATGCAGGGCGGCGACTGCGCGGAGACGTTCGCCGACAACACCGAGCCGCATATTCGCGGCAACATCCGCACCCTGCTGCAGATGGCGGTCGTGCTCACCTACGGTGCGAGCCTGCCGGTGGTGAAGGTCGCGCGGATCGCGGGCCAATACGCCAAACCGCGCTCGTCGGACACCGATGCGCTCGGCCTGAAGTCCTACCGTGGCGACATGGTGAACGCGCTGGCCGCCGACGCGGCGCTGCGCGAGCACGACCCCTCCCGCCTGGTCCGGGCCTACGCCAACGCCAGCGCGGCGATGAACCTCGTGCGCGCGCTCACCGGCGCGGGCATGGCCGATCTGCACAAGGTGCACGACTGGAACCGCGACTTCGTGGCCAAATCGCCCGCCGGTGCGCGCTACGAGGCACTGGCCGAGGAGATCGATCGCGGCTTGGCGTTCATGACCGCGTGCCGGGTCAACGATCCGAGCCTGAAAGCGGCGCGCATCTACGCCAGCCACGAGGCCCTCGTGCTGGACTACGAGCGCGCCATGCTGCGCCTGAGTCACAACGCGATCGGCGAGCCGGTGCTCTACGACCTGTCGGCGCACTTCCTCTGGATCGGTGAGCGCACCCGCCAGCTCGACGGCGCGCACATCGCGTTCGCGGAACTGGTGGCCAACCCGATCGGCCTGAAGATCGGCCCGTCCACCACGCCCGAGCAGGCCGTGGAATACGTGGAGCGACTGGACCCGAACAACGAGCCGGGCCGCCTGACCATCGTCTCGCGCATGGGCCACAGCAAGGTCCGCGACGTGCTGCCGCCCATCATCGAAAAGGTCCAGGCCACCGGCCACCAGGTGATCTGGCAGTGCGACCCGATGCACGGCAACACGCACGAGGCGTCCACCGGCTTCAAGACCCGTCACTTCGACCGCATCGTCGACGAGGTGCAGGGCTTCTTCGAAGTGCACCACGCGCTCGGTACGCACCCCGGCGGCATGCATATCGAACTCACCGGCGAGGACGTCACCGAATGCCTCGGCGGCGCCCAGGACATCTCCGACCTCGATCTGTCCGGCCGCTACGAGACCGCCTGCGACCCCCGCCTGAACACCCAGCAGTCACTGGAGCTGGCGTTCCTCGTCGCCGAGATGCTGCGCTGAGATCCGAGCCGCGTCAGCGGCCGGACTTCGCACGCTCGCTTCCGGTCAGGGAAGCGCCACGATGGTGACGGTGTCGCCCGCCTCGAGGTTGACTCCGATGGCCGGAGTTTGCGAGACCACCAGAGAGCTATCGGCTCGGGCCAATTGTTTGACCTCGACCTGCAAGCCGAGGCTTTCCAGCTTGGCCCGGGCGTTGGCCACGGTCCATCCGCGGACGTCGGGCATCTTCAGGGCATTGGAGATCAGCAGGACGACGCCGTCGCCGGATTGAATGGTGGCGCCTGCGCCCGGCTGGGTGCCGATGGCCTTGTCCGCCTCGATGCTGCGGTCGAACTGGGGTTTGGTCTCGCGGATCGCGATTCCGGCGGCACTGAGGATCTTGGTGGCCTCGTCGGTCGACTTGCCGCGGACGTCGGGAACCTTGACCGGCTGCGATCCCTTGCTGCGGTAGACCTTCACCTGCCCGCCCAGGGGTAGCACGGTGCCGGGCCGCGGTTCCACCCGGGCGACCGTTCCCTTGGGGGCGGCGTTGGACTCTTCGCCCGCGTCGACCGGTTGCAGCCCGTAGTCCCGGATCAACTGATTGACCTTCGACACCTGGTCACCCGCTTTGACGTCGGGCACCTTGGGCTTGCCATTGGAGACCAGGACGGCGACCGTGGAACCCTTGGTGATCTTGGACCCGGCCGACGGGTCACTGCCGACCACGCCGCCGACCGGGATCGTGTCCGACGCCTTCTGCCGGATCTCGGTCTCGAACCCGGCGCTCTGCAGCGTGGCGACCGCCTTGTCGGTGTCCAGCCCGGCGATCGGCGGCACCGCCGAATACCGGCCGACACCCACCCACCAGCCCCCGATGCCGACCAGCAGCGTGAGCGCCGCGACGATGGCCACCCATATCCACACGGTGCGCCGGGAGCGGTTGAGCTCGTCGGCGTAGGGCGGCGCGTACGGCGGCGCGGGGTGGGCTTGACGCGCCGGTTGGGGCCGGTCGTAGTCCGCCGGGGGGCTGTAGTCGACGCGGGGCCGCTGGGCGGTGACCACTTTGGTGTGCTGCACCGGTTGCGGCGCATGGGGGTCGTGGGCCGACGCGCCCGCGAAATCCGGCCGGTCGTCGTGATCCGGCGCGACGACGCGGTAGCCGGCACTGAGATGCTCGGCGGACTCCTGGGGCGCGGGCACCCGATAGGGAGGCAGGCGCAGCGCGGTGCCGATCTGCCGCAGCGCTGCCGCCATCTCGTTCGCGTCGGCGAACCGGTGCGCGGGATCGCGCGCGGTGGCCTTGGCCACCAGCTCGTCGAACTCCGGCGGCACCCCGGAGATGAATCCGCTCGGGCTCGGCACATCGTTCTCGATGCGCTGATAGGCCACCGAGATCGAGGTGTCGCCGGTGAACGGGACACGGCCGGTGAGCATTTCGAAGATCAGCACGCCGAAGGAGTAGACGTCGCTGCGGGAGTCGGCGGAGCCGCTGGTGACCTGCTCGGGCGACAGGTAAGCGGCGGTGCCGAGGATGACGCTGGCCGACGTGGTGTTCGCCGCGGCCACCGCGCGCACCAAGCCGAAGTCGGCGATCTTCACCTCGCCCGCGTCGGAGATCAGCACGTTCTCCGGCTTGATGTCGCGGTGCACCAGCCCAGCGGAATGCGCGACGCCGATCGCCGCCAGTACCGGTTCGGCGACGGCGCGCACCGCGTGCGGTGGCATCGGGCCGCGTTCGCGCAGCAGCTCGCGCAGCGTGCCGCCCTCGACCAGCTCCATGATCAAGAAGGGATGGTCGCCGTCGATGCCCTGGTCGTACACCGCGACCAGCGAAGGATGCTTGAGCTTGGCGACCGCGCGCGCCTCGAACTCGAATCGGGACAGGAACTGCGGGTCGCCCGCGAACTTCGGGTCCATCACCTTGATGGCGACCGGCCGGTCCAGGCGGGTGTCGACCCCGCGGAAGACCATCGACATTCCGCCGCGGGCGATCGGCGCATCGATCCGATAGCGCCCTTCCAGCATCTGGCCGATCAAGAGAAGTCCTCCGGCTTTCACAAAGTTTGCCGCTCCGTGCGGCCCCCACGATGGTATCGACTCCCACCACCCCGGGTGTCTCACGACGTGCGGCAGGTCACCGTCTACCGTTGTCCGGGTGAGTGCATTTCCCTGCAGTGACGACGTCCTTCCGCAGTCGGTGGCCCTCGTGCCGCTGCCGGAGGTGGCCGACCGACTCGGGCTGGTGGTGACCCGGGTGCACCAGATGCTGCGCGATCACCAGTTGCTCGCCCTCCGCAGAAACGGCGTCGCGGGCGTCCCCGAGCGGTTCTTCGACGACACCGGCGCGGTCGTGAAGCCGCTGCCCGGCCTGATCACCGTGATGCGCGACGCCAAGTACACCGACGAGGAGATCCTGGAGTGGATCTTCACCGAAGACGAGAGCCTGCCCGGCAAACCGATCGACGCCCTGCACGGCCCCCTGGCCCGCGAAGTCCTGCGCCGGGCGGCCGCGGACCCGTTCTGAGTTGTTTTTCCAGCGCCTGCGGCGCTGGGTGTTCGCGGCCCCTTCATGGCTCGCGTCCGAGTGACCGCCGCTTGCTCCTTCGTCGCGTACGCGGCGGCCACTCGGACGCGAGCCGGGCCGCGAACGGCGGATGCTCGGTCTCGCTTCGCTCGAAACCGGTGGTTGAGCTGGTGTGGTCGCGTGTGGTCAACGCGGGATCAAGTGGATGCTGGTGCCTTGGGCTATCGGGCCACGCTCGGTGTCGCTTCGCGCGGGCTCGTTGCGTCGGCCGTAGTGGCGCCGATTCGAGTTCGCCGTCGGCGATGGCGGGCCTGGAGTTCTGATGCGGCCCGCTCGGCCTATCCGAGCCTGTTTGTCGAATGCGGCGGCGGAGGGCACGAGCCGTTCTCCCCGCTCGCGCCTTGCCCGAATCTGCGCCGCCGCACTGACCGCGTTGGGGCCCGGCTCGGCTTACTTCCGCGCGCTGCTCACCATGCGGGGGAGCTTGCCGCTACCGTGGCCCAGCACTCGCCGTCGATTCGTCTGCGACGCGGAGGTGGGCTGGTCGGTCGTCAGCGGTCCAGGCGGTTGCGGAGCGTGGCGGTGGTGAATTCGGTGGCGGCGACGCGCAGGCGGTGGTGGCGGGGCACCGCGGCGCGGTGGTCGAAGACGGCGTAGTCGCTGCGTTCGATGTGGTGCAGGATGTCGGAGTAGAGGGTGGCCGCGGTGCGGATGGCGGGGCGTACCCGGGGTTCGAGCATGTCGATGCCGGATTCGGCGCGGCGGTAGAGATCCCGGTTGACCGCGATGAGATGGGCGAGGGCACGGCGGACCCGCGGATCGGTGCGGCCGGTGCGCCGGCATTCGAACAGCAGATCGTCGTCGACGCCGAACGCGGTGAGGGCATCGGCGGGCAGGTAGACCCGGTCGCGGTCGAGATCCTCCGCGACGTCACGCAGAAAGTTGGTGAGCTGGAAAGCCTCGCCCAGAGCGGCGGCGGCGGGTTCGGCCTCCGGCACCGGGACAACCGTGCCGAGCACGGGGAGCAGTTGCAGTCCGATCGCGGCCGCGGAGCCGCGCATGTAGTCGCGCAACTCGGCCATGGTGGCGTAGCGGTTACGGAAGGACGGGGCGCCGGGCGCGTCCATGCGCATGGAGTCCAGGAACGTCCAGAAGTGCTGTGCCGCGATGCCGTAGCGGTGGATGGTGTGGGTGACGGCGGCGAGCACGAGGGCACGCGGCCGTAGTCTCGCTTCCCGGCTTCGTTCGTGCTCCGGCTTCGGGCCGGAAGGCAGCAGCGCGTCGCCGCGGGCCTCGCCGGTGTGCGATCCCAGCGCGGCCCGCAGGTCCCGCTCGATTCGGTCGAGTTCGGTGACCGGGTCGCTGTCGGGCGCGGCGGTGGGACGGCCCGTGCGGTCGACGACGTCGTCCACCATGCGCGCGAACGCGTACAGCGCGTGCACGGCGGGCCGTCGCTCGGCCGAGAGCAGCCGGGTGGCCAGGAAGTAGGTGCGGCCGTGCGTGGCGGCTATCTGCCTGCACTCGCGGTAGGCGAGCGGGAGCAGGGCGGAACTGGGTAGCCGGCCTTCGGTCATCGGGCGACGGGCGAAGCGGTGGCCTCGCCGGGCGTGGCCGTGACAGTGCTCGGCGGCGTGGTGCGCAGGCGCAGCGGGTCCACCGTGCGCAGCGACAGCGCCGCGACGCTCGCGGCGAAGGTGGCGGCGACGACGTGCCAGAAGTTGTACAGGCCGATCGAACCGTCCGGCTGGAAGACCAGCATCAACCAGGTGCATACGCCGACCAGCGCCATCAGCGTCGTGGTGGACAGCGCGAACCCGGCGGCCAGCGCCAGCGGCCACGAGTAGTACCAGGGCAGCGCGGCCGGCGAGAGGATGACGATCGCGACGAACGCGATCAAGATGCCCAGCACCGCCTCGCGCTCGCTGTGCCGGAAGCGCCACCAGGTCAGGGCGAGTACGGCGACCAAGGCCAGCGCGCACATCGCGCGGGTCACCTCGAGCACCGATTCCAGCCGCAGCGGGGTTATCCAGGTGATCGCGTGCGCCATCACGGTCGGCAGCGAGAGCCAGTTGATGATCTTCTTCGACCCGGACAACGCGGTCAGCCAGCCGATGCCGACGCCCGCGATGGCCGAGGCGGCGACGAACACCACCGCGAACACGCTCAGACCGAGCCCGGCGATCTTGCCGAACATCAGCGCGGGATGCGGCATGTCCTCCGTCGGCTCCGCGGCGTCGCCGGGCTGCTCGCTGGCGGGCAGGTGCGCCGGATCGCGCCCGACCCGCTGGGCGGCGCGGCGTTCGCGTTCGTGCAGCATCCAGATCCAGACCAGGAACGGCAGCGCGACGCCCGCGGTCGCCTTGATGGCCACGCCGATCGCGACGACCACGATGCCCGCCACGTGGTGGCGCTCCAGCACCAGCGCGATGCCCGCGCACATCAGCCCGACCATCAGCATCTCGTTGTGCACGCCGCCGATCAGGTGGATCAGCACCAGCGGGTTGAGCACAGCCAGCCACAGCGCGACGGTCGGCTTGCCGCCGAGGTGCTTGGTCAGATACGGCACCGCCCACATCATCAGCACCAGGCCGGGCAGCATGACCAGCCGCATCGCGATGGTGCCCGCCACCACGTTGTCGCCGGTCACGGCGGTGATCGCGCGACCGAGCAGCAGGAAGACCGGACCGTAGGGCGCGGTGGTGGTGGTCCACACCGGACTGACGTTGTCCAGCAGCACACCGGGATTCGCGACCGGGCCGACCTGGTAGGGGTCGAAGCCGTCGCGCAGCAGCGCGCCCTGGGCCAGGTAGGAGTAGGCGTCGCGGCTGAACATCGGCACGGCGAACAGCAGTGGCGCGATCCAGATGCCGACGATGGCGCGAAGCTCGTTGAGCGTCACCTCGGCGCCGGTCCGGTCGCCGGTGCCGATCGTGGCGCGCCCGAGGCGGACCCAGGCGGTGATCATGAGCAGCACGCCGATCCAGATGCAGATGGTCGACAGCGCGTAACCGTGCCCGAACCGCAGCCAGGACAGGTGCATGGCCTCGAGCAGCGGGTCGCGCTTGCGCACGCTGCCCGCGCCGAAACCGCCGAACATGATCATGAGCGCGCCGAAGAAACCGAGCAGGGCGGCATGGCCCTCCGGGCTTCTGGCGAAGTCGGCGCAGGTGCGCATCCACCACAGGAAACCGCGGTCGGTGGCCGATTCGCGACGTGCGGAGGCGGGCGACGAGGGACGAGTGTCACCGGCGGAGGCGGCCTCTGCGGTGCGCGTTTCGGGGGATGCCATCTGGTGTCGGTCCCCCCGAGTGGTCGGCGGTCGCAACCGCGAGCGAATAGGTCGGCGTTTAGTTTACGGCGTCGTCTCGAACACTATCCGGCTGGTGCGCGGGGTCGCACGCGAAGTGCGCCCGACCTCGTCCGCGATGCGGTTTGCCGCCAGTTTTCCGGATAACAGGGCGGTCGGCACGCCCACGCCCGGAGTGGTGCCGCAACCGGCGATAACCACATTGTCGCTAGAGCGCGGGAAATTGCGCGGCCTGAAGGGGCCGGTCTGCCGGAAGAGGTGTGCGGCGGAGAACGGCGTGCCCGCAAGCATGCCGTAGTCGAGCCACGTCCGAGGTGTGTCGAGCCGGTCGACGGTGAAGTGCTCGGCGATGTCCCGGTAGCCGCGCGCTTCCAGCACGGTGAGCAACTCGCGGAGGTAGGCGGGGCCGAGGCGTGGCCAGTCCAGCGGCGCCGCCGCGAGATTCGGGCACGGCGCGAGCAAGGAGAACGGCTCGTGGCGTCCGTCGCCGCGTTCGACGAACAGACTCGGATCGGTCAGCGCGGGCCGGGTCAGCAGCAGCGAGGGGTCGCTCATCAGCTTGCCGCGGCCGCGGCGAGCGGTGATCTCGGTGAACGTGCGGTCCCAGGCCTCCCCGAACTCGATGGTGTGGTGCGCCTGCACCGGCCATCGCGCCGCGACCGCGGCGGGGACGGTGCCGTGCGCGACGAGCGCCGACGGCGAGGCGCGCAGCCCGCGCCGTGGTCGCACACCGAAACGGTCCAGCGAGCCGAGGTCGGCGGTGAGCACGAGCGCGTCGCAGTCGAACGAGCGCCCGTCGGCGGTGCGGGCGCGCCGGGCTCGCCTGCCCGCGTAGTCGATGCCGACCACCTCGGCATTCAGTTCCAGCGTGCCGCCTGCCTCGGCGAACGCGTGCGCCAGCGCCGCGGCGATCGCGCGCATACCGCCCTCGGGGAAGTAGACGCCCAGCGAGGTGTCCATATGCGGGATCGCGCCGTAGACGGCGAGCGCCTGCGCGGGCGGCATGCCCGCGTAGAGGGCTTGGAAGGTGAACAGGCGCGCCAGGCGCTGATCCCGCAAGAACCGGCGCACCTGCGGGCCGAGCCTGCCGAACCCGCCGAGACGTGCCAATTCGACCAGCGCGCGGCGCTTTTCGGGCAGGCGCACCAGATCCAGCGGCGAGTCGAAGTTGGTGTCCATGAACTCGGTGAACTCCGCCGCGTAGACCCGCGCCAGCCATGCGCGCAGGCGCCGGTATCCGCGTGCCTCGGCCGGGCCGCAGGTCCGCTCGACCTCCGCGGCCATGGCGTCCGGGTCGGCGAAGACCCTGATCTGCGCGCCGTCGGCGAACCGGGCGTGATAGCCCGGCGCCAGCCGGTGGATGCGCAGCGGGGGCTCGCAGGTCTCCGGGGCGCGGCCGACGGCGGCGAGCGCGTCGGTGATCAGTTCGGGCAGGGTGAGAACGGTGGCGCCGGAATCGATCTCGTAATCGGCGCCCTGGTACCGGCCCACCCGGCCGCCGGGGTGGTCGGCCCGCTCGAGCAGCGTGACCGTGTGACCCGCGCCGGTCAGGTGGAGGGCGGCCGACAGGCCGGCCAGGCCCGCGCCGACCACCACGACGCGATCGGTCGGTCCCGCAACGGTTCTCATTCCGGTTCGTCTCCTCGCCGTGGCGCCCGATACCCGGCTCACGCCGCGCGCTCGGTCGCGGCCAGCGCCATCGCGCGCAGCCGTTCCTTGGCCACCGGCGTCGCCGAGCTGGCCTCGATCGCGGCCAGACCGCTGTCGGTGAGTTCGGCGATCCGGCGTTCCACCTCGTCGACCGCGCCCAGTTCGGCGAGCAGCGCGCGCAGCCGCTGCACCTGCTCGGCGCTCAGGTCGGTGCCGATACTCGAACGCAGCAGCGCGGCCGCGGCGGCGTCGGTCTCGTCCGCGCGGCGCAGCGCCTCGGCCAGCAGCACGGTGCGCTTGCCCTCGCGCAGGTCATCGCCGGAGGGCTTGCCGGTGACGGCCGGATCGCCGAATACGCCGAGCAGGTCGTCGCGCAGCTGGAAGGCGATCCCGATGGCGGTGCCGAACCGGCGGTAGGCCTCGATCAGCTGCTGATCGGCGGCGGCGATGGCGGCGCCGAGGTGCAGCGGGCGTTCGACGGTGTAGGCGGCGGTCTTGTAACGGTTGATCCGCAGCGCGGCCTCGACCGATTCGTCGCCGCCCGCTTCGCCGTTGATGTCGAGCAGTTGACCGCCGAGCACCTCGGTGCGCATGTCGGCCCACACGGGGGCGAACCGGGCGATGGCCGCGGGCGCCAGTCCGGACGCGTGCACCATGTCGTCGGCCCAGGACAGCGCCAGGTCGCCGACCAGGATGGCCACGCTGGCGCCGAAGTGCGCCGAGTCGCCCGCCCAGCCGCGGTCGCGGTGGCGCTGCTCGAAGTCGACGTGCACGGTGGGGAAGCGGCGGCGGGTGCGGGAGGAATCGATGATGTCGTCGTGGATCAGCGCGCAGGCCTGGACGAGTTCGAGTGCGGAGCAGGCGGTGAGCACCGCGGTGGCCTCGGGGGCGTGCGGATCGCCGCCCGCTCCGAGCCACCCGGTCCACGCGAACGCGGGCCTGGTGCGTTTCCCGCCGCGCAGCACGAACTGCTCGAGCGCGTCGGTGGCCTCGACGAAGACCGGGCCGAGGCGCTCGGTCGTCGGGCGGCGGGTGGCGAAGAAACTGGTCAGGGCGTCTTCCACGGCGGTGACGAAGGCGGGGGTGCCCGGCTGCGGCACCGCGGGACGCGGCGTCTGAGTACCGGTTGCGGCGGACAGAGGAGCCTCCAAGGTCGTGCGGATGGTGGACGCACGGGGTCGCGGAGGGTGCCCGGGCGCTGCGGGTGATTCGGGGCCGAGCGGGGGTGGTCGCGCGTGTCGCTCGGCGTGGCGAACATGTCGCTCGAAGCGAAGAATACGCGGGACGTCCGAGCGACCCGACGGGGCCGCCACCGGCCACCTCTACACTGAACCGGTGACTTTCGACAACGTGCGGGGAAGCTCGACCCCTGGCCGGCAGTCCCGGACGCACCCGAACGTCTCTGGAACACCTTCGGTCGTACAGAGTCTGCGGGCTCACGCGGGGCATGCGGTGCCGTTCTCCGTGGAGTTCAATCCGCCCCGCGACGCCGCCGCCGAGGCGCGGCTGTGGCGCGCCGTGCGGCAGTTCGAGTGCATGCATCCCGCGTTCGTGTCGATGACCTACGGCGCGGGTGGTTCCACTCGCGACCGCACCGTCCGGGTGACCGGGGAACTGGCGCAGCAGACGACGCTGCTGCCGGTCGCGCACCTGACCGCGGTGGAGCACAGCGTCGCGGAGCTGCGCTCGCTGGTCGGCGCGTACGCCGACTCCGGTATCCGCAACATCCTGGTGCTGCGCGGCGACCCGCCGGGCGACCCGCTGGGCGAGTGGCACAAGCATCCGCAGGGCGTCTCCTACGCCGAGGAGTTGGTGCGTATCGTGCGCGACCTCGGTGACTTCCACGTCGGTGTGGCCTCGTTCCCGCAGGGCCACCACCGCTCGCCGGACCTGGCGACCGATACCGCGTTCCTGGCCGCGAAACTGCGTGCGGGAGCGGAGTACTCGATCACCCAGATGTTCTTCGACGTCGAGCACTACCTGCGCTTGCGCGATCGGCTGGTGGCGCTGGACCCGATCGAGGGCGCCAAGCCGATCATTCCGGAGCTGATGCCGATCACGTCGCTGCGCACGGTGCAGCGCGCCGAGGAGCTGTGCGGCAGGCCGCTGCCGGACTCGGTCATGCGGCGGCTGCGCACGGCGGCGGGCGACGGCGGGGACGAGAACGCCGCGGCGGTGCGCGCGGCGGGCATCGAGATCGCCACCGAGATCGCCCAGCGGCTGATCGACGAGGGCGCGCCGTGCCTGCACTTCATCACGCTCAATTTCGCCAAGGCGACCAGCGAGGTGCTGACCAACCTCGGTTACGGCGTCACGGCCGCCCCGGTCAGCGTCTGAGACTCCCGTCTCGGGTGGGCGCTACCTGTGCGTCACCGGCCGCTTTCGACGCCGTGCCCGGCGGCCGCTCGTCCCCGGACGGCGCATTCGAGCCGCTCCGGCGAGCACTATGGCGGCCTCGGTGACCGGCCGGTGTACTCGAGGGCGCACCGGCCGGCGCAGCGTCAGGCCGCGCGGGCCGCGCGCAGCCCCCACGCCTCGGCGAGCAGCCGATGCGATTGCAGCCGATCGGCGTGCCGGTGGGTGATCGTGGTCACCAGCAGTTCGTCCGCTCCGCTGACGCGTTGCAGCGCGGACAGCCGTTCCACGACGGTGCCCGGTGACCCCACGAACTGGGTGGCGAGGCGATCGTCGACCAGGCGCCGCTGCTCCGCGGTGAGCGGGGCGATGGTCGCCGGATCGGGATAGTCGGCCGCGCCCGCGCCGCTGCGGATGCTGTGCACCCAGTGGCCGTAGCTAGCGGCCAGCCGCCGCGCGGTGGCGTCGTCCTCGGCCACGACCACGTCCGCGGAGATCACCACGTACGGCTCGGCCAGCTCGGCAGACGGCCGGAACGCCGCGCGATACGCCTCGATCGCGTCCAGCGCGGTGCCCGGCGAGACGTGATAGGCCGCGGCGAACGGCAGCCCCAGCCGCCCGGCCAGCTCCGCGCTCTCGCCCGCGGTGCTGCCGAACAGCCACAGCCGCACTTGCGCGCCCTCACCGGGAACCGCGTGCAACGCAACGCCTTCCGGGCTGACGAAGGTGCCCGCCAGCAGAGCGCGCACCTCGCCGACCTGCTCGGCGAACTCCAGCGGCTGCGCGCCGCGCTGCTGGAGGGCACCCACCGAGGCGATGAACTTGGACCGGTCCAGGATGCGGCCCGGGTCGAACGGCGGCGGAACGACAACGCCGTCACGGATCTCGGTGCGTCCGGTCACCGTGCCGACCACGGGCTTGCCGCGCGCGGGCCGCGCGGCCTCCGCGCCGAACTGGCCGCGTCGATGACCCGACCGGCCGAGGCCCAGGTCGAGCCGGCCCGGGTACAGCGCGTCGATCGTGCCGAACGCCTCCACGATCGAGGCCGAGGTGTGATGACCCACCTGCACCGCCGCCGAACCCACCCGGATGCGCTCGGTGGCCGCCGCGACCAACCCGATCAGGGTGATCGAGGAGGAGCTGGCCACCGAGACGAAGTGGTGTTCGGCCAGCCAGTACCGGTGGTAGCCCCACTGTTCGGCGTGCTTGGCCAGATCGACGGTGTTGCGCAGGGCCTGCTGCGCGGTCGAGCCCGCGCTGATCGGGGACAGGTCCAGGATCGAGAGGGGAACGAACCGGCCGCTCATGCGGCACGTCCCCGACGTGGGTCCTGCTCGCCCGCTTCGATGGCCACGCGCAGCCGGTTCTGCGCGGGCGCCACCGGGCAGGTCGCGAAATCGGTGAAGGCGCACGGCAGATTCGCGGCTCGGTTGAAGTCCAGCAGCACCGTGCCGTCCGCCTCCGGCGTGCCCACGGTCAGCGATCGCGCCGTCGGGTAGGTCGTCACACCGCTGGTGGCGTCGGTGAACAGCACCCGCAGGTTGTCCTGGTCGCCGAACGCGACGACGCGTTCGGTCACCTCGCCGATGCGGAATTCGATGGTGCCCGCGGCGCTGTGGCGGTGCTCGAGCCCCTCGACCACGGCGCCGGTGACCACGGTCCGCTGCTGCGCGAACGGCGTGAAGCGCCCCGGGACCACCCAGCGCGGGTCGGGCCGGTAGGCCGGGATGCCGTCGAAGGTCAGCAGGGCGGGCGAAGCGGGGTCGTGCACCCGGACGGCGTAGCGGCCCGTGCGGCGGATCACCTCGAGTATCCGGCGCTCCTGCCGGACGTGCAGGCCGGGCGCCCCTTCGGCAGGGGTGACGATCTGTACGCCCGCGATACCGAGCCCGTCGTATTCCAGCCGGTCGGCGGGCTGGGCGGTGATGAACACCTTCTCGTCGGTGACCCACCAGGTGCCGGGCAGGTCCGGCAGCCGTTCGGGGCGGTCGGTGAGCCAGTGCAGCGCGGTCAGGCCGAGGAAGCCGAGCGGGTCGCGCAGTTGGTCTTCCCGCGTGTGGTGCCAGCGCGCCCACTCGGTCTCGAAAACGGTGGTGATGCTCGTGGTCATGACGCTTCGGCTCCTTCGTGGGCGGTGGTTCGACGGTGGGGATGGCGCAGGCCGAGGTGGTCGCGCAAGGTGGTTCCGGCGTACTCGGTGCGGAAGCTGCCGCGCTCCTGTAGTTCCGGGACGACCCGGTCGACGAATTCGTCCAGCCCGTGCGGGGTGAGGTGCGGGACGAGGATGAAACCGTCCGCGGCGTCGGACTGCACGTACGCGTCGATCCGCTCGGCGACCGCCGCGGGCGTGCCGATGAACTGCTGGCGCGCGGTGACCTCGATGATCAGCTCCCGGATGCTGAGCCCTTCGGCTTCGGCTCTGGCCCGCCAGGATTCGGCGACCGCGCGGGGATCTTTGGCGTGCCGGACGCGGCCGCGGGTGATGTTCACGTCGTCGACGGGCTCGACGTCGGGCAGCGGTCCGTCCGGGTCGTATCCGGACAGATCCCGGCCCCAAACCTGTTCGAGGAAGGCGATCGCGGTCTGCGGGCCGACCTGTTGGAGGCGGATGTGCCTGGCGCGTTCCTGCGCCTCGGCCTCGGTGTCACCGAGGACGAAAGTAGCGGCGGGGAAGATCTTCAGCTCGTCGGGGGTGCGCCCGTACTTGGCCAGGCGGCCTTTCAGGTCGGCGTAGAAGCGCTGCCCGTCCTCCAGGGTGCCGTGGCCGGTGAAGATCGCGTCGGCCGTGGCCGCGCCGAATTCCCGGCCGTCCTCGGAGTCGCCCGCCTGCAACAGCACCGGGTGGCCCTGCGGGCTCGGCGGCAGCACGAATCGGGCGGTGATGTCGAACTGTATGCCGCGATGGCGGGTTTCGGGAATCTCCCGGGCGAACACCCCGGCCCGCCGGTCGACGACCAGTGCGTCCGCGGCCCAGCTGTCCCACAGCGCGCGGGTCACCTCGACGGTCTCGGCCGCGCGGTGGTAGCGCTCGCCGTGCTCGAGATAGCCGCCGCGCCGGAAGTTCTCGCCGGTGAACGCGTCGGAGGAGGTCACGACGTTCCAGGCCGCGCGGCCGCCGGAGAGATGGTCTAGCGAGGCGAATTGCTTGGCCAGCTCGAACGGCTCGTTGTACGTGCTGTTGATGGTGCCGGCCAATCCCAGCTTGTCGGTGACCCCGGCCAGCGCGTTGAGCACGGTGAAGGTGTCCGGCCTGCCCACGACGTCGAGGTCGTGGATACGGCCGCGATGTTCGCGCAGCCGCAGCCCTTCGGCGAGGAAGAAGAAGTCGAACAGGCCGCGCTCGGCGGTACGCGCCAGATGCTCGAACGACGCGAAATCGATCTGGCTGCCCGACTCGGGGTCGCTCCAGACGGTGGTGTTGTTCACGCCGGGGAAGTGGGCGGCGAGGTGGACCGGCTTGCGAGGCTTGTCGGTCACGACGGGGTGCCTTTCGTGCTGATGGCGTAGCGGCTCTCCGGACGGGGCAGCCCGAGGCGGGCACGTAATGTGCTGTTCGACAGCGGCTTCCGGTCGATCCCGGGCAGCAGGCGCACGGCGGCTGGAAGCGCGAGCGGGCGCAGGACGACGCCGTCGGCGGCCTCGGCGCTGTCCACGGCCGCGAGCACTTCGCGCAGTGTCTCTGCGGTCCCGAGGTGGCGCAGGGCGCTGGGCGCGGCGGTGCGAACCGGGCCGGCCCAGCCGTCCAAGGTATGCGCTTCCGCCCGTGCCGCGTCCGCGGAGCCGGCCAGGTGGATGTCGAGATCCAGTAGCACGTGCACGCTGTCGGGGTCGCGTCCCGCGTCCGCGAGCGCAGTGCGCAACGCGGTGCGCCGTGCCCGCGCCGCGTCGAGATCGTCCGTGCCGATCCGGATCAGGTCGGCGCGGCGCAGCGCGACCGCGGTGGCGGCCGCGCCGTCGGCGCGCACCGCGACGATCGGTTGGCCCTGTGGCGAGCGCGGTGTGATGGAGGGCCCCTTCACGGCGAAGTTGTCGCCGGTGAAGTCGATGTAGTGCAGCTTGTCCCGGTCGACGAAGCGGCCGGTCGAGGCGTTGCGGATCTCCGCGTCGTCCTCCCAGCTGTCCCACAGCCGGGTGGCGACCTCGATCGCCTCGTCGGCCTCGTGCCACAGCGCGGCCGCGTCCCGCGCCGGTTTGCGCCCGAACGCCCGCGCCTGCTCGTCTCCTTCGGAGACGGTGACCTCCCAGCCCGCCCGGCCGAGCGTGGCGAAGTCCAAGCTCTGGATCGCCTTCGCCAGATGGAACGGTTCGGTGTGGGTGACCGGCGCCTGGGGGATCAGACCGACGCGGTGGGTGGCGGCGGCGACGCGGGCGGCGATCGCGATCGCGTCGAGCCTGCCGCGAGTGGCGCCGGGGCCGCCGGGCTGCACGCCGAACGAGTCGGGCAGGAACACCGCGTCGATGCCCGCTTGCTCGGCCGCGACGATCACCTCGGTCCAGTACCGTCCGGTGAACAGGTCCTCCGCGCGCGAGTCGGTACGCCGCCAGGACGCGGGGTGCGCGCCGGTGCCCGCCGCTTCGACGGCGAGGAAGAAGCCGGAGTGCGCCATCAGGCCGTGCCCTCCGCCTCGATCTGCTGACGCAGCGCCGGATGGGTCCCGGATCCGGCGACGTCGGGTCCCAGCAGCAGCGCCTGCTGCCACAGCGCGGCGCGCATGCCGCGCGCGGACCGCACCGCGCGGCGGTCGCGCTCGGCGCGGACCGGGGCGACGGCGTGCACGCGCGGGTTGCCGGAGGTGTCGGCGGCACGCGGGGCGCGCAGACGGGTGCGCCACCAGCGCGCGGGATCGGGTGCGAAGACGGCGGGGGCAGCCGGGATGTCCGGCGTGGGAGACGGTTCGGCGTCGGTGGCGGCCGGTTTCCGGTTGAAGGCGGAGTACACCATCAGGGCGATCCTTTTCGGTCGGTGCCACCACGGCTCGTGGCCGGTGGTGGGCTCCGGTGCGGAGGGAGGGGTGATCGCGCAGGACGCGACGGCGGGTTCCGGGCGGCTGCGGCACGGGGCCCAGCGCTGCTGTCGGTTCAGCACCCGGCTGTGGCGGTAGGTCGGACGGGGCATTACGACACGCCTTTCGGGACTGCGGGCGCCGGGATGGCCGACAAGAGCTCGCGGGTGTACTCGTGCCGCGGGTTGCCGAAGATCTCGGCGGTGCGGCCGGATTCGACGATGCGGCCGCGCCGCAACACCGCGACGTGGTCGCTGATGCGGCGCACCACCGCCAGATCATGCGAGATGAACAGGTAGCTCAGCGCCAGTTCGGCCTGCAGGCCGTCCAGCAGTTCGAGGATCTGCGCCTGCACCGAGGCGTCCAGCGCGGAGACCGGTTCGTCGAGCACCAGCAGCTCGGGATGCAGCGCCAGCGCCCTGGCGATGGCGACGCGCTGACGCTGCCCGCCCGACAGCTCGGCGGGCTTGCGCCGGGCGAACCCGGACGGCAGCGCGACTTGCGCCAGCAACTCCGCCACCCGGTCGCGCCGCTGCGCACGACTGCCGACTCCATAGGCGCGCAACGGTTCTTCGATGATCGCGCCCACCCGCCAGCGCGGATCCAACGAGGCGTAGGGGTTCTGGTACACCACCTGGAAGCGTTTGCGCAGCGCGCGCAGCCGCGACCCACGGGCCTTCGACAGCGGTTGCCCGTCGAAGGTGACCTCGCCGCGATCGGGTTCGGTGAGCCGCAACGCGATCCGCGCGGTGGTGGATTTGCCCGACCCGGATTCGCCGACCAGCGAGAGGGTCTCGCCGCGGCCCAGTTCGAAGCCGACCCCGGCCACCGCGGTCACGCTGTCGCCCCCGTGCGCCCGGAAGGTCTTGTGCACTTCGCGCAAGACCAGTAGCGGCTTACCGCCGCGTGGCTTGGGCTCGCGGTAGCCGCCCGCGGGAGCGAGGCTGGGCGAGGCGGCGAGCAGGCGCTTGGTGTACGGATGGCGCGGTGTGGCCAGCAATTCGGCGGTCGGGCCGCTCTCCACCACCTCGCCGCCGTTGAGCACGACGAGCCGATCGGCGCGTTCGGCGGCGACGGCCAGATCGTGGGTGATCAGCAGCACCGCCGTGCCGCGCGCCGCGATCTGCTCGGCGAGCCGGTCGAGCACCCGGCGCGCGACGGTCACGTCGAGCGCGCTGGTCGGCTCGTCGGCGATGACCAGGTCCGGTGCGCAGGCCAGCGCCGCGGCGATCAGCACCCGCTGGCGCTGCCCGCCGGACAGCTCGTGCGGGTACTGACCGGCCCGCAGTTCCGGCCGATCCAGTCCCGCGTCGGCCAGCAGTTCGATCGCCCGCGCCCGCGCCGCCTTGCGGTCGGCCAGTCCGTGCACCAGCAGTGCTTCGGCCACCTGATCACCCACCCGCCGGACGGGGTTCAGCGACAGCCCCGGGTCCTGGGGGACGAACCCGATGCGAACTCCGCGCAGCCGCCGCAGCGCGCGTTCGGAGCCGGTGTCGACCACGGCGCCGTCGAAGGTCACGGTCCCCCCGGTGGTCTCGGCGTTCGACCCGAGCAGGCCGATCACGGCGTGGGCGAGCGTGGACTTGCCGGAGCCGGATTCGCCGACCAGCGCCACCACCTCGCCGCGGGCCACCGTGAGCGACACCCCGTTCAGCGCGGTGGCCGCGCCGGTTCCGGACCGGTACCGAACCCGCAGGTCCTGGACGTGCAGCAGCGGAGATGCCGGGGCGCTCACGGGTGTTCTCCCTTCCCGATCGCGCGTCCGAGGCGCTGTGCGGCGAGCACGACGGCGATGATGACGAACCCGGGCAGGGTGGTCATCCACCAAGCGGTCGCGAGGTAATTGCGGCCCTCCGAGATCAGCGTGCCCCACTCGGGGGTGGGCGGCTTCGCGCCGTACCCGAGGAAGCTCAGCGCCGACACCGCCAGCACCGCCATGCCGAATTCGACCGCGGCCAAGGCGAGTACGGGCTGGTAGGCATTGGGCAGCACGTGTCTGGCCAGCACCGTGTACCAGCGCACCCCCGCGGCGTGGGCCGCCTCCACGTACACCGCTTGCCGGACCCGCAGCACTTCCGATCGCATCACGCGCGCGAAATTGGCCACCAGCGAAACGCCCACCGCGATCGCCACATTGCCGGTGCCGAAGCCGAGCGCGGTGACCAATGCGAGCGACAGCAGCAGCGCGGGCACCGACAGCAGCACATCGACCGAACGCATGACCACGGCGTCGACCACGCCGCCGATCGCGCCCGACAGCAGCCCGAGCAGCGACCCGGCGACGAGCGCGATGCCGACGGCAGCCAGCGTGGCGGTCAACGAGAGCCCGGCGCCGTGCACCATCCGGGTGTAGAGGTCGCGTCCGAGATTGTCGGTGCCGAACCAGTGTTCGGCGCTGGGGCCCTGGAACTTCTGCGCGGGCACGCCGGTCAGCGGGTCGCCGCCCGCGAAGACCGACGGCGCCAGCGCCCATCCCACGGCGAGCAGCGCGACAGCGCCCGCGATCAGCAGTCCGGCGTTGCCGCGCAGCCTCTTCCAGCGCACCGCCGGGCGCCGCAGGCCGGGTAGCACGGCTGCGCGCCTTTCCTCGATGACGTCAACCATGAGTCCTCACCTCCTCGGCCGGCAGCGCGCCGAGCGTGCGTCCGGCGGCGGTACGAATGACGGAAGCGGCGTCAGGCACGGATGATCGCCTCCTCGGCGGCGTCGACGGCGTTCCGCTCGGACTCGCCGCCCACGGCGCGGGAGCGGGCGGCGATGCGCGGGTCGAGCAGCGGATACACCAGGTCCACCGCGAGATTCACGCTCACGAACACCGCCGAGGTGAGCAGCACGATGCCCTGCACCACGGGGATGTCCTGCGCCAGCACCGCGGTCTGGGTCAGCCGCCCGACGCCCTGACGGGCGAAGACCGTCTCCACCACCACCGATCCGGCGAGCATGTTGCCCACCAGCACCCCCGCGATGGTGAACGCGGGCACACTGGCCGGGCGCAGCACGTGCGTGCGCTGTACCCACCAGCGCGACCCGCCCCTGGCCAGGGCCACGTCGACGAACGGCTGACGCCAGGTCGTCTCCAGCCCGGCGGTGAGCACCTGCGCGATGACCGCGCCGATCGGCAGCGCCAGGGTGAGCGCGGGCAGCACCGTGCCCGCGAACCCGTGCCCGCCGAACGCGGGCGCCAGCCGCAACTGGAACGAGAACACTTGCAGCAGGAGCAGCCCGGTCCAGAAGGTCGGCACCGAGACGCCCAGCGACGGCAGCGCGGCCAAGGCGTTGCGCAGCCACGGCCGACGGCTATGAGTCGCCGCGAACGCCAGCGCGACGCCACCGATGACCGCGAAGAGCAGGGCGGCGCCGGTCAACGCGAGCGTGGCGGGCAGCGCGTCGCCGATCGCGCCGGTGACCGGCTGCCCGGTGGCGATGGAATGCCCGAGATCGCCGGTCACGGCGTGCCCGAGCGCGGTCCAATACTGTTCCCACAGTGGCCGATCCAGCCCGTAGCGGGCCTGCAACTCGGCGATGGCCGCCTTGTCCACCGGGGTGCCCGACCCGCCTGCATCGGCCGCGATCGAGACCGGGTCGGCGGGCAGCAGGTACAACACCACGAACGACAGCGTGAACGCCGCCCACAGCACCCAGATCGCCTGCAACACCCGCAGGGCCAGATAGCGCGCCATGACTATCGCCCGCTCAGCCAGGTGTCGAAGAACTGCAATCGCGCCGAGGCTTCGAACTTCAGGTCCTGCGTGTTCGCCCCCGCTCCGATCGCCTGAGACAGCTCGACCGTCGGGATCAGCAGGCCCGCGTCGAGCACCTGCTGCTGCGCGGTGTGGATGAGCCCGTTGCGCACCGTGGTGTCCACGGTGGCGACCTGCCCGTTCAGCGCGTCGTCCAGCGGCGGGATGGGGCCGCGCGCATTGAGGTTGCGCCCGTCGAGACCGAAGGAGGTGCGCAGGATGTCGCCATCGGCGCGGGTGGTGTTGCCGTAGAAGGTGTCGAAGTCCTTGCTGTTCTGCCGCGCCGTGGTCTCCGCCACCGACACCAGGTCCAGTTTCAGTTCGACGCCGACCTGCCGCAGTTGCTGCTGCACCAGTTCGAGGATCGCCTGGTTGCCCGCGAACACCTGGCTGAAGAGCACCGAGAACGTCAACCGCTCAGCGTTCTTCGCCCGGATGCCGTCCGCGCCGGGCACCCACCCGGCCTGGTCGAGGATGGTGCGCGCCTTCGCCGGGTCGAAGGCCAGCCGTGCCGAGAGGTCGGTGTAGCCGGGTGTGGTGCTCCCCAGCGAGCTGGTTGCGGGTTTGAACTGCGGGCCGAGCACGGTGTCCACCAATTGCTTGCGATCGATCGCGGGCAGCAGCGCCTGGCGCACCGCCGGATCGCGCAGCGGTCCGCGTGTGACGTTGGGCTGTAGGCCGAACGGCACACCCGGATTGGCGGTGCTGAGCACTCGGCCGCCCGCCGCCTCGATCTGCGGCGCGTCCTGCGGCAGCGCGTCGCTGATCGCGTCCAGCTGCCCGGAGGCGAGACTGCCGGTGCGCACGCCGGATTCGGGCACCACGGTGAATTCGATCTTGTCCAGATAGGCCTCCCCGCGATGGGCGAACACCGCCGAACCCCAGCGATAGCCGCTGCGCTTGGCCAGCGTCACCGCGGCGTCCTGGCGGTAGGCCGTGTAGGTGAACGGCCCGCTGCCGACGTTGTCGCCGAGGCAGCGCTGCTCGGCGGGCTTCGCCGTGGTCACGTCGGCCAGGATGCCGAGCTGGGCGGTCGAGGCCGCCTGCAGGAATTGGGCGTTGGGCTTGCTGAACTCGACCCGGGCGGTGAGCCGGTCGACAGCCGTGGTCCCCACGTAGCCGGTGAGGTAGCTGCTGCCCAACGGCGCCTTGCCCGAGCCGAGCCGCACGACCGAATCGAACGTGTTGCGCACCGAGTCGGCGGTGAGCGGCGTGCCGTCGCTGAAGGTGACGCCGTCGGTGAGGCGGAAGGTGAAGACCTTCGCGTCGGGGCTCGCTTCCCAGCTCTGCGCCAGCCACGGCTTCAGCTCGCCGGTGGCCGGATCCTGGTCGGTCAGCGAATCCACGATCTGCCGGGTGACGTACAGCGTCTGGTTGGTGCCCGCCTGGGCCGGGTCCGAGCAGGTCGGCGCCTGGGAGAGGCCGTAGCGCAGGGTGCCGCCCGGCCGGGGCGGGCCCGCGTCGCCGCCGGGTGCGGCCGAATCACTGCCGCAGGCGACCACGGTGGTGGCCGCGGCGAGCGCGCCGGCCAGCGCGGCGATTCGGTGACGGGTTCGGATCACGAGGCGACTCCAGATACTTCGGTGTGGGCGAGCTGCTCGCCCTGCTGGGGAAAGGCGTCGGCGACACCGGTCGCCGACGGTCGGCCGGGCATGCGGCGGCGCTGCGTCATCTGCTCAGCGCTTCTTCGGCAGGCCGGGTGGGTTGATTCGCGATTCGGTGACTGCCTCGCTGCGCAGCCCCCAGCGGTCGATCACCTGCTGGTAGGTGCCGTGCTCGATGGCGTAGGCCAGCGCGTGCTGCACGGCGGTGATCAGCCCGTTGTCCTTCTTGGTGAGCACCGCGATCTCGCCTTGCAGCGCCTCGCCCGCACCGGAGAAGGTGCCCACGATCCTGGTCTGCTTCGCGGTGGCCGCGTGGTAGATCGCGGTCGGGTTGGGGCCGAGGTAGCCGTCCAGCCGCTGCGAGGCCAGCGCCAGGTAGTAGTCGGTGACCTGCTGGAAGTAAGCGATATCGATCGGCGCCAGCCCTTCGGCCCGGTTCTGCTCGTTCCACTTGACCAGCAACTGCTCCTGGTTGGTGCCGGTGCCGACGCCGATCCGCTTGCCCGCCAGGCTCGTGCGGTCGGTGTATTCGAGCTTGCTCTGGATCGGCACCTCCAGCGCGACGTTGTCCTTGCGGTAGGTCGCGAAGTCGTACTTCTCCTTGCGTTCCTCGGTGACGGTGACATTGGAGATGAACGCGTCCACCTCACCGGAGTCCACCCGCACGAAGTTCTGCGACCAGTCCGCCACCTGCGCGTCCAGTTTCAGGCCGAGGATGTCGGCGATCAGCGCGGCGAAGTCGACTTCGGAGCCGACCACCGTCTTGTCATCGGTGGCGTAGAACCGCAGCGGCGGCGCAGCGCCGGACGCGCCGGTCACCGCCAGCGTGCCGCGATCGCGAATCGCCTGCGGCACCTCGGCGGCGATGGCATCGACCTTCGCGGTCCGGACGCGGCCGGGCTGGGCGGGGGAGAGGTCGAAGGTGATCGAACCGGCGGGCTGCGCGGCGGTATCCGCCTCGGGTTCGGTGCAGCCGGTGGCCAGTAGCGCGACCGCGGTCGCGGCGGCGGTGACCATGGCGGAGAACTTCATCGGATACCTGTTCATCAGCGGACTCGGGAAAGGAAGGCGCGGGTGCGCGGGTGTTCGGGATGGTCGAGCACGGCCGAGGGCGGGCCCTGCTCGACGATGACGCCCTCGTCGAGGAACACCACGGCGTCGGCCACCTCACGGGCGAAACCGATTTCGTGCGTGACGATCACCAGTGCGGTGCCGCCGTGCGCGAGATCGCGGATCACGTCGAGCACCTCGCCGACCAGTTCCGGGTCCAGCGCGGAGGTGGGTTCGTCGAACAGGATCACCCGCGGCCGCAGCGCCAGCGCCCGCGCGATGGCCACCCGTTGCTGCTGCCCGCCCGACAACCGGCGCGGATACGCGTCGGCCAACTGTCCGATACCGACCCGCTCCAGCAGCCGGTGCGCCTCGCGCTCCACCTCGGTCCGGTCGCGCCGCTGCGCGGAAAGCGGTGCGAGCGTGACGTTCTCGAGCACGGTCAGGTGGGGGAACAGATTGAACTGCTGGAAGACGAAGCCGATTCGCGAGCGCTGCTTGCGCACTTCGCGGTCGGGCAGCGCGTGCAGGCGGTCGCGGCGCAGCCGATAGCCGATCAGCTCGCCGTCGATGCGCACGGTGCCCGCGTCCAGCGACTCCAGGTGGTTCACCACGCGCAGCAGGGTCGACTTGCCCGAACCGGACGGACCGATCACGGTGACCACTTCGCCGGAGCGCACGGTGAGATCGATGCCGCGCAGCACCGGATGCGCGCCGAAGGATTTCCGGACGCCGCGGACCTCCACGGCGGGGGCCGCGCTCATCTGGTCGCTCCGCGCGGTGCGGCGGGACCGGCCTCGGCGACCTCGCGCAGCTTCTGCCACGCGCGTCGCAGCGGTGTCGGCGGCGGCGTGCGGTGCGCGCCCTTGGCGTAGTGGCGTTCGATGTAGTACTGCGCCACCGACAGCACGGTGGTGAGCACGATGTACCAGACCGTCGCGACCATCAGCAGCGGCACCACCCGCCCGTTGCGCCCGTAGATGACCTGGACCTGGTAGAACAGCTCGGCGATCGCCATCACCGACACGATCGAGGTGCCCTTGAACAGGCTGATCACCTCGTTGGTCGCGTTCGGCAGGATCGAGCGCATGGCCTGCGGCGCCACCACCGTGCGGAACTGCCGCAGCCGTGGGATCCCCAGCGCGGCGGCGGCTTCCAGCTGACCGGCGTCCACCGCGATGAACCCGGCCCGGATGATCTCGGCCGAATACGCCGCCTGATGCAGGGCCAAGCCGATCACGGCGGCGGTGAAACCGCTGATCACCCCGTTCACCTCGAAGGTGAACAGCGCGGGCCCGAACGGGATGCCGATCGACACGGTCCGGTACAGGTAGGCGATGTTGAACCAGAACAGCAGTTGCACGATCAGCGGGATCGAACGGAACGCCCAGATGTAGACCCACGAGATCACCCGCAGCACCGGATTGTTCGACAGCCGGGCGACCGCGAGCGCGGTGCCGAGCAGAAAGCCCAGCGCCGTACCCCATGCGGTCAGCTCCAAGGTGACCCGCAACGCCGACAGCACCGACTTCGCGGTGATGTACTGCGCGAACGTCGGCCAGTCCCACCCGGGGTTGGTGGCCAGCCCGTGCACGAACTGGGCGAGCAGGATCAGCGCGACGGCACTGACCACCCAGCGCCAGGGATGCCAGGTCTTGGCCACGGTCGGCGGCGTGCCGTACTCGGCGGCGTCCGGCGCGCGGAGGGGTGTGCCGGTCGGGTCCGGTTCGCGCGCCGGGGCGGGGGCGGGTGCGGTGGACGCACTCACGAGGGGTCCTCGATGATCACTTCGGTTCCTCCATCGGTCCCGGCGGAAGCACCCGCACCCGGTTACCGGGGGGTTGCTGCGACGTCGACGAGCCAGGTCTCTCGGTCGCTCTGGATGGTTGGCGCCGACCCCCTGTCAACCGATGTCAGGGCCGAGCCGAATCATGATGCCCAGCAAGGGAAGGCTGGGACAAGAGAAGTAATCAGCGTGAGCGTAGACCTTGTCCACGCCAGTTGATCGAGTCTTTGTAGTAACCAGACGTGCGCTGCTTCGCCGAGGGGCGGTGCGAACCGGTCGCGTCCTCGCGGAGGGGCATCCAGCGCCGGATGACGGCGGTCCGATGCAGCATACGGGTATCGCCAGGGCTGGGGAACGCGGGTCGGCCACGCGGAAGCATGTTTCGGGCAAACGAGACTCGCCGCGAAATTGCTGTACGCAATCCGTGCTGTTGGAGCCGTTTGCCGGAGTACTGTGCCCCTCGATCGTTCCGCCGATGAGGAGGTTTCGTGATCACTTTGCGTCGTCTGACCCAATTGTCCGCTGTCGCGACCTGTTCGGTCGCCCTCGCGTTTGCCGGGCCGGGTGCCGCGTTCGCGGCTCCGGATGCCACGATTCCCGCGTTCTCCGATCTCTCCGCGCCGATCGCCGCCCCCGGTGACTTGTTCGGCGCCTATCAAACCGCGCTCGACGCGCTGCGCGCGCTCGGTATCCAGCCGTTCGCGTACCCGAGCGCGTCGGCGTTCTGCCTCGACAACACCACGGCCGGGCTGGCGCCCGCGGTGGCCGGAGCCATACCCGGGCCGTGGCCGAAGAACACCGTGCAGCTTCCCGGACTGGACCTCAGCGCCGTCAAGGCCGGGCAAGCCATGTTCACCTTCGTGCCCTACGGCCTCGGGCCGGACGGCGCGAATACCGCGGGAATGCAGGTGGCCTGGCTCAATCTGAGCAACGGACGCAGCGGAACGGCCGCCATGGGGCCGCTGGCCGACATCGCCCGCGCGATGATCCCCGCTGCCGTTCCCGCGGACCAGCGGCCGGTGGCCGAGCAGGCGATCCGGGACTTCCTCTTCGCGGCCCTCCCCATGGGCGGGGTGCGGGCGGTCCCGGTGGACACCGGCAAGGGCACCGTTCTCGCCGCGGTGTTCGGCACGGTGCAGAACGGCGCCAAGTCCTGCTTCTTCCTGCCGACGGTCGGAATCACCGCGGTCCCGTGAGATTCAACTGTCGCGGCGCGGCGCCGCTCCTGGGAGCGAACGCCCCTTCCAGTGCGCCGTGCCGCGACGGCGGGCCAGGTGCGAACGCACCCACAGCAGCAGATACGCCGCCACCGACACCGGATGCGCGAGGGCGGCGGGCACGTCCGCGCGTCCCAGCGGGCCGCCGGTCTCGGTCGAGCGGGCCAGCAGGCGCCCGGCGACGGCGGCGAGCCAGCCGATCGCGCCCGTCCGGCGGACCGCGCCCCTGCCGAGCACGGCGGCCGCGGGCGGTACCCAATAGGCAAGGGCCGCAACGAGTCCCACCGCCGCTCCGCCTGCGATCGTGCCGTCGTAGGCCGACCAGAGCCAGCGGGTGTAGCCCGCGTCCAGGTCGGCGGCGCCGCGATACATCCTGGTGCGGGCCAACTCTCCGGCGGCCACCAGAGCGGTGGCGTGACCGGCTCGCCGCAGCGTACGGGCGATGTCGAGGTCCTCGGTGACGCTCCCGGCCACGGCCGTGTGGCCGCCGACCGCGCGGTAGGCGGCGTTGTCGAACACGAGGAACTGGCCGCAGGCCACCGCCGTGGCGGGTCGCAGGCTCCGGTCGGCCACGGCGATCGGCAGCGTCGAGGCCCACGACCAGCACAGCAGAGGCTGCACCACGGCTTCCGCCACGGAATCGGCCACTTGCAGGGGCCAGGGCGAGACCAGCGCGGCTGCGCGCGTACGCAGCGCGCCGACCGCCGCGGCGAGCGCCGTGGGGGCCAGCCGCACGTCGGCGTCCAGGAAGATCAGCACCGGCGTGGACACCTCCTCCGCCAGCCGGACACAGGCGGCGGCCTTTCCGGTCCAGCCGGCGACCGGATCGGACTCGGTGCGCAGCAGGGTGAAACGCGGGTCGTCGCCGATCGCCGCTCGGGCGGCGGCGCCGGTGTCGTCGGTGGACGCGTCGTCGAGGATGCGCACCGCGAGGCGCGGTACGCCCACCTGCGCGCGCAGGTCACCGATCAGGGCGGGCAGCCGGTCGGCCTCGTTGCGCGCCGGAACGCAGACGGTGACGGGTTCGATCACCGTCGTCGGGGCATTCGTCAACCTCTGCACGGTGATGCGGTTGTATAGCGCGATGCCCGCGCCGAGCGCCGCCACCGCGGTGGCGAAGGTCGGCAGGATCGAGTTCGCGCGCAACGTCTTCGGCAGGTCGGCACTCACCATGGGGGCCACGCTATCCCGGCGCACCGACCTGCCGCTCAGCGATTCTGCGTCACCGAGCGCCACCAGCGGCTCAGGGAGAAGCCGACTTCCGGCGCGCCGGGCGCGGCGGGGTTGCGGTCCATGTACGCCATCGCCGCGACGATGGCGGCCACCGCGAGCGTGATGCCGCCCGCGATACCCGCCCAGCCCGCGAAAGAGCGGGTGTTCGGGTCGGCGTAGCTGACCTCGGCCTGCGGCCTGGAGACTTCGCCGGGCGGCAGTTTCCAGGAGACGACGTTGTCGCCCTCGCGGCTGCCGTTGGTCTTGGCGACGCGGGCCGGGAATGCGATGGTCAACTGCACGTCCGAGCCGTGCGGCGGCAGAGATTTCAGATCGACCCGCCCGCTCAGGCTGACCAGGTCGCCGGTGCGCTGGAACTGCAACTGGAACATGCCCTGGGTCTGCTCGGACAGCTGGCCGAGCTGCTGCACATCACCGAAGGACAGGTCCTCGAAGAACACCTGGCTGCCGGTGTAGCCGTCCTGGGCGTACGGCTCCACTCGCAACTTGGCCGCCAGCGTCTCGGGCGCCTTCAGCTGCGGGCCCTTGTCTCCGGCGTCGGCGGGCACCACGGCGGCGACGATCCGGCCGGACACCCGGTCGTTGGACGAGACCCCCATCGAGACCTGCACCCGCAGGCAGCCCGCGAGCATCGGCACCAGCATCGCCGCGAGCAGGACCACCGACGCGACACGCACGCCGCGGCGTGGGGCCCGCCGCTGCGGGAGGTCCGGGGCATCGGGCTTCGTGATGACGGGACTCGGCTGCACGGGTGACATCGTGCCAGGCCTGCCGTCCGGAATGAAACGCGCCAGTCGCAGCGCGCGTCGGCGCGCCGGGCGCGGGACGCGGCGGCGGGTCAGCGGCGCGCGCGAGCCAGGGCGACCAGCAGGGGAACGCCCAGCAGACCCATACCGGCGAAGCCGTATCCCGCCGAGGAGGGAAGGTCGAGGAACACCGCGTGGGCCAGCGCCGATCCGAGCCAGGTCCACAGGAACAAGGCCACCGGAACGGTGAGCGCGATCGCGCGGCGGTGCGATCGCGGCGTCCGCACGGGATCCGGCGCCGCCCGCTCCCAGACCGCGAGCACCGCGGCCATCACGAGCGCCACGCCGAACCAGCCCAGGTAATTCGTCAGCGGAATCCAGTCGAGGCCGGGTAGTCCGGAATGGATGTCACACCAGGTCCACTGCCCGTCGGCCACCATCTGTGGATCGAGGAACAGATCCCAGCCCACCGCGCCGACCGCCGTCCACCCGAGCCGGGTGATCGTGCGCCGGGACAGCTGCCCGGCCACCACCCACACCGGATACATCCCGCCGGTCCAGGCCAGCGGGACGATCAACGGCACCTCGAGCAAGGCCGGTCCGAGCCGGTCGGTCGCGTACTCGTAGCAGCCGAACGGGATGCCGGTCGCGGTGCCGATCACCTCCGCCGCGAGCCCGATGCCGGAGACGATGGTCAGAAAGCCGACGGCATAGCGAAATCCCCTGGTCGCCGTCGCGTGCGCCAGCGCGGCGCCGGTGCACAGCAGTACGACCGCGACGGTGATGCGGTCGCGCCCACCGCCCGTGGTCAGCGGATATCCGATCTGCGCGACGATCGTCAGCGCCACGAGGACGAGGGGCAGCAGAAAGCTCGCCGAGCGATAGCCGGACAGCGGGCCTGTGGAGTGCTCGGGCGCCGTGGGTTCCGCCGGAGCAGGCGGCGGGTCGCCCGAGTCCGTCATCGTCGAAGCCACCGGGACAGCCCGCGCCGGTGCAGGTCGCGTAGTGCGAGGGCGGCGGCCGTGCGGCCGCTCGCGCCGGAGACACCGCCGCCGGGATGGGTGGACGCGCCCGTCAGATACAGCCCTCGCGCGCCGGGCACCCGCTGCCCCGCCAGTTCGGGCAGCGGTCGCCACAGCATCATCTGGTCCAGCGACATCTCCACGTGCATGACGTTGCCGCCGACGAGCCCGAGTTCGCGCTCCAGATCCACCGGCGTCTGCACATGCCCGCGCAACACCGTCTCCGCGAAACCGGGTGCGTACGACTCCACTTCGGCGATGATCCGGTCGCCTTCCTGCCGCGCGAGATCGGACCAGTCGGCGCCGGAGGCCAGGCGGTACGGGTGCCACTGCGCCCACAGCGACAACTGATGCTCACCGGGCGGCGCGATGGACGGGTCCAGTGCGCTGAAGCTCATCGCCAGGACGACCGGTCGCGGCGGCAGGTCCCCGGCCAGCGCCGCACCGTGCGCACGGCGCAACTGCGCGCGGTCGGACACCAGGAATTGCAGGCCGTGGGCGGAATGCTCGATCGGGCTGCCGGGGTAGCGGGGCAGCGCCGACGTGGCGGCGCGCACCACCATGCCGATGCCGGGACCGACGCGGATGCGCCTGCGCCAGTCGTCGAGCACCGCGCCGTCGAAGCCACCGTCGCGCAGCAGCCCCAGCGTCGTCAGCACATGGCAGCCCGCGATCACGATGTCCGCGCGCAGGTCTCGGCCCGAGGCGGTGCGCACCCGCCAGCGGTCTCCGTCGCGGCGCAGCGCGGACGCCGCGTCGCCCGCGGTCACCACCCCGCCGTCGGAGCGCAGCCGTGCCACCAGGGCCGTGGTCAGCGCCCCGCTGCCGCCGACCGCGCGTCCCGGCGGCAGGGTGTGCATGAGCGCGGCGAAGCCCACCATCGGCGCGGTGCCCGGCTCGGACATCGGCGGCCCGGACTGGGCGCCGAACCACGCCAGCGACGCCTTCAACCGTTCGTCCTCGAAGCAGGCGTCCAGCAGCGCGTCACCGGATTGCAGGAATTCCCGCGACAGAGCGCTGCCGCCGTCCTTCGCGTCCAGTCCCCAGAACGACCGCACCAGCCGTCCCGGCGTCGGTCCGCCGCCGAAGGCCCGCATCACCCGGGCGCTGCGCGGACCCCACGTCCGCACGAACCGGCGGTAGGCGGCCGCGTCCCGCGTGCCGCAAGCCGCCGCGATCGACGCGCAGGTCGCTTCCAGGTCGCGATGGAACACGATCGCGGAGCGGCCCGCGTGCGCGGGCGTGAAACCCCATGGGTCACAGTCGATGTATCGCAGACCGAAGCGGTCGAGTTCGAGTTCCTCGACGATGCCGGTGTGGCGGATCATGATGTGCGCCGACGAGCCGCGATCGACCCGATGGCCGGGGAACCGCTCGACCGTCGACACCGCGCCGCCGAGGACGTCGTCGCGTTCGAGCACCTCCACCTCGTGTCCGGCGCGGGCGAGATAGCACGCGGCGACCAAGGCGTTGTGGCCCGAGCCGACGACGACCACCGTCACGTGACCCTCACAGCGGCAGCCGCCTGCCGAGGATCGCGAACGGACGGTTGTCGCCCGCGAACACGAAATTCCGGACCACGTCGGTGAATCCCTGCCTGCGGTACAGCCGCCATGCGCGATTGTCCTCGCCGGTGACCTCGGGCGTAGACAGCAGCACGGCGCGCTCGGTGCGGTCGCGCAGCAGCCGTTCCAGCAGTGTGCCGCCGATGCCGCGACCCTGCGCGGCGGGATGCACATGCAGCTCGGTGAGCTCGAAGTAGTCCGACAGCAATTCGCGCGCGGAGTGTTCCGGCCAGCCCGAGCGCCGCATCCCGCTGTGCACCTGCTGGTGCCACCACTGGTGGGCGGCGCCGCGATAGCCGTAGGCGATCGCCACGATCGGCGCGTGGCGCAGATCGATCCGGCCGGAGTCGTCGGGCAGCACCGCGGCGACCGCCTGCCAGCCGGGCCGGGTGGTGTGCTCGGTCCACATCGGCGCGCGATGGTTCTCGGTCCCGCGCGGATAGTCCATGGCGGCCACGTATACCGCCAGCGCGTCGTGCAGCCGGGAGCGCAGAGCCGCCACCGAGAGATCGATGACGGCGGGTGCGGGAGTGTGATTGGGCTTGACGGCGGTCATGGCTCTCGTCGGTCGCGCGGACGCGGAAGTTTGTCGGTGGGCGTCTCTATATTGAAGCTCAATTCAAACGTTCGAATACCTGTTCGGTCCGGGTGGTGCTGGAAAGCGGTGGGGGACCCCGCCTCCAGTACGGGATACGGGCCAAGGTACGCGATGGTGGAGGGACGGCGATGTCTGGTCGAGTGGAACATCCGGGCCGGCCCGGCCGGGCCGGCAAGTTGCTGGAGCGCGCGGACGGGTTGCTCATGCAGGCGGCGGGGGAGCGGGATCCGCGGGAGCGGTTCCGCACCGCCTACCTCGCCGCGCTGCGCGGCGCGGGTGCGGTGATCGCGCTCACGGGCGCCGATGCCGCCCCCCGGGCGCGCTCGCGCAACGCGTGGGTGCTGATGCAGCGCGCCGCGCCGGAATTCGTGATGTGGGCCGACTACTTCAGCGCCCGCTCGGAGATCCGGGCGGCGCTGGAGGCTGGGCTGGACCGGAATGTCGACGAACACGAGGCGGACGAGTTCTCTTCGCGGGTGGCGGCATTCCTCCATGACGTGGAAGACCTCCTCGCGGCGTCGGCTCGGTTGCGGCCCGCCCCGGGAGTGACCGGCGGCATGACCGCTTAGTTGTCGTTCTGAAGACGGACTACGTCCGACTGCGCCCATAAGGCGTACCTTCGCCTTCGCTGCGGCCGTGCGCGTTCTGAAGACGGACTACGTCCGACTGCGCCCATAAGGTGGTCTGGCCCTGATCGAACTCGTATCATTGGTGGCAGATGGCCGCCAAGGTCGGCTATCTGTCGCCTACCCGGAGGCGACAGCCACGTCCTAGTGCCGGGGGAGGTACCGTGCCACTCTCCGAGCACGAGCAGCGCATGCTCGAACAGATCGAGAGCGCTCTCTATGCTGAGGATCCCAAGTTCGCCTCATCCGTCCGCGGCGGACGGCTACGTTCGACCTCGAGTCGTCGCAGACTCCAGGCCGCGGCGTTGTTCGTCCTCGGCCTCTTTCTCCTCGTCGCGGGCATCGCCGCGCCCGTGAAGCCCGGCGGCTTCCCGATCATCAGCCTGATCGGATTCATCGTGATGTTCGGCGCCGGTGTAATCCTGTTGCTCGGCACCTCGAAGAACATCGCCAAGGACGAACGGTCCGGCGGTCAGGCGACCTCCGGTTCGGGCGGGCGAGGCCGGCAGCGGAAATCGGGCGGTTTCTCCGAGCGCATGGAGGATCGCTTCCGGCGGCGGTTCGAGCAGGAATAGCTCGCCCGTAGCCTGACAACTTCAGCAGAACCGGCGACGCCGCACCGCGATGGTGCGGCGTCGCCGGTTCGCGTGTGTGTCCGATCGCCACACGATGATCTTCGAACCGGACTTCCCCCTTCCCCCACACCTCCCCACAGACTTCCCCCACCACGCCCCCTATCCGGGGGGCATCAGAGCGTTTGCTGGGTGTTTTCGGGCGTTTGTCCCGGGGGGCGGCGCGTGTCGGCAGAACTCGCGAAAGTTCTCCACGGCGGTGATAGCTGGGGTGACCTGCGTAATCGTCTGGGTCGGGAGCCAGATCACCGCCTGTTTCGATTGAAAGTGGGGGAAAGTGGGGTAATGTGGAGCGCGCAGTACTGAAGGGCCGACCATCGAGGTGATCGTTAGGGAGGTATCGAGTTGTTTCTCGGTACCTATACACCTCGCTTGGACGACAAAGGGCGACTCACGTTGCCTGCGAAGTTTCGAGACGATCTGGCGGGAGGGTTGATGGTCACGAAGGGGCAGGACCACAGCCTTGCCGTGTACCCGAAAGAGGAGTTCACCGCGCTCGCTCGGCGTGCCGCGGCCGCGTCTCGAAGCAACCCGCAGGCCCGTGCTTTCGTCCGGGCACTCGCGGCCGGAACGGACGAGCAACGTCCGGACGCGCAGGGCCGGATCGTGTTGTCCGCCGACCATCGTCGCTACGCCAACCTGCAAAGGGACTGCGTGGTGATCGGTTCGGTCGACTTCCTGGAGATTTGGGACAAGCAGGCGTGGGAGTCCTACCTCGCCGAGCACGAGGAGGACTTTTCGCAAGCCAGAGACGAGTCGCTGGGCGGAATCTTCTAGCCGCGGGCGCACGAGTGCCACGCGGTCTCTGCCCGGACGCGGACCCTGACGTACTTCCCCGACGCCAGGTGCCGGAGTTCGGTCAGAGACCCCGGGGCATTCGTAATCCGTATCGAAAGCACTCTGTATCAAGGCGACCCGTGTGGCGGTGCGCGACGACGTGAGGCAGGACTCCGGGAGGTCGAGGTGAACCGTGAACAGCGCGGTCCCCGCCATGTTCCGGTTCTGCTCGAGCGAGCCGACGCGCTGCTCGGTCCGGCCTTGGCCGAGCCCGGCGCGGTCTACGTCGACGCGACGCTCGGTCTCGGTGGTCACGCCGAGCACTTCCTGAGCACCTACCCGGACATCCACCTGGTCGGTCTCGACCGCGACACCACCGCCTTGAAGCTGGCCGGTGAGCGGCTCGCGCCGTTCGCGGATCGAATCACGCTGGTGCACACCCGCTATGACGGTATCTCGGACGCGCTGTCCGAGGCAGGCCTGTCTGCCATCGGTTCGGTCTCGGCGATCCTGATGGACCTCGGCGTCTCCTCGATGCAGCTGGACGAGGCCGATCGCGGCTTCGCCTATTCCGTGGACGCCCCGCTGGACATGCGGATGGACCCGACCAGCGGACTCACCGCCGCCGACGTGCTGAACACCTACAGCCACGGCGACCTGGCCCGGGTGCTGAAGACCTACGGCGAGGAACGCTTCGCCGGCCGGATCGCCTCCGAGGTGATCCGCCGCCGCCGGATCAAACCGTTCAGCACAAGCGCGGAGCTGGTGGAGCTGCTGTACGCCACGATCCCCGCCGCGACACGCCGCACCGGCGGGCATCCCGCCAAGCGCACCTTCCAAGCGCTGCGGGTGGAGGTCAACGGGGAACTCGACTCGTTGCGAGCCGCGCTGCCCGCCGCGCTCGCCGCACTGCGCGTGGGCGGCCGCATCGTCGTCATGTCCTACCAGTCACTGGAGGACAAGGTGGTCAAGCACGAGTTCGTCGCGCACACCGCGTCGAGGACACCGGTGGACCTGCCGGTCGAGCTCCCCGGCATGGGACCGGAGTTCCGGATGCTGACCCGCGGAGCGGAGAAGGCGACCGAGCAGGAGATCGAAGACAACCCGCGGGCGGCGCCGGTACGCATGCGCGCCGCCGAGCGGATCCAGGAGGCGCGGTGATCGAGCAGTGCCCGGCGCCGCGTCGCGCCGGTCGGGTGCGGATGTCCCGCAGCGATGTCGGAGGCCGGATGAGACAGCGGCGCGCTGTGCTGATCCGGCGTCCCGGGAGGACACAGGAGGGGAATCGATGAGCGTGCGGACGCGGACCGTCGAAGCGCCGAGCCGGGTCGCCCGGCGGGTTCAGGATGCCGAGCGGGTGAAATCCGGCGCGGCGCAGCGCGCCTACGCGAAGCGGCGCATGCGCGCCGAAACCGGTTCGGACACCACGTTTCTGCCCACCGTGCGGCGGTCGGCGATGGCCGCGCGCATTCCGTTCGTCACGGCCATCCTGGTTCTGCTCGGCTGCGGCCTCGCGCTCACCTTGCTGCTGACCACCCGTGCCGCCGAGGACAGCTATCAGCTCGGTGACGCGCGCGCGACGAATCGGCGGCTGGCCGACGAGCGCGCGGCGCTGCAGCGCGAGGTCGAGGTCGCCGATTCGGCCCCGGAACTGGCGCTGCGCGCGCGGGAGCTGGGAATGATCCCCGCCAAGGACCCGGCCCGCCTGTTGATCGGGCCGGACGGCTCGGTCACGGTGATCGGCAAGCCCACCCCGGCCCAGGGCACTCCCGTGCCGCCGCTGAACGCCGGGCCTTCGGCGCGCTCGCCACAGGGGGAGCGGGTGGTTCCGGTCACCACCACGCCCGGTGCCCCGGTGCCGGGCCGTCCGAACAGCGGGCCGCAGAACAACGCTCAGGTGAACGCGGCGCCCGCGCCGGCCGGCCCGGTCCCGACGTCGCCCGCGGCGGCTGTCCCGCCGCAGCCCGAACCGCCCGCGGCGCCGCAGGCCGCCGCGCCCCAGCCGCCCGCGGAAGCGGCTTCGCCGCAGCCGGAAGCAGCGCCCGCGCCGGAACCGGCGCCCGACGGAGTGCCGCAGTGACGCATCCCAGGCCCGCGCCGCGCCGGCGACGTGGGCCTGCGGCGCCGCGCGCCGCGGGCAGGCAGCGGTCCTCGACCAAAGCTGTCCCGGACGGTCCGCTCCGGTTGCGTCTCGGCGTCGGCCGGGTGGTCATGCTCGTCGCGCTCGCGGTGGTCACGATGCAATTGCTGTGGGTGCAGAGTGTCGCCGCGCCCGGACTGTCCGCCCAGGCGGCCAGCCAGCGCACCACCCATCAGCCCGACCCGGCGATCCGCGGGCCGATCAACGACCGCAACGGCAAGGCGCTGGCCTTCACCGTCTCGGCCAAAGCCCTGCACTTCCGGCCGGTCGCCGTCCGCAAGGAGTTGGCGGACGCCAAGGCCAAAAGCGACAAGGCGCCCGATCCGGACCAGCGGTTGCGCGACATCGCGCGCACCATCCACGAGAAACTCGGCAAAGACGCGCCCGCGGAAGCGGACCTGCTCGCGAAGCTGAACAGCGACGAGCAATTCGTATTCCTCGCCCAGAACGTGGATCCCCGGATCGCGGACGAGATCACCGAGAAGTTCCCGCAAGTAGGCTCCGACCAGCAGAGCCCCCGGGTGTATCCCGGCGGGTCGCTGGCGGCGAACGTCGTCGGCGCCGTCGGCTGGGACGGCCACGGGCAGGTCGGCCTCGAGTCCTCGCTGGACTCGGCGCTGGCCGGCACGGACGGATCGCACACCTACGATCGCGGTTCCGACGGTGCGGTCATCCCCGGCAGCTGGCGTGACGAACAGCCCGCGGTCAACGGGTCCGCCGTCGAACTCACCCTGGACTCGGATCTGCAGTACTACGTGCAGCAGCAGGTGCAGCAGGCCAAGGACGTGTCCGGTGCGGGTTCCGCTTCGGCCGTCGTCTTGGACGCCAAGACCGGGCAGGTCCTTGCGATGGCCAACGACAACACCTTCAACCCCGGCCTCGGCCCGCAGAAGTGGGCCAATGCCCAGCTGAGCAACCCGTCGGTGACGGACGTGTTCGAGCCGGGCTCGGTGAACAAGATCGTCACGGCCGCCGCGGCCATCGAATACGGCTTGACCGATCCGGACGAGGTGCATCAGGTGCCCGGCGCCATCCAGATGGCGGGCGTCACCGTGCACGACGCCTGGGCGCACGGCGTCGAGCCCTATACGACCACGGGCATTTTCGGCAGGTCCTCCAATGTGGGCACGCTGATGCTCGCGCAGCGCGTGGGCGAGGACCACTTCGCCGACATGGCGCATCGGTTCGGGCTCGGCCAGCGCACCGGCATCGGCCTGCCGGGCGAGAGCGCGGGGCTGATGCCCGACCGCGATCAGTGGTCCGGCGGGACCTTCGCGAATCTCCCGATCGGGCAGGGCCTTTCGATGACGACGCTGCAGATGGCCGGCATGTACCAGGCGATCGCCAACGACGGCGTCCGCATCCCGCCCCGGATCGTGCGCGCGAAGATCGCGCCGGACGGCACCCGGACCGAGGAGACCCAGCCGGACGGCGTGCGGGTGGTGAGCAAGCAGACCGCCGCCACGTTGCGGACGATGTTCCAGGCGGTGGTGCAGCGTGACCCGATGAACGCCAACCAGAACGGCACCGGATGGCCCGCGGCCATCACCGGCTACCAGGTGGCGGGCAAGACCGGGACCGCGCAGAAGGTGGACCGGAATTGCCGGTGCTACTCCACGTCGTCGTTCTGGATCACGTTCGCGGGCATGGTCCCCGCGGACAATCCGCGGTACGTGATCGGGCTCATGCTCGACGCGCCCGTCCGCAGTTCCGACGGCTCCGGCGGCGGTTCGGTCGCTCCGCTGTTCCACAACATCGCCTCCTGGGCGCTGCAGCGCGACCGTATTCCGCCGTCCGCGCAGCCGTCCAGGCAATTCGTCCTGCAGGCGGGGTGATCGAGCTTTCCGGCCCGGTGTGAACGGATGTGCGAGCGGTAGCGAAGACATCGGATCTGTGCGGAGGAAACAGCAGGTGAGTGCGGTGTTCGAGGTGCGAGGGCACGCGGCGGACCGCCGTGCGCGCCGCGTCCTCACCCGGTGGCGTCCGGGCGCCGCGTGGCGCGGTCCGGACCGGGTGGACGAGCCCGTAGGGTGCGGTTGGCGACCTCCCCGGGTTTGCGATGGGGCGCATGGTCCCGCCGTGACCGGTCGCCGGTAACCTGACACGTCGATCACCGCCCCCGAAAGGAGCCTGGTTTCTGTGCAGTCCGGTCAACCGCGCGCATTGCGGCCAGAGCATTCGCCGTCAACGCCGCTGGCGTCGCTGGCCGCCGTCATCGGGGCCGCGACGAGCCCCGAATCGGCTGTACACGGCGTATCGGTCACCGGCATCGAGCAGCGCTCGGATGCGGTGCTCCCCGGTGACCTGTTCGCCGCGCTGCCCGGCGCCCGCGCGCACGGCGCGCGTTTCGCACGGGATGCGGTCGCCCAGGGCGCGGTCGCGGTGCTGACCGACGCGGCGGGCGCGGAGCTGGCCGGGCCGCTCGGGGTGCCGGTGCTGGTGCGGGAGAACCCCAGGGCCGTACTCGGCGAGCTGTCGGCGACGATCTACGGCAATCCGTCCGAGCGGTTGCGCATCGTCGGGATCACCGGGACCTCGGGCAAGACCACCACCTCCTATCTGGTGGAGGCGGGTCTGGCCGCCGCGGGGCTGTCCACCGCGCTGATCGGCACCATCGAGACCAGGATCGGCGGCAGGCGGGTGCCCAGCGCGCTGACCACCCCCGAGGCGCCGCAGTTGCACGCGATGTTCGCACTGATGGTCGAGCAGGGCGTGGACGCGGTGGTGATGGAGGTGTCCAGCCACGCGCTGACGCTGGGCCGGGTGGACGGGGTGCGTTTCGCGGTGGGCGCGTTCACCAACCTGTCCCAGGACCACCTCGACTTCCACACGGACTTCGAGGACTACTTCGCCGCCAAACGCAAGCTGTTCGAACCGGATTCGCCGGTCGCGGCGCGCACCGCCGTGGTCTGCGTGGACGACGAGTGGGGGCGGCGGCTGGCCGCTGGTCTGGCGAACCCCGTCACCGTGTCGACCACCCGCACCGCCGCCTGGAGCGTCACCGGGGCGGTGTCGGCGCACGGCGGCGAACAAGACTTCACCGCGGCGGGTCCGCAGGGGGAAATCCCCGTGCGCCTGCGGCTTCCCGGCCACTACAACGTCGCCAACGGCCTGCTCGCGGTGGCGGTGTGCGCCGCGGCGGGCGTCGAGCCGTCGGTCGCGGCGCCCGCGTTGGCGACCGTGGACGTGCCCGGCCGGATGCAGCGGGTGGAGCGCGGGCAGGACTTCCTGGCGATCGTCGACTACGCGCACAAGCCCGCGGCGCTGGAGTCCGTGATCGCCACGCTGCGCGGGCATCTCGCGGCGGATACCGCGGGACGGCTCGCGGTGGTGGTCGGCGCGGGCGGCGATCGGGACGCGGCGAAGCGGCCGCTGATGGGCGCCGCGGGCGCGCGCGGCGCCGACCTGCTGATCGTCACCGACGACAACCCGCGCACCGAGGATCCGGCGGCCATCCGCGCCGCCGTGCGCTCCGGTGCGCTGGAGGTCCCGGCGGCCGAACGCGGCGAGGTGCGGGAGATCGGTGACCGGGCGGAAGCGATCGCGGCCGCGGTGGCATGGGCGCGCCCCGGTGACGCGGTGCTGATCGCGGGCAAGGGACATGAGGCAGGGCAGGAGATCCAGGGCGTGAAGCACCCGTTCGACGACCGCGATGTACTCGCGGCCGTCTTGGAAAGACGCAGTCCGCAAGGAAACCACGCGGAGGACTTGACGGTTTCATGATCGAGATGACACTGCGGGACATCGCGGACGTCGTCGGCGGCACGCTGCACGACGTCGCAGACCCGGAGGTGCGAGTGACCGGTGCGGTCGAATTCGATTCGCGTCGAATCGGTTCCGGCGATCTGTTCCTGGCGCTGCCGGGCGAGCGCTCCGACGGCCACGACTACGCGGAGGCGGCGATCGCCGCGGGCGCGGTGGCGGTGCTTGCGGCGCGGCCGGTGGGCGTGCCGGCCATCGTCGTCACTCCCGCCCGCGGCGCCGTGCCGTCGAGTTCGGTTGCGCTCAGCCATGATTCGGACGGATCCGGTGCCGCCGTGCTGACCGCCCTCGCCGCGCTGGCCCGCGCCAGCGTGTCGCGTCTGGCCGCCGAGGGCGGACTCACCGTCGTGGGCGTCACCGGCTCGTCCGGCAAGACCTCCACCAAGGACCTGCTGGCCGCCGTCCTGGCGCCGCTGGGCACGGTGGTGGCACCGCCGGGTTCGTTCAACAACGAACTCGGCCACCCGTGGACCGCGTTGCGTGCCGACGCGGGCACCCGTTTCCTGGTGCTCGAGCTGTCCGCGCGCGGGCCGGGGCACATCGCCGCGCTGGCCGAGGTGGCGCCACCGAGCATCGGGGTGGTGCTCAACGTCGGCACCGCGCATCTGGGCGAGTTCGGCAGCCGCGAGGCGATCGCGAAGACCAAGGGCGAGCTGGTCGAGGCGTTGCCGCCGACCGGGCTGGCTGTGCTCAACGCCGACGATCCGCAGGTCGCCGCGATGGCCTCGCGCACGTCGGCGCGGGTGGTGACCGTCGGCCAGGCCACGAACGCCGAGGTGCGGGCCACCGACATCCGGCTCGACGACCAGGCCAGAGCCGAGTTCACCGTGCACACGCCCGTGGGCAGCGCCCCGGTGCGCCTGGCCGTGCACGGCGAGCACCAGGTGGGCAACGCGCTGTCGGCCATCGCGGTCGCGCTGGAATGCGGCGCGGATCTCGACACCGTCACCGCGGCGCTGTCCGGTGCGCGCGCGGCGTCGGCCCGCCGGATGGACGTGCGGACCACCGAGGACGGGATCACGGTGGTCAACGACTCCTACAACGCCAATCCGGATTCGGTCCGCGCCGCGCTCAAAGCGCTGGTGAGCATGGCCCGCGCGGCAGGCACGCCGCGGCGCAGCTGGGCGGTACTCGGCGAGATGGCCGAGCTCGGCGAGGAATCCGTCATCGAGCACGACGCCATCGGACGGCTCGCGGTGCGGCTGGACGTCAGCCGGGTGGTCGTCGTCGGCACCGGAAGGCCCGCCCGCGCGCTGCACCAGGGCGCGGTGATGGAAGGGTCCTGGGGTGAGGAATCGATCCTCGTACCCGACATCGAGGCGGCGATCGCACTGCTGGACAAGGAAGTCGCCCCCGGCGACGTGGTGCTGGTCAAGGCATCGAAGTCGGTCGGCCTCTGGGAGGTCGCCGAGCATCTGACCGACCCGGGCGCTGTGACCGCACGCGGCGGCACGGCGAACAACGGGGCGGGACAGGACACGGAGGCAGCAGGATGAGACAGATTCTCTTCGCCGCGGCGATCGCGCTGACGGTCTCGATCCTGCTGACGCCGCTGCTCATCCGCTTGTTCGCCAAGCAGGGCTTCGGGCAGGAGATCCGGGTCGACGGTCCCGCCAGCCACCAGGCCAAGCGCGGCACCCCGACGATGGGCGGCGTCGCCATCCTGGTCGGCATGTGGGCCGGTTACCTCGGCTCCCATCTGATCGGCATCGGCTACGACGCCGATGGGCCGTCGGCGTCGGCGTTGCTGGTGCTCGGCCTGGCCACGGCGCTCGGCGCGGTGGGTTTCGTCGACGACTTCATCAAGATCCGCAAGCAACGCAACCTGGGTCTGACCGCGGCGGGCAAGTATCTCGGCCAGCTGTCCGCAGCCGTGATCTTCGGCATACTCGCCTTGCAGTTCCGCGGCGGAAGCGGGCTGACCCCCGCCAGCAGGCACCTGTCCTACGTGCGCGACATCAGCACGGTGACCATGGGCGTGGTCGTGTTCCTGGTCTTCGTCTGCTTCGTGGTCGTCGCCTGGTCGAACGCGGTGAACCTCACCGACGGACTCGACGGGCTGGCCGCCGGATCGATGAGCCTGGTGCTGGGCGGCTACGTGATCATCACGTTCTGGCAGTACTACCACGCCTGCGAGACCAAGCCCGAGACCGGCTGCTACAACGTGCGCGATCCGCTGGACCTCGCCCTGGTCTGCGCCGCGGGCGCGGCGGCGTGCGTCGGCTTCCTGTGGTGGAACGCCGCCCCCGCCAAGATCTTCATGGGCGACACCGGTTCGCTCGCGCTCGGCGGCCTGCTGGCGGGCCTGTCCATCACCACCCGCACCGAGCTGCTGATGATCGTGATCGGCGCGCTGTTCGTCGCCGAGACCGCCTCGGTGGTGCTGCAGGTCGCGGTCTTCCGCACGACGCGCAACCGGTTGTTCAAGATGGCGCCGTTCCACCATCACTTCGAGCTCAGCAAATGGGCCGAGACGACGGTGATCATCAGGTTCTGGCTTCTGGCCGCGATGGCCTCCGCCGTCGGGCTCGGGCTGTTCTACAGCGAATACCTCTCCGCGGTCGGGTGAACGAGATGGTCGAACATTCTCCGCGGGCCCTGCGCTCGCCCGGGCCCATGCTGGAATTCCTGCGCGGCCGTGACGTCCTGGTCGCGGGCTGGGGGGTCTCGGGACGCTCGCTGGTCGAACCGCTGCGCGACATCGGCGCACGCCCGGTGGTCACCGACGGCGGTGCCGCCGCCCTGGCCGAGGCGGCCGGGCTCGGGCTGGACGTGGCCACCGCAGCGGAGCTGGAGAACACCGACTGGAGCCGGTTCGCGCTGGTGATCACCAGCCCGGGCTGGCGGCCGGACTCGCCGGTGCTGGCCTCCGCCGTGTCCGAGGGCACGCCGGTGTGGGGTGACGTGGAGTTCGCCTGGTGGGTCGACCAGGCCAGGATCTACGGCCCGGTGCGCAAATGGCTGGTCGTCACCGGCACCAACGGCAAGACCACCACGACCCAGATGACCCACGCCATCCTGCGCGCCGCCGGTATCGCCAGCGTCGCCTGCGGCAACATCGGCCTTCCCATCCTGGACGCGTTGCGGCGCAACCCCGGTCCGCAGGTGCTGGCGGTCGAGCTCTCATCGTTCCAGCTGCACTGGGCGCCTTCGGTGCGCCCGGAGGCCGGCGTGGTGCTCAACGTGGCCGAGGATCACCTGGATTGGCACGGCGGCCTGGACGCCTACGCCGCCGCCAAGGCCAGGGCGCTGGTCGGCCGGGTCGGTGTGGTCGGCCTGGACGATCCGGTCGCGGCCTCGCTGGCTCGCAAGTCCAAGGCGCGCCGGACCGTCGGTTTCCGGGTCGGGGTGCCCGCCGACGGCGAACTCGGCGTGGTGGACGGCAAGTTGCTCGACCGCGCGTTCACCAAGGCCGCGATCCTGGCCGAGGTGGGTGACATCAGCCCGCCCGGTCCCGCCGGCGTCGCCGACGCACTCGCCGCCTCCGCGCTGACCAGGGCGATCGACATCGCGCCGCAGTTCGTCCGGGAGGGCTTGATCGAGCACAAGGTCGGCCCGCACCGTGCCGCGTTCGTGCGCGAGCTGGCCGGCGTCGAGTTCGTCGACGACTCGAAGGCCACCAATCCGCATGCCGCGCGCTGCTCGATCCTGGCGCATCCGCAGGTGGTCTGGGTGGCCGGCGGCCAGCTGAAGGGCGCGCACGTCGAGGACCTCGTCGAGGAGGTCGCCGACCGCCTGGTCGCGGCCGTGCTGATCGGCGCCGACGCGCCGGTGATCGCGGCCGCGTTGGCGCGACACGCGCCCGAGGTCCCGGTGGTCGAGCTGATCGCGGGAGACGATGCAGGGATGGGTGACGAAGCGTCGAGAACCGCCGCGGCCGACGCCGTCATGGCGCGCGCCGTGCGAGCGGCCGCCGGGTACGCCCGCCGCGGCGACACCGTGCTGCTGGCCCCGGCCGCGGCGTCGCTGGACATGTTCGCCGATTACACCCACCGGGGTCGCAGCTTCGCCGCGGCGGTGCACACCCTGGAAGAACGCGACCTGGGAACCACCGACATCGGAGGTTTGCGGTGACCGCCGACCGGGGCGGGTGTGATCCGGACGCCCACTCCGGTCGGTCGAACCACCTTCGCGGAGCAGCGGGCCCACCGCCGCATCGCTTTCGGCGCCGAGATATCCCGACGCCGCTCCGGTTACGGCCGAGAGTGAACCGGGGGGCGCATGGTGCGTAAAGGTAACGGCACGCGGTCGACAGCGAAAGCGGGTACCCAGAAGACCGGCGCGCAGCCACAGCGGAGCCGGGCGTCGGGTATGGGGCCCGCGGCGTGGCTGGCACGCCCGCTCGCGTCGTTCCACCTCGTCGTTACCATCGCGACACTGCTGACGGCCCTGGGACTCGTCATGGTCCTGTCGGCGTCCGGAGTCGTGGAATACGCGGAAGGCGGGTCGGCGTACTCGCTGTTCATCCAGCAGACCCTGTTCGCGGCGATCGGCGCCGTCCTGTTCTATCTGGCCCTGCGGGTTCCGCTGCGCCTGTTACGCCAAGCGTCGTTCCCGCTGTTCGCGATGTCGGTACTGGCGCTGGTGCTCGTCCTCGTTCCCGGTATCGGCACCCGCGTGCAGGGCGCCCGCCGGTGGCTGATCCTCGGCCCGGTCTCGGTGCAGCCGTCCGAAGTCGTGAAGGTGACGTTGATCGTCTGGGGCGCTCACCTGCTGGTTTCCCGGCGCGCGATCGGTTCGGGTCTGCGCGACATCCTGGTTCCGCTCGTCCCGGCGGGTGTGCTGGTGTGTCTGCTGATCGTGGTCCAGCCGAACCTCAGTACCACGGTCGCGGTCGGGATCATCCTCGGCGCCCTGCTGTGGTTCGGCGGCCTACCGATCCGGTTGTTCGTGACGATCGCGGTCTCCGGCGTCGTGGCCGCGGGCGTGCTCGCGATGTCCGCCGGATACCGGTCGAATCGGGTCCGGTCCTTCTTCAACCCGGGTTCCGATCCGCAAGGCGACAATTACCAAGCGCGGCAAGCGCTGTATTCCCTGGCCGACGGGGGGATCTGGGGCAGAGGGCTGGGGCAGAGCCGGGCCAAGTGGAGCTACTTGCCGAACGCGCACAACGACTTCATCTTCGCGATCATCGGCGAAGAACTGGGCTTCCTCGGCTGCGCGCTGGTGCTCGGACTGTTCGCCTTGTTCGTCTACACGGGCCTGCGCATCGCCAGCCGGTCGGCGGATCCGTTCCTGCAACTGCTGACCGCCGCCGCGACGACGTGGATCGCCGGGCAAGCCATGATCAACATCGGGTACGTGGTGGGTTTGCTGCCGGTCACCGGACTGCAGCTGCCGCTGGTGTCGGCCGGTGGCTCATCGCTCGCGATCACCCTGCTCATGTTCGGGCTCATCGCCAACGCCGCTCGCCACGAACCGGAGGCCGTCGCGGCGCTGCACGCCGGACAGGACGGTCGTTTCAGTAGGCTGTTGCGGTTGCCCAAACCCGAGGTGTACGCACCGGCCCGGGGGAGTTCGGCCCGCCGCGGCCGGGCGCCCAGGCAGGCCGACCGCGGACCGTCCGCGCTTCCGCGGGGGCGGGGCGGGCGGTACAGCGCGGAACCGCCGCGGCGCCGCTCGCCGGAGAGCCGCGGCACCAGCTCGGCGCGCGCCACCAGGGCTTGGGAACCCAGTTATCCGGTCAATCACGCAAGAGAACGGGGAAGATCTAGGTGATCTCGGTAATCGTCGCGGGCGGCGGCACGGCGGGCCACATCGAACCGGCGCTGGCGGTGGCGGACGCGTTGCGGCGGCTCGACGATTCGATCCGGGTGACGGCACTGGGCACCGAACGCGGTTTGGAGACCCGCTTGGTCCCCGAGCGCGGCTATCCGCTCGAGCTCATCCCTCCGGTCCCGCTGCCGCGTAAGCCCACCGCCGATCTGCTGCGGTTGCCGGGCCGGGTACGCGCCTCGGTGGCCGCGACCCGTGCCGTCATCGACGCGGTCGAGGCCGACGTGATCATCGGGTTCGGCGGCTACGTGGCGCTGCCGGCGTATCTCGCCGCGGGCGCGGGCGTACTGCGCCGCAGGCGGCCGGTTCCGGTGGTGGTGCACGAGGCGAACGCCAAGGCAGGTATCGCGAACAAGGTCGGCGCCCGCCGCGCCGCGCGGGTGCTGGCGGCGGTCCCGGACTCGGGTCTGCCTAACGCGCGCGTGGTAGGCATCCCCGTGCGGGAATCGATCACCGGATTGGACCGCGCCGCATTGCGAGCCGAGGCGCGGGCGCACTTCGGCCTGCCGGCCGAAGGACCGGTGCTGCTGGTCTTCGGCGGATCGCAGGGCGCGCGGACCCTGAACGAGGCGGTCTCCGGCGCCGCGCCCCAGCTCGCCGCCGCGGGTATCTCGGTGCTGCACGCGCACGGCCCCAAGAACACGCTCGAGGTGGACGATTCCGCCGGTGCGGACGGTGTCCGGTACGCGGCGGTGCCATACCTGTCCCGGATGGACCTCGCCTACGCCGCCGCCGACGCGGTGGTCTGCCGATCGGGCGCGATGACCGTCGCGGAGGTCTCCGCGGTGGGGCTGCCCGCGTTCTACGTGCCGCTGCCGCACGGCAACGGGGAGCAGGAACTCAACGCCCGGCCCGTGGTGCGCCAGGGCGGTGGCAGAATTGTCCCCGATTCCGAGTTGACGCCGAAGTACGTGATCGATGAGGTGATTCCGCTGCTCATGGACCCCGCACGGCTGATCGAGATGGGCCGGGCCGCCGCGGGCGCCGGGCACCGCGACGCCGCCGACGAGGTGGCGCGGATCGCGATGGAGGTGGCGCGCCGATGAGCGACACCACCGCCGACCAGGCCGCGCCGGACGCCGTCACCGAACGCACAGGGCTGCCCCCGGAGCTGGAACGCGTGCACATGGTCGGCATCGGCGGGGCCGGGATGTCCGGCATCGCGCGGATCCTGCTCGCCCGCGGCGGTGCGGTGTCGGGATCGGACGCCAAGGAGAGCCGTGGCGTGCTCGCGCTGCGCGCGCGCGGCGCGCAGGTGCGGATCGGGCACGACGCCACCGCCTTGGACCTGCTACCCGGCGGCCCGACCGCCGTGGTCACCACGTACGCGGCCATCCCCAAGACCAATCCGGAACTGGTCGAGGCCAACCGGCGCGAGATCCCGGTGCTGCTGCGCCCGACCGTGCTGGCGTCGCTGATGCGAGGGCATCGCACCCTGCTCGTCTCCGGCACACACGGCAAGACCTCCACCACCTCGATGCTCATCGTGTCGTTGCAGCACTGCGGGGTCGACCCGTCGTTCGCGGTGGGCGGTGAGCTGAACGAGGCGGGCACCAACGCCCACCACGGCACCGGCGACATCTTCGTGGCCGAGGCCGACGAGAGCGACGGCTCGCTGCTGCAATACGACCCGGACGTCGCCGTGGTCACCAACATCGAGTCCGATCACCTGGACTTCTTCGGCTCCGACGAGGCCTACGTCCAGGTCTTCGACGACTTCGCCGACCGGCTCGCCGCGGGCGGCCTGCTGGTGGTGTGCCTGGACGATCCCGGCTCGCGGGCGCTGGCCGAGCGGGTCGGCGAGCGCTTGGCCGAGCGGAACGTCCAGGTCCTCGGCTACGGCTCCGGCGACCTCGCGGACGCGCCGGTCGCGGTGGGCGCCCGGCTGCACAGCTGGGAGCCGCGCGACGTCGGCGGCATCGCGCAGTTCCAGCTCGCCGACGAGGCCGCGCCGCGCGCGCTGCGCCTGGCGGTGCCGGGCAGGCACATGGCGCTCAACGCGCTCGGCGCCCTGCTCGCCGCCCGGGCCGCCGGCGCCGAGGTGGGGGAGATCATCCAGGGTCTGGAGGGGTTCGGGGGTGTGCATCGACGATTCCAGTTCGCCGGGCGGGAGAACGGCGTGCGGGTGTTCGACGACTACGCCCATCACCCCACCGAGGTGCGCGCGGTGCTCGGCGCCGCCGCCGAACTGGTCCAGCAGGAGGCGCGCGACGGCGCCCGGTCCAGGCAGGGCCGGGTGATCGTGGTCTTCCAGCCGCACCTCTACAGCCGGACCGCGACGTTCGCGCAGGACTTCGGCGCCGCGCTCAGCCTGGCCGACGAGGTCGTCGTGCTCGACGTCTACGGCGCGCGGGAGAAGCCGCTGCCCGGCGTGAACGGTGCGCTGGTCGCGCAGTCGGTGACGAAGCCGGTGCACTACCAGCCGGATATGTCGCGGGTCGGGCGCCAAGTCGCGGGGCTGGCGTTGCCGGGCGACGTGGTGATCACCATGGGCGCCGGTGACGTCACGATGCTGGGCAGCCAGATTCTCGACGGATTACGGGCGCGTCCCCAGCACGGACGGTGACCCGGCGTGCGCGGGGTCGACTCGGCGCGCGCGGCCGGGCGCCGCGCGGGTGATCGGTTCGGCGAGATCGAATGGCGCCGGATTCGCCTGTGGGGATTGCTGAGCGTGTGCGTTCTTGCAGTGCTCTGTGTCATCGCCTGGTTCACCCCGGCGCTCTCGGTACGCACCGTGCGGATCGAGGGGGCGGTGGCGGTCCCCGAGCAACAGGTGCGGGATCTGCTCGAAATTCCCTCCGGCCGCTCGATGCTGCGAATCGACACCAATGCCGTCGCCCGGCGAGTGGTGAGCATTCCGAAGGTGCGCTCGGCACGGGTGCAACGGATATTTCCGTCCACCGTCCGCGTGACCGTGGTCGAGCGCGCCGCGGTGTTGTACTACGACAGCCCGCAAGGCGCGCACCTACTGGACGCCGACGGCGTCGAATTCGCGGTCGAGCCCGCGCCGATCGGCGTGCCGAAGTTGGTCACCGGTCATCCCGGCGGCGCCGACCCGGTGACCGGGGCGGCGGTCGCGATACTCGCCATCGTGCCGCCTGCGCTGGCAGTTCAGGTGAGCGAGGTTGCGGCCCGGTCCATTTCGGATATTTCGCTGAATCTGAAGGACGGCCGCACGGTACTCTGGGGCGGGAGCAACGACGCCGAGCGAAAGGCGGCGGTGGTGTTGCCGTTGTTGACGCGCCCCGGAACGGTGTTCGATGTGTCGAGTCCCAATCTGGTCACGGTAAAGTGATCCACACCCATTGCGCCCAGATGATTTTCAGCGGTCCGGAAGTAGTTCCGGCGCGGAGAAGGGGGCCGGGGGGCAACCGTTCACCATACGACGTGTGGAGCGGCGAGACGAGCGGGATCACGCAGGATTCTGGCTCTCGTGTCGGCGCGCCTTCGCGCGTATCGCGTCGGCTGCGAATAGCGTTCCGTACCAGTCGGATACTTGACATAACGCTAACCCTATGGTTGAACTTTAGGGTTTGCCGAGCCGCGGTTCGCTCTTCGCAGCGACCCGACCCCCCGGAACGGGCCGAGGAGCGGCGTGCCGAGAATCCGGAAACGACAGGCTTTAGATCGAAGGAAGGCGAGAGCCCATGACGCCCCCGCACAACTACCTTGCGGTGATCAAGGTCGTCGGTATCGGCGGCGGCGGTGTGAATGCCGTCAACCGGATGATCGAGCAAGGACTCAAAGGTGTCGAGTTCATCGCGGTCAACACCGACGCCCAGGCCCTGCTGATGAGTGATGCCGACGTCAAACTCGACGTCGGCCGTGAACTGACCCGCGGCCTCGGCGCGGGCGCGGACCCCGAGGTCGGGCGCAAGGCCGCCGAGGACCACAAGGACGAGATCGAAGAGGTGCTCAAGGGCGCCGACATGGTCTTCGTGACCGCGGGCGAGGGCGGTGGCACCGGCACCGGTGGCGCCCCGGTCGTCGCGCAGATCGCCCGTAAGCTCGGCGCGCTCACCATCGGCGTGGTCACCCGCCCGTTCTCCTTCGAGGGCAAGCGGCGCGGGAACCAGGCCGAGGTCGGCATCAACCTGCTGCGCGAGTCGTGCGACACGTTGATCGTCATCCCGAACGACCGGCTGCTCCAGCTCGGCGACGCGGCGGTGAGCCTGATGGACGCGTTCCGTTCCGCGGACGAGGTGCTGCTCAATGGTGTGCAGGGCATCACCGACCTGATCACCACCCCCGGTCTGATCAACGTCGACTTCGCCGACGTCAAGAGCGTGATGTCCGGCGCGGGCAGCGCGCTGATGGGAATCGGTTCGGCGCGTGGCGAGGGCCGCTCGGTGAAAGCGGCCGAATCGGCGATCAATTCGCCGCTGCTGGAAGCGTCCATGGACGGTGCGCACGGCGTGCTGCTGTCGATCGCGGGCGGATCGGACCTCGGCCTGTTCGAGATCAACGAGGCCGCGTCGCTCGTGCAGGAGGCCGCGCACATCGAGGCAAATATCATCTTCGGCACGGTGATCGACGATTCGCTCGGAGACGAGGTGCGAGTCACCGTGATCGCGGCGGGCTTCGACGGGGGCGGACCGGCCCGGCGCACCTTCGAGAATCCCGGCCGCAGCACGATCGGCACGGCGCGCTCGGGTGAGATCGGGCAGAGCCGCACCAGTGAGGTCGCGGCGCGCGGCAGCGACAGCACACCGACTACCTCCGGCGCGACCGCCGCGGGCCGCGGCACGCTGCCGAGCTACCGGGACACCGAACGCCAGCGCACGCTGGGTGAGCCGACGGTGACGAGCAACACGCGCTCGCACATCACGCCGCCGGATGCCGGCGACGATGACGACGACGTGGACGTGCCGTCGTTCATGCGGAGGGGCTGAGCGCTGGAGTGTGGTTCCGGCGCAGGCCGGGACCGACCGCGCAGAGCGATCCCGGCCCGAGCCGGGACGTCTCGGCGGGACACGGGGAGTGGTGTCCCGGAGTTCGACTATCGATCAGTGCTTTCGGGGGAAGGCCGGCGTGGGGGCCGGCCGGGCGGGACCGGGCGCCGGGGCGCCCGATGCGACGCGATCGCCACCGCCCGCGGGGAATATTCGCTCTCTACCTGGTCATTTCGACGCCCGTCGCCGAGCGCAACTACGCTCGTCGCCATGACTATCGCGCCGACCATCACTGTCCGACGGGTCACCACGACCAGGGCCGGAGGCTTCTCGGCGCCACCTTACGACTCGTTCAATCTGGGCGACCACGTCGGCGACGATCCGGCGGCCGTGCGGCGCAATCGCGATCGGCTGGCCGATGGCATCGGCCTGCCGCCGGAGCGCCTGGTCTGGATGGAACAGATCCACGGCCGCACCGTGGAGATCGTCGACGGTCCCCGCCCCGAACCGGTCCCGGCCACCGACGCGCTCGTGACCACCGTGCCGGGACTCGCGCTGGTCGTGCTCACCGCCGACTGCGTGCCCGTTCTGTTGTCCGACGACGAGGCGGGCGTGATCGCCGCGGTGCACGCGGGACGGATCGGCGCTCGCATCGGCATCGTGCCGCGCGTGCTCGAGGCGATGGTGTCGGCCGGTGCGCGCCTGGACCGGGTGGGAGCCTTTCTCGGGCCCGCCGCCTCCGGCCGTCAGTACGAGGTTCCCGCCGCCATGCGCGCCGACGTCGAAGCGCATCTGCCCGGCAGCGCGACCAGCACGGTCCGCGGTACCCCCGGCCTGGATCTGCGCGCGGGTATCTCCCGGCAGCTCACCGAGGCGGGCGTGGGCGCGATCGCGGTCGACCCGCGCTGCACCATCGAGGACCGCACCTTGTTCAGTCATCGTCGTGGCGCGCCGACCGGCCGGATCGCGGGTGTGATCTGGATGGAGACCGGCGCATGAGCGCGCGTGATGCCCGCGCGGTGCCGGACCCGAGCGTCGGTGGGGTGCGGGCATGAACGCCGAGGCGAAGGCCGCGGTGGACGGCGCGCTCACGACCCGGACCGGCGAGCTGTCGGCCAAACTGGCCGGTCTGCTCGCCCGCATCGACTCCGCCTGCCGCGTGGCGGGCCGGGCGCCGGATTCGGTGCGGCTGCTGCCGGTGACGAAATTCTTCCCGGCCGCCGACGTGGCGATCCTGCACCGGCTCGGCAGGCGCGAGTTCGGCGAGTCCCGGGAGCAGGAGGCCGCGGCGAAGGTGGCGGCGCTACGTGAGGAAGACCTCTCCGGCATTCGCTGGCACATGATCGGACGGTTGCAGCGGAACAAAGCCCGGGCTGTCGCCCGCTGGGCGCACACCGTCCACTCGGTCGACAGCGAACGTCTGGCAACCGCTCTCGACGCCGGTGCCCAAGCTGCGTTGGAGGCCGGAGAGCGCACCGAACCGCTCCGGGTGTTGCTCCAGGTGAGCCTGGATGACGACCCCACTCGAGGGGGTGTCGCGGCCGCGGATCTCCCCGTGCTCGCCGAACGGATTGCGAACGCGCCGGGATTACGTTTGTCGGGTCTGATGGCCATTCCGCCCTTGGGGGCGGAGTCTGATGCCGCATTTGCGCGACTTGCGATGTTGCACACGTTGTTGCTCGCCGATCATCCGGAGGCGACAGAGCTTTCCGCGGGAATGTCCGGCGATCTGGAATGCGCGATCGAACACGGTTCGACGGTTGTGCGTGTCGGTACCGCCTTGATGGGTATGCGACCGATAACCTCGGGCTAGCAAAGAAACCTCATCAGTCACATTCGACACATATGCTGGGATCTGACGAGGGCTGAGCAAGACTTCAACACCCGGCCGCCACCGGGGCCGAAGGAAGGTCGACCAATGAGCACGCTGCACAAGTTCAAGGCGTACTTCGGCATGGTTCCGCTCGAGGATTACGAAGACGACTACGTCGACGATCGCGCTCCCCGAGGCGTGGACGAGCGCGGTGCTCGCCGGCCCCGGCCCCGTGACTACTCCGACCGCGACGGCTACGTCGACCGCTACGGCGACGACCGCTACGGCGCGGGTCGTTTCGACGACGTCGACTACCCCGAGCCCGCCTACAAGTCGCCCTACAAGGCGGGTTACTCGGTGTCGCGGCGCGACGACTACGCCGACGAGCCCTACGGTGACGACCGCTACGACGCGCCCAGGCGTCCCACCCGGATCGATGCCGCACCGTCCGGCCGCTTCCGGGCGGGTGGGAGCGCGCCACCGCTGCGTGGCACCACCCGTGGCGCGCTCGCCGTCGATCCCGACGCCGAGGAGCGCAGGCTGGAGGAGCGCGTGCGTCCCGAGCCCGCCCCCGTGCGGCGGCCCGGGATCTTCGAGGACGGAGGCCCCTTGTCCAAGATCACCACGCTGCGCCCGCGCGACTACAGCGAGGCACGGATCATCGGCGAGCGCTTCCGTGAGGGCAATCCGGTGATCATGGATCTGGTCGATCTGAGCAATGCCGACGCCAAGCGGCTGGTCGACTTCGCCGCGGGTCTGGCCTTCGCGCTGCGCGGGTCGTTCGACAAGGTGGCGACGAAAGTGTTCCTGCTCTCACCGGCCGATGTCGACGTATCAGCGGAAGAACGCAGGCGCATCGCGGAAACCGGCTTCTACAACCAGAAATAAGGTTGTGATCTGGGGGGTGAAGCGGACCGGCCGCCCGTTGTGCGGCGCGGTCATTTTGCGCGAAGCGATTTTTACGGCAGAGTGAACTCCGTGGCCTTGTTCGCGGTGCTGTACTTCGTACTGTTCATCTTCTGGCTGTTGCTGATCAGCCGGGTGATCGTCGAGTTCATCCGTAGCTTTGCCCGAGACTGGCGTCCTACCGGTGTCGTGGTCGTCGTCCTCGAGGTGATCTTCACGATCACCGACCCGCCGGTGAAACTGCTGAGGCGGTTGATACCCCCGGTGTCGCTGGGCGGAATTCGCCTGGATCTGTCGATTATGGTCCTGCTTTTCATCGTCTTCATCCTGATGTCGATCGTGGGCAGGCTCGGGCAACCGGTAGCTCCGGTGTGACAGAATGGGCCGAGAAGACAGCTTGCTAGATCTGCTAGATCTCCAAAAGACGCGTGAAGGGATCCTTCCATGCCGCTGACCCCAGCCGATGTGCACAACGTCGCGTTCAGCAAACCGCCGATCGGGAAGCGCGGCTACAACGAGGATGAAGTCGACGCGTTCCTGGATCTCGTTGAGCAGGAGCTCTCGCGCCTGATCGAGGAGAACGCGGATCTGCGCCAGCGGGTCGCCGAACTGGACGCGGAACTGGCCGACGCGAAGAAGAACCGCGGCCCGGCCGTCGCGAACACCGTGAAAGCGCCGATTCCGCAGGCCCCGCCGCCCCCGCCGGAACCGATCAAGCCTCCGGTTCCCGCCGCGCCGCCCGCTCCGATGCCCGCCGCGCCGGTGGCCAAGGACGCTCCGGGCGCGGACGCGAACCTGCAGGCCGCCAAGGTGCTCAGCCTCGCCCAGGAGATGGCGGATCGGCTGACCAGCGATGCCAAGGCCGAGGCGGAGAGCTTGCTGTCGAATGCCCGGGCGAATTCCGAGCGATTGGTCGGAGACGCCAGGACGCGGTCGGAGGCGATGATCGCCGACGCCCGCCAGAAGTCGGACGCGATGCTGTCGGACGCGCAGACCCGCTCGGACAGCCAGCTGCGCCAGGCCAAGGAGAAGGCCGACGCATTGCAGGCGGACGCGGAGCGCAAGCACACCGAGATCATGGCGACCATCACCCAGCAGCGCAGCGTGCTGGAGAGCCGGATCGAGCAGCTCAAGACCTTCGAGCGGGAGTACCGGGTGCGGTTGAAGTCGTACCTGGAGTCGCAGCTCGAGGAGCTGGAGAACCGTGGCTCGGCGGTTCCGGTCGATGGCGGCGAAGCGTTCGCGGACGCCAACACAGCGAACAACCTCGCGCCGGCGTCCTTCGCCAAGGGCGGCAAGTAGCACGCCGCGCACGAGCACAGCAGTTCGCATACCGTTAGAGGAACTGTCGAGCCGCCCGGCATGCCTTGGGGGTCACCATGCTCGTCTTGACACTCGTCCTTGCCGCGATCGGCTTCGCCCTGCTCGTGGCCGCGCTCACCACCGGATCGGTGATCTGGGCGTGGGGTTGCATCGTGGTGTGCGTCATCGGTGCGATGCTCCTGCTGGTGAGCGCTTTGTCCATGCGGAGTCCGGAAGGTGATTCCCCACCGCCTCCTGGCCGACATGCCAAACGCTGACCTGCTCTCCGATATGAGTTGACCGCTGCGGCTAGAATCAAACATGAATACGGCGTCGATCCGGCTATCACCGGGGAGCCTTCGGAAGAACGGTGGCGCGGCCCGCGGGCCGGGCGCTCAGTAGAACCGAACGGGTGAGCCCGTCACAGCTCGCGAATGAGAGGTCCGGAGTTCGTCACGCCGGACAAGCGGGGTGGTACCGCGGTTTCGGCGCACCGGGCGCCGTCATCGTCCCCGTGCCCATGACACACGGCACGAGGAGACGTATCCGCCATGGCGGACCACACTTCCAGCAACAGCGCGTACCCGCGCGTCGACCTCGGCGTCGGCAACGGGGCGTCGTTCCCCGAGATGGAGCGCCGCGTGCTCGACGCGTGGGCGGCCGCCGAAACCTTCCGCGCGAGCATTGAAAACCGTTCCGGCGCAGCCGAATTCGTCTTCTACGACGGCCCCCCCTTTGCCAACGGTCTGCCGCATTACGGACATTTGCTTACCGGATACGTCAAAGACCTCGTCCCGCGTTTCCAGACCATGCGCGGCAAGCGGGTCGATCGGCGATTCGGATGGGACTGCCACGGACTGCCCGCCGAAATCGAAGCCGAAAAGCAGCTCGGTATCACGGACAAATCACAGATCGATGCGATGGGGCTCGCGGAATTCAACGCGGCCTGCAAAACGTCGGTACTGCGCTACACCGGTGAATGGCGCGACTACGTGACCCGCCAGGCCCGCTGGGTCGACTTCGACAACGACTACAAGACGTTGGACACCGACTTCATGGAGTCGGTGATGTGGGCGTTCAAGTCGCTGTACGACAAAGGTTTGATCTATCAGGGCTTCCGGGTGCTGCCCTACAGCTGGTACGAGCAGACGCCGCTGTCGAATCAGGAAACCCGCCTCGACGACGCCTACAAAATGCGCCAGGACCCGGCGGTCACCGTCGACATGGCGTTGCGCGTGCCCGCGGAGCATCCGCTGCACGAACTCGACGGCGCCAACGCGCTGATCTGGACCACGACGCCGTGGACGCTGCCGTCCAACCTGGCGATCGCGGTGCACCCCGATGTCCGCTACGTGCACCTGCGCGGCGCCGACGGCAAACGCTATGTGCTCGCGGCCGAACGGGTTTCGCACTACGCGCGGGAGTTCGGCGAGAACCCGGAGGTGCTCGCCGAGTACGACGGCGCCGCGCTGGCCGAGCTTTCCTACGCGCCGCCGTTCGACTTCTTCGTCGGCCACCCCAACGCCCACCGGGTGCTCACCGCCGACTACGTGACCACCGACTCCGGCACCGGCATCGTGCATCTGGCGCCCGCCTTCGGTGAGGAGGACATGGACGTCGCCACCGCGCACGGCATCGAGCTGGTGCAGCCGCTGGACGCGGGCGGCAAGTTCACCTCGATGGTCCCGCCGTACGAGGGCCTCATGGTGTTCGACGCCAACCCGGTGATCATCAAGGACCTCAAGTCCGCGGGAAAGCTGTTGCGGCACGAGACGATCGAGCACTCCTACCCGCACAGCTGGCGCTCCGGGCAGCCGCTGATCTACATGGCCGTGCCGTCCTGGTTCGTCGCGGTCACCAAGTTCCGCGAACGGATGGTCGAGCTCAACAAGCAGATCACCTGGGTGCCCGAGCACATCCGCGACGGCCAGTTCGGCAAGTGGCTGGAAGGCGCGCGCGACTGGAACATCAGCCGCAACCGCTACTGGGGCAGCCCGATCCCGGTGTGGGTGTCCGACGATCCGGCCTACCCGCGCGTCGACGTGTACGGATCGCTGGACGAGCTGGAGCGTGACTTCGGCGTGCGCCCGGCCGATCTGCACCGCCCGATGATCGACGAACTCACCCGGCCGAATCCCGACGACCCGACCGGCGAGTCGACCATGCGCCGGGTGCCGGAGGTGCTGGACTGCTGGTTCGAGTCCGGCTCGATGCCGTATGCCCAAGTGCACTACCCGTTCGAGAACAAGGAGTGGTTCGACAGCCACTTCCCGGGCGATTTCATCGTCGAGTACAACGGGCAGACCCGCGGCTGGTTCTACACGTTGCACGTGCTGGCGACGGCTCTGTTCGATTCCCCGGCGTTCAAGACCGTTGCCGCGCACGGCATCGTGCTCGGTGACGACGGCCTGAAGATGAGCAAGTCCAAGGGCAACTACCCGGACGTCAACGAGGTGTTCGACCGGGACGGCTCGGACGCGATGCGCTGGTTCCTGATGAGTTCGCCGATCCTGCGCGGAGGCAACCTCATCGTCACCGAGCGCGGCATCCGCGAGGGCGTGAGTCACGCGCTGCGACCGCTGTGGAACGCGTGGACCTTCCTGCAGCTGTACGCCTCGAAGCCCGGGGTGTGGCGCACGGATTCGCCGCACGTGCTCGATCGCTACATCCTGGCGAAGCTCGCGCGAACCCGGGACGTCATCACCGAGGCGCTGGAGGCCTACGACATCGCGGGCGCCTGCGAGGAACTGCGCTCGTTCGCCGACGCGCTGACCAACTGGTATGTGCGGCGGTCGCGGTCGCGGTTCTGGAGCGAGGACCGCGACGCGGTGGACACCCTGCACACGGTGCTCGAGGTGGTCACCCGGCTGGCGGCGCCGTTGCTGCCGCTGATCACCGAGGTGATCTGGCGCGGACTGACCGGCGGCGACTCGGTGCACCTGGCCGACTGGCCGAAGGAGGGCGAACTGCCGGACGACCCGGAGCTGGTCGCCGCGATGGACGAGGTGCGGGTGGTGTGCTCGACGGTGCTGAGCCTGCGCAAAGCACAGAACCTGCGGGTGCGGCTGCCGCTGGCCGAGGTCACCATCGCCGCGGCCGACGCCGAGCGGCTGGCGCCGTTCGCCGACATCGTCGCCGACGAGGTGAACGTCAAGAAGGTGGACCTGACCACCGATGTGGACTCGCACGGCCGCTTCGAGCTGGTGGTCAACGCCCGCGCCGCGGGTCCGCGGCTCGGCAAGGACGTGCAGACGGTGATCAAGGCGGTCAAGGCCGGGGAGTGGTCCGAGGACGCGGACGGCACGGTTCGTGCGGCCGGAATCGCCCTGCTGCCCGAGGAGTACACCCAGCGCCTTGTCGCGGCCGAACCCGAGTCGACCGCGGCGCTGCCCGGGAACGCGGGTCTGGTGGTGCTGAACTCGGTGGTCACCGAGGAGCTGGAGGCCGAGGGCTGGGCCCGGGACCTGATCCGCGATCTCCAGGAGACCAGGAAATCGTCCGGACTGGACGTCTCCGACCGCATCACCGTGGTGCTGGAGGTCCCGGCGGAGCGGGCCGCGTGGGCCGAGACGCACCGTGACCTGATCGCGGGCGAGATCCTCGCCACCACGCTGACCTTCGGCGACGCGGGTCCGGAGGCCGCCGATCTGGTCGGCGGCGTGCGCGCGAAGCTCGCCAAGGCATAGCGCGCCGAGTACCGAGCGAGCCGGGGCGGGACCCATCGGGTCCCGCCCCGGCTGCTGTGCGGAGCGGTTCTCGTGCCCCTCGTTCCGGGCCCGACCGCTGCGGATCAGCGGTCAAGTTAGTGACGTAGATCACATGCTGAGAGTTTGCTGATTCCCGACAATTCGGCGATATCCCAGGCACAATCTGCGGTGTCGCTGCTGTTGACCGGCTCGTATCCGGAGCGGCAATTTCTCTTTCTGGCTTGTCTTACTTGGAATTCGGCCGCGCCGGTAACACGCCCGGTGCGGGTGGCGGTGGCTCCGCACCGGTGGCCGCTGCTGATGCCATGTATTAGCCAGGCCGCCGATCGGCGGCCAGTCATCCGCGCCCATGGAAGGGGCGAGTACGTGCCGAGAAAATCGACGCACCGCATCGCACTCGGATTTCTGCTCTCCACCATCACGATCCTCCTGCTCGCCGGACCCGTGTGGGCCGACACCGGCAGCGCCTCCGGCAGCGGGCCGGGCAGCGCCTCCTCCGGTTCGGCCTCGGGCAGCGGTCCCGGTGGTGACTCCGGCAGCGCCAGCGGCTCGGGCGCCCTGCCGGTGCCCAGTGTGTTCGGCGTCGGCGCGCTGGCCGCGGCGACCACACAGATCGGCAAGCCCTACGAATGGGGCGGAACCGGCCCCTCCAGCTGGGACTGCTCGGGGCTCGTGCAGTGGGCGTACCGCCAGGTCGGCGTGAGCATTCCGCGGACCACCTGGCAGCAGGCGAAGGCGGGCGCGCCGGTGCCGCGGGGCTCGCTCTCGCTCGGCGACGTGGTGGTGCTGAACCAGGACGGTTCACACGTCGGCATCTACGCGGGTAACGGACTGGTACTCAACGCCTATGACTGGGGTGTGCCGGTGGGCTACACCCCGCTCGACGAATTCGACATCTACGCCATCCGCCGCTTCTGAGCGCGCACCCGGCGAGGGCACGCGACGCCGATCGCGGTTGTTCCCGGGATGACACGGCCCCGACCACCGGTGTGGTCGGGGCCGTGTCGGCGAGTCGCTCGCCGTGGTCGAGGCCAGGAGGTCAGCCGTCGAGGCCGTCGGCGAGGTCGCGCAGCGACGGTCCGTACTGCGGGTGCGCCAGCGCCGAGGCGAATTGCGCCACCAGGTAGTCGGCCGGGTTGCCGGTGTCGTACCACCGGCCGCGGATCACCTGGCCGAAGACCGGATTGTTCGCCGCGTGCACGTTGATCGCGTCGGTGAGGTACACCTCGCCGGTGCGGTGCTCATACCACGCTTCGGTCTGCCTGCGCAGCTCGTCGATGATGCCGGGGGTGACGACGTAGCCGCCGATCGCGGCGAACGACGACGGCGCGTCCTTCGGCTTCGGCTTCTCCCGCAGCCCGGTGATGCGCAGCAGGCCGTTGCCCTGGTCGTCGGCGACCACCGGCACGCCGTAGCGCTGCGACTCGGCGGGATCCATCGGCATCAACGCCAGGACGGGCGCCCCGGTGGCCTCGTAGGCGTCGATGAGCTGCTGGGCGCGCGGCACCTCGGCGACGAACACGTCGTCCGGCCACAGCACCAGCATCGGCTCGTCGCCGAGATTGCGGGCGGCGTTGAGTACCGGGGTGCCGTTGCCGTACGGCCCGTGCTGGTCGAGGTAGGTGATGTGGCCGAGCCGGGACAGTTCGCCGACCTCCTCGACCGCGTCGGCGAAGGCGGTCTTGCCGTCCGCGCGCAGCTGGGCCACCAGCGCCGGGTTGGGGCGGAAGTGGTCCTGGATCAATGATTTCCCGCCGCTGACCACGATGGTGATGTCGGTGATGCCCGAAGCGACCAGCTCGCGGACGGTGTGCTCGATCACCGGCTTGTCGCCGACCGGCAGCATCTCCTTGGGGATGGCCTTGGTCAGCGGAAGCAGACGGGAGCCGATACCTGCGGCCGGGATGACGGCCTTGCGGATATTCATGAGTCCGATCATCACATATCGGACCGGGCGCCGAGCTCCCTCCCCGCGGCACGTCGGCGGTTATTTCAGGACTGTCGAGTACCGGGGCCGGCGCGGAAAAGGGCAGATCAAGGCCGGTGCGGCGACACAGGGGGCCACCCGGAGACGAGGGGAGGCGAGCCGCGATACCGGCAGGTAACCGGTAGCTAGCGCACAGCCACCTGACAGCGTCACCGCCCGCCCGAGCTGTCGGTGGGCGGGCGTACATTGCACCCGTGCGTACCGAGAAACCGAGCGTCGAGCGCGCGGCCGCGCCGTCGACCGGGATCGGGACGACGCGCGGGGACGGCTCGGTGAGCCCGCGGCCTCTTCCGGCGTTCGCCGACGCGGACAGCGTCGCCCGGCGCTGGGTTCTGCATATAGATATGGACGCGTTCTTCGCCTCGGTCGAACAGCTGACCCGGCCGACATTGCGCGGCAGGCCGGTGCTGGTCGGCGGAACCGGTGGCCGCGGGGTGGTGGCCGGAGCCAGTTACGAGGCGCGTGTCTTCGGCGCGCGGTCGGCGATGCCGATGCATCAGGCGCGCAGGCTGGTCGGTGTCACCGCGGTGGTGGTGCCGCCGCGCGGGGCGGTCTACGGCGTGGTCAGCGGGCAGGTCTTCGACGCGCTGCGCAGCCGGATCCCGGTGCTGGAGACGCTGTCGTACGACGAGGCGTTCGGCGAGCCCGCCGAGCTGGCGGGCGCGACGGTCGCGCGGGTGCACGCGTTCTGCGAGGAGTTGCGCGCGGTGGTGCGCGAGCGAACCGGGCTGACCGCCTCGGTGGGCGCCGGCACCGGTAAGCAACTGGCCAAGATCGCCTCCGGCTTGGCCAAACCCGATGGGGTGCGAGTGATCTCGCCGGTCGAGCAGCCGCGTCTGCTGGCGGGGCTGCCGGTGCGCAAGTTGTGGGGCATCGGGCCGGTCGCGGAGGGCAGATTGCGTTCGCTGGGCATCGAGACGGTGGGCGCTTTCGCCGCCCTGCCGGAGTCGGAGGCGATGTCGATCCTCGGCGGCAGTGTGGGCGCCGCACTGCACCGGCTGGCGCGCGGCATCGATGACCGTCCGGTCGCCGAACGCACCGAGGCCAAGCAGATCAGCGCCGAGACCACCTACGAGACCGACATCGTCAGCCTCGAGCAGTTGCGCCCGGCCATCGAGGACATGGCCGCGGCGGCGCACCGGCGCCTCGCCGGCGACGGGCGCGCGGCGCGCACGGTGGTGCTCAAACTGAAGAAGTCCGATATGAGCATCGTCACCCGCTCCTTCACCCTTCCCTACGCCACCGAGGACCTGGCCACCCTCGCCGCCGCCGCGCAACGTTCGGCGCTCGACCCGCGGGAACTGGGCCCGATCCGTCTCGTCGGGGTCGGCTACGGCGGCCTGTCGACGATCCGCCAGGAGTCGCTGTTCCCCGAACTGGATCGCGGCACGGCCGCCGAGATCGTCACGGCGCAGCCGGAAGCCGAGCCCGCGCACTCCGCCGGACTCGGCGCTGCCCCGCAGATCAGCGCGCCCACCTTGCCCGTGGCGGTCTGGCATCCCGGCATGGACGTGACCCATCCCGAGCACGGCCACGGCTGGGTGCAGGGCGCGGGGCTCGGCGTGGTGACCGTTCGCTTCGAAACCCGTTCCACCGGTCCGGGTCCCGCGCGCACCTTCGCCGCCGACGACGCCGCGCTCACCCGGGCCGATCCGCTGCGCAGCCTGCTCTGACGGCCGGGCCCGCGGCTCGACATCGCCCGGCCGGGCGCGTACGTTCGCTGCCGACGACCATCGTCGGTCCGTGTGGATCTTCGGCGGCGCCGCCCGGTGCCGGTAGCCTGGGACCTCGTGCAGCGCCGCCGGTTCGGGTGGCGGCTGTCAAGGTGGAACACGACACGGACCTCTCGAACGCAAAGGACGAGCAGTTGAAGCTTCGTAAGACTGGACGCATCGCGATCGCCGGCCTGGCCATCGTCGCCGCGCTTGGCCTGACCGCCTGCGGTGGCGACGACAAGGACAGCAAGCCCGCCGCCAAGACGTCGACCAGCGCCAAGGCGTCGGCGACCGCGAGCGCGAACCTGCCGCCGGTCCCGACTCCCGCGGAGCTGAACACCGCCCTCTCCCGTGCGCTGGACCCGTCGGTGCCCGCCTCCGAGAAGCTGGACAACGTCCAGGGCGCCGAAGCCGATCCGACGCTGCCGGATCGCCTGTCCCAGGCCGCGGCGGGCGCCGACGTGAAGATCGAGGTCACCGACGTCACCTCGTTCGGCGACAGCGTGAACGCGAAGGCCAAGTTCATCCTCAACGGCCAGGAGAACATCGTCGACGTGCCGTTCGTCGCCGACAACGGCAAGTGGAAGATCCAGAAGGCGTGGGCCTGCACCATGCTGACCAACCTCGGTCAGCAGTCGGCGGCCTGCAGCTGAGTTCGCACCACCGGCCGGGCCGGTCGCCGGGATTCGTCCCCGCGACCGGCCCGTCGTCGTTGCGTGAAATGTGCTGCGCACCAGGCGGTTCGAGCTGCCCTGCCGGGCCGGTGCGGCACTGTCGCTAGATCATCCGCAGGATCGCGCAGGTCGCGGCGGCGTGCGCGTACAGTTCGCCGTCCTCGGCCCCGATCAGGCGGGCCTCCGCGCTCGCGGTGGTGGGGCCGACGTGGATAGCGGTGCCTTCGCAGCGCAGCGGCTGGGTGTCGGCGCGCACGTGCCGGTGCACGTGGATGCCGATCTGAACCGAGGTGGACCGCGATCCGCCCGGCAATCTCGTCATCACCGCCGATTCGAGGGCCGATTCGAGCACGGCCGTCACAAAGCCGCCGTGCGCCCCGCCGATGGGGTCGAGCAGGTGATCGCCCGGCTCGCCCTCGAAGACCACGATCCCGTCACCGACCTGGGCCAGTCGGAAGCCGAGTGCGTTCAGGATCGGCGCGTTCGGGAGTCGCCCGTCGAGCGCTCCCTGCAAGATTTCTCGGCCGGTCATGCCCAGCAGGTCGGGCGCCGTCCCGGCGGGTGTCCGCCAGATACGGGTGCGGGAGCGAAGGGGGTCGGGCGCGGTCATGTGTCGACGCTACAAAGCGGACGGAACCCAGAGAAGTGTCGGATCCGACACTTTTGCGACCGTCTCCGACGAATACTCACTTCTCGGCGTCCGGCGTCCGGCGTCCGGCGTCCGGCGTCCGGCGTCCGGCGTCCGGCGTCCGGCGTCCGGCGTCCGGCGTCCGGCGTCCGGCGTCCGGCGGTCGGGTCCTGACCGCTGTGTCGGGTCACGGACGTGGTGCTGCGCCTGTGAGATCTGACGCTGTGCGCCGCGCACGCCGGGCTCGCAGCAGCGCTTCGGTGGTGAAGATCGCCAGCGCGGCCCAGATCAGCGCGAAACCGGCCCATCGCGAGGCGGGCATCGGCTCGTGCGCGATGGCGACGCCCCAGGCCATCTGGAGCGCCGGGGTCAGGTATTGCAGCAGGCCCATGGTGGACAGCGCGACGCGCTGAGCCGCGACGGCGAACAGCAGCAGCGGGACCAGGGTGACCGGTCCGGTGGCCGCCATCAGCGCGGTGTGGGCGGGGCCGGAGGCGAATTCGCTGTGCCCGGTGACCGCCAGAGCGACGGCGAACGCCAGCGCGAAGGGCGCGGCGACGATGCCCTCGGCGGCGATGCCGCGCAGCGCGTCCAGCGGGATCACCTTCTTCACCAAGCCGTAGGTGGCGAACGAACAGGCCAGGGCCAGGGCGATGACCGGCGGCCTGCCGTAGTCGACGGTGAGCACGGCCACCGCGCCCGCGCCGAGTGCCAGGGCGGCCCACTGGGCGCCGGAGAGCCGTTCCCGGAAGATCACCACCCCGAACGCGACGGTCACCAGCGGGTTGATGAAGTAGCCGAGCGCGCATTCCACGACGTGCCCCGAGGTGACGCCGTAGACGTACACGCCCCAGTTGAGCGCGATCGCGGCGGACGCGACGGCGGCCAGGCGCCAGACGCGGCCGCCGATGCCGCGCAACTCGCGTATCCGGCCGCTCAGGGCGAGCACCGCGAGCACGACGACCAGCGTCCAGACGATCCGCTGCGCCACCACCTCACCAGGACTGGCGAACGCCAGCAATCCGAAGAACGCGGGGAAAAGTCCCCACAAGAAGTACGCGCTCGCTCCGAACGCTGCACCGGGGATGGACCTGCTTCGCCGCACGAGGACGAACGTAGTTGTCCCGTAGCCTTGCGGTCATGTCGATTACCGTGCAGGCTTCGGGCGCCACCGGACTGACCGCGGCCGAGGTCGAGCAACGTCGCCGCGACGGACTGACCAACGACGTCCCCGATCGGGCGAGCCGCTCGGTCCGCGACATCGTGCGCGCGAACGTCTTCACGCGGATCAACGCCATCCTCGGGGTCCTTTTCGTCCTGGTGCTGGCCACCGGATCGATCATCGACGGCATGTTCGGCCTGCTGATCGTCGCCAACAGCGCGGTCGGCATCATCCAGGAGATCCGCGCCAAGCGCACGCTCGACGAGCTCGCCATCGTCGGCCAGGCCAAGCCGACCGTCCGCCGGGACGGCACGGCGGTCGAGGTCGCGCCGCACGACGTGGTGCTCGACGACCTGATCGAGCTCGGGCCGGGCGACCAGATCGTGGTGGACGGCACGGTCGAGGAGTCCGCGCAGCTCGAGGTGGACGAGTCGTTGCTCACCGGCGAGGCCGATCCGGTCGACAAGGCGGTCGGCGCCACGGTGATGTCGGGCAGCTACGTGGTGTCCGGGTCCGGCGCGTACCGCGCCACCAAGGTCGGCCGGGACGCCTACGCGGCGCGGCTGGCGGAGGAGGCGAGCAAGTTCACCCTGGTGCACTCCGAGCTGCGCAGCGGTATCGACAAGATCTTGAAGTTCATCACCTACCTGCTGATCCCGGCGGGCCTGCTGAGCATCTACAACCAGCTCGTCTCGAGCAAGGAGTCCTGGCGGCCCGCGGTCACCGGGATGGTGGCCGCGCTGGTGCCGATGGTGCCCGAGGGGCTGGTGCTGATGACCTCGATAGCGTTCGCGGTCGGCGTGGTGCGGCTGGGCAGGCGCCGGTGCCTGGTCCAGGAGTTGCCCGCGATCGAGGGCTTGGCCCGGGTGGACGTGGTGTGCGCGGACAAGACCGGCACGCTGACCGAGAACGGCATGCGGCTGTCGGATCTGAAGACCCTGGACACCTTCGACGACACCGAGGTACGCGCCGCGCTGGCCGCGCTCGCCGCCGACGATCCGCGACCGAACGCGAGCGTCCAGGCCATCGTCGAGGCCTTGCCGGACGGTCCCGGCTGGCAGCGCACCGCCGTCGCGCCGTTCTCCTCGGCCAAGAAGTGGAGCGGCTGCTCCTACGGCGAGCACGGCGACTGGCTGCTCGGCGCGCCGGACGTGCTGCTCGACCCGAACTCCGCTGACGCGCGGGTGGCCGAGGAACTGGGCGCCTCCGGTCTGCGCGTGCTGTTGCTGGCCCGCGGCGACCGTGCGGTGGACGCGGCGGACGCTCCCGGCGTCGTGCGGCCCGCCGCCCTGGTCGTGCTGGAACAGAAGGTCCGGCCGGACGCCCGCGACACACTCGAGTACTTCGCGAGCCAGGATGTCTCGATCAAGGTCATCTCCGGCGACAACGCCGTGTCGGTCGGCGCGGTGGCTTCCTCGCTCGACCTGCCCGGCGGCGATCATCCGATCGATGCGCGGGAACTGCCGGAGGACCGCGACGGGCTGGCCGGCGTGCTGGACCGCAACACCACCTTCGGCCGGGTCCGTCCGGACCAGAAGCGCGCCATGGTGTCCGCCTTGCAGTCGCGCGGGCACACCGTGGCGATGACCGGTGACGGCGTGAACGACGTTCTCGCGTTGAAGGATTCGGATATCGGCGTGGCCATGGGCTCGGGCAGCCCCGCGACCAGGGCGGTGGCGCAGATCGTCCTGCTGGACAACAAGTTCGCCACCTTGCCCTATGTGGTCGGGGAGGGACGCCGGGTGATCGGCAACATCGAGCGCGTCTCGAATCTGTTCCTCACCAAGACCGTCTATTCCGTCCTGCTCGCCTTCTTGGTCGGGATCGCCGGCGCCGGTTCCCAGATCTTCGACTACGATCCCATCGGCTACCCGTTCCTGCCGCGCCACGTCACGATCGCGGCCTGGTTCACCATCGGTATCCCGGCGTTCATCCTCTCGCTCGCGCCCAACAACGAGCGCGCCCGCACGGGCTTCGTCGGACGGGTCATGCGACTGGCCATCCCGTCGGGCGTGGTGATCGGCGCGGCCACCTTCGTGGCGTACCTGATCGCCTATGCCGGGCCGGACGCGGGCGAGGAACAGAAGATCCAGGCGGGCACCACCGCCCTCATCACCCTGATCATGATCGCGGTGTGGGTGCTGGCCATCGTCGCGCGTCCGTACGTCTGGTGGAAGGTGGTCCTCGTCGCGGCGTCGGTGGCGGCGTACGTCTTCTTGTTCACCGTTCCCTTCACCCGCGAGTTCTTCAAACTCGACCCCTCCAACCTCGCGCTCACCGGTGCGGCGGTGGCCTGCGGCGTGGTGGGCATCGTGCTGGTCGAGGCCGCGTGGTGGGTGAGCGCGGTGCTGCTCGACGACAAGCGGCAACTGCTGCCGAGTTCGCCCGGCGGAGCCGCCTGACAGACTGGACGTCTGACTAGCCGCGCCACGAGAAGCCTTGTGCGAAGCGGCCATTCAGAGTTGGAGTACCTTCTGGAGACTATGGAGGTACTGCTGCACCAGATCGACGCGTTCGCCGACGCACCGTTCTCGGGCAACCCGGCCGCGGTGATGCCGCTCCCGTCCTGGCTCCCGGATGCGTTGCTGCAACAGCTGGCCGAGGAGAACAATCTCGCCGAGACCGCGTTCTATACATCGCAATTACCTCCCGAGGCGGGCATGCCGCCGGGTGAGTGGCCCGCTTTCCACCTGCGGTGGTTCACCCCGAGGGTGGAGGTCGCGCTGTGCGGGCACGCCACCCTGGCCAGCGCCGCGCAGATCCTGGCCGACCTGCATCCCGGCGAGGACCGGGTGAGTTTCTACACGCGCAGCGGCTGGCTGCACGTCGACCGCACCGACGACGACGAGTTCGTCCTCGACCTGCCGGTGGTGCCGAGCATCCCGGTGCGGCCGGATCCGGCGCTCGTCGCGGCGCTCGGGGTGCGTCCGGTGGCCGCGTATTCCGGCACCGACGAGGTGATCGTCGTGGCGACCGAACAGGAGGTGCGCGATGCCGCGCCCGTGCTGTCGGCGTTCCCGGCCCTGCCGCGCGCCGCGATCGTCACCGCGCCCGGCGACTCGGTCGATTTCGTCTCCCGTTTCTTCGGCCCCGGCGTGGGCGTTCCGGAGGATCCGGTGACCGGATCCGCGCACGCCCAGCTCGTTCCGCTGTGGAGCGAGCGGCTCGGCCGCACCGAATTGCACGCCAGGCAGCTCTCCCGCCGGGGCGGAAGCCTGCGCTGCGAATTGACGGGCGACCGGGTGCTGCTGTTCGGGCGCTGCCGCCGCTACCTCGACGGCGTCGTCACCCTGCCGGACTGAGCGCCCGGCCGCTCACGGTTGCGGAACCGGTCCGTCGTCGGGACCGGGCGCGACGACATCGCGGTAATCGGGCAGCAGCGGAACCACCGCGAAGCTGCCCGCCACCGCGTCGGCGGGAAGCGCCTGGACCGCGCGGATGCCGTTGCGCCCGGCCAGGTTCCGCAACTGCGCCGAGGACCCCCGGACGACGAGTCCGACGACGCAGCCGCAGCCGTCCCGGAGCCGGGCGGCGGAGTACTCCACCACGCGGGCGGAACGGTCGTCGGCGGGGCGGGGGAGCAGCCAGGCCGCGTCCTGCGCCGAATCCATCGCCGCGGCCGCACCTTCCGGGACGGGCACGGTTACCAAGGGCGTCTGCACGCGGGGGACCGGCACCCGGTAGAGCACCTGGGAGATCCGCAATCCGCCGCTGTGCGCCGGAATCTGCTCGGGGGCGAGCGGTTCGGTGAACGACACCAGTGCCCAGCGCGGTTCGTCGCCGCCCGCCTCCAGCGAATCACGAGACCGGTCGAGGTAATCCGTGACCTGCTCGCCTCGGTCGGGCCCGAGACGGTCGGTGGCCGCCGCGGTGCGATACGGCGGATGCAGCGCGCCCAGCGCGTAGATCAGCGCCATCAGCGCGACCACCGCCGCGGCGAGGAAGATACCGCGCCGCGGCGGCAGCCGGCGGTCAGACATCGCGCAGGACGTCCAGCGCGTGTTTCAGGTCGTTCGGGTACTCGCTGGTGATCTCCAGGTAGCGGCCGTCGGCGGGATGCTGGAAGCCCAGCGACCGGGCGTGCAGCCACTGGCGTTGCAGGCCGAGCCGCTCGGCCAGGCGCGGGTCCGCGCCGTAGGTGAGATCGCCGCAGCACGGGTGGCGGATCGCGGAGAAGTGCACCCGGATCTGATGGGTGCGGCCGGTCTCCAGATGGATGTCCAGGAGGCTGGCCGAATGGAACGCCTCGACGGTGTCGTAGTGGGTGACGCTGGGCCGTCCGTCGGCGGTGACGGCGAATTTCCAGTCGTTGCCGCGGGCCCGGCCGATCGGGGCGTCGATCGTGCCGCTGCTCGGGTCCGGATGGCCCTGCACCACGGCGTGGTAGCGCTTGTCGACCGTGCGCTGCTTGAACGCGCGCTTGAGCATCGTGTACGCGTGCTCGGACTGCGCGACCACCATCACTCCGGAAGTGCCGACATCCAAGCGGTGCACGATGCCCTGCCGCTCGTGCGCGCCCGAGGTGGAGATGCGGTATCCGGCCGCGGCGAGCCCGCCCACGACGGTGGGCCCGCTCCAGCCGACACCGGTGTGCGCGGCCACGCCGACCGGCTTGTCCACCGCGACGATGTCGTCGTCGGCGTAGAGGATCTTCATCCCCTCCACCGGTTCGGCCTCGATGGTCAATTCTCGCTTCGGCTCGGGGAAGATCACCTCGAGCCAGGCGCCCGCGGTGAGCCGGTCGGACTTGCCCGCGGCGACGCCGTCGAGCTGCACCGAGCCCTCCTCGGCGAGCGCGGCCACCGCGGTGCGGGACAGGCCGAGCAGGCGGGCCAGGCCCGCGTCGACGCGCATACCGTCGAGCCCGTCGGGGACGGGCATGGTCCTGGTTTCCCTCATGCCGCGCTGCCCTCGCTCGCTTCGCCGGGCTTGCCGTGGCCGACCCGGGTGCCGTTGGGTTCGAAGCCGAGCACGGTGAGCGCGACCAGCAGGATCGCTCCGCAGACGATGGCCGAGTCCGCGACGTTGAACACCGGCCACCAGCCGATCGCGACGAAGTCCACCACGTGGCCCTGCAGCGGGCCCGGCGCGCGGAACAGCCGGTCCATCAGGTTGCCGAGCGCCCCGCCGAGCACCATGCCCAGACCGATCGCCCAACCCAGCGAGCGCAAGGTGCGGCCGATGCGCACCACCCCGACGACGACGGCGGCGGCGACCAGGGTGAGCAGCCAGGTCATGCCGGTGGCCATGGAGAACGCCGCGCCCGGATTGCGCACCAGGCTCAGGCGCGCGACGTCACCGACGATCGACACCGGGTCGCCCGGCGTCAGTTTCGCGACCGCGATGGTCTTGGTGAGCAGATCCAGGCCGAGCACCACCGCGGCGAGAACGAGCAGCGTCCGCAGACGCTGCGGTGGAGCAGGCTCGGTCGTCGGATCGGCGGTGTTTGCTGGTTTTTCCTCGGGCGGCCCGTCGTCACTCACGCCGACCATCATCTCTCGAGCCCGATCGGGCCCGGTGCGCGCGTCCGATTGCCCGGCCCGCGCCCGGTGGACGCGCGTGGCACGCCGACCGGCGCGCACTCGGATGTCCCAGCTGACACTCAGGAAGCGGTCGTACGCTGTTGCTCGTGACGGTGTTGTCTTCCCCCCGCCTTCATCGGAGCCCAGGCTCCGCCCGGAGCGCACGCTCGGGCGTACTGCTCATGGTGCTCGCGGTCGGGCTTTCGGCCTTCGGCGTCGGTTGCGGCGACGGCGCGGAGTCGAGCGGTGAGGCCGACGGAACGGAGCCGCTGGGAATCGGCAAGGAAGTGACCGTGCCGATCGCGGCCGCGGTGGCCACGGTCGAATCGGCCGGTGCGGAACCGCGTTCGCTGCTGCGGCCGGAGTATCCAGCCGGCACCGCGCAGCGGGTCACGCTCTATACCGCCCACCACATCGAACAGCAGATCGATGAACAGCCCAAGCGCGACTTCTCCACCCCGGCGCTGACCATTCCCATGACCGCGCAGACCACCGCGGACGGCATCGATCTGACCCTCGGTACGGTCACCTCACCGGACCCCACGATGGCCAAAGCGCTCACCAAGATCGGTGGCTCGCATGCGGGCTTCGACCTCAGCGATCTGGGCACGATCACCGCCCTGCGGCTCGAGCCGGCCCCCGACGCGTCGAACACCGCGCGCGCCGCCCTCGAGCAGGCGTTCTACCAGGCCGTGTACCGGTCGATCGCGTTCCCCGACGAGCCCGTCGGCGAGGGCGCGGTGTGGACGGTGCGCCAGGAAGTGAGCAGTGGCGTCCTGCTCGACCAGGTGACCACCGCGACGCTGAGCAAACGCGACGGGGATCGGCTCACCATCGAACTGCACGTCACCCAGAAGCCCAAGTCGCCGGTGTGGAACCTGCCGAACAACGCGGGCACGCTGGACATCCGGGACTACGTCATGGAGGGCGCGGGCACCATCACGGTGGATCTCGGATTGCCGCTGCCGGTGGCCGGATCCATCACCGTCGGCGGGCACCAGGCCTACCGCGATCCGCACAGCGACAGCACGCTGCGCCAGACGATCGATACGCAGGTGTCGTGGACCGAATGACCCGCGCGTGCGCCCTGCCGTTCGCGGTGGCGTGCGTCGCTCTCGTCGTGGGCTGCGGGTCCGCCGAGCCCGCCGAGCCGAAGGCGCACGAGCTGCCGCCGCTGGGGCCCGCGGTGGCCGCGGTCCCGGTGACCGCAGCGCCCGAGACCGATTCTGCCCGGCTGGGCGCCCGCCTCCTCGGCGACGCCGACCTGCCGTCCGGTTTCACCGCGCTGCCACCGCGCGCTGCCACCGGGACCGCCTCGACCGGTACCTCGGCGACGAATCCGGCGGAATGCGCGAGGGTACTCACTCCGCTCGGCGCGCAATACTCCGGCGCACTGGCCCAGGCCTCCACGCAATACGCCGGGCCGAATTTCTCCAGCATCGATATCGACGCGGCGAGTTATCCGGCCGATTCGCTCCCGGTCGCGTTTTCGGCCGTGCAGGAGACGCTGCGCCGGTGCACGCGCTATTCCGGCGACGACGCCACCGATATCGCGGTGGACTACCGGATCGGCGGGCTCGCCCAGCCACCGGTCGGCGACGCCGCGGGCGCCTTTCAGGTGCGCGCCACCAGCGAGGGGCTCGCCCTCGGCTCGTCGGTCGCGATCGTCCAGGTGGGAAGCACATTGCTACAGGTGGCGGTGACCGCCCCCGAGGCGGTGGACCCCGCCGTGCTCAGCGCGCTCACCGCGGCCCAGGTGCGTCGGCTGCAAGGCTCCGCGGGTCCCTGATTTCCGACGATCCGGCCAATTGCGCGGATCGCCGGAATAGGCTCGACATGGTCCGACACAACGCCTCGACCGGAGGTTCTCCATGTCTGATGTCAAACCCGTTCCCGATGGTTATCCGGTGGTCTCGCCCGGGCTGGCCATCGACGGCGCGGCGGCGGCGATCGATTTCTACAAGAACATTTTCGGCGCCACCGAACGTATGCGGATGCCCGGTCCGGACGGCAAGATCGCCCATTGCGAGCTGATGTTCGGCGATTCCGTCGTCATGCTCGGCGATCCGGCGCCCGATATGGACTTCCTCGACCCGAAGACGGTCGGCGGCACCCCCGTGAACCTGTACGTGTACGTCGAGGACGCCGACGCCGCCTTCGCCGCCGCGCTGGCCGCGGGCGCCACCGAGCTCACGCCGATGACCAGCCAGTTCTACGGGGATCGCAGCGGCGCCTTCGAAGACCCGTGGGGGCACCGGTGGACCGTGGCCACCCATGTGGAGGACGTGCCGCCCGACGAGATGGACCGTCGCATGGCGGAGATGTTCGGCGGTTCCTGAACCCGGCCGACCGGCTCACCCGGCGACCACCGAATCACCCGAGACCCGGACGGCGCGCGGTGCGAGGGGTTTGGTGGCCGGGCCGTTGACCACCGAGCCGTCCAACGCGAACTTGCTGCCGTGGCAGGCGCAGTCGATGGTGCCGCCGGACACCGCCGCGACCTTGCATCCCGCGTGCGTGCACACCGCCGACAGCCCGACGAAGGTGCCCGCACTGGGCTGGGTCACCACGGTGTCACCGGCGATCACGCCGCCGCCGACGGGGATGTCGGCTGTCTTGGCCAGCGTGTTCGCCTGTCGGCCCGCATCGGCAGGCCGGTCGCCCGGCGCGGGTGGGGGTTCGCTCTTGCCGGAGGAGGCGCAGGCGGTGACCGCCGCCGCCGCGGCGATGCCCGCCCCGGCGGCGACCACACTGCGCCGGGTGCGGAGTTGTTCGTCGAGTGTCATGTCGGGTTCCGTTCCGAAGGCGCGGCACGGCGTCGCGCCGGTGCCGCTTTCGCCTCGTCAACGGAATAGGGCGGCGCTGCGGTTCAATCCGGTGTGCTCAGAGGTCGCTGCCCGGCGTGTCGCGGCGGGACGGCGGACCCAGGAGGGCGAGCGGCGGACCCGGACCCCCTCATCTGCTCTGTGGCCGGGTCCGCCGCTCGGTGGTTACCCGCGGGCGATCGATTCGAACACCTTCGGGTCGACGAGGGTGGAGGTGTCGCCGAGTTCGCGTCCTTCGGCGATGTCGCGTAGGAGGCGGCGCATGATTTTGCCGCTGCGGGTTTTGGGG
>NZ_JBIDDF010000025.1:0-71978 GCF_043205035.1 Nocardia sp. NPDC047654
GCCCGATCCAACTTCCCCACCGGCGTCAACGGAATCTCCCGCAACACCATGATCGACGCCGGAATCATGTAAGCAGGCAACGACTCACCGATGAACTCGGCGAGCGCGCCGGTGTCCACATCGGCCCCGGGCCGCGGCAGCACATAGGACACCAGCGCGGTCGCGCCGGAGGGCAGCGTCTTGCCGAGAGTGGCCGCGAAGTCGATGTCCGGGTGGCCGGTGAGCGCGTTGTCGATCTCGCCGAGTTCGATGCGGAAACCGCGGATCTTCACCTGGAAGTCCGAGCGGCCCAAGTATTCGATGACGCCGTCCTGGCCCGCGGACTCGGTGCGGCGCACCAGGTCTCCGGTGCGGTAGAGCCGCGCTCCGGGGTTGCCGGTGTCGGCGCCGAACGGACTGGCGACGAATCGCTCCGCGGTCAGGCCCGGTCGGTTGAGATAGCCCTGCGCCAGCGCGTGACCGGTCAGATACAGCTCGCCGACCACCCCGGCGGGCACCGGCCGCAGCCGCGAGTCCAGCACGAACGCCCCGACTCCAGGGATGGCCGTACCGATCGTGATGGGCTCGCCCGGTGTCATCGGCGGCGTACTGGTGGCCAGGATCGTCGCCTCGGTGGGCCCGTAGCCGTTGTAGAACTCGCGCTCGGCCGCCCAGCGAGCGACCAGTTCGGGTCCGAACTTGTCGCCGGCCACCACGACGGCCTGCAGGTCGTCCAGCCCCGCCGGATCCACCGATTCCAGGGCCCCCGGCGTGATGAGCATGTGCGTGACGTGCTCGCGCCGCAGCAGATCCGCCAACTCGAAACCGCCGAACACCGACGGCGGCGCGATCACCAGCGTCGCGCCGGTGGAGAAGGCCAGCAGCAGTTCGAGCACCGAGACGTCGAAGTTCGGCGAGCAGACGTGCAGAACGCGCGAATCCTCCGTCACCCCGTAGTGCTCGCGCTCCGCGGTCACGAGTCCCGCGAGACCGCTGTGCGAGACCACGACGCCCTTGGGCTTGCCGGTGGACCCGGAGGTGTAGATGACATAGGCCGGGTGCCGCTCGTCCAGCGGACGGACCCGGTCGGTGTAGGAGATGGGGTGCTCCGGGCGCGCGGCGATGCGCGCGGCCTGCACCGGGTCGTCCAGCTCGATCCAGTACACGCCGGTGCCCAGCACCGGGCGGTGCGCCGAGGTGGTCAGGCCGACCGTGGCGCCGGAGTCGGCGAGGATGTGGTTGATGCGATCGGTGGGGTACGTCGGATCCACCGGCACATACGCCGCGCCGGTCTTGGCGATGGCCCAGACGGCGAGCACCGACTCCACGCTGCGCGAGATTCCGATGGCGACCACGTCGCCCGGCCCGACACCGCGCTCGATCAGCTCCCTGGCCAGCCGGGAGGACGCCGCGTCCAGCTCGGCGTAGGTGAGTTCCCGATCGTCGGCCGGATCTCCCGTGGGGTTGAACCGGATCGCGACCTCGGTGGCGGCGGACTCGACGGCGGCGGTGAGCAGCTGCGCGAACAGCGGACTGCCCGACCTGCGGCGACGGCTACCGCGAGCAGAGCGACGGGCGGTTTCCATTCGAGTGCATTCACCTCTCGCATCGAGCCAGGACCCGGGCCGTACCCTGCGCAGGGTTCGTTATCCGGGGCCAGCGCGGACCGAGCAATCATATAGGGGCTTGACTGCCCAACCCGCGCGCTGTATCGGATTGCCGCGGCTGCCGTCGGTGGCGGTCCGCGTCCCCCTTTCGGTGCTGTCCTCTCGTCGAGCGCCGCCCACTCCCCCATGGAATCGGTGTCTTGCGTGATGCCTGCCGTTATATCGGCGCCGAGTCCCTCATGTTGCACGACTCGTTCGATCGGTGAGCTTGCTCACAGCCACCCGCGCCGGGTTGCCTGCACCCCCGCCTGGAATCTCGTGCTCGCGCCGAGACGCTCCAGCAGCCGGGCGGTCCGGCGGACCACCGTGCGCCGGGACATCCCGAGCCTGCGCGCGATGGTGTCGTCGGTGGCGCCCAGTCCCATCAAGGTCAGGATCGCGCGGTCACGTTCGTCCAGCGCCTCGGCGGCCGGATTCACCGATATGGGCGCGGCCATCGTCCACAGTATGTCGAAGGTCTTGACCAACAGCTCGAGCGTGGGGGACCCCGTGATGCGCAGACCCATCGGATCGGGCCTGCGTTCGTCGGCGTGCAACACCAGGCTGGCGCGCTCGTCGTCGCTGATGATCAGCTTGAACGGCGGCTCCGGCAGCGTTCTGGCCTGTGCGCCGCTGGCATTGGTGGACAGCGCGTGCCGCAAGCGCTCCGGATCCTGGTAGACGGTGTCCTGATACAAGGTCTGATAGCGGATTCCTTCGCCGAGCCTGGTCCGCTTGAGCTCGAACAGCTGGCGCTCGCGTTCCGGATCGCTGAGATAGGGGCCGCGCTCGACCAGCTTGACGCAGCTGCGCGCGCCGGTCTGCATCTCCTCGAAATCCGCCAGCATCTCCAGCCGCTCGTACACCGGCACCACCGCGCCGTTGCCGCGGGGCGAGCGGCGCACCGAACGGAACGTCTCGCTCAAGCGCGCCGCGGCCGCGTGCATCTGGTTGATCTCCTGCTGTCTGCGCCGCGCCTCGGCTTCGGACAACGATTCCGGTGCGTGCGCGTCCCACAGCGGTTCGCCCTCGGGCGACTCGACGCGGACCGCGGCGCGCAATTCACACAACACATCCAACGAGTCCGCGGCGAGGTCTTCCGAAACGCCCAGGTACTGCGCGATATCGGCGAGACTCGACCGCGGATGGTGCACCAGCACGGCGTAGACGCGGCCGTGCGGTGACCCAGGCTCGAAGATGTCGCCCAGCTCGATCACGGCCCGAGCCTAGCGACCGACCGGTGCCCATGGGGCGGCTCTGAAAGACCCGCGCACCAACCGCTTCCCGCATTACCTCGTCGCGGGAAGCTCCGCTGCGCGCAACCGTGCGCTGACCGGAATATCAAGCTGGACAGGAGAAGTCAGTGCGCGGACGGGCCCCACTGCAACGGCACGCCCTTCGCTGCCAGGTACGGCATCGGGTCGATCTTGGTGCCCGCCTGGTCCCAGATCTCCAGGTGCAGGTGCGGACCGGTGGACTGCCCCCGGTTACCGACGGTGGCGATCACGTCGCCCGCGTTCACGCGCTGCCCGGCGTGCACGAACATCTCGTTCACGTGGCCGTAGACCGCGGTGGTGCCGTCGTCCTGCAGCACGCGCACCCACAGGCCGAAACCGGAAGCCGGTCCCGCCTCGATCACGGTGCCGCTGCTGACCGAGTGGATCGGCGCGCCCAGCGCGTCGGCGAAGTCGAGGCCGTAGTGCATGGCGCCCCAGCGGCTGCCGAAGCCGGAGCTGATCTCACCGGCCACGGGGCGCACCGCGGGCGCCGGAGCGACCTGCTGCTGCACGCCCTTGAGGACCTCTTCGGCCTGAGCCAAGGGGGCCGCGATCTCCGGGGGAAGATTGGGAATGCCGAACGGAGCGGCGACCGGGGCCGCGATCTGCCCGGCGACCGCGGCGGGCTCCGGCGCGGCCTGCGCGACCGGCTCGGCGACCTTCGCCTCGGCGATCGGCAGGATGCTCGTACCCTTCACGGTGGAAGGCGCGGCCTGCGTCTCCTCGTCGGCATCGTGGGAGCCGGGCAGCAACGGCGACGCGTAGGCGATCGCGGGAGCGACTTGGCTGGCGGCGCCGATCAAAGCGCCCGCGGCGACCGCTGCGGTCGCGGCGGCCTTCACGCGCTCGGTGGCGGACGGCTCGGCGCGGTGCCGCGTCGGCCGGCCCGTTTCGCCGCCGTCGCCGAGGAGGCTCTGGACGGTAATGGAACTGGGGCCTACACGGTGCTGCGACAAAGCTGAGTCCTCGGTCGTAGAACAGGGTCCGGGATGCCGGAGCCCGAGCCGAACCGGGTTCGATAACGATCCGGTGAAGCCGAGCGGATAACGGTTTGGCATCCGTCGTGACGGGAACTCTACCGCGTCGTGACCATTCCGCAACCTTCCAGCGGAAAATAGCTGGTGAGGCCCGGGTCACATGTCCAGATGCGCGACAATCGGTGCGTGATCCTCGACCAGGCGGACGTTCCGATCGTGCTGGCCCCGATGGCGGGCGGCCCATCCACTCCCGAGCTGACCGCCGCGGTGGCCGAGGCGGGCGGGTTCGCCCAGCTGGCCGCCGGCTATCTGAGCGCGGCCGACACCGCGGCGCGGATCGCGGCGACGCGCGCGGCCACCGGCAAGCCGTTCGGCGTGAACCTCTTCGTACCCGGCCCACCGACCCCCGCCGCGGACCTGGCGGACTATCTCGCCGAACTCGGCGCCGACCACACGCTCGGGGATCCGCGCTACGACACCGACGACTGGGACGCCAAGCTCGACCTGCTCGTCGCCGACCCGGTCGCCGCCGTGTCGTTCACTTTCGGGTGCCCGAGCGCCGCGGAGATAGGGCGGCTGCACGCCGCCGGTTCCGAAATCTGGGTGACCGTCACCTCGGTCGACGAGGCGCGCGTCGCGGTCGAGGCGGGCGCCGACGTGCTCATCGCCCAGGGCGCGGAGGCGGGCGGGCACCGCGCGACCTTCGTGGACCGCCCTGCGGACGACACCGCCGACCCGCTCGGCCTGCTGGCACTCCTGCAATTGCTCACCGCCGCCACGAACCGGCCCCTGGTGGCCACCGGCGGCCTCGCGACCGGCGCGGGCATCGCCGCCGCCCTCGCGGCGGGCGCCGCGGCCGCGCAACTGGGCACAGCATTCCTGCGCTGCCCCGAAGCAGGCACCAACCAGGTGCACCGTACCGCCTTGACCGCCGACACCCCGACGATGCTCACGCGAGCGTTCACCGGACGCAGGGCACGCGGGTTGCGCAACCGATTCCTGCTGCGGCACAGCGCGACCGCGCCGGTGGGATACCCGGAGATCCACTACGCCACCGCCCCGCTGCGGGCCGCCGCGCGCGCGGCAGGCAACCCGGACGAGGTCAATCTCTGGGCCGGTCAAACTCATACGCTGACCCCCGAGCTACCCGCGGGAGAACTGGTCGCCCACCTGGCGGCCGACACGAAAGCCGCACTGGAAAAAGCTCTTTCACGCCGAATCCAGCATTATTGACAACGACTTTCGATTAGACTCGGGCATCGCATCGACGTCCAGCACTGGAGGAGAGCGCCATGTCCCTTGATGTCCCCACCGCAATACTGGAACGCGCCGAGCGCGGCGAGGTCGACGACGCCGACTTCGTCGAGGTCGTCCGCAACTCGCTGCCGTACGCCTGGGAAGTGGTCAGCCGCGTGGCCGCCGACCTGCGTTCCGGCACGGAGGAATACGCCGACAACACGATCGCGCCGCCCGACGACGTGGCACGCGGACAACTGCTGCGCGCCATGGCTTCCGACGCGATTCGCGGTGGACTGGAGCGGCACTTCGGCGTGAAGCTCGCCTTCCAGAACTGCCACCGGGTCGCCGCCTTCCCGCTCGCGGCGGTCGGCGGCGACACCTACAGCACGTTCATCAGCACCCGGGCCCAGTTGCTCAACCAGAGCCCGGAACTGCGCAACTGCTGATCTACGAGCTGAACACCCGGCGCGGCAGATTGATTCGCCCGCGCCGGGTGTTTGCGTCCATCCGGCGCCGCGCCCGCGCGTCGCCGCCGTCGACGGCGGTCGGTTGCGCGTAGGGTCAACCGCCATGAGCAGCAACGATCTTCGCGATGAGGTCGAAGCCCGGCTCGCGCCGTGGCAGCAACAGCTCGGGCCGGACCGCGCCGCCTACACCAACCACGTGCTGCGCGTCCTGACGCTGTGCGACCTCTTGGCCGCCGACCAGCAACCTCGACCGAGCACGCGCGAGGAGTTCTTGACCGCGGCCGTCCTGCACGACATCGGCATCTGGTCGGCGGGCAGCTTCGACTACCTCGCCCCCTCGTGCGACCAGGCACGCGCGTGGCTGGCCAGCATCGACCGCGACGACTCGACCGGGCTGGTGGTGTCGATGATCGATCAGCATCACAAGCTGCGCCCGGCGGGGCCGCCGCACGACCCGGTCGAGATCTTCCGGCGCGCCGACGCCATCGACGTCGAACGGGGGTTGCTCGGCCGGTTCGGCATCTCCCGCGGAACCTACCGCGACTTGGCGAAGCGCTACCCGAACCACGGTTTCCACCGCAGGCTCGTATCGCTGGCCGCGCGGCGGCTGCGGACCCACCCCACGTCACCACTGCCGATGCTGAAGTGGTGACGCGGGGCGGCGCGGTCAGCCGAGCGTGGTGACTTCCAGGTCGCCGTCGGCGTACTGGCTGCGCAGCCGCTTCTTGTCGAACTTGCCCACACTGGTCTTGGGAACCTCGGCGATGAACGCCCAGCGTTCCGGCAACTGCCACTTGGCGAACTTGTCGGCCAGGAAGTCGCGCAGGTCTTCGGGTTTCACCTCGGCGCCCTCGGCGAGGACGACCGCCACCAGCGGGCGCTCGTCCCACTTCTCGTCCGGCACGCCGATCACCGCGGCCTCGGCCACCGCGGGATGGCCGATCACGGCGTTCTCCAGATCCACCGACGAGATCCACTCGCCACCGGACTTGATCACGTCCTTGGAGCGGTCCACCAGCGTGAGGTAGCCGTCGGGGCTGATCTTGCCGACATCGCCGGTGCGCAGCCAGCCCTCGTCGAACTTCTCCGGATCGACCACCGCGTCGTCCGGCGAATAGTACGAGCCGGTGATCCACGGCCCGCGCACTTCCAGCTCGCCCAGCGACACACCGTCGTTGGGCACCACGCCGTCGTCACCGACCAGACGCGCGCGAACACCGGCCGGGAAGCGGCCCTGGGTCACCCGGTAGGCCCACTTCTCGTCGTCGGTGACCGCGGTGGCGGGCGGATGCGCGACGCTGCCCAACGGCGAGGTCTCGGTCATGCCCCACGCGTGCAGCACCCGCACGCCGTGGGAGTCCTCGAAGGTGCGCATCATCGACGGCGGCACCGCCGAGCCGCCCACCACCACCGAGCGCAGGTGCGTGATGTCCTGCGGATTCGCCGCCAGCGCCGCCAGCACCCCACCCCAGATCGTCGGCACCGCGGCGGCGAACGACGGCTTCTGCGCGGCCATCATCTCCAGCAACGGGCCCGGCTGCAGGAACCGGTCCGGCATCAACAGATTCGACCCCGACATCAGCGCCGCGTACGGCAGGCCCCAGGCGTTCGCGTGGAACAGCGGGACGATCGCCAGAATGGTGTCGGTTTCGAACAGGCCCATCCCGTTGTTCGCGGCCACCTGCATGGCGTGCAGCCAGTTCGAGCGATGCGAGTACACCACGCCCTTCGGATCGCCCGTGGTGCCGGAGGTGTAGCACATCGCCGCGGCGGAACGCTCGTCGATCACCGGGAAGTCGTAGGTGTCCGGCTGCGCGCCGAGCAACTCGGTGTAGGAGTGCACCTGCACGCCCTCGGGCGCGGTGAGCGTCGCCGCGTCACCGTTGACCACGATGACGTGGCGGACCGTGGTCAGGTGCGGCAGGATCTGGCTGAACAGCGGCACCAGCGTGCCGTCCACCAGCACCACTTGGTCCTCGGCGTGATCGGCCACGTAGACGACCTGGTCGGGGAACAACCGGATGTTCAGCGCGTGCAGCACCGCGCCCATCGCGGGCACCGCGATGTAGGCGACCAGGTGCTCGTTGTTGTTCCACATGAACGTGCCGACCCGATCGCCGACCCCGATGCCCAACGAGCGCAGCGCGTTCGCCAACCGCGCCGATTCGGCGCCGACCTCACGGTAGGTCATGGTGCGCACGCCGGTACCTGTCCAGGTGGACACGGTGGAATCGCCGGCGAACGTCGATGCGTAGCGCAGCAACGTGGCCAGCGACAACGGCTCGTCCTGCATGGTGCTCAACATCGGAACTCCTTTTTCTTCGGTGACTTCCCGTCAGAAAGCCAAGTCGATTTCGGCCGACGCGCTCCCGTCGAGCACCCGAGACAGCGCCACATCGCCCGTGCAGCCGAGGCGACCGAAGACGCGGGCGGACATCGGGGCCGAACAGGCTGAACGCCCGGCCGACGAGCATCGGCCGCGGCCGAAGACACGATTCACCAGCGACGTCTGGTCCGGTTCGATCCGGGATCGCGGAGCCAGCGCTGTCGCGAGGATTTCCGGCCGCGTCACCACGCCGGACCGACGCGCGAGCACCTGTCCGCTCATGCTGACTCCCGCTTCGTAACAGACGGAATCGGGAAAGTGGGGGCCGATCGCCACGTGCGGTTCCAGCGGTTAGCGTTCGATGAGCAGGGGCACGGCGAACACCGTGACGCCGTCGGACTCGGAGTCGATACCGAACGGAGTGCTGCGCCGACCGGCCCATCGGAGCCGCTGCCGCACGCTCGGCCCAGCGCCCCTTCCGGAAAGAAGCCGGCGAAACGCCCTGCCACGCCGATCACCGCGGCGTCGGGATCTTCCGGGATGCGGCTGCGTAAGACCAGGTCGGGAAGCTCAGCAGAAGTCGGTACACGCGGCGGCATGGTTCAGCACGCACCGACCATGAGCCACATCACACCGGCGATGCTACCCAACGGTAGGCGGCCTCGAGCAAGGCCGACGGGGCATTCGCACGCGTCCCTATCCGATGGCACACGCCCTCAGTTTCCCTGGTCAGCTCGGCGCTTCGACCTCGGTGGACACACGCTCGGTTCCCAACCCTCCGGGGACCGCGACGGTAGCGGATGCCAGGCCCTGCCGCACCCGGCACCGCGACCCCGATGGCAACTGCCCGGCTTCACGCTGTGCCCGGCAGCGCGACCTCGGTATGCGCCGGATAGGCGTGGACCACAGCCGTGTCCAGTTTGGGCACCACGTGGGTGAGGGTGTGCTGTGCCTCGTGCGCGAGGTGATGGGCGTCCGCGAGCGTGATCGTCGGGGCGACGTCCAGTTCGACGTCGGCGTGCAGCCGATGGCCGATCCATCGCATCCGCAGGCTGCGCACGCCCTGCACGCCCGGCTCCGCGGACAACGCCCGCTCGGCCGCGGTGACCAACTCGGGCTCGACGGCGTCCATCAACCGGCGCAGGACGTCGCGCGCCGCGGTCCGCAGCATCGCGAGAATCGCGACGGTGATGAGCAGCCCGACGATCGGGTCGGCGAGCGGAAAGCCCAGCGCCACTCCCCCCGCCCCGAGCAGGACCGCCAGCGAGGTGAACCCGTCGGTGCGCGCGTGCAGACCGTCGGCGACCAGTGCCGCCGAGCCGATTCGCCGCCCCACCCGGATCCGGTACAGCGCCACCGTCTCGTTGCCGAGGAATCCGATCAACCCGGCTGCGGCGACCCAACCCAAGTGGTCGAGCGGTACCGGATCGAGCAGTCTGCGCACCGCCTCGTATCCGGCGATCAGCGCGGACAGGGCGATCATCGCGACGACGAAGAGCCCGGCCAGGTCCTCGGCCCGGCCGAAGCCGTAGGTGTAGCGCCTGGTCGCGGCCTTGCGGCCGAGGGCGAACGCGATCCACAGGGGAACCGCGGTCAGCGCGTCGGAGAAGTTGTGCACGGTGTCCGCGGCCAGCGCCACCGAGCCGGACGCGACGACGATCACCAGTTGCAGCACCGCGGTGCACCCGAGCACCACCAGGCTGATCCCGACCGCCCGGATGCCGACCGCGCTCGCCTCCAGCGCGTCATCGATGCTGTCGGCCGCGTCGTGGCTGTGCGGGACGAAGACTTCCCGCAACGCGCCGATCGCGCTCGACCGATGGCGGTGCTGATGCCCGGCATGGTGGTGATGATGATGCTGATGCCGGTGGGTCATGACGCACTCGCCTCGTCCCGGCCCGGGAGTTCCCGCACCGCGCCCGCGCCGCGATGGTGCGCGGGGACACCGGGCCCCGCATGCTCGGCGTTGCACACCGCGTCCACCACCAACTGCCGGACGTGCTCGTTCTCCAGCCGGTAGAAGATCGTCGTCCCCGATCGGCGGGTGCTCACCAACCGCGCCATCCGCAGCTTGGCCAGATGCTGCGATACCGAAGGCGCCGGTTTGCCGACTCGCGCGGCCAGATCGTTCACCGACAGTTCGCGATCCACCAGCGCCCAGAGCACCTGCACACGCGTCGGATCGGCGAGCATGCGGAACACCTCGACAACCAGTCCGACCTGATCCTCGGCGAGACGCGGCCGCCATTCCTGGCTATCTGCATTCATACGCAGATATTAGAACGGATCGCGGCGCGGAACCAGGTCTCCGGGCCGATGCGGCGGCGGCACCCCCTGCGTTGCCGCCGACGCACCGGTCGACCCCGAATCCCAACAGCTTCCTGTCTTAGTCGAGTGTGGCGTCACTGCGCCAGACGATCGAAGGGATATCACCCGAATGAGACGAACCAATCGCGCAGCTGCGCACTCCATTTCGGACCACGCCCGATGAAACGGTGATGACCAGCACGAATGATCCGGCGGCGGCCGAAAAGTTCACGCGCACCTGCGCGCACAGCTGCACGTGCAGCACGGGCCGCGTGAGCGTCCCGGCACCTCGGCCGCACCGGCTGCGCCACCGGCGATCCGGACATTCTGCACCGAACCGGGCGCGTTCGCGGGAATCCTGTCCGTACCGTGATCTCCGCCCGCGCCCACCGGTTCATCCACCCCCGACGACGGTTCGCCGATCACCGCCCCCGGACGAGCGGACCGATCCCCGCCGACGCCCGGTTACTGTGAATCACGAGAATCGAGCGACCGCGGAGTAGACGACATGCCAGTGGACCGAATGCTGCCCACCCCCGAAGCCAGGGACCTGCTGGAACTGACCCGCGACATCGCCGACAAGGTGCTCGAGCCGCGCGTGGCCGAGTGCGAGAAGACCGGGATCTTCCCCGATGGCGTCTTCCCCGCGCTGGGCGCCGCCGGACTGCTCAGCCTGCCGTATCCGGAGGAATACGGCGGCGGCGCGCAACCCTACGAGGTGTACCTCCAGGTGCTCGAGGAACTCGCCGCCCGCTGGGCCGCGGTCGCCGTCGCCGTCAGCGTGCACAGTCTCAGCTGCCATCCGCTGTTCGCGTTCGGCACCGAGGAGCAGAAGCAGCGCTGGCTTGCCGGCATGCTTTCCGGCGAGACCATCGGCGCATACAGCCTGTCCGAGCCGCACGCCGGTTCCGACGCGGCCGCGCTGCGCTGCCGCGCCACCCCGGTCGAGGGCGGCTACCGGATCACCGGCGCCAAAGCCTGGATCACCAACGGTGGCCGCGCCGACTTCTACACGCTGTTCGCCCGCACCGGCGAAGGCTCCCGTGGCATCTCCTGCTTCCTCGTCCCCGGCGACACCGAGGGACTGAGTTTCGGCAAACCCGAGGAGAAGATGGGCTTGCGCGCCGTGCCCACCACCACCGCCGCCTACGACGACGCGTTCCTGCCCGCCGAACGTCGCGTCGGCGCGGAGGGCCAGGGCCTCTCCATCGCCTTCAGCGCCTTGGACTCCGGCCGCCTCGGCATCGCCGCCGTCGCCACCGGCCTGGCGCAGCGCGCCCTCGACGAGGCCGTCGCGTACGCCAAGGAGCGCGAGGCCTTCGGCCGCCACATCATCGACCACCAGGGGCTCGGCTTCGTACTCGCCGACATGGCCGCCGCGGTCGACTCCGCCCGCGCCACCTACCTCGACGCCGCCCGCCGCCGCGACGCGGGGCTGCCGTACTCGCGCCAGGCCAGCGTGGCCAAACTCGTCGCCACCGACGCCGCCATGAAGGTCACCACCGACGCGGTCCAGGTCTTCGGCGGCTATGGCTACACCCAGGATTTCCCCGTCGAGCGGTACATGCGCGAGGCCAAGGTGATGCAGATCTTCGAAGGCACCAACCAGATTCAGCGTTTGGTCATCGCACGCCAGCTCGCGGGCAACTGATGCCGGGGCGCCTGCGCGAATAAATCGGGCACGATCGAGCGGTCCATGTTCCGCGCGGGCCGGGCGTGGCCGCACCGCGACCACGCGTGGCCGAAAATGCCGATTGATTGACCGCGGATGTCTTCGGACCTGCGAATACTGTTTCGTACCCTCGAAACATGACGACGCCGTCCATCATCATCATCGGAGCCGGATTCGGCGGGCTCGGCATGGCACTGGAGCTGCGGCGGGCCGGGTTGGACACTTTCACCATCCTGGAGCGCGCCACCGACCTCGGCGGCGTCTGGCGGGAGAACACCTACCCCGGCGCCGCCTGCGACGTGCCCTCCCCGCTGTACTCCTGGTCCTACGAGCCGAAATCCGATTGGCCACGGCGTTTCTCCGAACAGCGCGACATCCACGCGTACATGCGAGGCGTCGCCGACAAGCACGGCCTGCGGCGCTTCATCCGCTTCGGCACCGAGGTGACCGACGCGGAGTTCGACGAGCGCACCGGCCGGTGGACCGTCCGTACGGCCGACGGAGCGCAACTGACCGCCGACATCCTCATCCCCGCGGTCGGCCAGCTCTCGCGTCCCGCCCTGCCGAACATTCCGGGCATCGACACCTTCACCGGCGCCGCCTTCCACTCCGCCGAGTGGGACCACGACGTCGACCTGACCGGTAAGCGCATCGCCTGCATCGGCACCGGAGCCAGCGCGATTCAGTACATCCCGCGAATCCAGCCGGACGCCGCCCACCTCACGCTGTTCCAGCGATCGGCGGCCTGGGTGCTGCCGAAAGCCGACGTCGAGTACAGCGCCCTGCACCACGCGCTGTTCAAGTACTTCCCACCCAGCCGTCTCGCCGAGCGCTTCGCCATCTGGTCCGTCTTCGAACTGCTCGCCCTCGGACTCACCGACATCCCGGCGATCAAGACCCCCGTGATCGCCCTGGCCGACCGCCACCGCGAAAAGCAGGTTCCCGACGCCGAACTGCGCGCGAAACTGACGCCCGACTACGCGGCGGGCTGCAAGCGCGGACTGTTCTCCAACGAGTACTTCCCGGCGCTCGCGCAGCCGAACGTCACCGTGGAGACCACCGCCATCGAGTCGATCACGCCGACCGGAATCCGCACCGCCGACGGCGTCGAGCACGAAGTGGACGTCATCGTCTTCGGCACCGGCTTCAAGGGCACCGAGTTCCTGGCGCCGATGAACATCTACGGCCTCGGCGGCCGCAAGCTGGCCGACGTCTGGGGCGATGAAGGCGCCCGCGCCTACCTCGGCCTGTCCGTGCCGCAGTTCCCGAACCTGTTCCTGATGTACGGCCCGAACACCAACGTCGGCGCGGGCTCCATCATCTACATGCTCGAATCCCAAGCCCGCTACATCCGCCAGGTCGTGCGCTACCTCGCCGACCGCCCCGGCCGCTACCTCGCCGCCCGCCCCACCGCCGACCAGCACTGGGACGACTGGCTACAGCGCCGCCTGAAGGACACCCCCTGGAACTTCTGCTCCAGCTGGTACCGCAACGCCTCCGGCCGGATCACCAACAACTGGCCCGGCGCCACCGTCCTCTACCGCTGGAAGACCCGCAACTTCGACCCCGCCGACTACGACGAGGCGCAAGCGGCCGCGACAACGCGCTGACCCGACACACCGAGCCCGACCTCAGCTATTGGTCAGTAAACTGAACTGGTCCGAGGTCCGGCGGAAGAGGTGCCATGTGGTGGCTACTGATCGTGCTGATGCTGATAGCGCTGATCGCCTTCCTGGCATGGCGGACACAGCAGGGCAAACAGCGCGAAGCCACTGAACTCGCCGACGCTCTCGCCGACGCCCGGCAAGTGAACGAACGACTGGGCGGCCAGGTCTACAGCCTCTCCGGCAGCAACGACGCCGCCGTCCAGGCACTCGCCGACGCTTCCGAACGGCATCTCGCGGCAGGCGCACAACTCGACCAGGCCCGCACCCCCACACAAGCACGACTGGCGAAGCAGACCGCCCTGGAAGGGCTCTACTACATCAAGGCCGCGCGGACCGCGATGAACATGGACCCGGGCCCCGCGATCCCCGCCCTCGACGGCCAGGACACCGCCGGCCAGGTCACGGAGAAGCGCGTAGTCGAATACGAAGGCAGGCAGATCGCGGCCGCACCCGCTCCCTCGCCATCGACGCCCAACTACTACCCCGGCGGCCGAGTGGCCGGGCGGCCGATACCCGCGGGGTGGTACTCCGAGCCCTGGTGGAAACCCGCGTTGATCGCCGGCGCGTGGGGCCTCGGCTCGACCTTGCTGTTCACATCCCTGTTCGCCGGAATGTCCGGAGTGGGCTACGGAGCGTCCGGCTTCGAGAGCGGCTACGGCGAAGGTTTCCAAGACGGGATGGCCGCGGAGGGGGACTACGACTCGGGTGGCGATTACGACGGGGGGTACGACTCGGGCGGCGACTACGGCGGAGGCTTCGACGGAGGCGGAGGCTTCGACGGAGGCGGCTTCTGATCGCTCGCGATATCCCCACGACAGCGATGCGGCTTCCGAGCCCCTCACCCGGTAGACTGCGAACGTCCCGGGCGGGCCCAGCCCACCCACGCCTTCGTAGCTCAGGGGATAGAGCACCGCTCTCCTAAAGCGGGTGTCGCAGGTTCGAATCCTGCCGAGGGCACCAACCTGCGGCGGGTTTCCGCAGGTCAGTGGGCCGCCCATGATTCTTGGACTGCTTCCAGTCCAATCAAATATACGGAAACGTGCACGTCAAGTCGGTTGCCCCAGCGCAAGCCCGTAGGAAACACAAAACATGGGCAACCGTGTCGGACGACCCGCCGTTGAAGATCGGCTGACGTCGCTACGCCCGGCATGCCATCTCAACAGCGCGGCGAGAGCCTCCGCCTGTCCAGCAGTGACGCGCTCGCCTTCCTCACCATCGACGTAATGAACCTCGAAATATGCAGTCAACCCCTCGTACACCACACCCACATCCGAATGGACAAGCATCCGGACCTGGTTGCGGTCCGGTCTCTTCGCTTGCAGCCACTCGGGAGATTCACGATCGGCTCACGCTCCCGCGGTTCTTCACTCGCCGCCGACAGATGCGTAGTGGGACTGGTAACCGGTTTCGGCGATCAGGCCCTCGGCGTCCTCCACCGCCCAGGTTCGTTCGGGCCACTGCCGAGCTCAGGTCGGCAGCTTCCGATTGGCGGCGATGCGGACCGAGCGGCAGTCGGGGTTCGTTGCCAGGTCGAGAGCTGTTGCGGTGTGGGCGGTCTTGTGCGGATCGACGCCGATCAACATCATCAGGTTCTGGCACTTCGCCTCATGCCGACGGGGAATCCACGGCCGACAAAGAACCTCGTACAGAGCTTGTCGCCACACCTCTATCGAGTCAGACCATGAACGGAGACCAGGCAGGTGGACACATCACTGGCAAGTGAACCGCAAGGCGACAGACAGTTCACGCGCGTCAGCCCGCCCGGTTGAACCGCCCCGGCTTTCCTGCCGGTGTTTTACGAGCCGGTAGTCACTCGGCCCATCGGTCTGTGTCAGCGTAGTGCGCTGCCTCGTACTCGGTCGGTGAGATCATGCCCAGACTCGAATGCAAGCACCGGTTGTTGTACCACTCGACCCATGCCGCGGTCGCGTACTCGACATCGGCGATCGTCTTCCACGGACCGTCGTGGAACACCGCCGTGCGGATGCATTCGGCCTTGTAGAGGCCGTTTATGGTCTCCATCAGGGCGTTGTCGTAGGCGTCGCCGACGCTGCCGATCGATGGGCTGATGCCCTCGATCCGCAGATGCTCGGTGAAGCGGATACTGGTGTATTGAGACCCCGCATCGGAATGGCATGTCAACCGACCTCTTTCGACCGGATTATACCTTCATGGCCGCGGCGCCACAGCGCCATCCGTAACGGCACATCGACCAGCTCGACGTCCCGTTTGATCGAGGCATGCCAGCCCACGATCTTCTGGGAGAAGCAGTCCACAATGAACGCGACATACGAAAACGACTGATACGTCCGAACATACGTGAAATCTGTCACCCACTTCCGGTCCGGCGCGACCGCGGTGAAGTCCCGGTCAAGTAGATCAGGTGCTCTGGTGTCGGCCGGGTTCGAGATCGTGGTCCTGGCTCGTTTACCACGCACGACACCGGTCAAGCCGAGCGAGCGCATGGCTCGGTCGACGGCCCCGAACCCGGCGTCGGGGAACAGGGTCCGGCGGATGAGAGCCAGCATCTTGCGCCGGCCATAGAGCCCTTCCGGGGTCAGCACACGCTGCCCGGCGGCGTTGGTGGTGAACGCCAGGGTCCGGATCGCGTCCTGGATCAGGGCGTCGGTCACGGTCCTGGCCGCCGGCCTGTTCCCGGGTCCAGCCGGGGCACACCAGGCCCGCAAGGTTCGTGCCGCGATCTTGAGCCCAGCGGTGCTGAGGGCGATCAAGATCGACTCGACGGCGTGACCAGCAGCGCGCATCTGGTCGGTGAATGCCACGATCAGCGGTTTCGGGGGTCGAGTTCCCCGATGCTCCTATGTCAAGCCGCTTGCAGCGCAGCCAATTCTGTGACCGAGGCGGCCTGCTGGGCTGCGGCTCGTTCGTCGCTGACCAAGGATCGGAAGACGACGTCGGACAGGCGCCGGCGCAGCAGTCGCATGGCCTCGACGCGGGTCTTTCCCCGGCCGACGAGCTTGTCGACGTAGTCCTTGCCCGGCCCGTGGCCACGAGTCTGGGTAAGCGCGATCATGTGCAGGGCGCAGTTGATCCAGCGGTTGCCGCCACGATTGAGTCGCACTTTGCCTGAGGTGGCGCCCGACCATACTGGGATCGGAGCGGTCCCAGTGAATCGCGCGTACGCATCCTTGCTCCGAAACCGTTGCGCTCCAGCAGTTTCTCCGACAATCACCGCGGCCGACAGCACACCGCAGCCAGGAACGGCGAGCAGGCTCGGCGCCAGAGCCCGGACCCGGTCACGCAGTTGACGCTCCAGATCGTTGACCTGCTGGGTCAGCTCCCGGCAGCGGGCGGTCATCGCCCGCGCGAGCTCGGCGACCAGACCGTCGAATCCGGTCAGTCGTTGCGCGAGATCGTCGATGACGCAGTAGCGGCGCAGCCCTCGGGAGGGGATCTCCAGACCAGGGTCGAGTTCGTGCAGGTGCCAGCGCAGGCGATTGATCAGTTCGGTGCGCTCGGTGACCAGAACGTGGCGATAGTCCGACAACAGCTTCACCTCGCGCGCCGGGCCGTCCAGGCGCGCGGTCGGCAGGTCCGGTTCGCGCAATGCGGCATGCGCGACGGCCAGGGCGTCGATCGGGTCGGACTTGCCCTTCTCTCGGCCTCCGCGGCGGGCCGCAGCCATCAGATGTGTCGGCACCCGAACTACTTCGAGTCCCGCACCAAGAAGATCGCGTTCAAACCGGCGAGTGACGTGGCGGCAGTCCTCCAGCGCGAACTTCGTGTCGGGCCATTGCCTGGCCCACTCCACCGCCTTCAGATGGTCTTCGCTGGTCGTTCCGATCGTCTTGACCGCCAGTCTGCGGCCAACCGCGTCGACAGCCACCATGGTATGGCTGCGCTTATGCGCATCAACACCAATCACTACCAGGCTCAAAGAATTTCGTCCTCTCCACGGTGCATCCAGGCTGACGAGCCGAGTGAGGACGGGCACGCGTCAATCGGGCAGGTCGCGCGCTCCTATCAGGCCACGAACCCCACCGGCCGGGCCCAGCGGGGCCGCACATCGTGACAAGCCACCGGCATCCAAACGCCGGGGCAGCGAAAAAACGAGCGAACCCCGCTGGGTCCCAACAGCATTACATTGACGCGAAGAAAATTGTCGCCGATTTCAGGATGTCGTTGACCTCACGCAGCCGCTTGTTCTCCGCCCGCAACCGGCGCAACTCGTCGCGTTCGTCGCTGGTCACACCCGGCACCTGGCCCGCGTCGATCTCTTCCTGCATCACCCAGCGCCGCACCGATTCCCGGGACACGCCGAGGGACTCGGCGACCTGGACATGCACGGCACGCTCGGTCGAGTACTCCGAGCGGTGCTCCCGCACAAGCCTGACGGCCTGGCTCCGAAGCACTGGGTCGATCTTTTTGGGCATGGCCCATATCCTTCCTGCTACCCCATAACGGGGCGGCAGAAAAGCGGGGGCGGATCAGGTCTCCTGCGGCGCGATACGGGGCAGCTGACCCAAACACGAATCGCTGCCACCAAATAAGTCGACGGCTCACAAACGTATTTAATGCCGGACGGTCTCGCTAACTGGCGACGGACAATACCAACCGAACCGGGAACCGCCTAGAGAATGTCGCCGACGTAGGCGCTGATGGTTAGAGTGTGAGATCGGCGCTGGGCACGACGAATCGGACACGATCTGTATTCACTGCTGCCCACCTGAGATCTACCACCGCATTGTCGCCATCGATTGGTTCTACGAGATCCACCTCAATTTCCACTGCCGCCGGATAGGTTGAGTCAGGCCCAAGGTCTTCGGTTCCATCGAAGATCGGCAACTTGTCGATCAGGCTGTGTACGACGCCCTCGGCGTCAGTCAGTTGGACCTCGATGATTCCTGGCTGGTCGTCGGCAACCCAACGAACAGCCATCCCTTTTACACTTGCCATGCCGCTATTCTGCCAGCTAGTCGCCGACAAGTCACTGTCAAAGGGCGTTGCCGAGATCAGTATTCCGCCGGATTCTCCTGCAGCAGATACCTAGGTGAGGTCGCCCCGTCGGTTGAACGAGTCCCGGGCGCGTTCGGAGCCTTAGGAGAAATCACCGTTCGATCTCAGTTGACGAGGCACTGCGGTTTCAGGCCCTCCTCCTCCAGCGCGCTGCACGTCATGTTTTCCTTTGTGCGTAGACCGCGCTCGTCGAGGCGAAGGAGAACGGCTTCGACTAGCGAAATACATTGCTGTTATCGGCCATTGCTTGCGCCGGTCGAATCTCTCGAAGGCAACGCCGTCAAAAGGCACACCGCTTCCTCTTGGTAGTTCACATCGCCAGCGGCCACGTCGCCCCGATCACTAGGGCGGGCGCTTCCAGCAGCGCCCACCCTAGTGGTCAGTTATCTGTTGACCAGATAGCGCCTCTACTTCACTCGTTGTGCGAGTTTCAACTCGACGCGTGCTAGCGCAGCGCGGTAGTCATCCAGTGGCATCGGCTGCGCCGGAACCATCTCGAAATGCTGCCTGTCTTTTCCACGCTGGATGATCTGTAGCGTCGAAGGATAGCTCATCACAGCGTAAGCACCTCCGAAGCGCTCGACTGCCGATGGGTCGGTGTGCAGAGAAATGCCGTGGGTGGTCTGTACCAGACCATCTCGGATACGGTACTCGTTCGGCTTGGGCTCCATGTTGTTTCCGCCCCGGTAGAACCCGCCTGGCCCTTCCGGGTACCATCCCTCGACCTGGACGAAGTGCGGCCCTTCTGTCGTCGGGTCCGCGCTGGCTGGACTGCCGACCAGGCCCGCTATGACAATGGATACAAAGAGCAGCGCAATCGCTGAAAGAAGTTTCCGCATCGTGAAGTCGCATATTCCTGAAATTTGGCGTGCTGGGGACGTCACTGGATCACTTCATATTTGAATGTACCGCGTGCGTTACCCAGCGAATTGCAGCTCAGCGTCACTCGGCGATCATCTTTCCTGGGGATGTCAAATATTTCCGAGGGATCTGGCTGCCACGCGCAATCGATAGAAACCCTGACTCGATAACTTCTTTCAGCGCTGAGATTCCAGCAGCGCACTTCGATATCCTTATCATTCTTCCGATCCGACCGACAATCCAGCGGTGTCGGGGCAGGCTGCGCCACTGCCGGGGGGGCCGTTACGATCACGCCCCCGACCGTCAATGTGACAATGCCGCAGAGAATCGCGATATAATTTCCGACCTTCATGAATGCTCCGCTTCGCGTCTGACGTTTACGCAGAAGGTCCCCCATAAGCAGCGAACTCCCCCCGTAAACCCTCCCAGGTTGAACACCTCTTCCGAGGTCGACCGAGTCGACACTATCCTGCTTTACATGTTGCTGTCAATGAAAAGAGTTGGAGCGCAACACGATTCACAGCGCCTAGCGGGAACGCAATCGTCGCCAGGACCCGCCGTGGACTTGTGGATACTGGGCGAGCCAGACACTCGTACCGAGGGCCGAACCCAGCAGAGACACTACGGCCAGAGCGAAAGGCGTTGAAAATCCACGCATGTCGGTCCATGTGCCAGACGTAAAAGTCCACCACCACGGCAGAGTCTGAATCGACCACGACACAATCAATGAGATCCCCAGCGCCATCATTCTGGGCAGATGCACACATGCTAGGAGTGCGATTCCGAAGAAGAGCGCCGTATCGAATCCGGCGCGGATTACACCACCGAACGGAACACCGGACAAACGCATTGCCCCGATGACCGGTACTGCGAGGGCAACGGCTATCAATACGAATTGTGCACGTTCGATAAAGAAGCGCCTGCCGAGTAGTGCATGCTCGTGCACATCGCCGAGACGCGAGCCGGTCGCGACCACCAGTGCCCCCGTTAGTAAGATCGGCGCAAGCCGGGCCGGGCTGATCCCGACACCTTGTTCCAGTCCGTACAGCCGCGGTATCTGCTGTTTCGCCAGCGCTACGAGCGGAAAGCACACCACGAAGAATGGCACAGCTTCCAACCACGTTCGCATACGGAGGTACTGGCTGGTCGGCATCAGTGATACCCAATGCTGTCGAGCAAAGCCCGTGCCGAAGCGGCATCGCATTCACTAACGGTGCGATATGCCTGCGACATAGAAAAGAATTGCTTATCCGGCGGCCAGCTGAGGACATGCTCGGCGGCGAGGTATTCTTCCGTAGGGCTGCCGTCGGCATGCCTCGATACCAGCCGGTCTGCACCCAGTGGGAAGTTGCCGAGCCATCCCATGTATATCTGAGTGAGAGCCAAGTAGTCTCCTCGAATCTCAACATCGCCCGCGCACTGTTTCGGTCGATCCGAGCCGATACATGAAGCGCTCTCGGCAGGCACACGTCCCAGTATGTTTACGACGCCATCCTTCATATTGCGGAAGGGGCAAATCTTTGCCGCCGCGCCGGGCATCGCGCCGGATACGCTCAGCCGCGCCGGAATCGGGTAACCCGTATTCCGCATAGCGTCGGCTAGCTTCGGCAACGCGGGCCCTAGCGCCGCCAGTCGCTGGGCGTCCTCGTTCCAGGAACAGACTTGCAGTTCCGATCCGACACAGATGGGCTCGGTTGCCGCGGCGCGCGGTTCCAGCCAGGAATTCCCACCTGTGGCGATCGAAGCCGCGATCGGGATCACGACTGCACCGGCAAGCGCCGCACCGGTGGTCGTCCATGAAACCCTCCGGGGTATCGCGGCAGCCACGATCAATACGGCTACGAGGAGGGTCGTGATGATTCCAACAATCGTCACCATCGGAGTCGGGGACAACTCTACGGCGTAGGACGGCAAGGACGGCAGTTGGCGTCCGGCGAGCAGGGGGAAACCGATGTGACCATCATTGGCCATGACCGATCCCACCGACAATAGAAGCGTTGTCGCCGCGGCGGTGAAAATCGCAGCAGCAGCACGCAGGACGCTGCCGATCCCCCACCCGACGGTGACGCAAAATAGAAGCCACACCATACAATCAACGACAACAGAAAATTTTGGCGTGCCTGCGCCGTACATGCTGAACCGATAGGCGATGAGTACCGCGTAGTCCACCGCGAACATGGCGATTACGACCAGATACAGCCTAACCAGGTCTCGGACAGAGATCTGCCAGCCAGCGCGTACCGAAGCCTGCATTCGAAGGCGTACCGGCCATCGTTGCGCGACCCACGCAGAAATCGCGGCTACACCCACCCCTACAAGTAGGGTTCTGGACGCAGCTGACACATCCACGCCGGGCCAATACCCGCTGAATTGTTCTTTCGGGTCCGAGACCTGCATGTAGGTCAGTGAAAGCCCGAAAAGAACTATCATGGCCGACTTGGGAATCGGTCGACCACCGCGGAGGTAAGCCACAAGTCTTCTCACGCGGGTATCGCTCCCGCGTCTTCATCGTCCGAAGCCAGTTCCACGTATGCCTGCGAGATCGAATCATACTTGGCCTTCAGCGCCGCGGGCGTGTCGTTCGCGACCAGTGATCCGCCGCTCAAAATACCTATCCGATCGGATGATTCGGCGTCCTCCGAGAGGTGGGTCGCGAGCAATACGGTGACACCCTCGCGGCCCAGGTCGTTGATCATCGTGTTCAGCGAGCGTCGATGCTTCGGGTCCAGCCCCGCGGTTGGTTCGTCGAGAACAAGTATGGATGGCGCGTGCACTATCCCTGCGGCGATGAGCGCACGGCGTTGCATGCCCCCCGAGAGTGCCTTGATCCGGTCTTTGCGGCGTGCGGCCAGACCCACCCGCTCCAGTGCTTGCCCAGCCGCGGCCGCCGACGCTCGGCTGGACATGCCACGCAACCAACCACAATAGGAAACGAAATCGTGTACTCGCATGGCCCGGTCCACATCGAGAGCCTGTGGTACCCAGCCGATGCGGCGTCGGATGGCCATCAGATCGCTGCGGGCGGACCAAAAAAGTTTGTCGGATGAGATGCTGCCTGCCGTCATTGCGAGTCGGGTGGCAACCAGGGCAAGCAAGGTCGACTTGCCTGCCCCGTTGGGACCAAGCAGCGTTGTCACACCAGGATTCAACTCCCAAGTCACGCCGCGTAACACGGAGCGAGTCCCGTAAGAGAAACTCACATCACTGATCAACAAGCTCATGGCTTCAGGCACCCCCCACTAGAACCCCAACGATGTGCTGACGACAGGGTAGCCGAACGCCTTCCGCATACGCCAGGCGACTCTACAACTCCAGCCATAGTTTGTGGCCGGGCTCGTCTACCAGGGAATAGCACGGCCACCTGTGATCATCCAGGGTTGTGGGTGCTCTGTTCGACGCGGCGAAGGTCACCGACGCGTTGCTGGGCCGAGCCCTCAACTGGCGCTACCGGCTTGCCGAGTTGGGACATGTCGACCTGGCAACCGCGCAATCTATCCGAACTCAATACAAAGGGCTGCAACTCGATCTCGCTGAAGCTGTCGATCGTCGTGCTCGCCGACAAGTAGGACCGACTGCATCTACACCTTGCGTTCTCCGCACAATGGGACCATTGACACCCGGTTTCCGCTCGTCCCGGATCCTGCCCGCAGACACGTAGCAACCTGGACACCCGGTCACACGGCATAACTCCAGCGGATGACCAGGCGCTTTCCAGTTGCCCATGTTCTGTGTGCCCCGCCGAGGGCACCATAATGTTGCAGGTCAGGACATCTTTGGTCGCACGTTCGACCCTGCTTACATTGCTCTCTTGAACTCCGACGATCAGTTCTGACGCCGTGGAGATGAGTAGGGATCGGGTGGCTTCAGACATCGTCGTACAGGACCTCAACCATGCCGAGATACACCGCTTCGGTGACGATGCGGACGAAACCCTGTTCAGGCTGTGCGCCGCGCAGCCCGACACCAGTTTGGTACGAGGCATCTACCGGTACGGCGACACCATGTTCAACCGGTACCAGCTCGGCTTGATCTTGGATCAGATCGAGGGGATCGAGGTACGGACCGATGCCGAGCGGCGGGCTGTCGACCTACTGAGGCAGGCGGCGTCGATCGCGCTCCGAGCCAACGGATATCTTCTGTTCGTCGGCGACTGACGGGTAGGAGTGGTCCGATCTCGGGCGCATGCAGCGTGGGCGACGGATCGCTGCCCGCTGAACCGGGATCGAGGCGAGGGATGTGCGCCGGTACCGTACCGTTGCACGATCTGTGGGCGGCTGCGGGAGGGGAGGCGAATGTCGAAAGAGCTCGGCGGGAAGCGGTTCCGGCCGCCGGAGGACGCGCAGAAGCTGAGCAGGCAGTCGATTGCCGAGGCGAAGGCGGCGTTCGCCGAGCTCGATAAACGTGCGGGGCGTGACCACGGTCGCTACCACGAGGAGGAGTTGGTTCCGCCTGGTGCGGGCGCGCTGGCGGTGATGCCACGCCGGGTATACGGCGACCGCTCTGTCGACCAGTGGCCAGGTAGTGCGGACCAACAGGCGGCGCTGCGGAATCGCGCCGAATCGGAGCGCCACCTCCAGCACCGGATTCGAATCGCGTTGCAGTGGGCCGATATACCCGCCGCGATCCGCGCCGGATACGGCGAGGCCGGTGTGTTGGAACTCGCTCGGCGGAACGCATCTTCCGCCGGAGATCTCGATGACCTCGCCGGCCACCTCAATGCGGCCGGACTTCCGGCACGGCCCGGCACGGTTTGGGACCGACGCGCTGTGAGCGAGGCCATCAGGCTGGTGTGGCCGCAGGAACTGGCCAGCGTGTGGCCGCACAGAGATTTGGGTACGTATCCGGGCTATCTGGGGCCGTTACGCGACAAGCCGGGTTTCATCACCCAGTTCTCGGTGACCGCACCATATCGCGGCCAGTTCCGGTGCAGGCGTTGCGGCGCGCGGTGGCCTGCCGGGTGGCCGGATGCCGGGGACGGCTTCAGGGAGATGAAGTGCCCGGATTGCCTGGCCCCCAGCGGGGGTACAGGCACCCGCGACACCGAACACAGCATTGTCGACTTGCATTGGATAATGGACCGATTCGCGCCCCGCCCGGTGGGACCGTGTTCCACGTGCGGCGCTGCGCGTGAGCTGATACCGCGCGGCTATAGCGGCCCGGAACGGGTGCTGTACTGGACTTGCCCGCACGGCGACGCTCTCGGCCGCGATGAGCATTTCATGACGTCACTCGAACGCGCGGAATGGGAATCGACGGCCGCCCACTACGCGTACTGGCTGGCCGTCGACATGCTCCGGATGGCGTACTACAGCGGTGAGGTCACAGACCTTCCGTTCGGCGCCACCTACGTCGCCCGCGACGGTAGCGGTGAACGGTGGGTCTACCGTCCGGGCGGCTGGGAGCAGCAGGACAGCGACAGCACCACGGGTCGATAAACGTCACGATCGCTCGATCGGCGGCATGCACGATCGTCTGATCCGGCGGCCCGGATGTGTTGGCCGATTACCGGTCAGCCGCCTCGGTCCTCGGTAGACCTCGAATATCACACCGCAGACCGATTCCAAGTCATACCAGAGGGTTACAAGTAACGAGAATCCGGCCGATAGCTTCGAGGTATCGAAATCGGCGCCCCACTCCGAGACGACCGGTCGACATCGTCGACGCACGGAGGTGGCGTCTGGCGACTCAACTCTCAGGAAGATCTATGACGACATCTGCCTTGGTCCCCGAGTCATCTCCACGGTCACCGCGGCGTGGCGCCGACGGTGACTACGCCCGTCTGTTGCGCCGGATCTCCGAGGCGGGGCTGATGGACCGGCGACCCGTCTACTACGCCGTCCGGCTCAGCCTCGTCGGGGTCGCGTTCGCAGCGGGCTGGGCGGCGTTCGTCCTCATCGGCGACTCGTGGTGGACGCTGTTGGTCGCGGGGTTCATGGCCGTGACGTTCGCTCAGATCGCCCTCGTCATGCACGATGTCGCGCACCGCCAAGTCTTCCGGCTACGGCGGCGCACGGAGCTCGTGGGACGATTCGTCGGCAACGCCGGCATCGGCCTGGGCTACGGCTGGTGGCAGGACAAGCACACGCGGCATCACGCCAACCCGAACCACGAGGAACTCGACCCCGATGTCGCGCCCGACATCCTGGTCTGGTCACAACAGCAAGCACGGTCCAGCCGCGGTCTGCCTCGTCTCATCGGGAGGGCGCAGGCGTTCCTCTTCTTCCCGTTCCTGTTGCTGGAGGGTCTGAACCTCCATGTGGCGGGTGTCCGTGCGCTCAGAAATCGATCGATCAAACATCGTGGATCGGAGGGTGCGCTGCTGTTCGTCCACTTCGCCACCTACCTGACCGCGCTGTTCGCGGTTCTGCCCGCCGACAAGGCCTTCGCGTTCCTCGCTGTCCACCAGGGCCTCTTCGGCCTGTACATGGGCTGCATCTTCGCCCCGAACCACAAGGGCATGCCGACCCTGACCGGCGACGACCGCCCCGACTACCTCCGCCGCCAGGTGCTGACCTCCCGCAACGTGCGAGGTGGCGCGTTGACCGACCTCGCCCTCGGCGGGCTCAACTATCAGATCGAGCACCATTTGTTCCCGAGCATGCCGACACCGAACCTGCGTCACGCCCAGGTGATCGTGCGCGACTACTGCACCGAAATCGGCGTGCCCTACCACGAAACCGGGCTGATCTCCTCTTACCGCGAGGCGCTCAGACACTTGCACCACGTCGGCGCACCCCTGCGCACTCCCGATCGACACCCGGATACCGGAGTGCCACAACGCAATCGTTGAACAAAAGCTGGGCAGCACAACGCCCCGGACACGCCGTGGCCGTTGACGGCTGCTGCGACAGCCACACCCCGCGCTGGACAGCGTCGAGTTGCCCATACCTACAAGGGCTTGGACGAGACGATCTCCTCGATACCGCAAGCATGCAGCCACGACCACGAGGAGCTGCTTGCCTGCGTCGAAGTCGGGCCGGCCGGTTCGACAGCTCTCGGACTGCGGCGTGTGCGGACACCGTAGTCTGACGAAAGTCGCACGGCCCGTCGATCTTCCGATGGCCCGACCAGTGCAGATCCGCACGGTATGGGTGCGGGCTCAGGCGGTCGACCGAAGCGTCGCCCTCTCGACAGGTAATGTGACACCTACGGCCTGGCCGACGAGGTGATCGGCGGTCCGGCCGGGGCCCCGGAGTCCGGCACCCCTGCGTAGTCGGGCAGCTCGACGCCGTTGATCGCCCGCTCGATCAGCTCGGTGAACCATTCGCCGGCGAAATCGGGGCTCGGCTCGGCGTCCTGCCCGGGGGCGGCGAGGCTGCGCGCGTGCAACCGGCCGATCTCCTGGTTGGCCTCGACGAACGAGCGCATCCGCCGCTCGTATCCGGCGAACCCTGCCTCCGGATCCCACCCGGCGGCGGCCAGCTCTCCGGCCAGCAGGTAGGCGCCGACCAGGGCCAGCCCGGTGCCCTGCCCGGACATCGGCGACGCGCTGAACGCCGCGTCCCCGAGCAGCCCCACCCGTCCGCTCGACCAGCGATCCATCACCACCTGGGCGACCTGGTCGAGGTAGAAGTCCGGGGTGTCGTCCAGATGCGCGAGAATGCGCGGAGTCAACCAACCCATCCCGGCCATCCGCTCGCGCAGCAGGCGCTTCTGGGCCGCGATGTCGCGGTAGTCGACGTCGAAGTCTCCCGAGTGGAAGGAGAACATGGCCATCGCCCGGGTGGCGTCCTGGATGGGCCGCAGGCCGGCCGAGCGACCGGACTCCTGGTAGTCGATCAGCCAGCGGTCCAGCCCGAACTCGTTGGGCACGCTGTAGAAGGCCAGCACGAGCCCGAGATGGCGGACGAACCGCTCGCGCGGCCCGAAGACCATCGCTCGCAGCGCCGAGTGCAGCCCGTCCGCCCCGACCACCAGGTCGAAGCGCCGCCGGTCACCGCCCGCGAAGACCACGTCGACCCCGTCCGCGTCCTGAGTGAGTTCGGCGATCCGGTCGCCGAAGACGTACTCGACACCGTCGCGGGTGTCGTCGTAGAGCACCCGGGACAGGTCACCGCGCAGGATCTCGATCTCCGCGATGTACCCGTCGCCGCCGTCGTCGGCGGCGCGGAAGGTTTCCAGCACGTTCCCGTCCACGTCCACGGTGTGTGCGCCGGCGGTCTCGGTGCAGGCCGCGCGCACCGCCGCGTCCAAACCCATCCGCCGGATGACCTCCTTGGTCACCCCACGCGCGTCCACCGCCTGCCCGCCGGGACGCAGTTCGGGGGCCCGCTCCACCACGGTCACCTCGGCCCCCCGCCGGCGCAGCCAGTGGGCCAGCGCGGGCCCCGCGATGCTCGCCCCCGCCACCAACACCCTGGCGCCGCTCACCGCGCCACCTGCTCACCCGTCCGGATCATTTGCCGCTGCGCAGGGTCGTCGACGCTCATCATTGCCTCCGTGTGTTTCTGCCCGCGCTCGACGGTCCCGGCGCAGGCTCACCGCTGTCGGTGTATCCAGAGGTATCGACGGAGGATCGACGCGGAATTCATCGGTGCAGCCGAGATCGCGTCCACGCTCCTGCGAACACCCTCGACTCGGCCTGAGGGAGTCTGGTCATCGTGGCGCCGCGCGGCCGCCGCAAGCAGCTTCGGGTCCGGACCCAACGTTTCGTGACCCACGGCGGTTGATCCCTACGAACACCCAGTTCGATAGGGAGGAATCCGCCATGATGCAGAGCCCCACCGCCGCTGACGACTTTGCCCATTCACACCCGGCGCCGCCCAGCGGCGGGACCGCCATCACGGCCGGGGTGCTCGCCTGCCTCGGCGGTGCGCACCGGCTGCTGAGCGTTCTTGTGCTCATCGTCGGGATAGTGATGTTGAGCGACCTCGACTCGGAGGGCGAGACCAATGCGCCGCGGTTGCTTTTCGCGGTGTCGATCCCGGTCTTCTTGCTCGCCGGTTCGCTGTTGCTTGCCGGCGGCATCCAGATGTTTCGCAAGCGTGCCTCGGCCCGTCGGCTGATCGTCATCGGCTGTGCGGTCGACATCGCCTATTGCGTCATCGAGGCAATGGTCGTGCTTGCCGTTGCCGGAGCCTCCGATGAGTACGGTGTGATCGGCAGCCCGCTGTTCGCCGTGCTCGTAACCGTGTTCCCGATCGCCACGATCTTCCTGACCTCGGCGACATCGACCACGCGATGGCTCGAGTATCGGGCATAGGATACCGAGAGACCGTAGGGAGCCAGACCACATGAGCGCGCCACTCGATCCCGCCCAGGCCCGTGATATTTCCCTCGCCGCCCTGCTGCGTGTGGTGTTGCACGAATGCGCTCAGGCTCCACTCACGCTGCTCACCGCCGATACCGAACCGGCCGTCATCCGGATCGCCCGCGGTGGTGAGCAGCGGGAGCAGGCATTCGCCGAAATGCTGGTGGAGGCATACGAGTCGGCGAGCGAGATGCTGCTGGCCCGCATCACCAAATCGACGCGCAGCCGCGCCGACGCCGACGATATAGTGCAGACCGCGTTCATGCGGGTGTACGCGCGCTGGCCGGACCACATCACCGACGTCGAAGGGCTCCGGAAGTACCTGTGGACCACGGCGGAAAACCTGGCGAAGGATGCCATGGTCCGGGCCGCGAAGGATCGCGAACGGCTGGATTCCGATGGGCACGAACGCCTCTCGACACTCGCCGACCAGGCCGGGCTGCCGTTCGACGACATGATCGCCCTGCGGGACATGCTGATCCGGCTCTTGGACGCACTGCCGCCGAGGGAACGCCAGGCGGTCATCATCTACACCTTCGAGGGAAACACCTACAAAGAGACCGCTCGGGTCATGGGCCTGGCGGAGGGCACCGTCAAGGGATACGTCCACGACGGGCTGTTGCGGGTCCGAAAATGCCTCGAAGAGCAGGTCGCTTGATCATCAGATCCCGCGGCAGGGTGGGGTGTTGTCGGCGCCCACCGGTAGCTCGTCCCGTTCGGCCCGGGTGTACTCGCGGTCACTGATCGCGCAGAGCCGTCCCAGTACGTCATCGCGGTCGAGATTGATCGAGTACCGTCCGACACCTCCGCTGCCGGAGTACCTGCCGGGATTCAGCGCGTACAGGGCATCTCCGGAGAGATCCCCGTACCGCTGGTCCGAGATCTTCACATCGAAGAGCTTTGCGCTGCGATCGAAGTCCCAGATCTCCAGTGTCCCGAGGTGATCGACCACCAGCAGACCATCGTCGGTCATGCCGACCCCATCGCCCGACGGAAATGGTTGTGCAGAAGGAGATTCCACACCGCTGTCGAAGTTCTCCACGGTGTCTTCCCCGGACTCGTACCTGATGTATATCTGTGGAGCGGCAGGGCTGACGAAGGCATCCCGCCTCTTGCCGCGATCGATCGGGTTGACGGGTACCGAGCGGAGTACTCGTCCGTCATCAAGGGCGCGGACGGTATCGCCGTCGATGTTCTCGGTGAAGTACTGGTCGTTGCGCGTCGGGACGAGGGCCGCCTGCGCGCCGGCCCGTACCATCCACACCAGTTCGTCGATATCGCGCCAAGTCCGCACGGTGTGGCCGAGCTGTTTCCCATCGCTGATCCGCCACCGGGTGACCGAGCCCGCATGGAAGAAGGCCAACTCGTCGTCGCCGGGCTGCATGATGGATGTCGGTCGCCGCAGTCCAGGTCCGAGTTCGGGCGGGACGGGCAACGAAATACGTTGCTCGACAGCGAGTCCGGGCAACGAGAAGATGGTGAAGCCACCCGCCGCACCGGCCATGACGAAGTGCTTCCCGTCGGCAGTGATCCGGTAGGCGGATTCGGGCGGAATCGACCCGGGCACGGCAAGGGTCACCGTGATACGCGCGACTTCCCGCATGGCGGGCGTTACTTCGACGACGCGCACCATTGCGTTCGCATCTTCTGGGCCGCATGCGATTTCCACGACGAACGAGCCGTCGGGACTCCACTGGACAATCCGCTGTTCGGTGGCCGGTCCGGCGAACACGTTCATGTCCGAGATCGCCACGGCGGGCGCGAAGCGGAGCAGGCCACTCGGCGTGAACTGGGCCAGCCGCGGGCCGTCGTCGGCTGGGGCGACCAGTACCGTGGCCGACATATCCCGAGGGCTGGCTGTTTGGACGACGAAGGCCCGGCCGGTTCGCAGGTCGATGAGGTGAGTCTGGCCGAGCGTATCGCCGGCGAGGATGCTCGTGGACCACGCGTACCGTCCACTGCTATCGACGGCCCACTTGCAGTCCTCTGTCGTCGACCCCGAGCCGCGCGGCGCCCGCAGACGTTCGGCACCCGTCAGCGCGTCCGAGACGACCAGTTGGTCGTCGGAACATCCGGCGATCAGACCGGTCGAGGTGATCCTACCGGCCGGCAATTCCCGAATCTGCTGTCCAGTCCTGGCGTCGCGCACGACGTTGCGCGTGGTCCCGATTTTCGACTCGCGCATCGCGATCATGGTGCCGGTCGGGTCGACGTAGTCCGGAAACTGGGCGAAATCTCCCAGTGGAGGCGGAGAAGAAGCCAGAACGGGACCGCCACTCGCCATGTCGTACACCTCCAGCAGGTCGGTGTGCTGGGCCTGCTGCGGCTCCGCCCGCTGGACCTGCGCTCGGTTGAGTCGCACCGCGAGCCAGCGCCCGGTCTGATCCCAGCCGGTCGACACGCCATTGGGCAGCAGCGGTGCGGGCTCCGGCGGACGGACCACCGCAGGGCCGGTGTGGTTTCGGACATCCCAGACGGCGACCGCACCATCGTCGGTCACCACGGCGAGCGCGGCGCCGTTGCGGCTCAGGTTCAGCGAGGCGACCTTCCCGGCGGTCGGTGCAAGTCGCCACGGTATCGGCTCATCGCCGAGCAGACCGGCCCAGACCGTGACGTCGCGGCCCTCGGCGACCGCGACCTCGGACCCGTCGCCACTCGCCGCCCCGAATGTCGCATCGCGCCACAGGTCGGTCCGGTAATCCGTGACGGACGACAACCGCACCTGCTGATACAGCAGTGCCGTCCGCACCGTCTCGTCGTCCGGCGCATACCGCGCCGCGGCCTGCGCGAATTGCAGCGCCTTGTCCAGGTCGGAGTGGGCCACCCGCATGGATTCCGCCGCGAGGCTGCGCCCCGCCTGCAATCGCAACTGCGCCGCGCGAGCCGCACTGCTCCGGTAGGCGAGCACCGCCATCGACGTGGCCACGACCACCAGAACGGTGAGCGCCGCGGCCACCAGCCGCAGGCGCCGCACCTCTCGCCCGCGCAGCCGGCGGCTGGCCGCGATGAACTCCTGATGTGCTTGCGGCACGTCGGCTCTCCGAGCCTCGAGCTGGTCCTTCGCGGTCTCGAGAGCGGTACCGCGCAGCAACGCGTCGTGTTCGCGGCCGCGCCGTTCCCAGTTGTCCAGGTCCCGCGCGAGATGTTGCTGCCAGGCGCGGAAGTCGCGGTCGGACTGCAGCAGGTCGTGCAGCCGTTCCCAGTTGTCGATGAGCGCTTGGTGTGCGAGCTCGACGGTATCCGCGCCGTTCCTGTCGCGGCCGACGACCACCAGGCGGTCGAGCGCCAGTCGCCCGGCCACTCCGCGGAGTTCGGGGTACTCCGGCATGGGCAGCACCGCTCGGAGGAATCCGGCGCCGCTCGAGGTCGGCACCGCGAGCAGCTTCAGAAGCCGTTCCGCGTCGGCCCGCTCGGCGGGATCGGTGAACCGCGCCATGACCTGCTCGGCCCGCCGGGCAATGGAAACCTCCACGCTGCCGACCTTTTCGTAATCGGCGAGGGTGATCCGGCCGCCGGTATGCCGATCCCACAGATCCGACAGCACCGACGCCAGCAACGGCAAACCGCCGGGCTGGTCGAAAACACCGTCGATCAGCCGCTGCACCACCGCATCGTCCAGCGTCACTCCAGCACGCGCGGCGGGACGGCTGATCACGTCGCGCAGTTGGGCACGGCCCAGCGGGGCGACCGCAACCGTGGTGCTGCTGAGGAACTCGGCGAGCTCGGCGTCGAGTAGGTCGTCCAGCGCGTCCCAGCGCAACGTCAGCACGATCGCCAGGCGTCCCTCGGTGTCGGCGCGGGTGAGCTCGAGCAACGCCTGCGATAGCGCACGGGCCTGCCGCGGGGCCGCCACTGCCAGATCTTCGAACTGGTCGACGAACAACACCGTGCCCTGCGGCGGAAGCTGTCGCAGCAGTGCGGCCGCGTCAGCGGCATCGGGCGCGGGCGCGGCCTGCTCGATCAACCAGGTCGACAGTGGCTCGTCCACGGCGATGCCGGAGCCGATCGCGCGCACGCCGGTTTCCGTCGTGGCGTCGCCGCTGAGCCGGAATGCGGCGACCTGCCACCCCTGCTGCCGCAATCGCGGTATCACCCCGGCTCGGATCAACGAGGACTTCCCGGTACCGGAACGTCCGACCACCGCGGCGAAACCGCTCTGCCGCAGCGTCTCCCGCACCCGGGCGATATCGTCGTCCCGCCCGTAGAAGAACTCCGCGTGCTCCTCGTCGAACGGCGCCATACCGCGATACGGACTCGACAGCAGCGCCGGATTCAGCCGCAGCACCTCATCGATGGGAAGCATGAACGCGGTACGGGTGTAGCGGCGGCGGTCGGCGGCGACCGCCATTCCGGTCACGGCGTGCGCCTCGGTGTCCCAAACGGCGGCGCCGCTGAACCCCTCGGTGATGGGCTGTCCACCGGTCGCCGCCTGCAGCTGCACCCAGCCCTGGCTCTGCGGGGCTCGAAACTCGCCGGACACCCAGACACCGCCGGGCATCTCGGCCGGAAATCCGAACATCCGGAACTCTCCACCCCAGGGCTGGCCCGCAGGCCAGAATGGCAGCGGCGCAATGGCGTCCGGTGCGGACTCGAGCAGCTCCAGGATGGCGATATCGCCGCGGCCGTCTTCGCGGATGGCGGACCAGTGCCGGATCCGGGCGAGCATCGGAATTGCGGCGTCCGACGACGGAAAGTCCACGGCCACAGGCTCTTCGGGCACCTCGCCGTCCGTCGCTTCCCGATTCAGCGCGGCCGACACGACGTGCGCGCAGGTCGCAATCAGAGTGGGTCGCACCAGAAATCCCGCGCCGACCACGTCGCCGGTGGGCGTCAGAATCCGCGCTGAGGCCCAGCCGAGCCGACCGGTCTCCGCAATCCCTTGCACGCGTCGAAGCCTCCCGGGGAAGTTCGGCCGGCGTAGCAAAACCGCCGATAATGTGAAGAAATCGTCGCCGAGTACGGGCAGTCGAATGTCGGGCCGGGCTAGGTCACTGTGGTCGACGGCCAGGCTCGGTCGTCGATGGTGAGCCAGGGTTCGGTGGCTGCGGAGGTGGGGGCTGTGCCGGTGAATTCGCGGATGTCGCGGTGGAGGTGGGATTGGTCGGCGTAGCCGGCGTCGGCTGCTACTCGGGAGGGAGGGTGTCCCTGGACGAGGCGGTGGACGGCGTGGTCGAAGCGGACCAGTTTGGCGGCCCGCTTGGGGGTCAGGCCGATTCGGGTGCCGAAGCGGGACCACAGTCGTTGACGGCTCCAGCCCAGCTCGGCGGCGAGGTGCTCGACGCGGAGACGGCCGCGGCTGAGCTTGATCTGTCGCCATGCCCAGGCGACCTCCGGGTCGACGCGATGGTCGTGCCGCGACCGCGCGGACAGCGCGGTGTCGATCAGGGCGAATCGGTCGGGCCAGTCCGGTGTCTCGTGCAGGCGCTCGCGCAGCCACCCCGCCTCGCGCCCCCAGAGGTCGTCCAGAGCGATGATGGTTCCACCCAGCTCCGCGGGAGGTAGGCCGAGGATGGCCTGGGCGACAACCGGTTCCAGGCGAATCTGGACGCATTCGACGGCATGGACGCGGACCGGAAGCGCGGTGCGGGCGAGGCCGAGGGTCAGACTGCCCGAATGGCTGCGGCCCGTCGCGTCGCGGACGTCGAAGCTGCACTCGCCGAACTCGACGATCACCGTGACCGCCGGATGCGGAATGACACGCACCTGCTCCGGGCCGTCCCCGTGGACATGGAATCCGGCCATGTCGACGCCGCGCAGGGCGGGTGGCCGCGCCGGCCGCGCGATGTCCCAAGGCACACGTCGATTGTATGAGCGGCCGCGGACGCCGACATTTCTTCAATACGCGACCCGCTGTCGTGCCCGAACGTGGTGACGTCCCAACCAATCGAAGGAGGAGCCGTGGACGAAATCACCACCACCGCCGCGGGACGGAATCGGTGGCAGCACATCGGGCTGCTGATCGTCACCGCCCTGGTCGCCGCGCTCACCGGCAACATGACCGGGACGGCGAACGCCGAGACCGACGATTCGCACGAGCACATGGTGCACCTGCCGGGCGGAGACATCCACGTCGTCGCCGACGGAACACCCGGTGCTCGCGCGTTGGTGCTGCTGCACGGCCTGGGCGCCTCGACCGCCTACTGGGATCCGGTGCTGCCCACCCTGTGGGACCAGTACGTCGTGCGCATCGATCTCCTCGGCCACGGCAAGTCCGATAAACCCGACAGCGGCTACAGCACGTCCGAACAGGCGAGCCGAGTCGGGGCCGTGCTCGACCGGCTGGGCGTGCGCCGGGCGATCGTCGTCGGGCATTCCTCCGGGGGCTACGTGGCCACCTCGCTGGCCGAACAGCGCCACGAGCTGGTGTCGGCGATCATGCTGATCGACTCCGGACCCCGCCTGGACGCCGTCACCGACAACGGTCCGGTCGGCAACCTCCTGTTCGTTCCGGCGATCGGGCGGCCGCTGTGGCCGCTGCTGCCGGACGTCGTCCTCCGGCAAGCCATGAGCTCCGCGTTCACCCGGGACGTGCAGATCCCCGACCAGTTCGTCGCCGACCTGCGCGGCATGACCTACCGCAGTCTCACAGCGACCTCGGCCGCGTCGGATGACTACCTGCGGGAACGCACCGAAACGGACCGGCTCATCGACCTCGGCGTGCCGGCCATGGTGCTCTACGGCTCGCAGGACAAACGTTGGCAACCGGACTCTTTCGAGGACTACCGCCGCGTCCCCGGCATTCGGATCGAGAGCCTCGACTGTGGCCACACGCCCATGGTCGAAGATCCCGGCAGCACCGGCGCGCTCATCAGTGACTTCGCAGGTCAGCACTGAATTCTCGGAAGCCGATGGCGGCCACCCGCCAGAACCGCGCACTCGACGCTATCCGATCGGCAGCGCGCTCAGTATCGGGCCGTAGGCCCAGTTCAACATGCGCGCGGCGTCGTCCTTCGCGGCGACGTCGCTGTCGGGTGAGCTGTGCAGGACCACACCGATCAGCGGTATCCCCGCCCTGACGGTCTCGAACAGCAGGCAGGTTCCCGCAGCGTCGGTCCATCCGGTCTTGATGCCGATAGCGCCGGGATAGTCGCGCAGCAGCCGATTCGTGGTCTGCCACAAGTGATCGCGGTTGCCCGGCCCGGCGGGCACGTGATAGCTGTGTGCCCCGGCGATCTCACGGAACACCGGCAGGCTCATCGCGCGCAGACCGAGGGCAACCAGGTCTGCCGGTGTCGAGTAGGTGGAGTGGTCGGTGGGGGCGGGCAGCCCGCTGGGGTCGGTGAAATATGTTCCTGCCAGGCCCATGTGACGAGCGGTGTGGTTCATTTCGGCGATGAAGCCGTCTTGACCGGGACCGTAGGCCTCGGCCAGGGCATAGGCGGCGTCACAGCCGGACGGCAGCATCATCGCGTAGAGGAGCTGTCGCGCGGTGAGCACCTCGCCGGGGACCAGGCCCGCGTCGCTTCCGTCGTACTCGGTGCAGTAGGCGATGACTTCTCGCGGCACGGTAATGGCCCGATCGAGGTCGCCGGCGTTGATCACGACCAGTGCCGTCATCACCTTCGTGATGCTGGCTATCGGAACCGAGATGTTCGGCTGCCGCGACCACAGCATCGTGCCGGTGATTCCGTCCGCCAGCGCTGCTCCCGACGCCCGCACCGCGTCCAGCTCAGACGTCGGCCACGGCAACTGGATATGGGCGTCGCTCACAGCGGGGGCTGCCACGATGCCTTGGCCCACTATCACGACCAGCACCCCGACAACGACAGCCTGCAACAATTTGGCAAATGTCCGCATCGCCACATTCTGCCGCGTAAGCCCCTCAATCAGCCGTATTTCATCGACCGATTCACATATCTCAAAGTTCAGCATCCAACTGGCTAATCGCAATGAGAACGCGCGCGGCGCCGACGGTGCGGCAACTCGAGCGGATCGCGAGGGGCATACCCTGCCCATGGCGACCGGCCACTCGCCCAATGTTTTGCGTGCCCTGCCGAGGGCACAGCTACTCGCCGCCGAGGTCCATCCCGTCCAATCCTGCTTCCCGCAGGATGCGAGCCAAGGTGTCTTCGTCTACCGGACGCTCCGGGGGCTCCGACTCCGAGACCGGGTTTTCTCTCGCGACCGGGAGCATCTCGTCGTAACCGGGGTCGCCGGGATGGAATTCCTCGAAGCCGCTGTAGAAGACGCCGTCTTCGGTCCGGCCGCGCAAGTGGACGAGAATCGTCTCGCCGTCCTCGGCGAGCATGGGCGGGCTGGTGTCATCCGAATACGCCGTCAAAATAATCCTTCAGCCGGTTCGCGAGTTGCTGGTCACCGAGAGCGAAATCGCGAAGCTGCTTCGGACCGTGCAGCCATGCCGAAAACGCCTCGCCGAACGCTTCGCTGGGTGAATCGTAATAACTGTTCCACTGTTTACTCTTGCCGATGGACTGGAGCATCGCCGAGTGCAGGTCGCGCCACCCCTGCGAATCGCTGAGCCATTTTCCACCGGTGCCGTACGCCGCGTCCACGGCATGCCCGAATTCGTGCAGGACCACGTTGAGGCTACCGCCCCGCCCGCCGGAGTTGATCACGATACGCCGCGGGCCGCCCAGGTAGACGCCTCGCACGGTGTTCCAACTCGTCCCGGGTTTGCGGCCGTACGGGGTGCTGCCTGCCAGGCTTTCCGTACCGGGCAATTCGAGCAGCGGGCGATGTCCGATGACGATCCCGCCCCCGGGAACCGCGTTCATGTGCTCGCTGACCCGCGCGTAGATATGGCTGGGCACGCGAGCGATGTCCTGGACCATCCGCAACGTCTCGGGTGTCCGATCGATGATGTTCACGAACGCGCCGCCGTCGGGAGGCGGATAGGCGACGACGAACTCGAACGCGTCCGCCAGCCGCACGCTGTCGCCCGGATGCAGCATGACCTTCGTCCCCGGCTGGACCTCTTTCCCATTGACGTAGGTGCCGTTCGTCGATCCTTCGTCACGGATCCAGACCCGGCCGGAGGGGTAGACGCCGAGACTGGCGTGCCGACGGGATATCGCGTTGGTGTTGGACAGCCTGTCGGGCAGTTCCGCACTGTCCCGGCCGAGCAGCAGCGGCTCGCCACCACGCGCCAAGTCGAGGGACACGTCGCCGTGTACGTTGTTCAGCTTCACCGGCAGGGCGCGCGGAGCGCTTTCCCGGATGCCGTCCTCGAATCGCGCCGCCCCCACCCAATCGCCGAGGCGAATTCGGTCGCCTGGGCGCAGGCGCACCGGCACGTCCGGATCGACCTTGACGTTGTCGACCCAGGTCCCTCTGGTCGAGTTCTCGTCGCGTAAATACACGTCGCCGTACTCGTCGCGGTAGATGGTGGCGTGCCGGCGCGACACCGTCGTGTTCTCGGCGAGATGATCCGCCATCGGCGAATCCTGCCCACGGCCGATCACCAACTCCTCGCCTCGCCGCAGGCTGAGCGGGGGCAGACTCTCGTCGTCGGACAATCTCAACTGCAGCGGCGCTTCTTCGCCCACCTGGAGTCTGCTGGACACCTCGCCGAAGGTCACCTTGTCTCCGGGGTTCAGGTACCGCTTCTCCCCCGCCGGGATGGTCTCGTCGTTGACCTTGGTTCCGATCCAGCTGTCTCCGTCCGGGTCGCGCACCCAGATACGACCGTCGAGATCGCGCCCGACGACGACTTCCCTGCCCGGCCTTCCGATCACCATCGCATGACCGTTGAGCGCACTGGTGTCGACGGACACCTCCTGGCCCGGTGCGAGGCGTATCGGAAGCTTGCGCTTGAAGGGGTCGAAATGCAGTTCGGCAGGTGGATGCTGGGTCGGCGCCTGGCCGCCGATGCGGGCGGTGCCGACGTAATCCGGACCGATTCCCAGATTGTCGCCTTCGGTGAGGGTCACCCTTTGGTTCGGAGCGATCCTGTCCCCGTTGACCCATACCCCTTCGGAACCCGGGTGGTCCCGGATCCACAGGCGGCCGTCGTAGTCCATGCCGAGCGTCGCGTGTCGTTCGCCGACACTGGGGATCCCGCGCAACTGAGACGCGAACGGCGAACTCTCGTCGGTGCCGATCACGACCGTTTCTCCCGGCGCGAGCCGCACCGGTGTCGCGTCCGTGCCACTTCCGATTCGCACATGGACCGGATCGACCTCGATCGCCACATCCGCCGGGATGAATTGCGCCGTGCTGTCATACCAGCCGAGGCGTAATTCGTCTCCTGGCTCCAGCACCCGGCGCTCGCCGCTGCCGAGTCGATCGCCGTTGACTCGGGTGCCGTTGCTGGAATCAGCGTCCCGGATCCATACCCGGCCGTCCTCATCCATGCCGACAAACGCGTGCCGTCGCGAGATACTCTCGCGCCCCGGCGCTTCGGGGTACACCATCGCACGACCGATCTCGATCTCCCGGCCGCGGTGAAGCTTCAGAACGGGTCCGTCATCGCCGAACAGTCGCACTTCGACCATTTGACGCTGGAACGTGACGCCGAGTTCCAGGTCGCGACTGAACATGACGTCTTGGCCGTCGTATATCCGCACCCAGCGACCGTCGGTCAGCTGTTTGCCGTCGACGAAGGTGCCGTTCATCGAGTTGTCGTCTCGAAGCAGGACATGGCCTTGCTCGTCCACCGTTATCGTCGCGTGGCGGCGCGAAACTCGCTCGCCGGCCATGTGTTCCAGCAGCGCGCCGTCACCACGACCGAGCACGTACTCCTGGCCTGGAATCAGGCGAAGCCGAAGGCGCGCGTTGTCGGGGCCGGTCAGCACCATGTCGACGTAGCCACCGTCGGGATGGCGGTAGTGCTGAGTGAATCCGGCGGGAGGGGCGTCCGCCGCCAGCCGGTATCCGTCCTGGCTCGCCGGTTGGTCGTGTAGCTCGACCCGCGGCTGCGGCCGTGTCGGCGGGCCGTCATACGTCGGTTCGTCGGTCCGCGCGCGAGGCGTCGGATCGTTGGGCGTCGCCGGAGTCTCATCGGCCGCCGATTGCCGCCCGGCCGGGTTCACCTCATCGACCGGAGGGCGCGGACTCGACTCGTCCGGAACCCGCGAATCGTTCCGCACCGGCGGCCGACCATCCGAGGCCACCTCGTCGACCGGGACCCGCGGCGTCAACTCCTCCTGCCGCATGAGCGGGCCATCGGCATTCCGTGGCAGCGGTGGCGGCTGGTCACTGCGTCCGCGTGGCGCGACAGCCGAGCCGCCGACCTCGTTACCGCGCGCTGTGGGCGGCCTGCCGTTGCGCCCATACACGTCGGTCACGGGCGGCCGGTCTTGTCGTGGCGTGACGGACACCGCACGCCCGTCACCAGGGACCATTCCCGGCGCAGAGCCGGGGGACTGCGGTGACACGGGCGGCAGGACCCCACGCCCGGCGTCACCACCGCCACCCGCGGCATGGTCCTCCAACGCGGTCATCCGCTGGAGCATGCCGTCGTACCAGTCCCGGTGGCCCGCGGCGTGGAAGACCGGGCTCAGCTCTTCGACCCGCTGCCGGATCTCGTGCAGTTCCGGGCGTGTGAGAGCGTGGTCGTTCCACAGGATTTCGAGGTTGTCTCCGTAGCGCAGGAAGTTCTCCGCGAAGGGCCCGACGACATACTGCGCGTCGGGGAAGTTCTCGAATGCGCGGCTGTGGTCTATTCCCCATACGTTCCCGGCCGGGTCGACCATCCAGTTGTCCCCATTGCGATCGGGCATGCGTATCAGCACGTCCATGACGCCCTGGCGCATTCCCCCAGGACCGCTGAGTACCTCTGTTGGGTACGCTCTTCGCGGATACGTCTCCGCCGCCACCGTGCCGGGCACGACCTCCATGTAGACGTGGTCGCCGATGACATGCACCGCGGGCACCCGCGCGCCCACCGCGTCGCCGACCAGCGAGCTCAGGAATTCCGCGTGCGCGTGCTGCGGATCGGAGACCACCTTGTGGATCACCTCGGTGCCGTCGTGGAAGACGAGTCGCTCCACCACTTTCGCCGATTTGCCTTCGGCGCTGAATCGCTCGATCGTCTCCACCCGCGGTGGTTCACCCGAACCCAACAGCTCGTTGACGCGTGACGCGAATTCCCAGTGGCGCAGACCGAGTCGAGATGCGTCGCTTTCCGAACGCACCGCGTTGCGGCCTGCGGTGTGGACTCGGATCGCACTACCCGCCGCGCCGACGAACCCGCTGCCGAAGCCGGTGATCGCGGATTCGCGAACCATCTTGAACAGATCACCGAGGCTGTGGATCTCGTCCATGTGGATCAACACCGAGGGCACCGCACCGGCCAGACCACCCGCGAGGCCACCCGCGCCGCCGAGCAACATCGTGCCGCCCAAGTGCGCGGCGAGCCGGCCGGAGGTACCGACCGCTCTGCCGCGCGTCCAGCCGAGCACACGCGGCGCGAGCCTGCGGCCGACCTCCGCACCAGCCACGCCGCCGACCACACCACCGAGAAGCATTTCCAAGAAGGCGCCCGTGTCGAACTTGTCGCGCACCCCGTCCTTCAGGTCCCACAGCTGTGCCCCACCACTGATCGCGGCACTGGTCAGAAGACCGATCTTCGCCGCGTGCACAGCGGTGTGCAGCGCGGCTCGTTGCGCCGCGCCCGCGACCGCCCGCTCGCCCACCTCCGCGGCCAGTCGCGCAGCCGCGGCGGCCATCGCCTGCTCGGCCTCGATCCGATCGATCAGCGCCTTCGCGCCACCGCCTTGGAAGAACAGCAGCGCGTCATAGGCCAATTGAGCCGCCAGCGCGATTCCCATCGCGATCAGGAGATGCTGCGTCTGCACAGCCGAATCGGCGACGTCGTGGCACTGTTTGCCCAGGCTCTGACACACCGCCGCCTGATCACGCATGGATTTCACGACCACACGGTGGCGTTCGGTGAGCGCCGTCGACGTGGCGCCCTCAACGGCCTGCTCGGTACCCGCAGCCTCGGTCTCGTATCGGTCTGCCGAGTTGTTCAATTCACCGGACGCCACCAGGTACGCGTCCCCGTTACGACGCATTCCATCGACGTCGGTCTCCGGCCAGTGGCCGAGGACCAATTCCCGCACAGCCGAGGGCACCTCGGCCAGCAAACCGCTCGAATCCATCGCAGCTTGCCTCCCGGCACCCTCACAGTCGCTGCGAGACTATCTAGACATACCGGACTGCGCTAACCATTCCCAACATTGGCGATAGTCCCGATCAGGAGAGATATCGGCCGAGAGGCATCGCGGCACGGTGACGAATTATTGAGAATGCAACTACTGCACGAGACAGCGATTCGAACCCTTATCTCCGAACCCAGCATTCCGCCAGACAATACTTTTCGGGGCCCGGGAAGGTGGCCGCGATTCAACGCTCCGTGCGGCGGCAGTCTCACCGTAGGCGACAATGCGACCGCGGTGCCGCGACAATGGATCGCAGTGCGTAGGGAGAAGGTGTGGGCGAGAAGTTTTCGGTCGACCCGGATAAGTTGCGCGATCACGCACCGCGGTTCGACCAGATCGGAGCGGATGTGGCGGCTACCGTGCGGAAGCTGCGCACTGCCCTGGCGGGGGAAGGCGAACCCTGGGGCAGGGACGATGCCGGCCACGCGTTCGCCGAATCCTACGTTCCGGAATACCAACGGACGATGACCGACTTGAACAGCCTCGTCGAGGCGCTCCAGCAGGCCGGCACCGATCTGCGCCACCTCGCGGAAAACTTCGAGAACCAGGACCGGGCCATCGGGCAGCGTATCCACAACGCCGCCAATGGAATCGGGAACGATCCGGCCGCGCTTCCAGTGCGCGTCGACGCCGGCCCCACCCATCGGCTCGACCCCAGCACTGCGGACGTACCCACCGCCGCCGTGCAGCCGTTCGCGGGATCTCCCGCGCCCACTGCGGCCGTCACGTCGCCGGCGCCGAGACAACCGGCTTCCGCCGCCGGCTCACCGGCCGAGCGGGCACCGCTCTCGTCGGCGCCGCCCGCTCGAACCCCGGGCACACCCGGCAACGAGCCCGCCTCCGGTCAGCGGCCGGGCCAGGCCGAGGGGAATCCGAACGGCGCCGACCATCGCGGCACCGAGCAACCGGGCTCACCCGGCCCGAGCGTGAACCCGGCTCATCGGGCGGATGCCGCGCTCACCCGGCCCGCACCGGACAATCGGCCGTCGTCGCCGTGGACGAGGGCCAACGCCGAAACGAGGCAAGCCGCCGCCTCGCGGGCCGCCGCCACGCCATCCGCCGCGAAGCAATCCGGCGCGCCGGGGTCGAGCACGCCGTGGTCCAACACCGCAGGTCGACCCCCGAGAGTGTCCGCCCCGGACGCGGGCACACCCGGTTCTCCGCCGCGCATGCCCGGCCGACCCACCGCACGACCGGACCAGAAAGACGAGAAACCGGACCGGAAGGTGAACGCCTCCGGCGAGTCGGTCGCGGCCCGTCTGGCCAGAGAACTGGCCGAGCGTCACGGCGTGCGAGCCTTCGGCTTCGACACTCCGGGTGTAGCGGTAGAGGTACTGACCGAGATCGTCGCCGCAGTGGACGACGTACTGCCGCGATACCCGCAGATAGCCCTGCGCTCCATCGGGATCGAGGAACTGAATGACGGTGAAACGGCTCTGCTGGAATGGGATTCGGTCACCGCGCCGGACGCAACGCGCGACTCCGATGGCGCTCCCGATCAGCACCTTCCGGGGGCAGCCGAAACGCTGCACACCGCACGTATCGTGCTGGCGCTGCATGCTGCCACCGACCCCCAGCAATTGCAGCAAACCGTCGCCACGGCCGATAATGCGGGCCTGCTCGCACCGGGATGCGCACGGCGGCCGGTGTACTCGTCGATCGTGCGAGAACTCGGCAGAGCGCTCGACGGGGCAGGCCGCTTCCGTGCTCGCGACGCCGCGCGACGTGCGCTGCTCACGGCGTATCTGCCGCAGCTGAATCCGGAGGACAAGAGCTCGCTGAATCGCACGGTGTCCGGCTTCCAGGAATGGCGGTCGCGGTTGAGCGGCCACAGCTTCGACCGCGGGCGGTTTCAGCCCGCCGCCGCGCTCGCCGAGGCATTCACCGACGTCGTCCTCAACGCCACACAGGCCGCACCGCCCGCGCAGGTGCTGCACCACCTGCTGGTCACCACCGCGAACTCCCCCGCACCCCGTTGATCACCGCGGTCATGAGAATGCCGGGCGCGCGACGGCCCGGACCGCGAAGGCGAATTCGACTGCGGCGCAGAGATACTGTGAGCAGCATGCGATGGATGGTTGCGGTGGGATTGGTGCTGCTGCTGGGTGGCTGCGCGCACACCACGACGGGAAGGCCGCATCCGGTAGCGGGGGCCTCGCAGTCGGGCGCGCCGGAGAAGGCCGGAGACCTGCGAGATCGGATCGCCTGGGTTCGGCAAGGTACACCGGTTGATCTCAGCGGCTTTCACTCGGCTCGGATCGACGGCGGTCCGGTGACCGACCTGCGGGACGATATCGCGTTCGTCAGCCCAACCCGCAAGATCAGTTGTATCACCGGGACCGCGCTGGAAATGGACGGATTCGACTGCATGGTCAGCCTGACGGACCCGGTCCCCGCGCCGGGTGCGGGCTACGGCCAGTGGTTCGGCGGGTATGTGTCCTACTCCGGTCAGCGATTGACCGTGGGCCGGTTCCGTGGTGATCCAGGGCTTTTCATCAACGGCGAGGGCGCGACGTTGCCGTATGACAGCACCGTCGCCTTCGGCGCGTACCTCTGCCGCCTCGCGACGACAGGCCTCACCTGCGTGAACCCCACTACGGGCAGTGGCGTCCAACTGAGCAGTGAAGGCGTCGTTCCGCTCGGCTGCCTGCGCGAACTACCGGATGCGGAGCGCGAATCGGCTGTCGGCCGCGCTTACGCCTGCTGAGCTGTAGCACCCGATACCGCGTATCGGCGCTCGGCGCATCTGCACAGCCGTTCGCCCCCTGAAAACGCGAACGGCGCCGCCCCTTTCGGAGCGGCGCCGTTCCCAGCGATTCAGTGAATCACTTGATGATCTTCGTGACGCGACCGGCGCCGACGGTGCGGCCACCCTCGCGGATCGCGAAGCGCAGACCCTCGTCCATGGCGACCGGCTGGATCAGCTTGACGGTCATCTCGGTGTTGTCACCGGGCATAACCATCTCGGTGCCCTCGGGCAGGGTCACAACGCCCGTCACGTCAGTCGTACGGAAGTAGAACTGCGGACGGTAGTTGTTGAAGAACGGGGTGTGGCGGCCGCCCTCGTCCTTCGACAGGATGTACGCCTGGCCCTCGAACTCGGTGTGCGGGGTGGTGGTGCCCGGCTTCACGACGACCTGGCCGCGCTCCACGTCCTCACGCTTGATACCACGAACCAGCAGGCCGACGTTGTCGCCCGCCTGGCCCTGGTCGAGCAGCTTGCGGAACATCTCGATACCGGTGACCGTGGTCTTGGTCTTGTCCGGACGGATGCCGACGATCTCGACTTCCTCGTTCACGTTGATCACGCCACGCTCGACGCGACCGGTGACGACGGTGCCACGACCGGTGATCGTGAACACGTCCTCGACCGGCATCAGGAACGGCTTGTCGGTCTCACGAACCGGGTCCGGGATGGACTCGTCCACCGCGGCCATCAGCTCCAGCACCGACTCCGACCACTTCGGGTCGCCCTCGAGCGCCTTCAGACCGGAGACCCGCACGACCGGCGCGTCCTCGTCGAACTCCTGCGAGGCCAGCAGTTCGCGGACCTCCATCTCGACGAGCTCGAGGATCTCCTCGTCGTCGACCATGTCGGCCTTGTTCAGCGCGACCAGGATGTAGGGCACGCCGACCTGACGGGCGAGCAGCACGTGCTCACGGGTCTGCGGCATCGGGCCGTCGGTGGCGGCGACCACGAGGATGGCACCGTCCATCTGCGCCGCACCGGTGATCATGTTCTTGATGTAGTCGGCGTGACCCGGCGCGTCGACGTGCGCGTAGTGGCGCTTCTCCGTCTGGTACTCGACGTGGGAGATGTTGATCGTGATACCACGAGCCTTCTCCTCCGGCGCCTTGTCGATCTGATCGAACGCGAAGCTCTCGTTCAGATCCGGGTACTTGTCAGCCAGCACCTTGGTGATCGCTGCGGTCAGCGTGGTCTTGCCGTGGTCGACGTGACCGATGGTGCCGATGTTGACGTGCGGCTTCGTCCGCTCGAACTTCGCCTTCGCCACTGTTTGTCCTCCTGGACTTGTTGGTGCGTGCAGTTGCAGCAGTGCGGGGTCATCCCCGCGGACACGGGGAAAGGGGTATTACAAACGCCCGGGAGCCATTTACTCGCCGGTCGCCTTGGCGATGATCTCCTTCGACACGTTGGCCGGAACCTCCGCGTACGAGTCGAACACCATGGAGTAGTTCGCCCGGCCCTGGGTCTTCGACCGCAGGTCACCGATGTAACCGAACATCTCCGAGAGCGGAACCAGCGCCTTGACGACACGGGCACCACTGCGTTCCTCCATGGCCTGGATCTGACCACGGCGGGAGTTCAGGTCGCCGATCACATCGCCCATGTAGTCCTCGGGCGTGGTGACCTCGACCGCCATCAGCGGCTCGAGGATCACCGGACCGGCCTTGCGAGCCGCTTCCTTGAGCGCCTGCGCACCTGCGATCTTGAACGCCATTTCCGACGAGTCGACGTCGTGGTAGGCACCGTCGAGCAGCGTGACCTTCATGTTCACCAGCGGGTAGCCGGCGAGCACACCGTACTGCATGGCGTCCTGGGCGCCCGCGTCCACCGAAGGGATGTATTCCTTCGGCACACGGCCACCGGTGACCTTGTTCTCGAATTCGTAATGCGCGCCGTCTTCGCCGACGAACGGCTCGAGCGCGATGATCACCTTCGCGAACTGGCCGGAACCACCGGTCTGCTTCTTGTGCGTGAACTCGAGCTTCTCGACCTTCTTGGTGATCGTCTCGCGGTAGGCCACCTGCGGCTTACCGACGTTCGCCTCGACCTTGAACTCGCGCCGCATGCGGTCGACCAGGATGTCGAGGTGGAGCTCGCCCATACCGCCGATGACGGTCTGGCCGGTCTCCTGGTCGAGCTTGACCGAGAAGGTCGGGTCCTCTTCGGACAGGCGCTGGATCGCGGTGCCCAGCTTCTCCTGGTCGGACTTGGTCTTCGGCTCGATCGAGACCTCGATGACCGGGTCCGGGAAGGTCATGGACTCGAGCACGATCTGGTTCTGCGGATCGCACAGGGTGTCACCGGTGGTGGTGTCCTTCAGGCCGATGACCGCGTAGATGTGGCCCGCCGAGGCGGCGCCGACCGGGTTCTCCTTGTTGGAGTGCATCTGGAACAGCTTGCCCAGACGCTCCTTCTTGCCCTTGGTCGAGTTGATGACCTGGGCGCCGGAGTCGACCTTGCCGGAGTACACCCGAACGTAGGTCAGCTTGCCGAAGAACGGGTGCACCGCGATCTTGAACGCCAGGGCCGCGAACGGCTCGTCGGCGCTCGGCTTGCGAGTGAGCAGCTCCTCTTCCTTGCCGGGCACGTGGCCGGTGGTGGCCTCCACGTCCAGCGGCGAGGGCAGGTAGTCGATGACCGCGTCCAGCATGGGCTGCACGCCCTTGTTCTTGAACGCGGAGCCGCACAGCACCGGGTAGAGCTCGGAGGTCACCGTCAGCTTGCGGATGGCGCCCTTGATCTCCTCGATGGTCAGCTCTTCGCCGCCGAAGAACTTCTCCAGCAGCGCCTCGTCCGACTCGGCGACGGTCTCGAGCAGCTCCTGGCGGTACTGCTCGGCCTTCTCCTTCAGGTCGTCCGGGATCTCGACGACCTCGTACTGCTCACCGAGCTTGGTCTCGCCGCGCCAGACCTTCGCGTTGTTCTCGACCAGGTCGATGATGCCCTCGAAGGTGTCCTCCGCGCCGATCGGCAGCTGGATGACCAGCGGCTTGGCGCCGAGGCGGTCCTTGATGGTCTGCACGGTGAAGTAGAAGTCCGCACCGAGCTTGTCCATCTTGTTGACGAAGCAGATCCGCGGCACGTCGTACTTGTCCGCCTGACGCCACACCTGCTCGGACTGCGGCTCGACGCCTTCCTTGCCGTCGAACACCGCGACGGCGCCGTCGAGCACGCGCAGCGACCGCTCCACCTCCACGGTGAAGTCGACGTGCCCGGGGGTGTCGATGATGTTGATCTGGTTGTCTTTCCAGAAGCACGTGGTAGCCGCGGAGGTGATGGTGATACCACGCTCCTGCTCCTGCTCCATCCAGTCCATCGTGGCGGCGCCGTCGTGGACCTCACCGATCTTGTAGGTGATGCCGGTGTAGAAGAGGATGCGTTCGGTTGTGGTCGTCTTGCCCGCATCGATGTGGGCCATGATGCCGATGTTGCGGACCTTGTTCAGGTCGGTGAGCACGTCCTGTGCCACGGAAATCTTCCCCGCTCGTAGCTAGTTGGGATTATCGGGGACGACCCTGTGGTCGCCTCTATGTCAACGCCGGACGCGGCCGGTGAGTGCCGCGTTCCGGCTGTGCCTCCCGACCCAGACGGCGGGCCGGGTAGACGTCACCAGCGGTAGTGCGCGAAGGCCCGGTTGGACTCGGCCATCTTGTGGGTGTCCTCGCGACGCTTGACCGAGGCGCCGAGGCCGTTGCTGGCGTCGAGCAGTTCGTTGGCCAGGCGCTCGACCATGGTCTTCTCCCGGCGCGCACGCGAGAAGTTGACCAGCCAGCGCAGGGCCAGGGTGTTGGCGCGGCCCGGACGGACCTCGACCGGAACCTGGTAGGTGGCGCCACCGACGCGGCGGGGCTTCACCTCCAGCGACGGCTTGACGTTGTCCAGCGCGCGCTTGAGGGTGACGACCGGGTCGGTGCCGGTCTTCTCCCGCGCCTGCTCCAGCGCACCGTAGACGATGCGCTCGGCGGTGGACTTCTTACCGTCCAGCAGGATCTTGTTGACCAGCTGAGTAACCAGCGGCGAACCGTAGACCGGGTCGTTGATCAGCGGACGCTTGGGTGCGGGGCCCTTGCGTGGCATATCAGCTCTTCTCCTTCTTGGCGCCGTAACGGCTGCGGGCCTGCTTGCGGTTCTTCACACCCTGAGTGTCGAGCGAGCCGCGGATGATCTTGTAGCGGACACCGGGAAGGTCCTTCACACGACCGCCGCGCACGAGCACCATGGAGTGCTCCTGCAGGTTGTGCCCCTCGCCCGGGATGTAGGCCGTGACCTCGACCGAGCTGGTCAGGCGAACACGCGCGACCTTGCGCAGCGCGGAGTTCGGCTTCTTCGGGGTCGTGGTGTACACGCGGGTGCACACGCCACGACGCTGCGGGCTCCCCTTCAGGGCCGCGGTCTTCGTCTTGGCGACCTTGTCGCGGCGACCCTTGCGGACCAGCTGGTTGATGGTTGGCATAGACCGGCTTTCCTTATTAGTTAACGCGGTGTGTGGACTTCATGTCTGTTTTAAGTTCGCGGCGCTCCCGGGGCCCTTCGCAGAGGCAAGCTTCCGCTTCGGGCCCGTCGTTCACACCGCTGTTATCGAGCTTTCACTCGCACGTCCGGCCACGTTTCTCGCGTCCCGAGGTCGGGCGTGTCGCGCGCGGCGCGGAGCCCTGATTCCGGGCACGCTGGAGTCGTCGGCCGCTTTCGCTGGCCTACGGTCACGCACGAACTTGCCCGCAAGCTTCCGGGCACAGCGATCCACGATACCCGTGGCCGGGACACAGGGTCAAAGCGGGTCGGTTCGAGGATCGTCTACCTGGCCAGGTTCAGGGTCATTTCCATCAGCTTCTTCGCCGCGTCGCACGGATCGGGGTGGCCCGAGCCGGGCCGGTAGTTGATCCACCAGCCGATCACGCCGTTGTCCGGCGCACTCGCCGTCACACCGCAGGAGTCCGGGTCCTTCGGCCTGCGGATCTGCAATGCCAGCGAACTCTGGATAGTGATGTTGGTGGTTTCGTAGCCGAGCTTGCTGTTCGTCTGCTTCTCGTTGCTCAGCGTCCCGTTCTCGTACCAGTTGAGCGTGGCCATCCCATTACCGCCGGGCGCGCCGATCAGGTCCCACATGCAGACGGCGCCGAAAAACGAGTCGCTGACCTGGACGCCCCCGCCGATCGCCTCGCCGATCTGGTCGTGGGAGAGGATCTCGCATTCCCGCAGCAGCTTGTCCAGCCTGGTGTTGACCGGCTGGCTTCCGCCCACGGGCTGCGCGTCCCCGGAGATCACCTGGCCGCACCCGACCGCGAACAACGCGAGGGCCACCGCGGCGGCGGCCGCGCCGCGCCTGCACAGGTCTCGGCCGACGTTCACTCGCCACCCCTCACTGAAGCCGTTGCAGAGTCAGCTCGGCCAGAGCGCGGCTCCGGTCGCACGGATTGCCGGACACCGCGCCGAACGAGCCGATGTTGGTTGACCACTCGAAGAAATCGTCGCCGAGCTGCACCGCCAGATCGCAGATCACACCGCTGGGATCCAAAGCGGCGAAGCCATCTCGCCCACCCACTTTTATCGGATCGGGCGCGCGGCCGTTGACGGTCACCCACGCCCGTTCCCGTTCGATGGGGCTGCCTCGGTAGGAAGCGAATGTGATACTCGGCGAACCGATTCCGGCCGACTGCCAGTTGCAGCCGACCGCGTTGCGGAACACCCCGGAGATCCGGCCGAGACCACCGAGATTGCGCACCTCGTCGTCGGTCACGTGACCACACTCCCCGACGAACGGTCCGAGCGCCACCACTTTCGGCGCCGGACGGGACGGACCCGAGTCCTCGGTCTCCTCCCCCGAACCGCAACCCGCCAGTGCGAGCACCAAGGCTGCCGTGATGCCGACTGCCGACTTGATCCGCATGAAAAGAACTCTACCGACGCACTCGCCGAAGATGCTCGACAAGATCACCCGCCCCGATCACCGATCACAGATTGCCCCTGGCCTCCTGCTCGCGTTCGATCGCCTGGAACAGGGCTTTGAAATTGCCCTTGCCGAAGCCGAGGGAGCCGTGGCGCTCGATCAGCTCGAAGAAGACCGTGGGGCGGTCGGTGAGCGGCCTGGTGAAGATCTGCAACAGGTAACCGTCCTCGTCGCGGTCGACCAGAATGCCACGGCGCTGGAGTTCTTCGACCGGGACGCGGACCCGGCCGATGCGGGCGCGTAGTTCCGGGTCCTCGTAATAAGCGGCGGGTGTCTCCAGGAATTCGACGCCCTCCCGGCGCAAGGCGTCCACGCAGGTCAAAATGTCGCCGGTGGCGAGCGCGATGTGCTGGACGCCGGGGCCTCGGTAGAACTCCAGATACTCGTCGATCTGCGAGCGCTTCTTGCCGACGGCCGGCTCGTTGAGGGGGAACTTCACCCGGTGGTTTCCGTTGGCGACGACCTTGCTCATCAGCGCCGAGTACTCGGTGGCGATGTCGTCGCCGACGAATTCGGCCATGTTCGTGAATCCCATGACCCGCCGGTAGAACTCGACCCACTCGTCCATCTGGCCGAGTTCCACGTTGCCCACGACGTGGTCGATCGCCTGGAACAGCCGGGCGGGCGCGCCGTCGCGCCGTTGATAGTGGGAGCGGCGGGCGACATAGCCGGGCAGGTAGGGCCCGAAGTAGCCGGACCGGTCGACCAAGGTATGCCTGGTCTCGCCATAGGTGGCCAGCGCGGCCGAGCGGACCGTGCCGAAGTCGTCGGTGTCGTCGTGCGGTTCGACCAGTACTTTCGCGCCGTGTGCGCGCGCCCACGCGACACACCGATCGACGTCGGGCACTTCGAGGGCGATGTCGACCACGCCGTCGCCGTGCCGATCGTGGTGGGCGACCAGCGGGCTGTCCGCATGCACCGCTCCGGTGATCACGAAGCGCGCCGCGCCGCTGCGCAGAACGAACGCCTTGTGGTCGCGATTGCCGGTCTCCGGACCCGAATACGCCTCCAACCGCATCCCGAAGGCGGATTCCAGGAAGTGCGCGGTCTGCGTGGCGTTGCCCACCACCCAGACCAGGGCGTCCCACCCGATGACCGGAAACGGGTCACCGCTGTCGTCGTGGTCTACCAACCCCACGAGCGTGCGCAGCTCGCCGTCGCTGGGGACGGCGCCGGACCGGGCGCCCGGCAAGTGCTCGATGGTCATGGACCAAGGAAATCGCCGGGTCCGCCGGATAGGCAACAGCGTCTGATCCCGATAGGCAGGGTGGCGAATTCGTCTAGCAAATAGCGCATGGTGCTGGACAATTTGAATAGCATCGAGGGGACGGGCAGCAAGCCCGGCCCGGTGCTCGAACGGAGGCCGCCATGGCGCGCACATCGGCGAAGCTCGACGAACTCGACCTCGCCATCCTCACCGCGATGCACGAGTACCAGAAAGCGGGCATTCTCGAGCTGTCCCGCCGGACCAGGGTCGCCAGGGCCACGGTGCAGTCCCGGATCGCGCGCATGGAGGAGTCGGGCGTGATCGCCTCCTACGACCCGCAGATCGACGTCACCGCGGCGGGGTTCGACGTGCAGGCGTTCGTCACGCTGGAGATCGCCCAGGGCGCGCTGGACGCGGTGGCCGCCGAACTCGACGCCATCCCCGGCGTGCTGGAGGCCTACGCCACCACCGGCACCGGCGACGTGCTGTGCCGGATCGGCGCCGACTCGCACGCCGGGTTGCAGGCGGTGCTGCTGAGCATCGACCGGACCTCCTCGGTGGTGCGCTCGCACAGCGTCATCGTGCTGTCCACCGTGGTCGAACGCCGGGCGCTGCCGCTGTTGCGCACGCTGAGCCCGACCGGGACCACCAAGGCGCCCGCCTATCGTCCGGCCCGCGAGCCGTAACCGATCCGGCTCAGGGGCGCAGGTCGGCGCGCACGTCGAGGATTTCCACGCTTCCCCGCTTGCCCTCCTCCAAGAAGGCGAGCAGCGCCTCGGCCTCGGCCTCGACCTCAGCGCGCTCCGCCTTCGTCCAGCTCCGGGTCGGGCTGATGCGCAGCCGGGCGGACTTCGCATCCGCGAAGACCTTGTACAGGCCCGCGAGAAACCCGTCGACCAGCACCGGAGAGACCTGAGCCGCGAACGCGCGCAGCGGAGGAACGGCGCCGTCGGGCACGATCCGCGTCCGATCCTGGTGCGACAACAGAACGTTGTCGTACCAGCCGAGCAGCCGCACCGGAGCGGGGACGTCCGGATCGGCCAACGCGCCGTCGGCGACGTCGTAGAGCGTGCGGCCGCGCTCGTCGGTGTAGGTGCGCACGCGATCGCCGAGTTCGGCGACGGCGTTCTTCATCCCGGGCAGCTTCGACCACGTCTGCATGTCCATGGTGCTCGCCGGACCGAACGCACGCAAATAGCGAAAGATCAACTCCGCCAACGGATACGTGGGGTCCAGCGGCGCACCCAACCAGGGCTCGACCCGCGACCAGATCGGCCTGCTGCTGTTCTTCCACTTCCCGCGCGGCGGGGTCTGCAACACCGGCAGCTGATACAGCCAGGTCTGCACCACCGCGCCCGGGTCGCGGTCGGGGTAGCGCTCAGCGGCGTGGGCGCGCAGGTCCGCCGCCGACATCGGCTCGTCGCCGAGCACCGCTTCGCCCTGCCCGCGCACCTCCTCCGGGTCGAGTCCGACCATGGCGCCGTAGTTGAAGCCCTTGCGGAAGGGCGCCTTCTCCAGTTCCGGCTGCACATGCGGCGCTATCCGCAGCGCGTCGGGCGGCGTGACCAGGTGAATGGTGCCGCGCATCAAGGTGATCCGGACCAGCGAGCGGTCCTCCAGCGCGTCCGACACCGTCGCCGGATCGAAAGCCGCGATGCGGCTCCACAATCCGACGAACGGCGGCGGCGAATCCTGCGCCTGCAATCCGACGAGATGATCACACATTTCGTGCGCCGTCCGCGGCGAGCGCTCGAGCAGATGCTGGCGAGCCAGCAGGGTCCGGTTCAGTACCCGGTTGGACAGTTTCATGACGGGGGGCGGACCGGGCGAGTCAGCGCAGGGTGACCACGACCTTGCCGGTGGCCGTCCGGTTGTCCAGCGAGGCGACCGCCTCCGCGGCCTTGTCCAGCGGGTACAGCACCGGTCGCGGCGGCGCGATCTGGCCGGAGGCCAGCAGCGGCTCCACCTCGGCCCACTGCTCCTGCAGGTAGCCGGGATGCGACATCACCCATTCGCCCCACGCCGCGCCGGTCACCTCGACGTTCTTCAGCAGCAGCCGGTTGACCTTCACGGTCGGGATCTCCCCCGCGGTGAAGCCGACGACCAGCAACCGGCCCGCCGAGGCGAGCGAACGGATGCTGTCGGTGAAACGGTCACCGCCGACCGGGTCGAGCACGATGTCCACGCCGCGACCACCGGTCAGCTCCTTCACCGCCGCCAGCCAGCCGTCGGTCAGCACCACATCGGTGGCGCCGTTGGCGCGCGCGACCTCGGCCTTCTCCTCGGTGCTCACCACGGCGATCACCCGGCCCGCGCCGAGCGCGGCCGCCAGCCGCAGCGTCGAGGTGCCGATGCCGCCGGCGGCGCCGTGCACCAGCACCGTCTCCCCTTCCGCCAGCCTGCCCCTGGTGCGCAGGCAGAAGTGCACGGTCAGGTCGTTGAACAGGATGCCGGCGCCCGCCTCCAGCGAGACGTTGTCGGGGAGCCGGAACACCATCTGCGTTGGCGTGACGGCCGTCTCGGCCATCGCGTTGCCGAGCATGGTCAGCGCGACCACCCGGTCACCCGGCCGCACGTGCGCGTCCTCGGGAGCCTCCCGGACGATGCCCGCGACCTCGCCGCCCACGACGAACGGCAGTTCGGGCTTCATCTGGTAGAGGCCGCGCGTCATCAGCACGTCCGGGAAGGCCACGCCCGCCGCGTGCACGTCGATCACCACGCCGCCCGGGAAGACCGCTGGCTCCGGGATATCGACGATCCGAACCGCTTCCGGTCCCTCCAGCTTGCTGACCTGGGCTGCGCGCATGTGCCGACCTCTCTGTCCTCGCACCGGCCTGATCCGCGCCGGCGCCACACCGACAACATAACGGGCGCCCCCCGAGCACGCCCGTCCGGACGCCCGATTTTGCTATGCTGGCCGCGACCTCGCGGTCGGGAGGGAAGGGGGATTCATGGTCGAGCAAAACCAGCCGCAACCTGCGACGACGATGCAGGTCGACCCGGCGGCGCTGCGCTCCTTCGCGCAGACGCTGCGCACGGAGGCCACGTCGGTCACCGACCTCGGCGCCGGCGAGGGTCTCGGCGTCGCGGCGGGCGCGCTGCCCGGTACCGATTTCGGTCCGGTGGCCCAGCGCGCGAACGACGCCGCGCACCGCTGCCTGGAGCGGATCGGATCGCGCCTGACCACGATCGCCGACAACCTGCACAACGCGGCGGGCAAGTACGAGCTGGCCGAGGACGACTTCGCGGCGAAGCTGCGCGCCATAGGGCTCCAGCTGCCATGACGCTCTCCATTCCAGACGTCGAGAACTGGCAACCGGAGCAGCTTTCGGCGGCGGGCGCGCTCGCCGAACGGATGTCGCAGGGGCTGGACAACGCGGTCGGCAAGGGCGCGGACGACACGAAAGCGCTCGCCGACACGAAGCAGTGGTCCGGATCCGCCGGCGACGCGGCGAACGCCCGGATGCAGACCGAGAAGACGCGCGCCTCCGCGGTGAGCGCCGCGCTACTCGAGTTGAAGACCGCGCTCACCACCCAGGTGCAGAACCTGACCGAGGCGAAGGCCAAGGTACTGAGCCTGCGCGACGACGCACTGAACCAGACGCCACCCTTCGATGTCGCGCCCAACGGCACCGTCGATGCCAAGACGCGAATCGACTACCTCCGGGCGCACGCGGACAAGGCCGACGTCGAGGGGCTCGTCTTCCAGGAAGCGCTCCAGGCGGCCTCGCGGACGTGGGAGCTGACCAACGCCTTGAAGACCGCCGAAGACGTGGCGAACCGAGCCGAGACCCAGGTCGATGGCGCGGCAGGCAAATTGGAGGCGGCGTTCGCCGGGCTCGGTGAGCCGAGCGCGAACGTACCCGCGGCCCCCACCGCGCCCGCCGCCACCACACCGGCCGCCACGTCGGGAACCCCAGTCTCCGCGCCTTCGCCGGATCGGTCGAGCCAGCTGATGTCCGGGCACAACGACTCGGGAACCTCCCATGGCACGTCGTCGGGAACGCCGTATCACGGCGGGCCGAGTTCGTCCGCGCCGACCGGTCCGCTGCCCAGCGGTGACGTCGCGCGATGGATCGCCGAGGCGAAGCAGAAACTCATCGCGATGGGGTACGACCCGGCCGACATCGATGAACGAGCTATCGCGCTGATCATCGAGCACGAATCCGCGGGCAATCCTTACGCGGAGAACCGCTGGGACAGCAACTGGGTGGCCGGACATCCGTCGAAGGGTCTCATGCAGACCATCGACAGCACGTTCAACGCCTACAAAGCGCCCGGCCACGACGACGTCTGGAACCCGGTCGACAACATCATCGCCGGAGTGCGCTACTCCATCGATCGCTATGGGTCGCTCGGCAACGTCCCCGGTGTCGCCGCCGTCAACTCGGGCGGCGCGTACCAGGGCTACTGACCCGCTCACGGCCATGGCCTGCCCCCACCGGCTGCCGAGCGCGCGTGATCTCGTACCGGTGCCGCGCACGGAAAACCCCATTCTTGCTGGCCCACGACCCGGCTGACGGACTATTAAGGAGGTACGGACGGCTCGACGCGAGGGTGTGACGTACGCCCCGTAAAGTCGTCACAACAGCACCGCATGAAGAAACGCGGCACACCGTGCAGCGCGAGGAGCACAAGTGTCACTCGATCAGCCACTCGCCCCGCTTCCCCAGGAGGGCATGGGCTTTGCTTCGGCGTGGCCCATCCGGGCTGGTGATGTGGATCCCTACGACCGGTTGCGGTTCGATGCCATCGCCCGCTACTTGCAAGATATCGCCTGGGAAAACCTGCATAAGACGTTCTTCCATCGGACCGACCCGAACTGGATCATCCGGCGCACGGTCATCGACGTCATCCGGCCGATTCTGTGGCCGGATGAGGTGCAGTTGCTGCGGTGGTGCTCGGCGTTGTCCACCCGCTGGACCAACATGCGCGTGCGGATCACCAGCGGAAACGGCGGCCTGATCGAGACCGAGGGCTTCTGGATCAATATCAGCGAGTCCACCGGCATGCCCGCGCGGATCAGCGACGAGGGCCTCGCCTACCTCGCGCGCACCTCCGGCGAGCACCGTCTGCGGTGGCGGCCCTATCTGACCGACGCCACGCCGCCGGAGTCCGACACCGACCTGCCCTTCCCGGTGCGCGCCACCGACATCGACCAGTACAACCACGTCAACAACGCCTGTTACTGGCAAGCGGTGGAACAGTTCCTGGTCGAATATCCCAAGCTGCTCGCGGGTCCGCACCGCGCGGTGATCGAATACGTGGCCCCGGTGCTGGCCCGCCAGCACGTGAGCGTGCGCAGCCGGTACGAGGCGGGGGATCGCACCGGGCAGCCGGTGCTCCGGCTGTGGTTCGTGGTCGGCGGGACCACCACAACCGTGGTCCGCATCATGCCCTTACCCGGCTCTCCCGCCTCTCCGGTTTTTTAGGCTCCCCCGCCTCTCCGGGTTTCAGGCCATACCAGTCGGGGATGCGGGGATTCCCGCGCAGGTCCTGCGTCGGGTGCCGCTCGGGTTTCGGGCGTACCCGGTGAGTTACCCATGTTCTTGCGAAATCAGTCGGCCGGTTCCGGCGAGACCCGTTCGGCGCGGTCGTGACGTCAGGCGACGAGATTTGCCGCACGGCTCGGTCGGGGCCGGGGGACCGGGCCGGTCGGAACGTGGCGTTCCGACCGGCCCGGCTGGTTCCTCAGCCGCGGGCGGCTTTGAGCAGGTCTTCGCGGGTGGTGAATTTGACGCGCGGGCGGCCCGCGGACTTGCCCGCGGTCTTCTCCGCTTGGTCGATCGCTCGCCAGCCCGCCCGGTCGACCAAGTCGGCCTGGCGCTCGGCGAGCAGGGCCCTCAGCGCGGCGCGGTCGGCCTGCGGCGCGGCGAGCTTGCCCGCGGTGAAGTCGGCGAGCAGCAGCTCCACCGTCTCCTCGGAGTCGATCCGGTTCGAACCGATCACACCGCGTGGGCCACGCTTGATCCACCCGCTGACGTACACGCCGCTGAGCATGGTTCCGTCGTCGCCGACGACCCGGCCGTGCTCGTTCGGCACGACGCCGCGCCGCTCGTCGAACGGCAGTTCACCGATCCGCTCGCCGCGGTACCCGATCGACCGCAGGACCAGCGATGTGCCGATGCTCTCGGTGCGGTCGGTCGGCCGTGCGACGAGCTGACCGCCTTCCTCGAACAACTCGTTGTGCACGATCTCGATGGACTCGACCCGATCGGTGCCGGTGAGCGCGGCGGGCGAGGTGAGATAGCGGAACACGATCCGCTTGTTGCCTTCGGCCCGGCGACCGCCCGCGTACTCCTGGGCGAGGGTGTACTTCAGTTTCAGCGACGGCTCGACCTGCGGGTCGTCCACGATCGCCTGGCTGGCGTGATCCAGTGCCAAGTCGGTCTCCTCGACGATGACGTCGACGCCCTTCAGGTGCGCGAGGGCGAGGAACTCCGGGGATGTGTAGGCAGCTTGCAGCGGGCCGCGCCTGCCCAGCACGACCACTTCGCGGATATTGCTCTGCCGCAGGGCGTCCAGGGCGTGGTCGGCGATGTCGGTCTTGGCGAGTTCGTCCGGGTCGACGGTCAGCACGCGCGCCACGTCCAGCGCGACGTTGCCGTTGCCGACGATCACCGCCCGCTCCCCGGACAGGTCGAAGGTCCGGTCGGCGTAGTCGGGGTGGCCGTTGTACCAGGCGACGAACTCGGTGGCGGAGTGGCTGCCCGGCAGGTCCTCGCCCGGGACGCCCATCTTCCGGTCGCTGGAGGCGCCGACGGCGTAGATCACCGCGTGGTGGTGGCGCAGCAGCTCCTCGTGCGAGATGTGGGTGCCCACTTCGACATTGAGGTAGTACTGCAGCGTCTCACGGCGGAAGGCGGACTCGAACATGCCCGAGACGGTCTTGGTGCCAGGATGGTCGGGCGCGACGCCTGCCCGGACCAGGCCCCACGGGGTGGGCAGCCGGTCGAACATCTCGATTTCCACGTCGGCCCTGCGCAGCAGTTCGTCGGCGGCGTAGCAGGCCGCGGGCCCGGCGCCGACGATCGCGACCCGCAGGGTGCCCAGCTCCTTCGGCGGACGCGCGGGGGTGACGATCGGGTCGAAGTTCGATTCCAGCGGATGCCGTTGGAAGTAGGCGGCGTTGATGTCGCGGAATCGCGCCAGCGAAGCGGTCAGGTCGTCCTCGGAGAAGATGGCCTCCACCGGGCACGCGTCGACACAGGCGCCGCAGTCGATACAGGTGTCGGGGTCGATGTAGAGCATCTCGGTCGTCGCGAACTCCGGCTGGTCCGGGGTGGGACGGATGCAGTCGACCGGGCACTCGGAGACGCAGCTGGCGTCGTTGCAACAACGCTGCGTGATTACGTAGGCCATATTGTGCTGATCCTCGAAGAAGTACGTGGGCCGTGGCCACCCATGGGGTTGTGGTGGACAGATGAGCGGCGTCCGTCACGTCCGCCGCGGGGATCGCCCGCGGGAGCGCGTGATGTGATGCCGCTTTCAGTTTGCCTCGAGTGTGGTCGAGACCTCTCGCCCGGAGGCCTTACCGTATCTCCATGGCGCGGACTCTGATCCTCATGCGGCACGGTAAGTCGGCCTATCCCGAGGGCGTCGACGATCACGAGCGGCCGTTGGCGCCGCGGGGCAGGCGCGAGGCGGGACTGGCGGGTCGGTGGCTGCGAGCTACTCAACCGCCGATCGACGCCGTGCGCTGCTCCACCGCGACACGGACCAGGGAGACGCTGTCGGCCACCGGCATCACCGCGCCGGCCGTCTTCGAACCCGGGATCTACGAGGCCGCGCCGGAGACGCTGATCGAACTGGTCCGCCTCAGCGACGACGACGTGGCGACGCTGCTGGTGGTCGGGCACGCCCCCGGCATGCCGTGGACGGCTTGGGAATTGGCGAGCAATCGCGACAGCGCCCCGGCGGTCGAACTCAGCCGGAAGTTCCCGACTTCAGCACTCGCGGTGCTGCGCTTCGACCGCGAGTGGGCGGACATCGATCCGGGGACCGGCGAACTGACGCATTTCCACATCCCGCGCTGACCGCACGCGGCGCGCGCGGTCAGCGCAGTAACCTGCCGCCGACCACAACGCCCGCACCGAGCACGAGCAGCAGCGCGAACGCGGCCAGACCGCCGAACAACCACCACACCACGCCGAGCGCGATCGCGAACGGCGCGATCGCGATAGCGGTGATCACCGGGCTTTCCCTGACCGTCGCCCAGGCCGAACGAGCCCTGATCCGGTCGATGTCCTTTCCAGGCATGTTCCCAGCGTAGGCCGGAATCCGGGACTTTGTCGGCGGCTGATGGAATGCTCGCCGGATGGACTGGAAAATCGAGCTCGTCGCCATTCCGGTGACCGACGTCGACCGCGCCAAGGACTTCTACACCAAGATCGGTTTCAATCCCGATCACGATCACCGGGTCGATGAGAACCTGCGCTTCGTGCAGCTGACCCCACCCGGCTCCGGCTGCTCGATCTGCCTCGGCGAAGGCATCACCGACGCGGCGCCCGGCAGTGTCCGAGGCATGCAGATGGTGGTGGCCAGCGCCGAGGACGCCTACCAGCAGTTGATCGCCGCGGGCGTGGACGCCACTCCGGTCCAGGACCTCGGCTGGGGCTTGTTCACCTTCTTCGCCGACCCGGACGGCAACAAATGGGCGGTCCAGCAACTGCCCGACTACAGCAGCTGAACATACGGCCCCTTGCTTGGAGTGCACTCCAGGTGACTAGCGTCGTCGGTGTTCCACGGGAAGGGCGAGTGCATGAGCGAAACCGCGCCATACGCGAGCGCGCGCGACGACCGGGAGCAGCCCCGGTACTCGATCGGCGAGGTGTCCGAGCGATCGGGACTGAGCCGGGACACGCTGCGCTGGTACGAACGGATCGGCCTGATGGACTACATCGGGCGCGACCACACCGGCAAGCGGCGGTTCAGCGACCGGGATCTGGAATGGCTGGCGCTGATCGGACGGCTGCGCACGACCGGCATGTCGGTGGCGGACATGCTCCGCTATGCCGAGTTGGTCCGGGCCGGAGACGCGACGTTCCCGCAACGGCTGGCGATGTTCCGGGATACCCGCGCCGAGGTACTCGCCAAGATAGATGAACTTCGTCAGACTCTGGCCGTGCTGGACCACAAGATCGCTCTGTACGAAGGCAAGGCGCGAGCGATCGAGCCGGACGTGGTGACCGCGCACGACAGCCGAGAGATCAAGGTATGACAACGAGCCGGGAACACTTCCTCGAGCGCAGGAGACGCCCATGTCGACGTTGACGCTGAACGTTCGCTTCACCGCCAAGCCCGGTCGCGAGGCGGAACTGCGGGATCTGCTGCAAGGCATGATCGAGCCGACGCTCGCGGAGGGTGGCTGCATCCGTTACGAGCTCTACCTGCATCCCACCGACCCGAGCCGGATGGTGTTGCTGGAGGAGTGGGCCGATGCCGACGCCCTGGACGCGCACTTCCGGACGCCGCACCTGAAGGCTCTCGCCACCGCGTTCCAGGAAGTGCTGGTCGAACCGTTCCAGCTGCGGCGATTCACCGAGATCGAGTGACCGTGCGACGGTCCGGCGGCGGGAGCGGCCCCGCTACCGAATCGCAAACCGGCGGACCGGAGTCCGCTTATCCGGTGGCCCGCTCCGCCCCGTTCACCGGCGGCGACTAACATCCCACGAATATGAAGCCCGAAACGCCGCGTGACCGCGTCTGGATCGATAAGCAGACGCCGGCCGCGTTCCGTGCGCTCAACGGCGTCGCGAACGAGGTCAGGGCCGCGGGCGCGGCGGTGGGGCTGGATCGCCGGATCATCGAACTGATCAATCTGCGCGTCTCCCAGCTCAACGGTTGCGCGTACTGCCTGGACGTGCACTATCGCGCCGCCCTGGCCGCCGGGGTCACCGAACAGGAGATCGCGGTGCTGCCAGGATGGCGGCGCGGCGGCACGTACACCCCGTTCGAGCGGGCTGTGCTCGCGATCGCGGAAATCACGGCGACGCTTCCGGACGAAAACGTCATCGAGCGTGAGTACGCTTCGGCTCGCCCGCATCTGACGGATGATCAGCTGTCCGTCGTCATCTGGGTGGCCACCACGATCGGCGCGTTCAACCGGGTCTCGATTCTCAGCAGGCATCCGGTACGCGCCCGGAAGGAGAAGGGAACCATGAGCGAATCGGCATCGGAGTCCGAGGTCGTCCGCAACGACGAGCAGCATCGCTACGAGGTGTTCTACGGCGGGGAGCTGGCCGGCTTCGCCGACTACGAGGAACGCGACGACGAGACGGTGTTCACGCACACCGAGGTCGACGGCGCGTTCTCCGGGAAGGGTCTCGGGTCGGTCCTGGCCGGGAAGGCCATCGAGGACGCCGTCGGGCGCGAGCGCGTGATCCGGCCGGTGTGCCCGTTCATCAAGGCGTATCTGGACAAGCACCCTCAGTACGACGCCCACGTGATCGGCAAGGGCGTCGATCGGTGAGTGATCTGGATCCGCGCCCGGCCGAGACGCTCTGCGAACCCGCGCCGGGTCCGGGGCCGGTCGCGGAGCGGTATCCGGCCCGTGAGGTGCCGCTCGGCGGGGTGCGCGGCGTCTTCGTCGAACGCGTGCTGCCGCAACGCGACCTGCCGACCGTCGGCGCGTGGTGCTTCCTCGACCACTTCGGCGCGCCGACGGTCACCAAGACCGGTGCGCCGCCGGACATCGATCCGCATCCGCACATCGGCCTGCAAACAGTGACCTGGCCGTTCGAGGGCCGGATCCGGCATCGCGACTCGGTGGGCTCGGACGTGCAGATCGAACCCGGTCAGCTGAATCTGATGACCTCCGGACGCGGCATCGCCCATTCCGAGTACGCCGTCGCGGGCGCGCCCGCCGGACACGGCTTGCAGCTGTGGATCGCGCTGCCGGGCGACCACACCGGCATCGCTGCGCATTTCGAGCAACATCGGGAACTGCCCGTCGTCGAGGCGCCCGGCCTCCGCGCGATCGTGCTGATCGGGTCCCTGGCCGGGAAGACCTCACCCGCGATCGCCTATACACCCATCGTCGGCGCCGATGTTCGGTTGGAGCCCGGGGCCGAGGTCAGCCTCCCGCTCGACCCTCGTTTCGAGCACGCGATGCTGGTGATCGAGGGCGAGGTGACCGTCGCGGGCGACGAACTGGCTCCCGGACCACTGCTGTACCTGGGCACCGAGCGCGACGAACTCCGGCTCGCCACCACAGGCGGCGCGCACTTCGCCCTCATCGGCGGCGAACCGTTCGGCGAGGAACTGGTGATGTGGTGGAACTTCGTCGGCCGCAGCCACGAGGACATCCTCGCCGCCCGGGCGGATTGGGAGGACCACGACCTCACCCGATTCGCCGACATCGCGGGCCACACCCCGCAACAACGCATTCCCGCCCCGCCCCTGCCCGGACTGCACCTGAAGCCGCGCAAGCGCCGGATCGGCCCGGCCCGGGACTGATCGCGGCACACCGCCGATTCCACCCCCCTGCCATCGCACCGGGCGACCCGAGCTGCGTCCGTCGGTCGCGGCATGTCCCGACACACGAAGTCTTCGGGGGGCTTCGAATGGTCGAGTCGGCGCAGCGGTGACGGCTGCGCGTGCGGCCGCCCGCCACCACACGCTTCGGCTCCGCCCACGCGACCCGTGACCGGAGCCGAAGCGTCCTGACTCAGCCGCGCGCGAGCAGTGCGTCCAGCGCGCGGTAGCTCTCGTTGAGCCCGGTCTCCATGCCCGACTGGAGCATGCCGTCGCGCTCCTGCGGCGTGTGGAACTGGCTGTCGGTGACCACCTTGGTGCGGCCGTCGCCGAGGTCGACGAAGCTGACGCTGTCGATCGCCACATGGGCGGGCATGCCGTCCCACTCGAAGGAGTACACGATGCGCTCCTGCGGGGTGACCTCGCGGAAACGGCCCTCGAAGCCATGGGCTCCCTCGTCGGAGTGCTCGACGAAGCGCCAATGCCCGCCCGGACGGAATTCCCAGCGCTCGATGTCCAGCCGATTGCCGCGCCCCCACCACTGGGCGAGCAATTCGATCCGGCTGTAGGCGTCCCACACGCGCTGGCGCGGGGCATCGAAGATCCGCTCGATGTGGATCGCGCGGTCGGTGTCGGTCGTGATGACCGCGTCGTTCGTGGTTGTGCTCATCGGTCCTGCTCCGTTCGCTCGAGGAATTCGCCGAGACGGTCCAGCCGCGCTTCCACCATCCGCCGGTAGCCCTGCATCCAGGCCACTTCGCGGTCGAAGACGTTCTCGCCGAGGCGGCAGTACCGCACCCGGCCGCGCTTCTCCGTGACCACCATGCCCGCCGCCTCCAGCAGCTGGATGTGCTTCTTGACGCCGGTGAGCGTCATCTCGAAGCGTTCCGCCAGCTCGCTGACGGTCGCGGGCCCACTGCCGAGACGTTCCAGGATCCCACGCCGGGTGGGATCCGCGAGCGCCCCGAAGGAGGCATCCAAGAAGTCATACTGAACCATCTAGTTCAGTGTTGCGGAGATGAGAGCGGGCGTCAAGAGGGAATTCACACCGCTCCGAAACCCGGCCGGACCAGCGCCGCGACCGCCGATCCGGGATGTGCCGTCGGCGGATCCGGCCGCAGCCGAAGCCTCCCAACCGGCCCCGTCCCCACCGTGCCGCGATGTGCGACAGAGGCTTTCGCGACCGAACTCGGCGAAGAACTGTCGCTCAGCCCCTTCTGATCGAGGCCGCCGAGCGGTATCTTTTCCCGACGAACCGGACACGGGGGCGGCACACGGAAAAGAGCACGATGAGGACCTCTCGATTCACCGCGACGACGCTGGTCGCGCTGGCGGCCACCGCACTCACCACGAGCGCCGCGCACGCACAGCCCGCGCCCACCGATCCCCCGCTCGACCTGCGCGGATCGTTCCACCAGGTCGCCTACGAGGTCGCCGCCACCAGCGACCGGCGCGCGGCCGTGGCCACCATCCAGGACGGGACGTTCGAATCGACCCACGACGGCCGGGTCGTGACGGTCTCCGATCGCGACGGCAATGTGGTGGCCGCGCTGCCGATGACGCTGCGCATCGGCGATCAGCGCGTGGTGCTGGACCCCGTGCTCGAGGACGCGGGCCACCGGCTCACCGTCGCACCGGTCGCGATGACCGACGCCCCACTGCGCGACATCGGCGCCCAGGAGCGGTTCTACGCCGAGGCCGAGAAGGCCATGCCGACCATCCTCGCGGGCGCGGGCATCGGCGCCGCCATCGGCTTCATCGTCGGATTCCCGCTCGGCCTGTTCGTGATCGACTTCATCACGGTGCCCGCCGCCGCGGTGGCGGGCGCCGCGATCGGTGCGATGGCCGGATTCGTCATCGGCGGTGGGCAGCCCGCCGTCGACGCGGCGCTCGAGTACGTCACCGCGCCCTAGTCGAGCCCGGCGGCGGGCGTCAGCCGCTGCGTGCCGATCACGCGCAGCAGGTCCAGTTTCTCGGCCGCGTCCGTGCCCGGACGCGGCAGGTAGACCAGCAGGCGCTGGGCGGCGTTGGGCGTGAGCAACGTCTCGCAGACGACGTCGATCAGGCCCACCTGCGGATGCCGGATGCGCTTGATATCCGAAAGCCGCACGGCCACCTGATGTTCGTCCCAGAGCCGGTCGAACTCGGCGCTCGCGGAACGCAGCTCGGCCACCAGCTCGAGCACGTCCGCGTCGCCCGCACGGCGCGCGGCCGTAGCACGCAGGTCGGCGACGTGATTGCGGCTGAGCCGATCCCAGTCCTCCGCGGGGAAGAGCGCGCGCGACGAAGGGTCGGTGAACCAGCGGTGGACGTAATACCGCTCCCACCCACGACGGTCACCGTGATCGCCGACGAGCAAGGTGTGCATCCGGTTCTGCACGAGCACCTCGCCGAGATCGGTGACGACAGTGGCCGCGGTGTCGTCCAGCTTGGCGAGCAGGTGCATCAGCCCGGGGCCCACGTGCTTGTCGGTCGTTTCGCGTCCCGGCGGCGCGTGGTCGCACAGATGGTAGAGGTGGTCGCGTTCGTCGTTGTCGAGACGCAGGGCGCGGGCGAGCGAGGCGAGGACCTGGGTGGACGGACGCGGACCGCGCGCCTGCTCCAGCCTGGTGTAGTAGTCCGTCGACATGCCCGCCAGCAGCGCGACCTCGTCGCGGCGCAGTCCCGGCGTGCGCCGCCGGACACCGGGCGGCAAACCGACGTCGGGGGGAATGAGCTGCTCTCGGCGGCGGCGCAGGAAATCGGCGAGTTCGGCGCGGTCCATGCCCTCACTGTCCTCGGAAACGGGGCCCTCAGCCAGGGATCGCCACTCCCCCGATAAACGGTCTCTCCCGCGGCGGCGGCGCACGGTTCAGGCTGGTCCCATGACGACAACGAAAATCCACGAAGTGCGGCTCGGGGCCAGTGGCCCGACGGTCGGCCGGATCGGCCTCGGGGCGATGGGCATGTCCGGCGCGTACGGCGCGGCCGACGATGCCGAATCGACCGCGACCATCCACGCGGCGCTGGATTCCGGCGCAAACCTGATCGACACCGGCGATTTCTACGGCGCGGGACACAACGAGACGCTGATCGGCAACGCCATCGCCGAACGTCCACGCGAGGACGTGGTGCTGAGCGTGAAATTCGGCGCGCTGCGCGGTCCCGACGGCGCCTTCGCGGGCGTGGACAACCGGCCTGCCGCGCTGCGCAATTTCCTGACCTACAGCCTCCAGCGGCTCGGCGTCGACTACATCGACATCTATCGCCCCGCACGACTCGATCCGGCCGTGCCGATCGAGGACACCGTCGGCGCCATCGGCGAGCTGATCGAAGCAGGGTACGTGCGCCATGTCGGCCTGTCCGAGGTCGGCTCGGACACCATTCGGCGCGCGGCGGCCGTACACCCCATCGTGGATCTGCAGATCGAGTACTCGCTGCTCTCCCGTGGCATCGAGGAGCAGATCCTGCCCGTCTGCCGCGAACTCGGCATCGGCGTCACGGCCTACGGCGTGCTCTCCCGGGGCCTGCTGAGCGACGCGATCGCGCCAGGAGTCACCTTCGCTCCGAACGATTTCCGCGCCCACAGCCCGCGCTTCCAAGGCGAGAACCTGGACCGGAATCTCGAACTGGTGCGCGCGCTGAACGAGATCGCGGCGCGCAAGGACGCCTCGGTGGCGCAACTGGCGATCGCCTGGGCGCTGACCCGCGGCGAGGACATCGTGCCGCTCATCGGCACCCGCCGTCGCGAACGCTGGGCGGAGGCGGTAAGCGCGCTGGACCTCTCGCTCACCGACGAGGAGTTGTCCACTATCGAAGCGGCCGTGCCCGCCGACCGGGTCGCGGGCGAACGCTATGCCACGCCGCAGATGGCGATGCTCGACAGCGAGCGCTGAGTCCGTTCGGAGCGGGCATCTTCGATCAGGAGCGGCGCGGCCGGAGCACCGCGGTGAAGACCGCTGCGGCCACGGTCTTCCCATCGGCATCGGTGATGTCCACCGGCACGTCGAGTTCGAGCGGCACTTTCGCCTCGATGTCCGCCCGCATCTTCGCCAGCGTCTGCGCGGAGAACGCGGAAGTGGCGCGGAACGGCCCCGCGTCCCCCTTCGCGCGGGCTTTGTATTCGATGCGTCCGTCCTTGGCGACGATGAACGTCTCCCCCATCAGGTCGACGATCCCCGACACCGACGCCCCCATGGCGGCGGTCTCCGCCATCCCGAACAACACGGCGGCGTGCAGATCTCCGTTGTGGTTCAAATGCTGCGCCCGCGGCACGATCGACACCACGTTCCGCCCCGCCGCGAACTCCTCCCACTCGACCTCCGCGTACTGGATGAACCCGAGCTTCCGGAATCCGGCCACCACCAGATCACCCAACGCCGCGCCGTCCACCGCCACCTCCGAACAGAACTGAAACCTGTTCTACTTTCCTACTGCCTGCCGGCCCGGTTGTCCACCACGGACCCATCACCGAACGAATTCGGCCCCCGCTCCACAAGGAAGCGGGGGCCGAATCTCGTTGCGACGGATTACCGGTAGTCGCTGAAGCCGTAGTCGTCGAGCGGGACTGCGGCGCCGGTGGTCTGACCGAAGCTGTCCGGGCTGTAGTAGGTGTCGTCGTAGGACGGCACCGCGTACGCGGCGGCACGGGCTTCCTCGGTCGGCTGCACCTGGATGTTGCGGTAGCGGTTGATACCGGTACCGGCCGGGATCAGCTTACCGATGATCACGTTCTCCTTGAGGCCGATGAGCTTGTCGGAGCGGCAGTTGATCGCCGCGTCCGTCAGGACTCGGGTGGTCTCCTGGAAGGACGCCGCCGACAGCCACGAGTCGGTGGCCAGCGACGCCTTGGTGATACCCATCAGCACCGGACGACCCGCCGCGGGCTCGTTGCCCTCGGCGACGACGCGACGGTTGGCGGCCTCGAACTCGGCGCGCTCGGTGAGCGAGCCGGGCAGGAACTCCGTGGCGCCCGAGTCGATGATCGTCACGCGACGCAGCATCTGGCGCACGATCACCTCGATGTGCTTGTCGTGGATCGACACACCCTGCGACCGGTAGACCTCCTGGACCTCGTGGACCAGGTGGACCTGAACCTGACGGGGGCCCATGATGCGCAGCACCTCGTGCGGATCCGCCGCGCCTTCCAGCAGCTGCTGGCCGACCTCGACGTGGTCACCGTCCGAGAGCAGACGCTCGGTGCCGTCGTCGTGCTTGAACACCCGCAGACGCTGCCGCTTCGAGAGCTTGTCGTAGACAACCTCTTCGCCACCGTCATCCGGGATGATGGTGATCTTGTAGAAGCGGTCGTCGTCTTCCAGCCGCACGCGACCGGAGACCTCGGCGATGGGCGCCTTGCCCTTCGGCACGCGCGCCTCGAACAGCTCCTGCACTCGGGGCAGACCGCCGGTGATGTCGTCACCCGCGACACCACCCTGGTGGAAGGTACGCATGGTCAGCTGGGTACCGGGCTCACCGATGGACTGCGCGGCGACGATACCGACGGCCTCACCGATGTCGACCAGCTTGCCGGTCGCCATCGAGCGGCCGTAGCAGGTCGCGCACACACCGGTACCGGTGGTGCAGGTCAGCACGGAGCGGACCTTCACCTCGGTGATACCGGCCTCCAGCAGCGCCTCCAGCGCCGGATCGCCGAGGTCGGCGCCCTTCGCCACGATGACGTTGCCCTGCGCGTCGACCGCGTCGGCCGCGAGCGTGCGCGCGTAGGTGGAGGTCTCCACGTGCGCGTCGCGGATGATCGAGCCGTCGAGCTGCTTCTCCGCGATCGGCACCACGATGCCGCGCTCGGTGCCGCAGTCGTGCTCGCGCACGATGACGTCCTGCGAGACGTCCACCAGACGACGGGTCAGGTAACCCGAGTCGGCGGTGCGCAGCGCGGTGTCGGCCAGACCCTTACGAGCGCCGTGGGTGTTGATGAAGTACTCCAGCACCGTCAGGCCCTCACGGAAGGAGGACTTGATCGGCCGCGGGATGAACTCACCCTTCGGGTTCGTCACCAGGCCCTTCATACCGGCGAGGGTACGGGTCTGGGTGAAGTTACCCGTGGCGCCCGAGTCGACGATCGTGATGATCGGGTTGTCGGCCGGGTAGTGCGCGCGCAGCGCCTTACCGACCTCCTCGGTCGCCTCCTGCCAGATCTTGACCAGTGCGTTGTTGCGCTCCTGGTGATCGAGCGCACCACGCTGGTACTTCTTCTCGATCTGATCCGACTGCGCCTCGTAGCGCTCCATGATCTCGGCCTTCTCCGGCGGCACGAGCACGTCGGACATGGAGACCGTCACGCCGGAACGCGTGGCCCAGTAGAAGCCCGCGTCCTTGAGCTTGTCGACGGTCTGCGCGACCACGATCATCGGGTAGCGCTCGGCGAGATCGTTGATGATCGTCGCCTGACGCTTCTTCGGCATCTGCTCGTTGATGAACGCGTAGTCCACGGGCAGCAGCTCGTTGAACAGCACCCGGCCCAGCGTGGTCTCGGTGGTCCACGCGTCGCCACGACGCCAGCCCTCCGGGAACAGCTCCGCCTCGACGTCCTTCGGGGGACGCTGGTCGGTCAGCCGGACCTTGATCAGCGAACGCACGGTGAGTTCACCGCGGTCCACCGCCATCTGCGCCTCGGCGGGCGAGGAGTACACGCCCCGCTCCGGACCGTCGGCGGTGGCCGGCTCGTAGGAACCCTTCGCGCCCTCTTCCAGACGGGTCAGGTAGTACAGGCCGGTCACCATGTCCAGACGCGGCATGGCCAGCGGCCGACCGGAGGCGGGCGAGAGGATGTTGTTCGACGACAGCATCAGCACGCGTGCCTCGGCCTGCGCCTCCGCCGACAGCGGCAGGTGCACGGCCATCTGGTCACCGTCGAAGTCGGCGTTGAACGCCTCACAGACCAGCGGGTGCAGCTGGATGGCCTTGCCTTCCACCAGCTGCGGCTCGAAGGCCTGGATACCGAGGCGGTGCAGCGTGGGCGCGCGGTTGAGCAGCACCGGGTGTTCGGCGATGACCTCTTCGAGGACATCCCACACCTGCGGCCGCTGCCGCTCCACCATCCGCTTGGCCGACTTGATGTTCTGCGCGTGGTTCAGGTCGACCAGGCGCTTCATCACGAACGGCTTGAACAGCTCCAGCGCCATCAGCTTGGGCAGACCGCACTGGTGCAGCTTCAGCTGCGGGCCGACGACGATGACCGAACGGCCCGAGTAGTCGACGCGCTTACCGAGCAGGTTCTGCCTGAACCGGCCCTGCTTGCCCTTGAGCAGGTCGGACAGCGACTTGAGCGGACGGTTGCCCGGTCCGGTGACCGGACGGCCGCGGCGGCCGTTGTCGAACAGGGCGTCCACGGACTCCTGCAGCATCCGCTTCTCGTTGTTGACGATGATCTCGGGCGCGCCGAGGTCGATCAGTCGCTTGAGGCGGTTGTTGCGGTTGATCACGCGACGGTACAGGTCGTTCAGGTCGGAGGTGGCGAAGCGGCCACCGTCGAGCTGAACCATCGGGCGCAGCTCCGGCGGGATCACCGGAACGGCGTCGAGCACCATGCCCATGGGCGAGTTGCCGTTGGCCTGGAAGGCCGCGACGACCTTGAGCCGCTTGAGCGCGCGCAGCTTCTTCTGGCCCTTGCCGGAGCGGATGGTCTCACGCAGCGACTCAGCCTCGGCCTCGATGTCGAAGCTCTCCATCAGCTTCTGGATCGACTCCGCGCCCATGGCGCCGGTGAAGTACTCGCCGTAGCGGTCGACCAGCTCGCGGTAGAGCACCTCGTCGACGATGAGCTGCTTGGGCGCCAGCTTGGTGAAGGTGTTCCAGATCTCCTCCAGCCGGTCCAGCTCACGCTGGGCGCGGTCGCGGAGCTGGCGCATCTCCCGCTCGCCGCCGTCCTTCACCTTGCGGCGGACGTCGGACTTGGCGCCTTCGGCCTCGAGCTCGGCCAGGTCGGCCTCGAGCTTCTGGGCGCGGGCCTCGAGGTCGGCGTCACGCTGATCGGCGACCGCCTTCTTCTCGACCTCCATCTCGGCCTCGAGCGTGGACAGCTCGTTGTGCCGCAGTTCCTCGTCGACCGCCACGATGACGTAGGCGGCGAAGTAGATGATCTTTTCCAGATCCTTCGGCGCCAGGTCGAGCAGGTAGCCCAGGCGCGAGGGCACGCCCTTGAAGTACCAGATGTGGGTGACCGGAGCGGCCAGTTCGATGTGGCCCATGCGCTCGCGGCGCACCTTGGCGCGAGTCACCTCGACGCCACAGCGCTCACAGATGATGCCCTTGAAGCGGACGCGCTTGTACTTGCCGCAGTAGCACTCCCAGTCCCGGGTGGGACCGAAGATCTTCTCGCAGAACAGGCCGTCCTTCTCCGGCTTGAGCGTGCGGTAGTTGATGGTCTCCGGCTTCTTCACCTCGCCGTAGGACCACTGACGGATGTCCTCGGCGGTGGCCAGGCCGATCCGGAGTTCATCGAAGAAGTTGACGTCTAGCACGTAACTTCCTTTCCCCTGTGCGGGTCGAATTCGAGCAAAAGTTCACTAGTGAGTGTCTGCCGAGACTTCACTCGGCCGACACGTCCGGTAATCCGCGCGGTGCGGGCCGGATGCCGCCGGTGACGGCATCCGGCCGACCGCCTAGTTCGCCAGATCGTCGACGGTGGCCGCTTCGTTCCTCGACAGGTTGATGCCGAGATTGGCCGCCGCGCGCTCCAAGTCCTCGTCGTCGCCGTCACGCATCTCGATCGCGGCGCCGTCGGACGACAGCACCTCGACGTTGAGGCACAGCGACTGGAGTTCCTTGAGCAAGACCTTGAACGATTCCGGAATGCCCGGCTCCGGGATGTTCTCGCCCTTGACGATCGC
>NZ_JBIDDF010000026.1:0-67411 GCF_043205035.1 Nocardia sp. NPDC047654
TATGAAGTCACAACGCCACACCCAGTGAGTGCACACGAGCACCTCCCGCCCAGGCCGACAAATCCCGTTGAAGACCCCAAGTCAGTCAGTCGATGAGTCAGACCCCAGCGGGAGGTGCTCACCCACATCCTCTCTGTCAGTCGTAGACCGCATTGCCGAGCCCCGAACAGCACGCCGCGTTCGCGCAGGCTGGTCAGGATCGCGCTGGCCATGTCGCGGGCGGACCGGTCGAACTTCGTCGCGGTCAGCACGACCTGGCGGATGATGACCGCTGCGGCCGAGGTGACCGAGGCGAGCGCGTTGTCCGGGCCGGTGCGGTTCTTGCTGGTGGCGCCGGAAATTCCTTGTCGACGAAGGTCGCTCGCATGGCGCCCCGAGCGTGAGGAGCTGTTTGATCTGGATTTCGACGTCCTGTTCGTCGGTGGAGCAGCGGCAGTATCCGACCCGGAACGGCTCACCCACACCCTGGATGGTTCCGGATAGCGAGGGTCGAGCGGAACACTTCTACGGAACACCATCGAGCTGAGCCGGTCCCCGTGGGTGGGGGTGTTCCGGTGGGCGATCGTCTTACGGAAACACCGTCGGACCCAGCCTATGAGCTAGATCACGGTTGAAGTTGACCCTGGGTCAGGGTGGACGCTCTTCGCAGCGACAAGAAGCCGACCGGGACAAAACGATTTCGAGGAGTACACCGCCATGTCGTCCACCCTTTCCATCCAGGACGAGCGCACCCTGCGGACCGCTGCATACGGTGCCGTGTCGCTGATGGCCGCCACGACCGGCTCGCCCCGCAGGGCCGCTACGAACGCCACCATCGCGCTGACGTCAGCGACCGGTCTGGTCGGGCACGTGCTCGCCGCGAACGCCGAAGACATCGAACTGAAGGGCAACACCGTCGCCGAACTAGCCGACCGGGTACTGCCGGCGCTGACCGCAGCCATGAGACTGCTCGGCAAGCAAGCTCCGGCAGAAGCCGACAACTTCCGCGACACCATTCTCCTCGCCCTCGAAGCCGCCGAGGTCGAGCTGGACAAGCCCAGCACCATAACGGCCGATATGGCCCGCAAGGTCGCTGCCGCCCTCGACGCCGCAGGGGTGGCTGGTGCGGACAGCGAGCCCGCCGTGCCGAATACCGTTGCCGGGCAGGATCGCCCGGAGCTGCAGAAGGTGATCGAGGAGATCGTCGATTCCGGGTTTGTCGGGGTGTCGCTGCGGGTGAACGATGAGCGGGGCGAGTGGGTCGGCAGCGCCGGGGTGGCCGAGTTGGGCGAGACCGCCAAGCCGCCGATCGACGGACATGTCCGGATTGCCAGTAACACCAAGACCTTCACCGCCACCCTGGTGCTGCAATTGGTGGCCGAGGGCAAGATCGGGCTGGACACCCCGGCGGGGGACTACCTGCCCGAGTTCGGTCTGGACGAGCGGATCACGGTGCGGATGCTCTTGCAGCACACCAGCGGAGTTTTCAACTTCACCGGTGAGCTCTACGAGGATGGGACGGTGGTGCTCGGGATCCCCGCGCCAGGTACCCCTCTGGGCAAGGAGTGGGTGGACAACCGGTTCAAGACCTACAGACCGCAAGAGCTGGTAGAGCTTGCGCTGTCCAAGCCGGCGCGTTTCGCGCCGGGTACGGGCTGGAGCTATTCCAACACCAACTATGTGCTGGCGCGGCTGCTGATCGAGAAGGTCACCGGCCGATCCTTTGCCGAGGAGATGCGGCAGCGGATCCTGGGCCCGCTCGGGCTGTCGGGCACCCTGGTGCCGGAGACGTCGCCGGAGATCCCCGAGCCGCATGCCCACGCCTACTACCGGTACGAGGAGGATGGCGAGGAGAAGATCGTCGATGTCACCCGCCACAACCCCTCCTGGAACCCCTGCGGCGGTGACATGATCTCGACCACCCGAGATTTGCACACGTTCATCTCAGCACTGCTGAGCGGTGAACTGCTGCCGGCCGAGTTGCTGGCCCAGATGTGCACACCGCATCCGACGGGGATCCCGACCATGGACTACGGCCTAGGCGTGTTCGTGCGGGACATGGGTCCCGACGGCGGCATCGTCATCACTCACAACGGCGGCCACGCGGGCTACGCGACGCTGATGTACAGCACCCCCGACGGCGCCAAGACCATGACCGCCTCGCTGACTTGTGTGGACGACTCCGTCATGTCCATCGGTGTGCCGTTCCAGAACGCACAGCAAAGGCTCCTCACTCAGGTGTTCGGCGGCGGTCGGACCAATCCCGCCAACTAGCACGCGACCCGGGGCCACACCTGTTCGAGGAAACCTTGGTCATGCCCACCTTGGAAAACATGCGACCGAACGGAACGGTCGAGCGGCTGCTGGGCGAACGCCACTCCCTGTCCCTGTCGGTCGTGTTGCATCTTGTCCCCGGTGGCCTGATCGTCGCCGCCTACCTGCTGATCGGTCAACCGTTCGTCGAGGTCATCGGTTATCCGGCCTTCATGGGCTGGGCGATCGCGCTGTGCCTGGTTTTGCTACCGGTCCTGTCAGGGCTGCTGTGGCTGGGCCGCCGGCGCAACGGCCGCTTCTCGCTGCACGGAGTGCTGCACTACACCGACAGACCAGTCCCGCGTGGGAAGCTGGTGGCGATCGTCATCGCACTTATCACGTGGATGATGGGGCTCGGGCTCGCGCTGGCACCGCTGAACAACTTCTTCAAGGACTTCTTCACCTGGCTTCCGTACGCGAACACCGGCGGCAGCGGCAACAACACCTACCTCGACCTGCACGGATACCCGCACTCGATGCTGCTCGCGACGATGGTGATCTGTCTGCCGCTGACCGGAATCTCCCTGCCGCTCATCGAAGAGCTGTACTTCCGCGGTTTCCTGCTGCCCCGCATCGCTCACCTGGGCGGATGGGCGCCGTTATGCAACACGGTCTTGTTCGCGCTCTACCACTTCTGGTCGCCGTGGGTGTTCGTATCGCGGGTGATCTTCACATTCCCCGGGTACTGGTTGACCTGGCAGCACAAGGACATCCGGATCTCGATCGGGATGCACGTCGGCGTGACCTCTATCGTAGCGACGCTCGGCACCATTGCCTTTGCGCTGAAGCTCATCTGATGAGGAAGGCTGAGCAGATGAGGAACGGAGTCACGATCGGGCAGGCGGCGGCATTCGTCGGCGTCACCGTGAAGACAGTGCGGCATTACCACAAGCTCGGCCTGGTCGCCGAGCCCGACCGTGACAGCTCCGGTTTCCGGCGGTACGGATCGGCCGAGTTGTTGCGGCTGGTGCAGGTCCGGACGTTGGCCGCCGCCGGGGTGCAGCTGGCCGAAATCGGGCCCATGCTCGACGCCGACGCCACCTCGTTCGCCACCGCGCTCACCGACGCCGAACAGAAGCTCACCGCACGGATCGAGGAGTTGATCGCGCGGCGCGATACACTGCGCCGGCTCGCCGACGGTGACCGTGCGCTGCTGGGAGACCGCGCGGTGGCGCTGCTGCAGCGAATGGCCGGCCTCGGTTTTCCCGGCGGCGAGGTGGCGTCCACCAGGGAGGGTTGGGTGCTGGCCAGGGCCCTGGTCCCAGAAGGTTTCGACGACTATCTCACCCACCTCGAACACGCCCTGGACGACCCCCGCTACGTCGCCTTGATACAACGCGCCGCTCAGGCCGCGGCGTGGGAACCGGACGATCCCCGCATCGACGAACTCGCCACCGCGATGGCCGATCACTACCTCGCCAACCCCACCCATCTGCAAATCGTGACCGGTCTGCAAGCCCGCACCGAGGCCGCGACCCGATACCAGCTGATCGCCCACCACGGCGAAGAGCAAGGATCAGCCGCCGCCCGTGCGCTCGCGCTGGTCGAAACCAAGCTCCGCTCCGCCGGTATTCGTCTTCCCACACCAGACGTCCACTGACCGCGGATCAGAACAACGTGTCACCGACCCGCAACGGGTGGTAGCCAGTCGGACCAGCTGCCGCGAGTTGGGCGTCGATGTCCATCTCGATGGCGCCGCAGAAGCTCATCGGGACGCCGGCATTACAGGCAGGTGATCGTTCTGGCCGTCGGCCGCCCTGCCGGTGGGGCGGCAGCTGTGGGCGCCGGTGTCAGCGCGCATGCCCTGGAAAATTGGGGCACGGACGCATCACGCCTGACCGCGTGCTGCGGCAGAATCATGCAGACGGAGTCTGGCAAAGGATGGGCGGTGGCGACGATCCGTACTTGGAAATCGAACTCGACCCGTCGCGCGCAGCGTCGAACCCGCACCGAAGTCCAACGGCGCACCGCCCAGCTGCAACCGTTCACACTGACCGCGTTCGGCCGAATCCTGGCCTCCGCCAGCGGTATCCCGGTTCGCATCGCCGCCAGCTCCACTCTGCCACCATCGGTGGCGGGCAGATGGCTGCGCACCCGCACGGGAGATCTCATCGAATTCGATGCCGACCTGCCCGAGATCGCCCGCATCAACACCGTGCTGCACGAAGCGGGTCACATCCTGTACGGCCACGCCTCGGTCGAGCATCGGGTCGACGCGGGCCAAGCGCTGTGTTCCATACTCGGTCCCACAGCCATCGCGCGCTTCGCGCACGTCAGATACCGATCGGCCTACGACACCGGGAGTGAGCGCGAAGCCGAGGACTTCGCCAGGCAAACCCTGCGCACGATCCTGTGGAGTGACGCAGACACCGGTGAGTCTGCCGGGTTGCTCGCGGCGCTGGGCTTTCCGCGCACTCGGATCGAGTAGGCGAGTGGCACAGTTCGCCGGGGCGATCTCGGTGTTCATCGGTGTGGGTGTCGGCGCGTTGGCATGGCAGCTGGCACCGCAAGGCGCTCGGGGACAATGGAGGCCCATCGCCATCCTCGGGTTGGTCGCGCTCAGCTACCTCTTGCTAGCTCCGGCATTCCAGGGCGTGTTCGCGCCAATCCGCGTCAACACCGCATACTTGTTGAGCAACCTGTGCGCTGTGACCGCAATAGTCCTGACCACCCTGTACTGGCGAAACCATCTGTCGGCCGATCCGCTGACGCGACAACGGGTACTTGTGGCACGCGCGGTATACGGGTCTGTCGGGGTAGTTCTGGTCTCGCTTTTCATGACTTCGCCGCAGCAGCCGGATGGACTGGGTTTCGCGCGGGAATTCTCCGGGAATCCGCGGATGCAACTGTACTGGGCCGTCCAGGCGATCGTGGTGATCCACGCGATGTCCACCTTGGCGGGTGCGGTGGCTCGCGCCGGCGTGCGCGAGCGGCAATGGCGGCGAATCCTTTTGAGTGTGCTGGCAGGCGTGTGCGTCCTGCTCGTCGGGTACGAGATCTGGGTGCTCGTCGTCGTCGGTCTGTGGCCGGCCATGCCGCCGCTGTGGGCGCAACGCCTCACCATCTCATTTCAAGTCGTGGTGAGTGTTCTGCTGGTGGTCGGCACAACCGGTCCTGTCGTGCTGGGGATACTTCGAAGCGCTCGACTGGCCCGCTCCTACATCGAACGACTCGCACCCCTGCACCATTGGCTGACGCAACGCTACCCGCAGGTGCGATTCCGCTCCCGGGTGAGCAGGCGCGCGGAAACGCGCGTGACCGATATGTTGATCGAGGTCAGTGACGCCCTCCGACTGCTGCAACGCGAAGCGCCGGCGTTGGCCGCGGCCTACCGGCTGGACCACGAATCGATCCGCGCCGCAGTGCGCGACAGTCCCCGCCACGCGGCCTACGAACTCACTGCCGCAAAGCTTTTCGCCGCCCGAACCCCTTCGATCCTGAGCGCAAACCGCGCGGACGGGTAGCCGGGCTCCGGCGCACACCGACCGTGATTACCGGGATGCTCGCGGCGGAACTGCTGTCGAACAGGACCTCCGGTCGGGCATCGTTACGCATCATGATGGGGTTCAGGCAGATCCGGCGGATCCGGGGGAAGCCCTTCTTGTACGCGGAGGAACTTCAGGTAGTCGATCAACGAGGCCAACGACTGCTGGGACAGGTCCATCGCGCGGAAGGCCACGGCTTCGAGACCGGGTGCCGTGCTCAGCCGCAGGTATTCGATCTCCTGGCGGCCGCGCTGCCAGGCTTCCTCATCGGTGAAGAAGCGAATGTCCACGTCGAATGCCGCGGCCAGTCCGGTGGCATGTTTGAGCGAGGGATTCTGCTTCAGCCCGGACCGCAATTGCGCGACGTATACCGCCGAAATCGGGTAGCCGAGGTCGGTGGCACGGCGCGCTATCTCCTCGGCGGTATAGCGTCTGCCCGCGGGATTCGGCATTGTTCGGAACAAGTATTCGAGTCGGTCGGAGAAGGCGTGATCGCCCATACCGCGCTCCTTCCCGACTCGCACCTCTTCTTCGATCAGCAGTTATGCTACAGCATAAATTCTGATCATGGGCTGCCGCCACTCGGCGCCTCGCTCTTGCGTCGTCGGCATCGAACACGGCGAGTGCTCGGACGAGGTCAACTCTGCGGCGGATCGGCGGGACGGTACACGACTCCACCACGGAGCGTATGGGTTACGGCTTGCGGGCGCTGGACGAGTAGATGCCAACAGTGTGACTCGAGTCATATTCCGGGCCGTTGTACTGCATGTGCCGAAGCATAAATCCTATACTGTAGTATATCTATGAGGCTTCGACGGCTGCGCTGATCGCTGGAACTTTACTAGGGAATAGGTAGAAGCATTTGGCATACACAATCGCGATGCCATGCGCGACCGAACAGTTATCGAGGAATTACCGCGCGGACAGCAACTGCATCGGCAATCGCGTGGCTTATAGCCATTCAGATGAATGTGTCGACCGGGGTGCCCGTGAGTCGGTCTGCCCAGCCGACGCCACTTCGAATCGGATGTGCCCGAACGGTGGCATGTCAGTCCTGGTTTCGCCGATTGTATCGACGCGACTTATGGGGCCATCGGCGGTGCAGCGGTACCGGCCGGGTGGCGTGGACGTCCACGATGCCGCGCAGCGGATGGTGGGCTGAGATGGGAAGGACGAAAGACATCATGGGACTGCTGACGAAGGGGCCGTTCGAGATGGTCGGCCGGGCCGAACGAACACTCGTCGACGTGGAATCGGTCTTGTGCCGGGTGGAGGACACCTTCGCCAGGACCGAGGCGACCCTGGACGTCGTCAGCACCACATTGACCACGGCAGCGCAGACAATGGTGGCGTCTCGGACCACCCTCGCCGCGGTGGACGAGCGACTCGCCGAAGTGACCACCATGACGCGTGAGGCCGTCGCGCTGATGGAGGGGACACGCGCCCTGGTGAACGACCTGCGCGCCGTAATGGAGAAGCTGGCGGAACAACCGGTCACCGGGGGCATCCAGCGGTGAGGTATCGGGAATGTCAGTCGGCAATCCCCACCACCCGCGGTCGGGCTGCGTACCATCACGGGCATGCAGCTATCCACCCGCAATCAACTCGACGGCACCGTCATCTCCATCACCCGCGGCGAAGCCATGGCTGTGGTGCGCGTCCGGCTCACCGGCGGTGACGAGATCACCTCCGCGATCACCCGTGACGCGGTCGGCGACCTGGAACTCGCCGAGGGCTCGGCCGTCAAAGTGCTCATCAAGGCGACAGAGGTGACGCTCGGCGTCGAATAGTCGCTGCTGTTGAATCGGCGAATCCGGCCTCACGGGCTCGCCCGACTTCTCAGCCCGCCGCGTGCCGTCGACGCTCCACGATGACCTGGTAAGGATCGTCGTAGATGATCCGGCCCGGAGCATCGGAGTTCAGGCGGGACCATTCGATGCCGTGGTCGTCCAGAATCGCGAGGTAGCCGTTTACGCGTGCGATCAAGTGCGTGGCCGAGGACTTGAACCACGCTTCGGCCTCCGGATGGCGGTCTCGGTCGTAGGGCGAGGGATCGAGGCGTCCGGGATCAACGAGATTGTTGTGGTACCAGTCATTCTCACGGTACCGGAACTGCTCTTGCTGTGCGGTGAGGCGCCCCGCCCAAGCCAGGCCGTTGACCAAGGCAAAGACTCCCGGGTACCGACCGCGACGGTTGGGCGCTGCCGCCTGGTATCGAATGAAGAGCATGTCGGCCGCGCCGGTGTCGGATGCGGAGCGCAACGGTTCACCTCCGCAGTCGACGCATGGAATTGCGGTGCGACGAGATCCACTCTATCTGCGCGTCCTCCGCTCGACGGCGAAGCATGCGAGGTCGGCGGGGTGAGACTCCACCCGGGCGCCCCCTCCGATCCGAGATGGCGAAGCACTCTCCGAGCGACACGTCTTGGTTCGAGGTCGTCGATCTCGGGTGGCAGGCGGATCCGCCGGGACTACGTTCCATTGGTTTTGCGTCGCGGAATCCGGTTCTGAGGCACAGACTTCCGGTTCCTCGTCGGTGCCGAGCAAGGATTGTCCACACTCACTGGCACCGCACTCCGTTCGGCTTCGTGCGGCCCACCTGTCCGCATCCATGGGGAGACATCGTGACCGAGTCCGTCAGCCGGCTGCCCACCGCCGGAGAGTCCGTCTTCGATACCTATGAGCGAATCCGCACGCGCGGACCACTCGTTCCGATCGAGCTGCCCGGGAACGTCTCGGCCTGGCTGGCGGTGAGTCACCAGGCGGTGAGCGAAATCCTCGCCGGTGACGGCACGCTGTTCAGTAAGAACGCCCGCAACTGCCCCGCACTGCACGACGGCACCATTCCCGCGGATTGGCCGCTGCGCGCGTTGACCGACATCGACCATCTGCTCAACAAGGACGGCGACGAGCACCGGCGAGTGCGCACAACGATCGCTCGAGCGTTCACTCCCGGCCGAGTAGCCGCGCTCGAACCGCGAATCCAGCGGATCGCCGCCGAACTCATCGACGACCTTCGCGATCGCACCGGCGAGATCGACTTGGTCTCCGGTTTCACCACACCCCTTCCGGTACGGGTGATCTGTGAACTGTTCGGCGTGGCCGCCGACGAACAACCGCAGATCCGGCGCTGGACCACGACGGTGGTTTCGCACACCAGCACAGGGGAGGAGACGCAGGCGGCCGTGCAGGAAATGCTCTCGTATCTCACCGAATTGCTCGGCCGCAAGCGGCGCGCTCCCGGTGACGACCTGACTTCCGCTCTGTTGCAAGCCAACGACGAGAGCGGGTTGACCGACGACGAACTGGTCCAGACGTTGTGGTTGGTGATCATCGCCGGCCACGAGACGACGGTGCACTTGTTGGGCAACGCGGTCATCGCGTTGTGTTCGCATCCCGCGCAACTGGCCGAGGCCAGGGCCGAGGAGCGGTGGTCGGACGTCGTGGAGGAGGTCCTGCGTTTCCGTTCGTCGGCCTGCGTCATGTTCAATCGGTATGCGCTGCGGGACGTCACGATCGCCGGGGTAGATGTTCCCGCAGGCGCGATCGTGGGCTGGTACGCCGGGGTTGGGCGGGATCTACGACGGCATCCGGACGCCGATGTCTTCGATATCGATCACGATCACCGAGATCAATTGGCTTTCGGTCGAGGACCGCACTTCTGTCTCGGCGCACCTCTCGCGCGCCTGGAGAGTCGGGTCGCGCTGTCGACGCTGTTCAACAGCTTTCCCCGGCTGCGCTTGGCGTGTGAGCCGGACGCCATCCCGCTCAGCCCGCAGTTCATCACTTGCGGGCCGCTCGCTCTGCCTGTGCTCCTCGGACCCATCGCGAGTTGAACGGTTTCCCGGCGCGCGGCGTGCCATCCGTCGCGACGTAGGCCAGGCGGGTCAGGTCGCGCGCCAGCAGCTCCTGGCTGGATCGGTCGGTTCAGGATCTCGGTGATCTCGGTCGGTCGCATGGTGATCGCTCCTGCGTCGGCGTCGTCGAGCGGCATGTCCGTGGCCGCTCGTATCCCTGGGACGGAGCCGGCCGGACGTTCTCGACATCCGAGGCGGAGATTTCTCGAAAATTTTCTGGGCCCGATCGCACCGTTCACCAGTGGAAGGTCGCCGGGTGGTCGCTGCGGCCCTGCCTTCGCCGACCGCGCAATTTTGTCGATGGTTTGGGCGTGTTACTCGCTGTTCGCGCGGGCAGCTCGGGCTCCGGGACGCTCGCGGTGCTATCGCTGGGCGAGCTGTTGCGCGCTGGCGTAGGCGAGGTGGAGGAAGTCCGCACCGGTCAACGCGACCAGGGCGTCGGCGACCATGCGGGTGGCGCGGGGCGCGAACACGTGACCGATGGTGAAGCCGGTGATCACCCAGACGTCGAAGCAGAACGGGCAGGTGAGCAGCTCCCCGATACTGTGCTTCCACCCGTCGGCGGCCTTGGGTTGCTCCATCACCTCGCCGGGGCCTCCGTCGCCGGTGGGGCGGGTGAACGGGGCGCGTATGGGTGCGGTGATCGTGTTCTTGGTCGCGGTACGCGACAGCTTGTGTGCTGCCACTGCGGTGACGACCAGCTCCTGCACGCTCATGGCCCGCGGCAGTTGCCGGTGGGTCAGCCTGCCGAGCAGAGCGACCACCGACACGGTGATGCCGAACATCGCCATCGTGGCCAGGTAGCCGCTCATCGAGCGTTCGCTCTCGGTCATGGGGCGTCCTTCGGCTTCGGTCATGCAGCGGGCATACCCGCACGAGCGGCTCTGACTCCCGAAGATGTCCTGAACCCGACCGCCACTGCACTACGACATATATCGCCGATAGCCTTCACCTCCATGCCACCTTCCGGTTCGCACTCCCACGACATCCGTGCCGTCGCCTTCGACTGGCGAGGCACTCTCGTCTCGGAACTTTCCCCGCAACGCTGGACGCAGGAAGCGCTGCGACGGGCCGGTCGCAGACACGACGACGCCGCCGCCATCGCCCTCTTGCGGGACATTCGAACAGCCGCCGGCCAACCGAACCGCCTGCAATCACCGCAGGGAAACACGAGCGCCGCTCGTCACCGGGAGACCTACTACGCGGTGTTCGCGGACGCCGGACTCGACACCGAACTCTCCGACGCGCTTTTCGCAGTGGATTCCGACCCGACCTACAACCATTTCGCCGACGACGCCGCGGCCACGCTCACCACTCTGTTCGAGCAGGGCTACAAGATAGGTGTGCTCAGCAACATTCACTTCGACATCCGGCCCTTCTTCGCCGAGGCAGGGCTGTCCGATTTGATCGAAACTTTCGTCCTGTCGAACGAGCACGGGATACAGAAGCCCGACCCTGCCATATTCCGCGTGACGTGCGAGCAACTCGGCACTCGCCCCGAGGAAACCCTCATGGTCGGAGACCGGCCTTCCCGCGATGGCGCAGCCGTGGAGGTCGGGATGCCGACCCTGCTCGTCCCTTCTTTGACCGATCCTCAGCGGCGTCAACTCCACCTGGTCGGCAACGCCCTCGGTGCCAATCATCTGCCGGGCGAATCCGATGTCCCAGGTTCGGAGGGGTTGGCCGGCGTAGCGGAGCGCCGGACCGCCCGGCCGGCCGCGGCGCGCACCACCGCGCGCGGCGTCCACACTTCTCGAGGCCGGCGTCACGGCAGAATGATCGGATGATTGTGGGGATCGACGGCTCATGTTCAGCTCGAGGCCAACTGATGATCGGGCTCGGACGGTACGCATCGCTGATGAGAACGCACCGCGGGACCCGAAGCCCACTCGTCATGGTCGCCGTGTGCGCGACCGCCGTTCTGTCGGCTTGCTCGTCATCGAGCTCGGAGGCAGACTTCACCGCCACCAGAGATCAGCCCTTGGTGATCTCGCTGGACGATCTGCTGGCCGAGACCGGCGGCAGCGCCGCGGTCGGGATCGCCGATCCGCAGCACGGCGCGATCACCCGGCGCACCGACGGTGCGGTGGTGTATACGCCGGAGGCCGGGTACACCGGCTCCGACAGCATCACCGTGACCACCACCGACGCCGTGAAGTTGTTCACCCCCGATATTCCGCCGTTCGGTGAGTTCGGCGGCGTGAGCCTGCAGGGCAGCGGATACGGGTCGGCGTTCACGCCGGTGCCCGGATCGACCGACGAGTTCTATGGTCTCACCGACCGCGGGCCGAATGTAGACGGCAAAGACAAGAACGAGAAGCTCTTTCCCGCACCGACATTCACGCCCAGCATCGCCAAGTTCAAGCTGGTCGGCACCAAGGCGGTGCTGGAAAGCGTCATCCCCTTGAAGAACTCGGCGGGCCGCCCGTTCAACGGCCTGGTCGACATCTCCGCCGGCACCGGCGAGACCATGCGCGACCTCAACGGCGCCATCCTGCCGCCCACTGATCACGGCCTCGACACCGAGGGCCTGGTCGCCATGCCCGACGGCAGCTTCTGGGTGTCCGACGAGTACGGGCCGTTCCTTGTGCATTTCGACGCCGACGGCACCGAGCTGGAACGGCTGGCGCCGGGCCGAGGTCTGCCCAAGGAGCTTTCGTTGCGCACTCCCAACCAGGGTATGGAGGGGCTCACCGTCACGCCGGACGGCGGCACCCTGGTCGGCATCATGCAGAGCGCATTGAACGAGCCCGGTGTCGCGTCGACGCGCGAGGTGCCCATGACCCGGATCGTCACCGTGGATCTGAAGACCCGGGAGGTCGGAGAATTCGTCTATCCGCTGGAGGAGCCGAAGCAGAAGCTGGCGGTCTCCGAGATCACGGCGCTGAGCAACACCACCTTCCTGGTCGACGAGCGCGACGGAAACAAAACGCCCAAGGTGAACAAGAAGTTGTGGACCATCGACATCACCGGTGCCACCGATATCGGACCGCGGGCGAAGGTTGAGGGAACGCAATACGATCCGGAGCTGGGCCTGCTCGTGGACGGGAAGCCACTGGAACTCACAGTCGGTGCCGTCTCCACCGCCGATGGCGTCGCCACCCTGCGGAAGGCGGGCGTCACCCCCGTCACCAAGAAGTCCGGCCTGGACCTCGGTGGCCTGCTGGACGGCCTGAACGCCGACGGCACGTTCTTCGGCCACGACAAGATCGAGGGCGTTGCCACCCGCGACGGGGGCAAGACCCTTTACATCGCCGCCGACAGCGACTTCGGCGTCGAGGCCGCCACCGGCGATCAGCCGCCGTTCGGACTGAAGGCGAAACTCCTCGCCAACGGCATGCAGGACACCGGGGAGGTGCTGATGGTCGACACCACCGCACTACCCGCCGAGACGCACGCGCGGACGATCACGATCACGGTGCGGTAGATCGCACCAGGCTCCACTTCGTTCCGGCAAGCTGCACGACACCTCCGAAGTTCGGATCACCAGGGGCGCGCGCCCTGTCCCGCGGCGGGTAGCTCAGCAGTGGTTCTGCAGCTCGATCCTGGTTACGGCCTGAAATGCCTGTGGTGAAAAGGTCTTCTCGTCGTGGTGGTCTCGGTCCATATCCCAGGGGTATTGGACAGCCGAGGAAGGCAGATTGATGACGAACTTGCCGATATCGCCGCCGGGTGGCTTGTCGTTGATGATGTTGCCGAGATAGCCGTGGTTCGCGTCGAACAGGGCGGCGTGCATGAGCCAGGCATCGTTGTCGGAACCACTGGTGACGAGAGCATGGAATTCCGCGATGCCGTCGTTGTGCAAGATCCAGCGCGCGCCACGGAACATCGTGCAGTCGCCGGCCTTGATGTCGTGGTCCCAGGTGAAGACCTTCTCCGAATCGGCATGGGCGGCGGGCATGGACGCGACGGCGGTTCCGGCGGCCAAGCCGACGCACACGGCGAGCCGGATCAAGACGTGGCGATACATTGCGGTCATCGTGGCGCTCCCCAGGAATAGTCAGTCTCGCTGACTAAAATTATCGGCACCCGTCCGGTGATCGTCAATAGCCGTCAAGTCGGCTTGCCCCACCGGACCGGCTTGCTCCCGGGTCGATTCGGGCTCGGGCCGTCCATTCTGCGACGTCCCTGGTCACGTCGATGGTTCCCCGGTCATTCGGACCGTAGAGCCGCCGCCAGATCTCCGGCAGATCCGAACCGAGTTCCAGTGCGGCGGCGTAGCTTCCGTGCACGGCGTAGAACTGGGCAAGGTTTCGCCGGGTCATGAGAGTGAACGGGTGCTCTGTGCCGGAGACCTTCTCGCGCGTGGCCAGCACTTCGCGATACAAACGAGCGGCGCCACCCGGGTCACCGCAAGCCGCGGTCCACCTGGCGAGATTGTCCTTGGCCCACATCGTGTCGGTGTGCTCGGGTCCGAGCACGCTTTCGCAGATCGGCACGAGTTCCAGCAACTGCCGGCGCGCTCGTTCCGGGTCACCGGCTTCGCCGACCCATCGGGCGTACTGGTCGCGGGAGTGCAGTACGTCGGGATGAGTCGAGCCGAGCAATCTTTCGAGTTCCGGCAGGAAGGCGGTGTACTGATCACGCGCACCGACGATGTCACCGGCTTGGCCGGTACTGAAGCCGAGATCGGCGCGGATCCGCAGCTTCTCCCGTTCGTCCTGCTCCAAGTCCAGCAGCTCGGTGAGCATTGTCACCGCCCCCTCGGGATCACCCGTCTGGACGTGCCAGTTGGCCAGTTGCACGCGCGGCAGGAGAGTTTGCGGATGGTCGCGACCGAACATCGCGGTGCAATCGTCGACGAGCCCGGCGAACATCGCGCGCGCCGCGAACGGCTCACCGGCCTCGCCGGTCCATCGGGCCGAGCGGGCGCGGGCGGCCAGCAGGTCCGGGTGTTCCGGCGGCAATGTGTCTTGGAAGGCCACCAGCCAGTTGGCCCAGGACGCTCGATTGTCGATCGGACGCCGGCGAGTGTCCGCGGCGTCCAGGAAAGCTACGGCGCGAGCGGAGTTTTCGCTGGCGAGATAGTGTCGGGGCGCCGCGGTGTGCGCGTAGGCATCGATATCCGGACCGGTTACCGCGTCGAACGCGGCGGCGAGTGCGCTGTGCGCGTCGAACAGCGCGGTGGGCCATTGCGCGCAGACGATCTGTCGCAGCGGGCCGGTGAACGCCGCGTGTGACAGTCCGACCCTTTCGTTATCCAGACCCGGATGACCGCGTGCGACGAGCACGCCGAGGTCGACCACCACGTCGCGCAGTCGCGGCAACGGGACCGGCCACCCGAGCCGATGGAGCGCTTCGCAGACCAGCGGCAGTGGCGCGGTCGGGCCGACGCCGACCGCTGCGAGCAGCGCGCCGACCGGCAGCGCGATCTCTTCGTGCACCCGACGCCGACGGGTCGCGTGGAACCTCGACGCCACCAGAGAACTCAGGTCCGCGCCGTCGATGTTCGCGTCGCGCCGATCGATTTCGGTGATCAATCGCGGGATCAACCATCCGCCGCGCACATCGTCGGGCAATTCGTGCAGCGTTCGGTCGAGCTGGTGGGGGATGGCGCCTTCGGTGAGGACAACCTCCGCCAGAACTTCTCGGACGGTGGGGGGTTGCAAGTGGACACGGCGGGCATGCGCGATACCCGGATGATCCACGACGTCGGTACCCGACCGGATGCCGACGATCACCCGCACGTGGCGCAGCCGTTCGTCGGTGGTCAACGTGGCGACGGCGGCGAGGACGCTGCTGCGGCATCCCTCTTCCGGCTGGTCGAGGCCGTCGATGAGGATGCGGATGCGTCGGCCCGCCTTCCGCATCCGATGCAGTGGCCGCACGATCTCGATTTCGAAGGCGCTGAACCGCTCCAGGTCGGTCAGCTCCGCATGTACCGCGCGGCGGACCGCGTCGAATTCGGCGCCGAACCGTGCGCCGAGTTGGTCGCACAGCTCCAGAAGCACCGACTCGATGGTGCTCGTGACGTCCAGGAAGACGGCCGCGGTGACGAATTCGGCGGTCAACGCATCCAACGTCTCCACCAGGCCCGGCCGGATGAGCAGCGACATCAGTGTCGATTTCCCGGCCCCGGCCGGTCCGATCAACGCCTGCAATCGATCGCCGCCTGCTTCGACGATGTCGGCGAGGGTCTCCTGCACATGCGAGGTCAAAGAGACGCTGCGCACCAGATGATCCACCAAACCCGCCGAGGGTCTGCCGGTCACCGCGTCTCTGGAACGGGACCGGTTGGGCACCAGCCACAGGCCCTGGTCCCCGCGGCGCACCTGAGTGCCGTTGAAGGACAAATGCCGTGCGGTCTGCCGTTGGCACGCGCTGCTCAGCTCCGGCGTGAGATCGGCGCACAGTAGATTCGTTCCGCTGCCGGGTAGGCCGGTATCGAAGGTGCGCAACAGTGTTCGACTGAAACATCCGTCGTATGCGTTGCCGTCGTCCGATGCGACCAGCAGTTCCATCCGACCCGCGGTCTTCTCCAGCATCCGCACCCAGCGGTTCCCCGCGCCGATCGCGCCGGTGCCGGCCTCACACGCATCGACGAGGACGATGAGCCCGTCCAGTGCCCGCGTATTGCCCAATTGCTCGGCTACGGCATTGACCAGGTTGAAGCCGGAATCGGAATCCAGAGGCATTTCCGAGTCGGCGGCGAGTAGATAGAAATCCTCGTCGTTGGCGGTGAACCCGTGACCGATGAAGGCGATCAACAGCGTCGCTCCCAGTTCGTCGGCCTGCTGGAACGCGGCTTTGACACGGCGCTTGAGTTCGATGACCGTGGGGTCGACCAGGGGTCCGTCTCCGATCGGTAGCCAATGGCCGGCCGTGGTGAAAGCCGCGTAGAGCGCCGCGGCCAGCTCACCGGTGAACCCGAGTCGCGGGAATGCCGCGCACTCCGACGCGACAACCAGAGCCAGCCTCTCCGCCATGGAAGAACTATCGGGCAGGGCGACCCACGGGCACAACAGCGCTCGGCGATAAGGACTGTGCCGAACATGCCGGACACCGCGTCCGGACGAGGATCCGCTGCACCCGTCATGATCTTGTAGCCGGGACACCACACTCGGTCCGGAGTGATTGCGACGTCACCCTGTCCATCCAACGAATAGAAACGTAGGTGACTGCCAATGCCGAAAATCGTGTTGTTCGGCGCCACCGGGTACACCGGCCGCCTGACCGCGGAAGCTTTGATCGCCCGCGGGGCCGCACCCGTGCTGGCTGCCCGCAGTGCCGCCGCGCTCGAGAAACTGGCCGCCGACCTCGGTGGCGCGGAGACCGCGGTCGCCGACGTGACCGCGCCCGACTCGGTACGGGCCCTGCTGGACCGGGGCGACGTGCTGGTGACGACGGTCGGGCCGTTTCTCCGATACGGCGAACCCGCACTGGCCGCGGCCGTGGCGGCGGGCGCGCACTACTTCGACTCCACCGGTGAAGGCCCATTCATCCGCACGGTGTTCGACCACGACGACGAGGCCCGCAAGGCGGGAGTGGGCCTGCTGACCGCGTTCGGGTTCGACTTCGTGCCCGGCAACCTGGCCGCCGGTCTCGCCTTACGCGAAGCGCCCGACGCCGTCCGCGCGGACATCGGCTACTTCATCGCCAGCCCCGGCGCCAGCGGGGGCACCCGAGCGTCCATGGCAGGGATGCTGTTCGAACACGGCTTCGCCCTCCGCGGCGGCCGGATCGTGCCCGAGCGCACCGGCTCACGGATCCGCACCTTCGACGTCGCCGGCCGCCCGCGTACAGGAGTATCGATTCCCGGATCGGAACATCTCGCGCTGAGCCGCGCCTACCCGCACCTACGCGAGGCCGACGTCTACCTCGGCCTGCCGCCCGCGGCCGCTCGTGCCCTGCGGGCCGGCTCCTTGCTCACCGGCGCGGTCGCACGGGTGGAGCCGGTGAAACGGCTGGCCGAAGGCGCGCTGGAACGCGTCGTGAAGGGCTCGACCGGCGGCCCGGGGCGCGAAGCACGGGCCCGCACGCGCTCCTGGGCGGTCGCCGAGGCATTGGACGACACCGGCCGCGTCGTGGCGTCGGTGTCGTTGGCCGGGGTCGATCCCTACGACTTCACCAGCGCGATCCTCGCCTGGGGTGCACAGGCCGCACTGGACGGCGGCCTGCTCGGCGTCGGTGCGTTGGGCCCGGTCGAGGCGTTCGGTCTGGAGGCGCTCACCGCCGCCGCGGCCGATGCGGGGTTCAGCCGGTAGAAGTTCGCCGCCGCCGACCCACTCGACAGCCTCCACGCGCCACGACGTGCGCGGACATCTCCAGCGGCGGCCCGCAGGAGTGGTACGCGACGCGCATGCGCTGAGCGCCGATGTCGGTGGTGGTCGGGCAACCGCTGAGCGGGTGGCTGCCCGGCATCGACGACCGTCACGGTGAACTGCGAGTTCGTCGACCGGCCGCACCTCGGGCCTGCCCGCTTGCCGTGGGTGCTGATCGGCCCCGGATTCACCCTCGACTGCGTCCGGTCGGCGGCGGCAACCGAGGCAGGGCGCCGTACCGACGCCAACCCGCGTGACATTTCCGCGACCATTTCGTAATGTATCGGTGACCTGTTCTCGACAGTAACCGGTAACCGACATAATGCCTGGCCAACACCGCAAACGAACCGCAGCCCGGAAGCTCACCGCTCTGGCTGTGTGCGGTGTCGCGGCAACTCTCGCCCTCGTGCTGTGGGCGGCGATACGACCGGGCCCGGCCGCTCAGCACGTCGCGGCGGTCGATTCGCCGCCGCCGACCGCCGTCGAAACCGGCCCGGTCCCGACCGTCGTTCCGCCGATGACTCAGCCGGCGCAGGCCGCGGCGGCAGTCGAGCCACCACCACCATCGGAGAAGAACGCCGAACAGCACCCGCCTCCACCGCCTCCCTCCGTCCCGTGCTCGACGGAACTCGCCGGTACGAGGCCGCATGTGGCAAGGGTGGGCAACCTGCTCAAGAAGACGTTCGGCCTCACCGACGTCGGTGGCGCCGTCGGCCGCGCCGACGGCGACCACGGTGCCGGCCTGGCGCTCGATCTCATGACATCCGATTCCGCGCGCGGAGACGCGATCGCCGAATTCGTGCTGGCCAACAAGCAGCGTTTCGGTGTGACGTACGTGATCTGGCGGCAGCGGTACAACGACGGCAGCGGTTGGTCGTACCTGGAAGACCGCGGGAGCCCGACCGCCAATCACTACGACCATGTGCATGTGTCGTTCGAGAAGGCCGCCGAAGTGGACGTCACCTGCTGAATACGCACTGTATGCGCCGACGGGTCGCGAGCACTTCCACGGCCTGCCGGTCTGCGCCCAACCGCTTGCTTCCATCGACGTCACGACCTGGCGATCTCACCGGTGGGTATCCGATCGCAGTGATATCGCGGCCCTCACTAGCATCGATACGGCGAGAATATCGAGGAATCCGAGGACTGCGTTGACTACCGAACAACTTGACCGCTGGAACGCCCAGGAAGCCGCCGCCGAGGCGATGATTCCCATTATCGGCACGTTGTATCGGCGCAAAGGGGTGACGATCCTGCTGCACAGCCGGTCACTGGTGAACAAGTCGGTGATCAGCATCCTGCGGACGCACCGCTTCGCGAGGCAGATCGAAGGCGAAGAGTTGTCGGTGGACCAGACCCTTCCCTTCCTGCAAGTACTCAGCGAGCTGGATCTGGGCCCCTGCAAAATCGATATCGGTCAGTTGGTCATGACCTATCGCACCGACGATCGCGGACTGTCGATCCGCGAGTTCACCGCGGCGGTGCTGGCCGAGGTGACCAACGGCAACAAGGCTCAGTCGCCAGGCCCCCGGGACGTCGTCCTCTACGGCTTCGGCCGCATCGGTCGTCTGGTCACGCGCCTGCTCATCGAGAAGGCCGGATCGGGCAACGGATTGAACCTGCGTGCCGTGGTGGTTCGCAAGGGAGGCGACGACGATCTGGCCAAGCGCGCGTCGCTGCTTCGCAGGGACTCGGTTCACGGCCACTTCAACGGCACGATCAAGGTCGACACCGGCAATGACACGATCACCGCGAACGGGAACGTGATCAAGTTCATCTACAGCGATGATCCGACGACGATCGACTACACCGCGTACGGGATAAACGACGCGATCCTGATCGACAACACCGGCAGGTGGCGTGATCGTTCCGGGCTTTCGCAGCATCTGCGCCCCGGCATCGCGAAAGTTGTTCTCACCGCACCCGGCAAGGGCGACGTTCCGAATATCGTGCACGGCGTGAACCACCGCAGCCTTGACCTGTCGCAGCGGATCTTCTCATGCGCCTCGTGCACGACCAACGCGATTGTTCCGCCGCTCAAGGCCATGGATGACGAGTACGGCATCATCCGCGGGCACGTGGAGACGGTTCACTCGTTCACCAACGACCAGAACCTCCTGGACAATTACCACAAGGCGGACCGTCGCGGCCGGTCCGCGCCGTTCAATCTCGTGCTCACCGAAACCGGCGCCGCGTCCGCGGTCGCGAAGGCGATGCCGGACTTCAAGGCCAAGATCACCGGCAACTCGATTCGTGTCCCCACCCCCGACGTATCGGTCGCGATCCTCAACTTGCAGCTGGAGCGCAAGACGACGAAAAGTGATGTGCTCGAGTACCTGCGTCAGGTTTCGCTTGCCGGGCCGTTGAGCCGGAACCTCGATTACACCGCCGCCACGGACGTCGTCTCCAGTGACTTCATCGGATCGCGCGCAGCGTCGATCATCGATGCCAATGCCACGATCGTCGAGGACGACACCGCGATCCTGTATGTCTGGTACGACAACGAATTCGGCTACTCGTGCCAGGTCGTGCGGACGGTGCAGTACATCTCGGGCATCGAGTATCCGACCTACCCGCGGGTCGCCGCGCGGCTGGACCACGCCACCGACTCACGTGTGTTGACTGCCACGGACGCGCGGTAACTCGCGCAGCCGAGGCTGTGGGGCGGTTGCGCTTCGGTCGTCGACGAGCCGGCCGCGATCGTCAAGGGTGAGGTAGGTGCCGTCGTCCACCGTGAAGCCGGCGTCGAGGCGGAATCCGAGTCGTTCGGGGTGCTCGCGGTACAGGCGACCGCGAGCTACCGGCGGCGACCGCCCTGGTGAATGGCCGCCGCGCACGGCCTCGGGCTCACCGGGGATCGTTTCTGCCTGTGCGAGTTTCACCGGCGTGCTGCCAATCGCCAACTGTGACAGCATGTTTCGGAGGTGTTGAGCAAGGGGCGAAACGAATGGGCCGACTAGGTGAAGCTGCCGCCGGTACTCCCTCGGTTGGCCGGTGTCGGTAAGGGACTGTACGATCGGCGCGATGATCACTCATTCTGTTCAAAGATTGGGGGTTCCATTCGTGCAAGGTGAGTGCTGATGCTCACTCACATCGCGAATGAGGACGACTCCCGCCTTTCCTTCTGGCAGCGTGTGCGTGAATTCGCCGTGCCGCCCTCCATGATCGAGACTGCTACCGCCCGCCGTCGGGTGGGGGACTGGGCGGGCGCGTGCGCCGCGGCAGGCTTCGATGTCGATTTCACCCTGCGGTCGGTGGCGCGTAGCCACGGGCACGAACTGGCGGCTCGAATTCGGGCCGATCTGCGCCACCTGGCTCCTGACCTGTTGCGCTGGCATCTGCCGAGGGTGGCGCCTGACGGGTTGCTGCGACCGGGTCTGACCATCGCCTTGGCGCGGTACGACGCGGCACCGGACCAGCGCGGCGGCGCACGTCCCGTGCACCTCGTCGTTCGGACCGCGCCGGCGTGGGCGGATGCCGGTCAGCGAATCAGCCTCGCGCTCTGGGACGGAACCGGCACCGGCCTGCATCCGCATCCTCGTCCCGACCGCCGTTTCCGCCTGGATCTGCATCGCCATCTGTGGGACGCGCGCAGAGTCGATGAGCTGGGCGTCCGGTCCGGTGCCGAGTGGCCCGCCGACAACCGCCCGATACTGGACTCCCGGTTGCTTGCCACGGTGCGGCAGGTCCGCCGCTGCGCCGTCGACCGATGGGCGGCCGAGGCGGAAATTCTGCGCCACGCCGAGGGACGGCCCAGCAGTACTTTCGTCGTACGGTTCGGCGGCGGACGGCGGCTGGTTCTGGACCTGGACACCGGCGACGGCGGCGGGCCGCCCGTGGTGCGGATCGCGTCGGGATACCCGGTCGGCGGCGTCTCCGCGCTGCCGGTCCTGCCCGACGCGGCGACCTGGGTGCTGCCTGATCTGGAACTGATCCGTACCGGCTCGATAGCGGTCGATCGGCTGCATCCGCTGGTCGCCGCGGCACTGGTATCCGACTACTCGCCGAGCGATCCGCCCCGCGTCCCGGAGCGGGCAGGTCCGCCGCGCATCGTGCAGTGCAAGGGGGAACAGCACCGGATCGGGCTGGTCGACGGTGTTTTGGCCGCGCTGGACCACGACCAGGCCGAGATCCGGCGAGAGGAACTGCTGGTCGCCCTGACCGGCACTCCGTTGCCTTGCCTGCAAGCAATCGATGAGGCGCACCGTCATCCGGATTGTCTGGCAGGCGTCCGTGAACGTTTGGACCATGGCGATACCACCGGTGCGCTGGCCATCGTGGAGGGACTGCTCGGTCCCGACGCATTACTACGCGATGGTGCTCTGCGCGGCGAACTCGAAACATCCGCGCAACGGCGAATCACCTACGGACTGTTCCGGGCAGGCCTGTCCGAACCCGGAATCGGCCGCATTCCCCTGGTTCGCCGTCCACGCGATCGCCGCGCGCATCCGCGCAACGCGACCTTCCACTGACCTGGCGACCTCCGTCCCAGGTCCACTCGACTCACTCCACCAACCCTCGAGGTGATCACATGCTTTCTGCTGTCCGCACGTCCGCCGATCCAGCTCACCCCTCCCAACTCGACGTCGCAGAGGAGTTGCTGACCCGGCTGCGCGAGGTAACCACCGAACCACGCTCCGACACCCAACTGGAGGCCCTGGCACTGGCCGTGGCCGCCGACCTGCCGGTTCTCCTGTGGGGTGAACCGGGGATCGGGAAGACCGCGGCCCTGACCCAGCTCGCCACCGACCTGGACCTTCCGCTGACCACGGTCATCGCGAGTGTGCATGAGCCGTCGGACTTCTCGGGCCTGCCCGTCATCGGAAACGATCCCGCCGAACAGGGAGTCCCGATGGCTCCGCCGGACTGGGCCGTACGGCTCGTCCGGGCCGGCCGCGGGCTTCTGTTCCTCGATGAGCTGTCCACTGCGCCGCCCGCTGTGCAAGCCGCTCTGCTCCGGCTGGTCCTGGAGCGGCGGATCGGCGCCGTCCAACTGCCCCCGGGTGTCCGGATCGTGGCCGCGGCCAACCCGCGATCCTCGGCGGCCGATGGCTGGGAGCTGAGCCCGCCGCTGGCCAACAGGTTCGTGCATCTGCAATGGGTCCACGATCACGACGTCGTCGTCCGCGGCCTCGGCGGGACCTGGCCGCACGCGACACTGCCGCAGTTGGCTCCGGAGAGGTTGAGCGAGGCCGTGGCTTTCGCCCGCCGCGCGGTGTGTACACTTCTCGCGGCTCGTCCCGCTCTCGTGCATCAGATCCCCAGCACGGACACCCGCCGGGGTGGTCCTTGGCCGTCGCCTCGAAGCTGGGAGATGACGCTGTGGCTGATCGCGTTCGCCACCGCGGCCGGTTCGTCCCGGGATGTGCTTTCCCTACTGGTCCGGGGCACTGTGGGAGACGGACCGGGCTTCGAACTGCTGGCCGGCCTGGACCGGATGGACCTCCCGGACCCCGAGGCGCTGCTCGCCGATCCGGCGGGCGCCGCATTGCCCGAGCGAGGGGATCTGCGCCAGGCCGTTCTCGACGGCGTTGTGGCGGCAGTTCGTAAACGCCCGGAGAAATCCCGCTGGGATGCGGCATGGGCGCTGTTGGTCAAGGCTTCGGCGACCGGCGCCCCGGATCTGATCGTCGTTCCCGCAACCACTCTCGCCACGCTGCGCCGAGAAGACTGGGAGGTGCCCGCGGCGATCGAGGAACTCGCCGGAGTGGTGTCGGTGTCCCGGGAAGCGGATCGGGCAGCCGGCCGCGTCACCACGAAGGCAGGCCGATGACCGCGAACGCGCCGGGAAGACTGGACCGCGACAAGCTCTTCGCCGCCCGACTGCACGCCGCCAGGGTGCGGCCGTATCTGGCGACCGCTCTGTTCGCCTTGTGCGTCGTCGAGTCGCGACGAGTACCGACGATGGGCGTCGACCGGCACTGGCGGTGCTACGTTTCGCCGGCCTTCGTGGACCTGACTTCGGTGGAGGATTTGGCCGCCGTGTGGGTGCACGAGGTGTCGCATCTGCTGCGCGACCATCACGGTCGCAGTGACCGATTCGCCCGGCAACATGAGCTGACCGGCCCGGCGGAACGATTGCGGATGAACATCGCCGCGGATTGTGAAATCAACGACGACGCATTCGGCGACGGGCTGGCCCGGCCCGGCGACGCTGTCACGCCCGCGTCGTTGGGGTTGCCCGAGGGGGAGCTCATGGAGGACTACCTGCGCAGGTTCCGGCTCGGGCCGGATACGCAGGGCATAGCTTGGCTCGACTGCGGTAGCGGCGCCGACGGATTGGAACGCGAGTGGGAGCTGGGGTCCGACGGTGCGGACGGCCTGAGTGAACAGGAACGGGACGCCGTCCGGTTCCAGGTGGCGCAGGGCATCATCGGCCGTCCGGGGAACGCGTCCAAAGCATGGCAGCGCTGGGCGGCAGAGGCGTTCCACCCGCCACAGCCATGGCGCGATCTGCTGGGAGCGGCCGTCCGCTCAGCGGTCTGCGGCGCCGGTGCGGGTGAGGACTACACCTATGGCCGGCCGGCGCGGCGCTCGGCCGGGGTGCCCGGCGTCGTGCTGCCGAGTCTGCGGCGAACGCCACCTCGGGTCTCGGTGCTCATCGACACATCCGGGTCGGTCAGTGACACCGAACTGGGCAGCGCGCTGCTCGAAGTGGCGGCTATCTCCCGTGCGGTGGGCGGACGCCGTGACCTGGTCACCGTGCTGCCGTGTGACGCGGCGGCCAGGATCGTGCACCCGCTGTGTCGTGCCGAGCGAATACCGCTGGTGGGCGGCGGAGGCACGGACCTGCGCACCGGGATCACCAAAGCGCTGCGAACCCAACCCCGCCCCGATGCCCTCGTGATCCTGACCGACGGCCAGACACCCTGGCCGGCCAGACGACCACCCTGCCGGACAGTGGTGGGCCTGTTCCGGCGGCAGAACGACACTTCGTGGCGCGAACAGGATCCCGATTACGTGCCCGACGAGCCGCCCGCATGGGCTCGGGTAGTCGATATCGGGTAGGTGCCCGCTGATGCGGGTCTACCTGACCGAAATGGCCGTACGTCCGGCAAGTCGCCACCGCTCGAGGTGAGGACTCGCCGGACGTACGGCCACGGCGATCGGATCACCCGGCCAAGCGCGCCTCGATGGCCTCGATGATGCGCGGGCGCAGTTCGGAGGCGCGGATGACGGCGTCGACCGAACCGACCTCGACAGCGCGCCGGATATCGTGCACGCGGTCGAATTCCGCGGCCACATCGGCGAGCTTCTCGGTCCGGACCGACGACCGGATCTCGTCGAGTTCCGCGGTCAAGGACGCGCGCTCGGTGCCGGATGCGTTCGCGGCACGCGCTTCCAGTTCCCGCACCCGCGGATCGGCCGCGGTGCGGGTGTCGACCTCGCCGGCGAACACCACCGCGGCGGCCGGAGCGCCACCGAGCACCGAGGCGAACGAGCCCTCCAGCGCGAGCACGGTCATGTTCGGGTTCAGCGCCTTCGAGAACACCACGAACGCGCCGCCGTGATATCGGGAGATCACGCAGAACACGATGGGGCCGCGGAAGTTCACGATCGCGCGCCCGATCTCGGCACCGTACTCGAGCTGCAGTTTCCGCATCGATTCGGGCGAGCCGTCGAAGCCGGACAGGTTTGCCAGGACGACCAGCGGCCGGTTGCCACTGGCCGCGTTGATCGCCCGCGCGGCCTTCTTCGACGACCGTGGGAACAGCGTGCCCGCGGTGTAGGTGTCCGGGCCGTCGGTGGACGGGAAGCCGCGTCGTGGCACACCCCGCGACTCGATGCCGAGCAGGCACACCGGGATGCCACCGACATGCGCGTCCTGCACCACCGCGGTCTCGGCGTCGGCCATGCCCGCCCACCGCTCCAGCACCGGGTGGTCCTGGTCGGACAGGGCCCGCATCACGGTCCGGATATCGAACGGCTTCTTGCGGTCCCGGTTCTTCGCGGCGGAGAAGATCTCGCCGACGGTCGTGAAGTCGCTGTCCGCCGCGACGTGCGGGAAGTCGGAGACATCGCGATCGATGGGGTCACTGGTCTGCGCTCGCCGGGGCGCCTGCTCGCCGGGCGCGACGTAGGTGTGATCGTAGTGCGACATCAGCACATCCCGCGCGGCGGTCAGGTTCGGCGCCCAGTACTGCGCCTGCCCGTTGGGGCCCATCACCCGGTCGTAGCCGCCGATGCCGAAGTTGTCCTCTGCCGACACACCGCCGGAGAAGTCGAGCGCCTGCTTGCCGGTGAGCACCATCGCGGAGTCCGGCGTCATCACCAGGATGCCCTTGGTGTGCATGAGCATCGTCGCCTCGGCGTTCCAGTACGGCTGCGCGCCGACGTTGATGCCCGCCACCACGATGTTGATCTCGCCGCCGTCCTGGGTGAACTCGACGATGCGCTTGAGCGCCGCCGCCACCCAGTCCATGTTCTCCGTGCCGGACCGCATCGAGATCCGCGCGCCGGAGGACAGCGCGTACCACTCCAACGGCACCTGCATCCGTTCGGCGAGGTCCAGCGCGGCGATCACGCGGCGGCACTCCGGCTCCGACAGCGCGCCCAGCGACTTCGTCGGATCACCGAGCAGCGCGACCCGCGTGACGCCCTGCGGATGCCGCTCGGTCGGCGTGGTGACCACGCCTGCGACGATGGCCGCGGTGTTACGTCCCTTCGGCCGGTCGACCGGTACCAGCGTGTGGTTCGCGTCGAGGTCGTACTCGGCGAAATCACCGAGCAGACCGGTCAGTTCGTAGGGGTACACGGTATTGCGGCTGCTCGCCCGCAGCACCTTCTGCCGATACTCGTCCAGCGGTTCGACCGGCTCGTCGGTGGGCTCGCCGACGGTCACCTCGGTGCTGCCGGTGGCGCCGAAGGAGATGCGGACGGCGATCTTGGTCAGCTCGCCGGTGCCCGGGTCCCGCTGCCGCGCGATGAGCAGGATCTCCTCCAGCCCCGCGCCCGCGGCGGTGGGCAGCACGTGTCCGCCGATGGTCTGGAGTTCGGCCCGGGTGACGTCGATCGGCGGCCAGATGTACATCACGATGCGGTTGGTGTTGAAGCGTTTCGCCGACGGGCGCTGCGACTGCGCCCGGCGGATCGAGTCGACGCAGGTGGCGATGGTGCTCTCGGCCGTGGGCAGCGCGAGCAGCCTGCCGTCGTGCTCGCGCAGCGCCGCCAGGTCGCGCACTTGCGCGAACGCGATGAGACGATCGTCGGCCGGGTTCTCCTTCGCGACGCACCGGAACAGGTAGATCTCGTCGTCGTCCGAGGACGGCAGCCTGGTGAGGTCGAACTTGCGCAGCCGCTCCAGCTGCATCCGCTGCGCGATGTAGGGATGCAGGCCGCGGATCAGCCGCTCCTCGGCCATGCCGGTGGCGGACGGGCGGAAGGTGAAGTGGTGGTGCATCACCGCGCCGCCGCTGCCCGCGACCGTGGCGGTGATGCGGTGCACCTGGCTCGGCCACTGGTGGGTGCCGATGACCTCGTGCAACGCCGCCGCCATCGCGTCGAAGTCGCCGGGCTGGTTCTCCCAGCTGAGGTAGATGTCGGCGTCGATGGACGCGGCGCCCGCTGCCAGTTCGGTCAGCCCGCGCAGCGCGGTGTCGAGCGCGTCGAAGCTCACCGCGGTGGACACCAGGCTCGAGCCCGCCCGCTCGGCGATCACGAATGTGCAGCCGCCCACCTCGTGGGTGTGCACGCCGGTGAGTCCCTTGTTGCCGTAGTACCGGCGGGTCAGCACCTCCAGCATGACGGTGTGGTCGGGGTAGCCGCGCTCCAATCGCTGGCCGAGCAGTCGCACCAGCGGTTCGGTGCTGCGCACCATGTCGGAGATGCGCTCGGCGCGATCGGGGGAATTCGGGTGCGCGTCCAGGTGGCGCAGGTGCCTGCGGACGTTGGTGTACACGCGGGCGCGATTACGCCGCAGCAGGGGCTGGCCGTACCAGGCGAACACCAGGCCGCGGGTGAGATCGGCGATCACGGGGAAGCGCACCTGGGTCGTGGCCACGAGCCGCTCCAGCACGAGACCGACGGGCTCGCGCAGCGCCCGGTCCGGAACCGGCTCCCGCAGCCACTCGCGCAGCAGTGTGGTGATGACCGCGGCGGTGTCGGACGGGCGTTGCTGGGCGAGGAAGATCCGGAAGACCGCGGCTTCCAGGTCGGGGGTGCGCTCCAGATCGGTGATCCCGTAGTGCCCGAGCGCCAGGGCGAGCTTGGCCTGGTAGGACTCGGGCAACCCGGCCCGCTCGACGTCGAGACTCTGCAGATAGGTGTGGAAGTATTCGCGGGCACTGTGGACATGGCCTTGGCCGCCGTCCTCGTCCCACGACCGGTTGTGGGTCAGTTCGGCGAGGTCGGCGAAGACCTGCACCAGCTCGAGTTCCTCGGCCAGCGGCCTGCGGTTGTCCGCGATGGCAGCCCGGCGTGCGGTGAGGTATTCGTCGAGCACCCGGCGGTCGTCGTGCGGGTCGACGTCGAAGCCGAGCAGCAGACTGCGCAGGTCCTGCTGACCGCGGGTGGTGCGCTCGTGCGGCGCGACCTGCCCGGGCTCGCCGGGCAGGTCCAGTTCCACGGACTCGGTCGCCGCGGGGGCCTCGGCCTCGTCGTCCTCGGCGATCGGCTCCAGCCGCAGCAACGGCGCACCGGTCTCCACCTGGGTGCCGACGGAGACGCCGCACTCCTTCAAGCGAGCGCGGAACGGCGCGCGCAGCACCGTTTCCATCTTCATGCTCTCCAGCACGAGCACCGGCGCGCCCGCCTCGACCTCGGCGCCGACCTCCAGCGGCGTGGCGACGACCAGGGCGGGTGCGGGGGAGCGGACGACGCCGCCTTCGTCGCGGCTGATCCGATGCGTCACACCGTCGACGTCGATCAGGTGGATCGGCCCGTGTGTGCCGATGGTCAAGCGGTAGCGGGCGCCGTTCACCACGATCTGCCCGGTGTGCCGATCGAAGCGCTCGAGGTCGACGTCGGCCGTGCGGATTTCGCCGCAGGCTTCGATGCCGATGCGGAACCGATGGGCACCGATGCGCGCGACGCGCACGCGGTAGCTCGCACCGCGCAGTTTCAGGTCGAGCGGCCTACCGCTCTCGTGCTGTACCTGGGGACGTCCACCGGACGCGGTGGACAGCAAGCGGTGCCGCTGAACCCGCTCTTCCTCCTCGTAGGCCTCGATGGCGGCGGCCGCGAGCGCGACGGCCGAGTGGCGATGCGAGACGAGGCGACCCTCGCCGCGGACGCGGTCGATCCAGCCGGTGTCGGCGCTGGCGTCGATCACCTCGGGCTGGTTGAGCAGGTCGAGCACGAAGCTCTTGTTCGTCGCGCCGCCTTCGATGACCACCCGGGTCTGCGCCACCGCCCGGCGCAGCCTGCCCAGCGCTTCGTCACGGTCGCGGCCGTAGGCGATGATCTTGGCGATCATCGAGTCGAAGTCGGCGGGAATCGTGTCGCCCTCGCTGACGCCGGTGTCGACGCGGATACCCGGACCGGCAGGCAGGTTCAGGCGCGCGATGCGGCCCGGGGCAGGGGCGAAGTCGCGGTCGGGGTCTTCGGCGTTGAGCCGGGCCTCGATGGCGTGCCCGCGCTCGACCGGGGGTTCGCCCTCGAGCCTTCCTCCCGAGGCGACCAGCAGCTGGGCCCGGACGAGGTCGAAACCGGTGGTGTATTCCGTGATCGGATGCTCGACCTGCAGGCGGGTGTTGACCTCGAGGAACGCGAAGAGATCGTCACCGGGGTGGTAGAGGAATTCGACGGTCGCCGCTCCGCGGTAACCGACCGCGATCGCCAGCCGCTCGGCCGAGGCTTTGAGTTCGGCTGCCTGCTCGGGGCTCAGCACCGGTGACGCCGACTCCTCGATGATCTTCTGGTTGCGCCGCTGTACCGAGCAGTCGCGGACACCCAGCGCCCACGCGGTTCCCTGGCCGTCGGCGATCACCTGGACCTCGACATGCCGGGCGCCGGTGACGAGCCGCTCCAGGAAGACCACACCACTGCCGAACGCCCGAGCGGCCTCCTGGCGAGTGCGCTCATAGGCGTCGACGAGTTCGGCCTCATCGGTGATCACCCGGATGCCGCGTCCGCCGCCGCCGGCGGTCGCCTTCAACATCAGCGGGTAGCCGATCTCGGCGGCGGACGCCAAGGCGGCGTCCACGGTCTCGACCGGACCGCGGCTCCAGGGCGCGACCGGCACGCCGACCTCCTCGGCGATCAGCTTCGCGCCGATCTTGTCGCCGAGCTTGCGCATCGCCTCCGGGCTGGGGCCGATGAAGGTGACACCGATCTGTTCGCACAGCTCCGCGAACGCCGGATCCTCCGCGACGAATCCCCAGCCGACCCAGGCGGCGTCGGCGTCGGTCTCCACCAGCGCACGCTCGAGCGCCTTCAGGTCCAGGTACGGGCGCTCGGACGCCGGGCCGAGGTCGTAGGCGATGTCGGCTTCTCGCACGAACGTCGCGTGGCGGTCGACGTCGGTGTGCAAGGCGACGGTTTCGATCGGCAGCGCGGTCTCCGCAGCCAGATCTCGGACGGCGTGGATGAGGCGCATGGCGGCCTCACCCCGGTTCACGATGGCAATGCGGCTGAACACTTGCCGGTTCCTTCCTCTCCTAAGCGTTGGCCCGGTCGGGCGGGGTGTGCAACCCCCGGTCTCGCGTAGTGTGCACCTTTATCCCAGATATCTACACAGCGTGCGGGTGTTACCCGCACGTAGAGTTTCGAAGTGCCCGCTCGAGGCGCCGGTGGGCGGCCGTCATATCCGGTTGATCCCGTCATATCCGGATGATCACAGCAATCGGCATTCCGCACCCGGCCTGGCCACCTCCGCGTAGCGTTCCTCCCGCAGTGTGCACGTTCTCTCCTGAGCAACCACGCAGTTTCTGCTCGATACCGCTCGGACGGCCCGTCCGGGACGGTTACCGATTCAGATCGCACGGAACCAGGACAAGGAGATCGTCATGAAAGCCACACGCCTCGTTCGTCTGGGTCTTCCCCCGTTCTTCGCCGCGGCGGCGGCGCTGTTGTTCTGTCCGCCCACCGTCTCCGCGCAGGAGATGTGGAGCTACAACTGTTCGTCCCATTCGCCGGTGTGGGAGGGCAGGGTGACCGCTCTGGACTGCACGGCGTCCGACGGTGCACCGATGAGCGGAGAGATCACGCAGCCGTTCCGGGTGAACGGCGGCGAGCTCGTGAGCTGCTCGTCCGGATGGGCTCACCTGCCCGACGTGATGGGCAAGGAATGCGGACCCGCGCCGATGCAATAGCCGGTCGACTGCTCGGCCAATGGGCCTTGCCGCTTCCGGCAAGGCCCATTCGCTTTTGCTACCCGGCTCGCGGGGCTGGCCCGTTGACTACCGAGAGCCGATCCGGCGCATGGTCGAGTGCGCCCGGAGTGGTCGTAACCCGGCGAAAGAAGTGGTCGAGTTCACCGTTCGGGGTCGGCGCGTACGTGTGATCGCACCCCTTGCAGACCGAACAGGATGAGAAGCTCGACCGCGCCGCCGTTTCGACGGATGACACCGCCACCGCCCGGCTCGGGGTGCCGGACAGCACCTCGTGCCTTCGATGGATGGCCGCCGGACAGCACGATCACCGGCGAACGAGGTCGAAGACGAATCCTTCGATCGTCACTCCCGGCGCGAACGAGAACGCGATGCCTGCCGAGATCGGCTTGTCGGCCCCGGTCTGAGCGGCGATCCTTTCGAGCACGAAAATCAGCGAGACGCTCGACATGTTTCCGTACTCACCGAGAACCTTCCAGCTCGTCGACGAGGCTTCCGGTGGGAGGCCGAGCGACCGCGCGGACTCGAGCAAGATCTTCGGCCCGCCCGGGTGGATTGCCCACACATCGATGTCCGACTGCCGCAATCCATTGCGGCGCAGAACGTCTCCGACGACGGGAGCAACGCCGTTGTAGATGTACCGGGGTACGTTCTCCGACAGCTCGCACGTAATGCCGTCGTGGTTGACGGCGACCGCGATGCCGTCCGCGGTGGCCTCGAACAAATGAGTGAATTGGTCCCGGATGACGATCGTCCCGGCTTCGGTCCGCTCGCCGCCTCGGTTCGCCCCGATGACGACCGCGCCGCAGCCGTCCCCGAACAGGCTACCGATCACCGCGTCGTTGACGTCTTCGACAGGGACGGCATGCACCGAGTTGAGCTCGATGCACAAGACCATCGCCTTCTTGTGCGGGTTGGCCCGGACGAAGTCCGAGGCGGCGCGAATTCCGTTCATCGCTGCCGCGCAGCCCATGAAGTTGACCACCAGGCGAGCGACCGACCGAGGCAGTCCGAGGTCTTCGACGACCGCGACGTCGACGCCGGGCGCGATAACGCCGGTGCTCGTGGCGAAGACGAGGAGTCCGACGTCGGCCGGGTCGACACGGTCGAGCGCGCGCCGCGCCACATCGACCGCCAGTGGAACGGCATGGCGGTAGAACAGGCGCATGCGGTCCTGGATCGTCGCTGCTGCACCACGGGGTGCGTGGATTCGGGCATCCAGCGGGTCGACCGCGAATCGCCGGGTGTCGATCATGGTCTTGCGAAAGATGCGTCTGATCCGGTCCTGCTGCTGCTGATCGGTGAACTGCCCAGCCATCCACTCCGCCGCGACGGATTGGTCTAGGACCAGGCTGGGCGAACCGGTCGCAATCGCTTCTATGACGGGCACGGTCGTCGTCGGTGGCGCCGAGATAGGGATGTTCTCGCGCGCTTGCGCGGCGGTGCGGGTGAGAAGTGCCTGGTCGAGAGCAGATGTCATAGAGCCCGTTCTCCCTTACTTGAACGCTTGGGCGATGTGCACTCCAATCATCGGAGAGCAAATATGCGGCAACTACCCACCCATGGGGTGCGAATCCCCACCCCGACGGCCCAAGGCCACACCGAAGCCGGAGCCGGGCTCACACCGTAGGTGTTCCGCGGTCGGCGGCCACCCGAAGACTTCCTTGTGCGACGAGCGAGAGGGTCGCTGACCCGGGAGCCCACTCGATACTCGCGACGGACCGTAGATTCTCGTCGTACGACCACATTGCATCGACAGATAGGACCTGGATGCTCTTCCTGATTCAGCCGACCCGGACCGTGGAGTGCATCGACCTCACGGCCGCCGAGAATCAGTCATGAATCGCGACGATGCCCCCGCCCTCCTGCGCGAACGCTTCGTCGTTGAAATCGGCATTCGGCAAGCGTGGCCGTACGTGACATTCGCCGATAATCGTGACGGAGCATCTCCGCGGGAAGTCCGCCTCTACATCGACAGCAGTTTTACCGTGATACCGGACCCCGCTGTCCTGGGCTCAGGGGAAGAGGACGACGAAAAACTCAGGTTGCTACGCCTGTCCGATGTACTCAACCTGACCGTTCACGACGTCACCGTCGATGACGACGGGAGCTTGATGGTGAGTTTTCACGACAACGTCTGCTTGCGTGTATCTGGGCACGGTTCACTCTGGACTACACACGACGTCTGGTGGCTCGACTCGTACCCTGCCGGATGACAGCCGAGACGATCACCACCCGCACGGCTGACCCGAGCCGGTTGTAGTCGCGGCGCCGCGCCGCGATCAACCCGCGGTCTCCGTCGTCGAGGTAGCAGAACTGTTCGAGCGCCTCCCGGATGCTCCACGACGGCCCCCGTGTCGCGCAGCCGGATCAGGGCGGCGTGGGTCCTCGGGGCCGGCGATCGGGTCAGAGCCGAGCAGGGGTTCGAGAGGCGTTGTGCCGTAGCGGCTCGCGGGAGTTCGCTGTCGCGGCATTCCCAGCAGTGGCGAACTTCTGGCTATCGATCCACCTATGCTGCTCGATGACCGACGGATCGGGGTCGCGAGCGGGAGCGGACGGCTGGCCCGTTTGTGAGGACTACGTGTTGGACAGGCGATGACGCGACTCGTGCACTTCGTGGGCAGCTTGCCCGCACCGTTGACGACCGATGACCGCGAGGTGCTGGAGTGGTTCGTCGAGCGCAGCCGAGGCCACCGGCTTACCGGCGTTCCACGGGATCTGGATCCCACGTGGGTCGTGGAGTACCTGCGCGCGCGGGAGAAACACGACGACGTCTTCGAAGTGGTGCGCAGCGGTGACTTCGCCGACTACGCCGACATGCGCGTCTATGGCATTCGCCGGGGCGCCGTCCTCGAACCCCGGCACGTGGCGATGGACCGGGTCGACCGCATCGCCGCGGCCGTCACCGCTTTCCGCGCACTGCGTGATAGGCACCCCGAACTGGCCGACACCAGATTGCAGATCAGTCAACCGAATCCGCTCGACCTGGCGCTGTTCGTGTTCGGCGGCGCTGCGGTGGCCGACGGCCTCCCGCTCGGGCGCGCGCTGCGTCACCTTCGCACGGTGACTCCCGCGCTGCGCAACCTGCCGGTCTTCGTCGAGGCCACGCTGGCCGAAATGGCCCGTCTCACAGCGGATCACGGTGATCTGATCACCTGGCAGGTGGAGTCGCCGATCGCTCAGCTCGCGCTGGTGAAAGCGGCGCGGTTCGGTATGCGGGTACCGATCGGCCGTCTGGTCGCACGACAGTTGGCAGGCTTCCTCGCGCGGACGCACGATATCGGCGCACAGACCATCGTGCACCTCTGCTATGGCGACTACCGGCACAAAGAGCTTCTCGCCCCGCGTGATCTCGCGCCTGCGGTCGAACTCTTGAACGCCCTCGCACGCGAGTTGCGCGCTCGCGCGGTGCCGTTGCCGCCCGCGCACATCCCCTGCGCCTACGGTGCTCATCCGGCCCCGGTGGACCCGGCGTTCTACCGGCCGCTGCGCCGGCTGGACAAGGACTGGCGCGTCATCGCAGGGGTCGTGTCGCCGGAGGGAGCGCAAGACAGTATTCGTAGCCTGGCCATGTTCGAAGCAGCCGCAGGCCGGACCGCATACGGCGTGGCGACGGCATGCGGTCTCGGCCGATGCACCGTCGAGGACGCCGAGCTGGCCGCTGCCGCGACCGTGGCGACCGCTGACGCCGCCGAGGTGGCGGTAGGCTGACCCGCCGAGCGGACCCCGCCGAATACATACCGTCGGGAACGGTGAACAGCTGCCATGTTCTCGGCGAACCTCGATCGGAGTCGGACTGCACCATGCGCAGTGCGTCGTCGCTACGGATTCCGGCCGATCGGTCGGTGATCGGCCAGGAGTCGCCCTCCGAGAAAGTCCAGAACCTGGTGCAGCGCAGCTTGGGTGGGCTGGCCGGGTTCATCGATGAGATGTTCGGTCAGGACCGAATGCGGGCTCAGCACGGCATCGGGATTGGCGTCTGCGTCATCGAGTTCGATAGCTGTGAACGCGTCGCCGAGTTGATCGCGCAGGAATTCGAATCGTTCGGCGGGCGAACGACGATCGCCGCGGAATCGCAGCCCCATGACCGGCAATCCCTCCGCGCAGCGTTCTTTGACGCGGGCCAGGTCGGCGGGGGACAGGTCGATGGAGTACTTCTGCCGGGAGGTGAGTCCGAGGGGCAGTCCGGGCTGGGACAGTACAGGTGCGAGCAATCGGTCGTCGACCGCCATCGCCAGTGCGAATCCGCCGGTGAAGCACATTCCGACCGAGCCGACGCCCGGTCCGCCGCAGCGGTGGTGCTCGTGCTCGGCCAGCGCTCGCAGCCACTGCACGACCGGCGAGGTACGTCCGGTCGCGAGCACAACGAACTCTCGGCTGACGCAGATCGGGCCGAACTGTCCGGCGACGTTCGCCAGCGCCGAGGCGAGTCCGTGCGCCGCGGGACTCGGATCTCGGCCGGGATTGCCGTACAGGTGCGGAACGACCGCCGTGCACCCGATGGCCGCGACTCGCCGCGCGAAGTCGAAGACGTGCGGCGAGATGCCGGGAAATTCCGCCATGACGATCACGGCGGGTCCGGAGCCCTTGCGGAACAGGGTGCGGGTCTTGCCTTCGTAGGTGAAGGCATCGCGCTGGAAGTCGTCGAGAGTGTCATCGGCCATGGTGGGGTCCTCCTCGAAAGTGGACCATCACTATCGACCGGCCGACGTCGCCGGTTATAGGACGAATGTTCCCGCGACGCTCCGCGTCGACCGGGGCATCAGCGTGAGCAGTTCGTCATCGACAGCGGGAGCGGGAGTGTGCCGGTGCTGAGCCGATATCCACTGTCGTGGCATTCGATAGTGGCGATGGGCTAGCGGCCCCGAGGCTTACGCCTGCTGTTGATCGTGCAGTCTCCGGTTCGAAGCGTTCGTCGCGGTCCTGGTTCAATGCCGCGTTTCGTTCCAGGGCTTCGGTGAGCTGGTCTTCGAGGATGATGATCCGGCAGGCCGCCTCGAGCGGTGTGCCCTGATCGACGAGTTCGCGGGCGCGCGCGGCGATGCGCAGCTGATAGCGGGAGTAGCGGCGGTGCCCACCGGCGGAGCGCTGCGGGGTGATCAGTTTCGCCTCGTCCAGGCTGCGCAGGAACGCCTGGGTGGTGCCGAGCAGGTCCGCGGCCCGGCCCATCGTGTAGGCGGGGTAGTCCTCGTCGTCGAACTTCTCGTTCGAGGTCGTGGGTTCAGAAATCGTGGTGCCTCCATGCGACGAGTGCCCCGGTGCCTGATGGCACCGGGGCACTAAGGGGAATTACTGACCATCTTCCGACAAGTATCCGAGCTTCGGTCGCCGCCCGAGCTACACACGCCGGTGGGCGACGCGACGGTAGGCAACTCCTCCTTTCTGTTCACGGGTACTTCATTTTCTTCGTGCACTTCACCTTGCATGCCCGGCGGGCGGCGGGACCGCCGAATGTCACAGTCCCGCAGCCGCGCCCGCCGTCTTCACCTTCACGGGCAGTTCGTCATCTCCCGTGCCACTCGAGACTTACTTCTTCGTTCGCCCCACAGAAGTTACCCGCACCTACGGTGAATGTCTACTGTCGCCACGGTAGATTTTCCGGGAGTGTCGTACACCCGCCGCGGCTGACCGGCCGCTCACCCGATGCCGTCGCCCGGTCCCACTTGAATGCCCAACACGCAGGTGTCGTCGTCGGTGTTGGCGTCGCTGTGATCGAGCAGATGGTCCAGCCGGTCCTCCAGGCTTCCGGTGAACTGGGCAGACATGGCGAGCAACCGCTCCACACAGTCGTCCAAGAGCCGGTCGCGGCGCTCGATCAACCCATCGGTGTAGAGCAGGAAGATGTCGTCCGGCTCCAGTTGGAGTTCGGCTTCCTCGTACGTCGTCTCCGCCACAGCGCCGAGCAGCATCCCGTCAGGGGGAGGCAGGGCGGACGCCCGGCCGGCGCGCACCAGCACCGGCGGCAGGTGGCCCGCACGAGCCCATCGCAGTATCCGAGTCTGAGGGTCGTAGAGGCCGCAGATGGCGGTGGCGTAGATGTCGTCGGTCAGGTGATGTGCCACCAGGTTCAGCCAGGTCAGCATCTGCCCCGGCTTGGCGCCGGTGGCCGCGAGGCCGCGCAGGGCGTTGCGCAGTACGACCATGCCGGTGGCCGCCTTGATGCCGTGGCCGGTGATGTCGCCGACCGACACCAGGATCTGCTTGGACGGCAGCGTCACCGCGTCGTACCAGTCGCCGCCCACCACATAGTCCTGGTCGGCGGGCTGGTAGCGCACCGCGATGCGCAGACCGAACGCCTCGATGGACGGCTGCGCGGCGGGCATGATCGCGTGCTGGAGTTGCAGCGCAAGCCTGCTCTGTTCGGCGGCCTGCTGTTCGGTGTGCGCGAGGCGGTCTTGGGTGGCCGACAGCGCGACCTCGGTCCAGTGCTGGGCGGAGATGTCCTGGTAGGCGCCACGGATGGCGAGCAGGTGTCCCGCCGTGTCGACCACCGGTTCGGCGATGATCCGAATATGACGGGCGTCGCCGTTGGGCCGGATCAGACGGAACGCCGTGGAGGCCGAGCGACGGTAGCGCAGCAGGGTTCGCAGGAATCCCCGTACCGCTTCCGAGTCGTCGTCGTGGACGTGACTCGGCAGCTGCGCGACCGGGATCGGGTCGGCGGCAGGCTCCAGGCCGTAGAGGGCGTACAGCTGGCTGCTCCACGTGATTTCGCCGGTGGCTGCGTTCTCCTCGAACCCGCCGACACGTCCTAGGCGCTGAGCGTGTTGCAGCAGCGCCGCCAGCCGCGCCGTCTCGTCCTCCACGCGCCACACCACGAGCACGGCATCCCTGTGACGGCTGATGCTGAGCGCGGCCGGAACGGTCAGCGGTACCTGGCCGACCAATTCGGTCAACATCACCCGCTCGGCGCGGTAGGTCTCACCGGTAGCGAAGACGTGCTCGATCCGCTCGAACAACTGGCCCCCGCCCGCGGCCATCGGGTACACCTCGAGCAGCAATGTGCCATCGATCAGGCCGCGTGGGCGGCCGGCCGGGTCGACGAAGCACCTGTTGAGGTGGTGGATACGGAAGTCGGCGAGCGCGCCGTCGTCGTCGAGGTGAGGTAGCAGCACCAGGGCCGGGTCGAACAGGCTGTCGGCCAATAGTACGAGGTCGGCGGCGTCGGGCAGGACCGGCGAGCCCGCGGTGGACAGGTCCGACTCCAGAGTGTGCGCGCACAGCTCTGCCAGCGCCTCGAGTTGCCGGTGTACTCCAGGTGGCTGCGGTTCGAGGGGCTGCGGCCAGCACACCTCCAGCACGCCGATCAACTTGCCACCGGTGCCGGCGGGGATCGCTGCCCGGCCGCCGTCGCGGTCACCGATCGACGGAATCCCCGACACACGAAGATCCTCGATCCACTGCGCCCGGCGTTCGACCAGCGCCAGCCGCGCCGGGGTCACCACCCCGGGTGGCACGTACCGCCACCGCTCGGCCTCTGGTAGGTCGATGCCGGCGAAACCGGCCAGGGACAGCGATGCGTCGAGGCCCGCCGACCAGATAGCCACTGCCGTGGCACCCAGCGGGGCCACCGCGTGTTCGAGCACCGATTGCGCGACGCGTTGGGTGTCGCCCGCCGCGAGCAACCCGCTCTCCGCGGTACGCAATCGCACCGCCGCCGATGACTTCTCCGCTGTCGCGGTACGCAGCAGGAACTCGTCCACCACCGCGGTGACTTTGTCTTGCGCGGCTTGGTTGACCAGATCGACGGCCACTTCCAACGAGGTGACACCCGCTTGCTCGGCCAGGGCGTCGAGCTGCCGCGCCGCCGCGGCGGGCCCACACCGTAGCCGCTCGACCAGCACGCCCTTCGCCATCTCGATCAGCGCTCGACCGTCGGCGGTGGCCTGAGCGCGCTGAATCTCCGTACGCAACCGCTCCACGGTGGCCGCGAGGCGGGTGACGGTGGGCTCCGCGGCCGAGTCCGCGTTCGGTGTCATTGCGGTTGTGGCGCCGGTGGCGTCCGAGTCGGTCATCAGGCGCCCAGCCATTGGTGGATGCACGCGAGCAAGGCGTCGGCGTCGACCGGCTTCGTGACGTAGTCGTTGGCGCCGGAGGCGAGGCTCTTCTCCCGGTCGCCCAGCATGGCCTTGGCCGTCACGGCGATGATCGGCAGGTCTCGATACTGCGGCATCTGACGGATCTTCGCCGTCGCGGCGTAGCCGTCCATCTCGGGCATCATCACGTCCATCAGGACCAGATCCGTCTCCGAGTGCGCGAGGAGCATGTCGATACCCTCGCGTCCGTTCTCGGCGTGCAGCACGGTGACGCCGTGCAGCTCGAGAATGCTGCTGAGCGCGAACAGATTACGGGCGTCGTCGTCGACGATCAGCACCGTGCGACCGGCGAGCTTACCGTCCGGCCGCTGCGGCGCGGCGATCGGCGACTCCTCGCCACGGACGAGGGGCAGCACGTCGCCGGGCGCCTCGGCGGTGACGTGCAGAGCGATCCGCTCCCGCAGTTCGTCCAGACTGGACAGCAACTCCAACGGCCGGCGCGCGGTGCGCTCCTGCAGTAGGCGCTCCTGCTCGGAGTCGAGTCGACGGTTGTTGTGCGCGAGCACCGGGACGTTGCTCATCGCCGGGTCCCCGTCCATAGTCTCCAGCAGCCGCAGCGCGGCGCTATCGGGCATGTCCAGCTCGAGCACCACGCAGTGGAACACCTCGGCGGCCATCGCCGACGCCGCATCTTGTACACCGATGGCGGTGACGACCTGGACCGGGCCGCGTGGATCGTTGCTGTCGGCAAGGTCGGCCACCGCGCTCTGCGCGACCAGGGACAACAATCCCTGCGGGCGTTCCTCCACGACCAGCAGTCTGCGGTGCTGCTGCGGCGCGACAGGTGCGGCAATGTGTTCGGGGTGGCTGCCGGCCTGCTGCGTATCCTCCCGCTCCAGGGGTGACGCCTCCTGAAAGTCCGGCCGGGCGACAGGCAGATACAGAGTGAACGTGCTGCCTTTACCGGGAGTGCTCTCGGCGGTGATCGCGCCGCCGAGCAGGTAGGCGATCTCACGGCTGATCGACAGGCCGAGGCCGGTGCCACCGTACTTGCGGCTGGTGGTGCCGTCGGCCTGCTGGAACGCGCCGAAAATGGTTTCCAGCTGATTTTCGGTGATGCCGATGCCGGTGTCGATCACCCGGAAGGCGACGGCCGGACCGTGCCGCCGCGCGGCGACGGGCAGATCACCCGACCCCGCCGGCTCGATCCTCAGCTCCACGGACCCGCTCTCGGTGAACTTCACCGCGTTGGACAGCAGGTTGCTCAACACCTGCCGCAACCGCGAGTCGTCGGTGAGCAGATCCGCGGGCAGACCGGGTGCGGTGGTGACATGGAAGCCCAGGCTTTTCTGGGTGGTCATCGGCCGGAAGGTGGCCTCCACGTAGTCCAGCAGCTTGCGCAACGGTACGGCTTCGGGTGTGACGTCCATCTTGCCCGCCTCGACCTTGGACAGGTCGAGGATGTCGTTGATGAGCTGAAGCAGGTCCGAGCCGGCCGAGTGGATGATGCCCGCGTATTCGACCTGCTTGGGCGTCAGATTGCGGGTCGGGTTCTGGGCCAGCAGCTGCGCGAGGATGAGCAAGCTGTTCAGCGGCGTGCGCAACTCGTGGCTCATGTTGGCCAGGAACTCCGACTTGTACTTCGAGGCGAGCGCGAGCTGCTGGGCGCGGGTCTCCAGCTCTTGGCGCGCCTGTTCGATCTCGAGGTTCTTGGCCTCGATGTCGCGATTCTGGGTCGCCAGCAGCGCCGCCTTCTCCTCCAACTCGGCGTTGGACCGCTGCAGCTCCTCCTGTTGCACCTGCAACTCCTCCGAACGAGCTTGCAGTTCGGTGGTTAGGCGTTGCGATTCGACCAGCAGCTCGTCGGTGCGGGCGTTGGCGATGATGGTGTTGACATTGACGCCAACCGTCTCCATCAACTGGTCGAGGAAATCCTGGTGAATGCGGGTGAAGCGGTGCAGCGAGCCCAGCTCGATCACCCCGAGCACCTGGTCCTCGACCACGATCGGCAGCACGAGGAGGTTGACCGGCGCGGTCTGTCCCAGCCCGGAGGAGATGGTGAGGTAGTCGCCGGGCACGTTGTCCACGGCGATCGTGCTGCGGCTGCGCGCCGCCTGCCCGACCAGTGACTGACCGAAGGTGAACCGCGACCGGCTGCCCGGCTCCTCCGGGCTGCCATAGGAGCCGATCAGCCTCAGTTCCGGCCGCTCGGCCGTGTCGTCGGCCAGATAGAACGCACCGAACTGCGCGGAGACCAACGGTGCCAGCTCCGCCATGATCAGCTCGGCCACCACGTGCAGGTCGCGCTGACCCTGCATGAGTCCGGAGATGCGAGCGAGGTTGGTTTTCAACCAGTCCTGATCCTGGTTGGCCTTGGTGGTCTCGCGCAGCGACTCCACCATCGAGTTGATGTTGTCTTTCAGTTCCGCGACCTCGCCGGACGCCTCGACGGTGATAGAGCGAGTCAGGTCGCCTTCGGCGACGGCGCTGGTGACCGCGGCGATCGCGCGGACCTGACGGGTGAGGTTGCCGGCCAGCTCGTTGACGTTCTCGGTCAGCCGCTTCCAGGTCCCCGAGACGCCCTCCACCTCGGCCTGCCCGCCCAGCCGGCCCTCCGACCCCACCTCACGGGCCACGCGGGTGACCTCGGCCGCGAACGCGGAAAGCTGATCGACCATCGTGTTGATCGTGGTCTTCAGCGCGAGAATCTCGCCGCGCGCGTCCACGTCGATCTTGCGGGTCAGGTCGCCCTGCGCGACCGCGGTGGTGACCTGGGCGATGTTGCGCACCTGGTTGGTCAGGTTGTTCGCCATGGAGTTGACGTTGTCGGTGAGGTCTTTCCACGTTCCCGCCACGTTCGGCACGCGGGCCTGGCCGCCGAGCATGCCTTCGGTGCCGACCTCGCGCGCGACGCGGGTAACCTCGTCGGCGAACGCGGACAACGTATCGACCATCGTGTTGATCACGCCGGCCAGCGCCGCGACCTCGCCCTTCGCCTCCACGGTGATCTTCTGGCTCAGGTCACCACGGGCCACCGCCGTGGCGACCTGGGCGATCGAGCGCACCTGACCGGTCAGGTTCGAGGCCATCACATTGACGTTGTCGGTGAGGTCCTTCCAGGTACCCGACACGCCACGCACGGTGGCCTGGCCGCCGAGGTTGCCCTCGGTGCCGACCTCCCGGGCGACGCGGGTGACCTCGTCGGCGAAGGCGGAGAGCTGGTCGACCATCGTGTTGATGGTCTCCTTGAGTTCCAGGATCTCCCCGCGCGCATCGACCCGGATCTTCTGGGTCAGATCGCCGCGCGCGACCGCCGTGGTCACCTCGGCGATCGAGCGCACCTGTGCCGTCAGATTGTCGGCCATCACGTTGACCGACTCGGTGAGGTCCTTCCACGTGCCCGAGACGCCCTTGACGTCGGCCTGGCCGCCCAACCGGCCCTCGGTGCCCACTTCGCGCGCGACGCGGGTGACCTCGTCGGCGAACGCGGAGAGCTGGTCGACCATCGTGTTGATGGTGTTCTTCAACTCGAGGATCTCGCCGCGCGCGTCCACCGTGATGTTCTGGGTCAGGTCGCCGCGCGCGACGGCGGTGGCGACCTGGGCGATCGACCGCACCTGTGCGGTCAGGTTGCCCGCCATGAAATTGACCGAGTCGGTGAGGTCGCGCCACGTGCCCGAGACGCCCTTGACGTCCGCTTGACCACCGAGGATGCCTTCGGTGCCCACCTCGCGCGACACGCGGGTGACTTCGTCGGCGAACGAGGACAGCTGATCGACCATCGTGTTGATGGTGTTCTTCAACTCCAGAATCTCGCCGCGCGCGCTGACGGTGATCTTCTGGCTCAGATCGCCGCGCGCCACCGCGGTCGTCACCTGGGCGATGTTGCGGACCTGGTCTGTCAGGTTGCCTGCCATGAAGTTCACCGAGGCGGTGAGGTCGCGCCATACGCCGCCGACGCCGGGCACCTCGGCCTGTCCGCCCAGCCGGCCCTCCGAGCCCACCTCGCGCGCTACCCGCGTCACCTCGTCGGCGAAGGCGGACAGCTGGTCGACCATCGTGTTGACCGTGTTCTTCAGCTCGAGGATCTCCCCGCGCGCGTCCACGTCGATCTTCTGCGACAGGTCTCCGCGCGCCACGGCTGTCGCGACCTGAGCGATGTCACGCACCTGGCTGGTCAGGTTGCCTGCCATCGCGTTCACCGAATCGGTCAGGTCCTTCCAGGTCCCGGACACGCCGGGCACCTCGGCTTGACCGCCCAGTCGCCCGTCCGTGCCGACCTCGCGCGCGACGCGGGTGACCTCGGAGGTGAACAGTGACAGCTGGTCCACCATGCCGTTGAACACCGTCGCGATCTCACCCAGCAGCCCGTCGGCGTCCGTGGGCAGCCGGGTCCGGAAATCGCCGTCGCGCACCGCGGTCAATCCGGCGAGCAGTTGATGCAGCTCGCCTTGGTCCGGGGTCGCAGCGTCCTGCTTCGGCACAGTGTGGACGGCTGCCGCCGCTGTATCCGTCATTGCCATCCTCGCTCTGGTGCACCGGTTCGAAACTGGAAATCCAGCCGGTCCGAGTGGGAACCCAGCTCGCCGATACCCGTGGACGACGAGACACCGACCCATGGTGCTGCGCCGACGGTTCCCGCCGGTAACACTACGTTCCTCGAATACGAGTCGCGACATCATCCGGCTTCGGCGGCCTTCACGTGAGCGGCCCGGTCGGCCCGACGATGATGCCCTCAGAGGCCATGGACGTGACAGAGCCGATGGCGCTGCTCGTACTGCGGACCCCTGAATGAGCGCCGATGAGTTTCGAGCGCGTAGGAGGTCTATTCGGTCATGAGGAGATTGATCTACGGGTTCACCGTGTCCCTGGACGGCTACATCAACGATCGCGACGGCAGCATCGACTGGACCAACCCGGACGAGGAGCTGCACCAGTTCCACAACGACCGCTACCGCGACATCGAGGTCTCGCTGCACGGCCGTCGCCTATATGAGTTGATGGCCGAGTACTGGCCGCACGTGCCCGAGGACGCGCCGCGCATCGAGCGTGAGTTCAGCGGGCTCTGGACGGAGAAGCCGAAGGTCGTCTTCTCCCGGACGCTCACCGAGGTCCACTGGAACAGCACGCTGGTGAGTGAGAACGCGGTCGAGGAGGTCCGCAGGCTCAAGGCCGCAGGCGACGGCGTCATGGAGGTCGGCGGCGCGAGCCTGGCGGCCTCGCTGATGCCACACGGGCTCATCGACGAGTACCAGCTGTTCCTCTCGCCCGTGGCGCTCGGCGGTGGCACACCGATGTTCCCCGCGCTGGACGAGCGCATCCGGCTCCGATTGGCCGAGACGAGGCACTTCGACACCGTGGTGATGCTGCGCTATCTCGCCGACTGAGGTCCGTTCGACCGCAGCAGGCCGATACGGCAAGAACGGAGAACACGTCGCGAGGCGCTCGTCCGGTTTCTCGCGCGCGTCAGCTCGAGATGCGGGCTTGGATGCCGTCGAGGACGAACTCGAGGCCGATGCGGAAGGTTTGGTCGGCGTCCAGGTGGGCGCCATCGCGTATCACCGTGGCGAGGGCGGGGAAGCGGCCGGTGGCGAAGGTCCGCTCCAGATAAGGCCCGAAGGCGGCCTGCCACTGCTGCTTGTCCATTCCGCTGGCCCGCTCAGCGCGCCGCTCGGTGATCTCCCGGCGCACCGCGCCGATCACGTATGCATTGACCGCGGCGACTATCGGCATGACGGCATCCACGTCGACTCCGGTCATCGCGGCCACCACAGCCTCTCCTCTGGCCAGCGCGTGCGGCCCGAGCTGGGGCCGCCCACCGATCAGGTCGGCGAGCCATTCATGCTGTTGAACGGCCTGACGGGTGGTTTCGGCGAGGGAGCGGAGCACCTCTCGCCAACTGTCTCCGGCCGGCCGGATCTCGGCGTAGACCGCATCGACCATCAGGTCGAGCAACTCCTCCTTGGTGGCGATATAGCCATACAGCCGCATCGGCCCCACCTCCAGTGCGGCGGCGACCTTGCGTAGCGACACCGCCGCCAAGCCGTCCGCGTCGGCGAGCCGGATCGCTGCTCGTATGATCTGCTCCCGGCTCAGTGGGGCGGGCACCGGCCGATCCGGCGGCTCCGGCCTCTCCCAGACCAACATGCCGCTGACAATACATTGCCCTCTTCGATACAGTGTATCGATCAATACAGTGAATTGGAGGCGGCCGTGACCGTAATCATCATCGGAGCCGGACTGGGCGGATTGGCCCTCGCCCGGGTGCTGCACGTGAACGGCATCGACGCCGTCGTGTATGAACGTGAACCCTCACGCGGCGCTCGCGGTCAGGGCGGCATGCTCGACATCCACTCGGGCCAGCGGGCGCTGCGTGAGGCCGGTCTGATCGACCAGTTCCACGCGATTGCCCGTGGTGAAGGCCAGGACATGCGTCTTCTCGAGCCGGATGGCACGCTGCTGCTCCAAGAGGACACGCCAGACGACGCCCCGCTCGATCGACCCGAGGTCGACCGTGCCGATCTGCGCAATCTGCTGCTGGATTCCCTTCCCGGAGACATGGTGCGCTGGGGGCGCGCATTCGAGGCCGCCGATCAGGGCCTGCTGCACTTCGCCGACGGCAGCAGTACGACGTATGACTTGCTGGTCGGCGCCGACGGCGCGAACTCCCGCGTCCGCGCGCTGCTCACCGATGCCCGCCCGGCGCATATCGGCCAGAACGTCGTCGAACTCGGCATTCCCGACATCGACCGGACGCACCCCGACCTCGCGGCGATGGTCGGGCGCGGCAACTACTGGGTGCTCGGCAACGGACTGTCCCTGGCGGCACAGCGCAACGGCGACGGCCGCGTCCGAATCGGCCTCAGCTTCTATAACACCGCCGAGGACTGGTTCGCGACCAGCGGGATCCCGTTCGACGACCCGGCCGCCGCGCGGGCGCGGCTGATCGACCTGCTCTCCGGCTGGGATGCACGGTTCATCGCCCTGATCGCCGCCTGCGACGACACGATCGCGCCGCGGTCGATCACCACTCTCCCGGTCGGCCTGACCTGGCCGTCGAAGCCGGATGTCACGCTGGTCGGCGATGCCGCGCACCTGATGCCGCCGGTGGGAGAGGGCGCCAACATGGCGTTGCTCGACGGCGCCCTGCTCGGTCTCGCGCTTGCCGCGCACCCGGACGACGTTCCCGCCGCGGTCGAGGAGTACGAACGCGAGATGTTCGAACGCACCAGCGCTGCTGCCCGGATGTCCGCGGACTTGCAAGATTTGCTGATGTCGCCGGATGCCGCACAGAAGATGCTCGCGTTCTTCCAACCTGGCTGAGCTGTCACCGAATACGGCTCGTGAAGTCGGCTACCACGGGGTGGCAGCGCGAACTCGGCTCCCGTGTGGCGGCTGGTGCAGTTCAGCGGTCGGCGTCCGGTGCGGGTGGGTCTTGCCGGGAGAGCTCGGCGTTGAGTTCGAGGGCTTCGGCGAGCTGGTCTTCCAGGACGATGATCCGGCACGCCGCCTCCAGCGGTGTGCCCTGATCGACCAGCGCGCGGGCGCGGGCGGCGATCCGCAGCTGGTAGCGGGAGTAGCGGCGGTGCCCGCCTTCGGAGCGCTGCGGAGTCAGCAGTTCGGCGGCGTCGAGGCCGCGCAGGAAGGCCGGGGTGACGCCGAGGATTTCCGCGGCTCTGCCCATGCTGTAGGCGGGGTAGTCCTCGTCATCGAGCCTCTCAGCGGCACCGGAAGCGTCGATGGGGTCGGTGGGGTCTGTGTTCGGTTGCTGCACAACACCTCTGGATTCATACGACGACAGGCCCCGGCGCGTCGCGCGCCGGGGCCCAGGATATCGAGGGGGTTTTCACGTCAATTCCGTCGGTCGGCGGTAGGGCCGACGTCGGGCAGTGCGCCCGGCAACAGGCCGGGACGCGGAATCTGGGAAGAGCTGTTCAGTGACCACCTCCTGGGTTGCCGGTCGGTCTGCGGAATCTCGTCATCCCCTCCGACGGTCCGGCCGACTGCACCAGGTTCTCTTCTCCGCCGGAGGGGATGGTCAATCTTGCTTCCGGTGCAGGTCACCTGCCCGGCCAACCAGACTTTCATCTCCAACGACAGCGACTGTATATCAAGCCGCCCAGAATGTCTACATCCTGCGCTGGAGATTTCTTCCTACCCGGACAAGGCTCTTTCTCGGTGTCCGGTCGGCCATTCCCGGCATGTCACCACGGCACTACTCCTGCGTCATCGAAGAACCCGCCGGTCGGTCCGTCGTCGGGCAGGGTCGCGAGGCGCACCGCGATCGCCGCGCCCTGCGCCGGTGTGCGGACGCCTCGAAATCCGTTGAGGTCGGTTGCCGTGAAGCCGGGGCATGCCGCGTTGATCAGGATGTTGGTGTCGCGCAGTTCCTTGACGTATTGGACGGTGACGGCGTTGAGGAACGTCTTCGACGCCGAGTAGGCCGCGGAGATCGGGCCGGTATCGGCGCCGGGAGTGGTCTGCAGGGTGAGGGAACCGACCGTGCTGGACATGTTCACGATCCGTGGTGATGCCGAGCGCCGCAGCAGCGGTAGCGCCGCGTTGGTGACGCGGATGACGCCGATCACGTTGGTTTCCACGGCGGCCCGCACTGTCGCGGGATCGACGGCGGAGGGTGTCTGCGGCATGCCACCGGTTATGGCTGCGTTGTTGACGAGCACGTCGAGGCGTCCGAAGCGATCCGCGAGGAGCTCGGCGGCGGCTGCCACGCTCGCGTCGTCGGTCACGTCGAGCGGTACGCCGAACGCGTCGGCGCCGCCCGCCCGCAGCTTCGCCACGGCGGCTTCGCGGCGCTGTTCATCCCGGGCGCCGACGCCGACCCTCCAACCGAGGGCGCCCAAGCCGGCCGCGATCTCGTACCCGATGCCCTTGTTCGCGCCGGTCACCAGCGCGATCGTCTGTTCACTCATACGGTCGATCCTGTTCCGGGCCTTGGCGCAGCGTCCAAGACCGAGTGGGTGGCAAGCGATACCGCTCGGGTATCGATGCTGGTGGGCGACGGATACCATGGGCGTCGTGGAGACGCGGGAGCTGCGATACTTCGTCGCCGTCGCCGAGGAACTGCACTTCGGGCGGGCGGCGCAGCGGCTCGGGATCGCGCAGCCCCCGCTGTCGCGGGCGATCGGTCGGCTCGAACGGCGACTCGGGGTGGAACTGCTGCGCCGAACCAGTCGCGCTGTCACCCTGACCGAGGCCGGGTCGGTGCTCCTCGGGGAGGCGCGGGCGGCGCTGGATGCGGTCGAGGCCGCCGAGCGACGCACCCGCCGCGCTGCCCTCGCCGCGACCGGCCGGGCCGGCGTAGTCCTGGCGACGAAGGCGGGAGCGTCCGTCGAACTGCTGTCCAAACTCCTCGACGCCTACGCCGCCGAGCCCGGCGCGGTCACCGTCGATGTGCTCTTGTGCGGGATCGGTGAGCAGGAGCGACTGCTCCGCGACGGACGGGCCGACGTAGCTCTTTTGCACCGGCCGTTCGATGCGATGGCCGGATTCGACACCGAGGAGCTGTGCACCGAGGAACAGGTCGTGGTCCTGCCGGCCGGGCATCTCCTCGCCGATCGGACTCATGTGCAGATGGCCGAGGTCACCGCGCTGCCCGGTCTACCGATGCCGCGCTGGCCCCGACGAGACGGCACCTACCCCGACGGCCCCGGTCCGCAGGTTCGCGACCATACTCAGCTGCTCCAGTTGATCGCGCTCGGAAGGGCGGTGGCGATCCTGCCGGAGTCCGTGCGAGTCCATCTGCGCGGCGACCACACCGCCGTGCCGGTGCTGGACGCCCCGGCCGTCACGACTGTGATCGCGTGGCCACCGCACAGCCGGTCCAAAGCCGTCGCCGATCTCGTTCGGACCGCTACTCGCCTCTAGCCGATTCGGCCCTTACCTGGCCTTGTCGGTAACGATGCAGCTGGCTCGGTATGTCGGCGCTCGGCGTGGGTTTGGTCTACACCGCGCTCAACGCGGTGCTGCGCCGCCTCGAGCCGGCGTCGGCCGGCGTCGCGTCTGGGCCTTGTCCACGGCCCAGCAGTGTGGCGGAGCGCTAGGCGTTGCCGTTATCGGAGCGGTCTTCTTCGGCTCGTTCCACCCCGAGGCAGTCGGCAGGGTTGCCGCCGCCGATCACGCCTTCGCCGTCGCGTCCTTCGGGGCGTCCGTCATCGCTGTCGTAGCGGGCATTGTCGTTTTCCTTCTGCCGAAGCGGCCGCAGGCCCACCGAATGCGAGGATCACCGGTCCTCGCCGGACCCGGGCCCGGGTGCTTCTTGCCGGAACCCGTGACGGATCGAAACGTGCTCGCCGCCGATTTACCGGGATGGCCACGATCCCGCCCGGGCGGTCAACGGGACTGCGGGTTCCTGTTGAGGGCGACCGCGCCGAGGGTGGCGGCGACCAGCCCGACCGCCAGGGCCAGGAAGCCGCCGACGATCCCGTACCCGGTGCCGGGACCGCCTTTGGCCGCGGCCACGACCAGCCCGCCGATCACCAGGCCGGTCACTCCCGCGGCCAGCGCGGTCGTCGCGGAGCGGCGACCAGTGTGGTGGATGAGGGCGCGCACGCCGGTGACGACCCCGACAAGTCCCACCGCGACACCCACCAGGGACCAGAAACGCCCGGCGGTCAACCCTGAGGCGCCCGACTGGACAAGGATTTCCGAGGCGGCGAGTACATGAGAAACGGACATGACATGCTCCTTCTCCAACGACTGGGACGTGGCCCATCCTCTCCGCCGCACCCGCTTCCGGTCGTCCTGCGCGCGCAGGCACTTCACGCTGCCGCCGCGGGCGTAGGAAACCAGAGGGAGTACTGCTTGCGCAGTAGACGGTGATCATTCCTGTGCACGACGTCCCCACGCGGACATGGGGTTAGGGTGCACCCATGGAACGGCTTCGGGACTGGGCGATCGCCGTGGGCATCGCGGTATTCCAGCTCGTCTCGGGGTTGTCCGGGCCCGCGGTCGGGTGGGTGCTGCTGGTCGCAGGCGGCCTGTCGTCGGCCGCGAGCCGCCGAGCGCCGGTCATGGTGCTGGCGGTGACGGGGCTGACCGCGTTGGCGTACCAGGCCCTCGGGGTCGACGTGCCCGCGGTCGCATTCTTGTTCGCCGTGTACGCGGCGTTCCGGGCGGGGCACCGGGTGGCGGCCGTGGCGGGGTCGGTGATCATGGTGCTCGTCATGCCCTTCGCGTTGCTGATCTCGCCGCGCGGACTGCTCATGGGCGAGGCGTTCGCGGAGACCCGGGGCGTGCTGCAACTGGCGTGGCTGGTCGCCGCGGGCGCGGCGGGTGAAGCGCTGCGGCAGGCCGAGCGGCGGGCCGAGGAGGCCGAGCGCACCCGCGAGGAGACCGCACGGCGGCGGGCCGACGAGGAACGGCTGCACATCGCTCGCGAGTTGCACGACTCGCTGACCCACCAGATTTCGGTGATCAAGGTGCAGGCCGAGGTGGCCGTACACCTGGCCCGCAAGCGCGGCGCGCACGTGCCAGAGGCGCTGCTGGCGATCCTGGCGGCCGGTCGCGAGGCATCCCGGGAACTCAGGGCCACCCTGGAGGCCCTGCGCGACGACCGCGCACCGTTGCACGGGCTCGATCACGTGCCGGAGCTGGTGGAAAGGGTCCGCGCGACCGGCCTGGACGCGAGATTGACGGTCGAGGGGCAGCGTGCGGCCCTGCCTGCGGCCGTGGACCGGACCGCCTACCGGATCGTCCAGGAGTCGCTGACCAACATCACCCGGCACGCCGCCGCCGACACCGCGTCGGTCCATATCGAACACCGCCCCGACGCCCTGGTGATCCGGGTGGACGACGACGGCCGAGCCACACCGGACACCATGCCGGTGCCGGGTGTGGGGCTGCTCGGAATGGGAGAGCGGGTCACCGCCCTCGGCGGCCGGTTACACACGGCGCCCCGCGGCGGGGGCGGTTTCACCGTCTGTGCCGAGTTGCCCGTGGAGCGGGCGCCTTGATCCGCGTCCTGCTGGTCGACGACCAGCCGCTGATCCGCAGCGGTTTCCGTGCGCTGCTCGACGTGGAGGACGATATCGAAGTGGTGGCCGAGGCCGCCGACGGCGCGCGGGGCGTCGAGCTGGCCCGCGAACACCTGCCCGACATCGCACTGATGGACATCCAGATGCCTGTAGTGGACGGCATCGAGGCGACCCGGCGCATCGTCGCCGACCCGGCCCTGACCGTGGTGCACGTGGTGATACTGACGAACTACGGCCTGGACGAGCACGTCTTCGACGCCCTGCGCGCCGGTGCGGCCGGGTTCCTGGTCAAGGACATCCATCCGGAGGACTTCCTGCACGCCGTCCGGGTCGCGGCCCGGGGTGACGCACTGCTCGCGCCGTCGATCACGCGCAAGCTGATCACCCGGTATGTCAGCCGGCCACTGGACTCCGGTGAGGCTCCCGGTCTGGCCGGGCTGACCAACCGCGAGCGGGAAGTCGTCACGCTTGTCGCCCGGGGCCTGTCGAACGACGAGATCGCCGAGCACTTGGTGATCAGCCCGCTGACCGCCAAGACCCACGTCAACCGGGCGATGACCAAGCTCCACGCCCGCGACCGCGCTCAACTGGTCGTCCTGGCTTACGAGTCCGGCTTGGTGACCCCGGGCCGAGCCTGACCTCCACCTCGCCTCGCTCGGCCGTCCGCTCAGCCCGTGCCTCGAAGCCATCGCTGCTCGGGGCCACAGCCGGCCGGGCGTTGCGACCGCAGGGGTTCGATTCATCCGGCCGTCCAGGGCTGCAATTTCTCCGGATTCCGGATCGCCCAGATGCGGGTGATCCGGCCGTCGGCGATGTCGAAAGCGTAGACCGTGACGATGGCGTCGTCGAGCCGTGCCACCAGGCCGGGCTGGCCGTTCACCGTGCGCTCCAGCAGGGTCACCGCAGGGCCGTGGGTGGCGATTTCCATCCAGGCGCGGGCGATCTCTTCGCTGCCGTGGATCGGGTCGAGGAAGGCCAATGCCAGGCCGCCGCCGTCGGCCGTCGCGGTCGCTTGTGGATCGAGCAGCCCGATCAGGGCCTCGATATCCCCTGTCTCCCAAGCTCGTTTGAAATCCCGGACCACTTCGGCGCGTTCGGTGCTCGACGGACCCCGCGTGGTATCGATGCGGCGGCGGGCGCTGGAGGCGAGCTGGCGACAGGCCGCGGGGGTGCGCCCGACGATCTCGGCGACCTCGGCGAACGAGTAGCGGAAGACATCGTGCAGAACGAACGCCACGCGCTCGGCCGGAGTCATGGAATCCAGCACGACGAGAAAGGCCATGCTGATCGACTCGTCGAGGGTGACCTGGTCGGCGGGATCGACGGAGTCGGGGCCATCGAGCCATTCGGACCGGCCGGGTACCGGCTCCGGAATCCACTCGCCCACATACCGTTCCCGCCTGGCGCGCGCCGAGCCGAGTAGATCGAGGCAGATCCGGCTGGCAACCGTCGTCAACCACGCGCCGGGCGCCTCCACCTTCCCGCGCTGCGCCTCCGACAGCGCGTACCAGCGCGCGTAGGTCTCCTGCACCACATCCTCGGCCTCGGCCAGGGAGCCGAGCAGACGGTAGGCGAGATTGATCAGCTGTCGGCGTTCACTGATCACCGCGCGCAGGTGCGGGTCGGTCATGGTCGTCTCCTTCGATATGTGCGTCCTCACCGAAACCGACGAATCAGCGAACCGATTTGTGAGGCGGCCTGACATTCCGGACGGCTGCGTCGTCGGAAGGTTGTGACACCTTCAGCAGAGCAGGAGTTCCGTAAATGACCAGGATCGGCATCATCCTCGGCAGTACCCGACCCAACCGCAACGGCTCGCAGGTCGCCCGGTGGGTCCTGGAAACGGCATCGCAGCGCGGTGACGCCGAATTCGAACTGATCGATCTGCGCGACCACCCGCTACCACATCTGGACGAGCCGATGGCGCCGATGTTCGGCCCATCGAGCAACGCGCATACCCGCGCCTGGGCCGAGCGGATCGCCCCGTTCGACGGCTTCGTGGTGGTGACCCCGGAGTACAACGGCGGGGTCCCCGGTGTGCTGAAGAACGCCTTCGACCACCTGTTCGCGGAGTGGACCGACAAGGCGGTCGGATTCGTCTCCTACGGCGCGGGCGGCGGCGGCCGCGCGGTGGTGCAGTTGCGGACGGTCTGCGGCACGCTGGGCATGGCCGACGTCGGCTATCAGGTCACCATCTCGGTGCTCACCGATTTCGAGAACTACACCACCTTCGCACCGCGCGACCACCATGCCGCCGCCCTCGACAAGACGCTGGATCAGCTCATCGCCTGGAGCACCGCATTGGCGCCGCTGCGGACCGGCACCGAAACCACTCTCATGAATTCCTGAGGAGCCGATTATGACCGGAATCAACGACTTTCAGTCAGCTGACCGCACCGAGGCGGATGAAGTCGAGCTTCGCCGAACAATCGACAAGGCGGTCGAAGGACTGCGAGTCAAGGATCTCGAGGTGCTGAAGCAGCTGTACACGCCCGACGTCGTGTCCTTCGATGTCGAGCCGCCGCTCCAGCACGTCGGGATAGCGGCGAAACTCGAGAACTGGGCGAGGGTGTTCCTGTTCTTCGAGAGTGTGACCTATGAGGTCCGCGACCTGACGTTCAGCGTAGGCGGGGATGTGGCGTTCGGGCACGCCTTCGCTCGGCTCAGCGGCACGCTGAAGAACGGAGCGGCAACGAGTGGTATGTGGGTCCGGGTCACGTACGGCATGCGGAAGATCGACAACACCTGGCTGATCGCTCACGACCAGGTCTCGGTACCGTTCGACATCTCCAGCGGCAAAGGCGTAGTCGACCTCGAGCCGTGACGGGTCGCAGAGACGTTGTCGAGAACCTGACGCATCGCTCGAGACGTTGCGGTGCCGATATCCGGTCGCATCGAAGGCCCGGGGCCGCCCACCACCGCGGCCCCGGGCCTCGAACGACGCCTTGCTTCTTCTGATCGGCCCCCGCGGCCGGCGGTGTCGATCGTCGAGTCTGCCCGCTGCGACCAGTAGCGTCGGCCGAACCGGCGGCCTCCACGGACAGCAGGGTGCCGGCGGGTGATCGGATGACGTAGCCCCAGGTGATGTGCGGAGCAGGCAGGCCGTCGAACGAGTGGCGCAAGCTATTCGATCGCTTTGGAGATGATGTCGTCGGCGAGGGGAGCGACCGCCGCGATGATCTCGGCCGTAATAGCTGGTGGCGTGCCAGCAGCTTGGAGGGACTGTGTCAGATGTTCGGCGACGCGGTCGAAGTGGTGCCGGGTTATGCCTCGGCCTCGGTGGACCTGCTTCATCCGCGGCCCGGTGTACGGTGTCGGTCCTCCCAGTGCGGCGGCGAAGAACTCGACTTGGCGGCCCTTCACTCGCGGCATGTTGACGCCGGTGAAGAATGGCGCCAGTTCCTCATCGGCCAGGATGCGGGCGTAGAGGTCTTCTACGACGATTTCGAGGGCAGCGTGGCCCCCTGCCCGGGCGTACAGGGTGCGGTCGTAGGGCGTGGCCGACATTGTGTCCACGGTGGGCTCCTCGGATTGCGGGCGGTCAGATGTGCGTTCGGAGATGGCGATTCGGCATGTCGGCAATGACGACGGATTCGGAGCTGACGAACGGTGGGGGCCGGTCAGGGTGGTATCTCGCTGAATCCGCTGAGAACTCGAAGATTCCGTAACACCTTCGGTTCTGACGTCGCCGCTCACGCCAACCTCCGTACTCGCACGGCGCCAGGGCGGTCGCACACCAGAGCGTCGCCCTGCTCGCTTCGCCGCACTCGATGCCGCCCAGCTATGTTAATGCCTATTCCGTAGAGTAGTCGACTGTTACGAGCGCTGATCACCCGGCGTGACGCTCGATTGCAAACCACACGAAAGCTCTGGTAGATCGACATAAAGTGCATGGTTCGGTACATATCTCACAGAATGGCGTGCCAGTCAAGTAAGTTATTCACTATGCTGGTAGGGAACGCTGGTGCTGCGGGCGGCGAAAATCACGATGCCTGACAGTAGGGTGATACCCGCTGCCGGCCGGGCTCGGCGGGACCGCAGCGCAGGGTGCCGCGCCTTCCGGTGTCCGGTGTCGAAGCGCGAAGTCGTCCACGCCTAGGTACCCGCGGCACTGACCACGGCGGTGCGAGGGCCGGACGGCGGTGTGCGAATTGACCCGGCTCCATGGGCGGTGGTGCGGACCTGCGATCGCCGCGTGGACTGCGGAGGACCATAACGCCCCGGCATCGGGGCCGCGCGATCGGCCGTCCGCGTGGTGCTCGCTCGGTAGGCTCGCGCGTGGTATCGGCAGACGATATCGGGAGGCGAGCGCCGATGGCGGGAATGGATCGCTGGTCATGGCGGCGTGCCCTCGGTGCGGACGGCCCGGCGGCAGCGATCTGTATCCGGTTGGCGGTGGGGCTGATATTCCTCAGTGAGGGGATCCAGAAGTTCCTCTATCCGGACGAATTGGGCCCCGGCCGGTTCGAAAAGATCGGTATCCCGGCGGCGACCTTCTTCGCGAACCTCGACGGCGTCGTCGAGATCACCTGCGGCCTCCTGATCGTCATCGGACTGCTGACCCGGTTTTCCACGCTGCCGTTACTGGTGGATATCGTCCTGGCGATCGTGCTGACCAAGTTGCGTGAGCTGCGCCCGGGCGGGTTCCAAGGAGTAGAAGGCATCTGGGGGATGGCCCACGACGCGCGCACAGATGTCGCGATGCTGCTCGGGCTGATCTACCTGCTGTGGGCCGGGCCCGGCCGCTGGTCACTGGACGCCCGGCTCACACGGCCGGAACCACCAGGACGCCGACGATCAAGCCGGTGACTCCGAGGCTCGTCCACCCCACGCCGGTCCCTGCATTGCGGCCCGCAACGCTTCGCGCGCGAGGATCGCGCCGGCATAGTCCCTCGCCAGGTCCCGCAGCCGTGCCTCAACGAGGCAAGGTGATCATGACAGGATCTTGATCATGCCGATTTCCACCAGTTCGTTCGACCATGTTCGCTTGACAGTGACCGACATCGAGAGATCCCGGGCCTTCTATGACGCCGTCTTCGGATGGCCGATCGCGTGGGAGTGTCCTGCGGACGCGGACGAAGCCACCCGTGCGCGATTCGGGTTCCTCTTCGGCGGTGTGATCTACCAGATGGGTGATGCACTGCTCGGGCTTCGCCCTGTCGCCAGCGACGAGTTCGATGAAGATCGAGTAGGACTCGACCACCTCGCCTTCGCCCTCGCCACTCGGTCGGATCTCGATTCGGCGGCTGCCTTGCTCGACGAACTCGGCATCCCGCACGAGGGGGTGAAAGATCTCGGTGCCATGTACATTCTGGAATTCCGCGACCCGGACAACATCGCGCTGGAGTTGGTCGTACGCAAGCAGTGATCGCCCCTTTCCCGGAAAGCCTCGGCCCGGGCATCCGCGGTGGCACACATGGCGCATGGAAGTCGTCTCGGTCTGAGCCGTCTCAACAGGTGGCGGGGACCGTATCGCCCGCGAGCCGGAACTCGAACCGGATCGCGCCCGGACTCTGCGCGGGCAGGACGATGGCCGCGCCGCGCCCGGGTGTCCAGGTCCGGGGGACCAGGATGTAGTGGTCGCCGATGCGGCTCAGTGGCGCCAGACCGTCGTAGCGGAACCGGTAGGCGGATCCGGTGGCGGGATCGGTGCCGCAGGACGCCATGCGGACATCTGGCCCGGAAAGGTGGAGCTCCTTTTCGCTGTAGATGACGGCCTGGGAACTGGTGGGCAGTTGCGCGGCCCATTCCCGCGCCCGGGTCTGACCGACCGCGACCGAGTAATCGGTGGCGATCCAGAACAAGTTGATGCCGACCATGAGGAACAGGATCACCCACTCGGCGACCGCTGCCGCCTGTGACGGCGGCGGCGCCGTCGCGGGGAGGCTTTCACGCAGACGCTGACGACGCAGCACGACCAGCAGCCAGAAGATCAGCACTCCAGCGATGATCGACACCGGTGCCACGCACAAGCCCTTGTTGAGCGGTGTCACGACATATATCCAGGAGACCCCGTTGAGGAGGACTGCCCCGGCGATCACCGCGATCACGGAGGTCGCCCACCGCCCGGGGCGACGGGCACGGACCGACTCCGGAAGCGCGATGTATCCCCACAGCACCGCCATGCCGATGAGACCGGCGAGTGTCAACGGCACGAACAGCGCGTCGACGGTGCGCATCGGGTACTCGCGGATGCTCGGATTCAGCGTCGTCGAGTCGACACCGAAGTAGTTGAAGTACCAGTAGACATGCGCCCAGCCGAAGTAGAACAGCACAGCGGTCAGCAGCGTTGTCGGCGCGACCAGTTGCCCAATGGATCTCGCGACGTGAGCGAACCCGTCGAACGCCGATACCGCCGCTGGTGTGGGCACCTGCTCATCTGGTGGTTGTGACATGTGGCTTGCTCGTCGCCGTCTCGGTGAGTGTTCGGTTTCGGATGGTCGAGTCGGTTCCGGTGGGGGAGACGGTCCCGGTGGGGGAACCGGTCTGCGATGTCGTCTTCGGTTCGAAGACTTCTGTGCCGCAGGGAAGTTTCTGCGGGGCAGTGTCCCGGTGAGAAGCGTCAGTGTCGAGCCGGACGTCAGGATCAGCGACCCGTTCGCCGACTGCTCGACCGGGGTCGAATCCTGTCGACCGGGGTCGAATCCTGTCGACCGGGGTCGAATCCTGCTTCGCGCCGGAGAATCCGGAGTATTGGCAAACGCTGCGCCCGGTGTCGGCCTGGTCCTGCGCAATGGCAACGCTCGCGCAGCCGCCGCAGGCGGCGGCTATGCGCTGCACTGCCAATTCCTCTACCTCGACGATCGGTGCGCCCTGAAGTTCGGTGAATGCCGGAATCCGGAAGGGCGCCCCCGCCGCCGTACCGGCATCGGTTTTCCCTGGACGTACCGGCACTTCGTCGCCCCGCGGTGCGGCGGTTCCGGATGGCGACTGGGTCGTCGTCGCGGTGCCCGCTTCCTGGTCGGGTATCGACGTGGCGCACGCCGCCAGCGCACCCACGACCATCATTCGCCGAGCGAACATTTTCCCTCCCGCATTCCGGAGTGCGACCACGTCGAGCGTTTGGCGCGATGCGCATCCGGTGGATGTTGCACCACTGATCGTCGCTCAAATAACGAGCGGCAGCGGCAATTTCTTCCGGTGGATGTGGACGGAACCGTGAGTTGGCGTGGATTTCGTGTGACGCTACCTCGGCCGCGGAAGGCACCTTAGGGTCTCGTGGTCGAGCTTCCGGCCGTCGTCGTGGTCTTGACCAGCGAAGATATGGCTGAAAGCGCTGTGCTCGTGCTGATTCGGCGGTAGCATCTGGCCTGGAGAGACGACTCCGAAGAGACCGTGTCCGGGGAGGAACGTGGATCTTATGACGACCAGCGATTTGATACCCACTCCGCGCCGCACGCTGCTGCGTATGGCAGTAGGTGTCGGAATAGCCGCTGCTGCCGGATGTCTGATCATGGAGAATGCTGCGCCGGCTTCGGCCACACAGCGCCTTTGGAAGAGATGTGCGCGTTGCAGTGGTCTCTGGTTCTCGGGCAACAATACCCGCGGTGGCTGCCCAGCCGGCGACATCTTCGACGGCGGCCACCACGACGATGGAACGGGCGACTTCATCTTGAAGGAAGACCCTGATGGTGGCCAGGGTCAGTCCGACTGGCGGTGGTGTCGGCAGTGCCAAGGGCTCTGGTTCGAAGGGAATTTCGGCTTTCAAGGAATATGCCCTTCGCCTCAGTTCAGCGAACGACCCGGTCATGTGGCTTTCGGATCCGGCAACTATCGACTGGAGGATGTGACCAATCGGGACGGGGTAGGAGGACTACCCAAGTGGCGCTGGTGCCGCAAGTGTTCGGGCTTGTTCTACGACGGCCACACTCCGGCAGCCTCGGGTGTTTGCCCGGCCGACCGTCAGCACCACGACATCATAGGCAGCGGTAACTACATTCTCCGCGCGGCGGATTCCACACGTCTACCGTCACCACCCTACTGATCTAGCAGGCGAACGCATTCGACGATGATGCTTTCCGCACGGCGGGAATCGTCGGCGTCGAATCGGCCGAAGGCAATGAGCGAAGAGCGGGAAGTCGCGGCGAATGCCGGTGGCGCCGCAGCCGGCCTACAGACACGAGATCGTCCCGCTCGGCGTCGGCATCGGTCGATCGGTCGACAATGGGCGTGTCGAGATCTATGGGATGGCAGTCTGTTTCGCGTGCCCGGTGTGGAGACTGGTGTTGTCGTGCGCGTTGTCGCGGCACTGATCAAACCGTTGACGATGTTGTGGCAGCTGTGGCGGCCGAGGACCGACAGGGTGTCGGTCGCGGCCTTGGTCGATGATCTCGCCGAGGCAGTGTGTCAAGAGGAGCAGCGGCTGCGGGAGGGGCTACGGGCGGGGCCGGGCTCGTTCATGCATGTCGGATTCACCGCCACCGCGAAGGCGCAGCCCGGTGAGGTGATCGAGTCGGCCGCTGTATCCGACATCGCGACCTATTTCGAGTTGCTGACGCCGCCACGGCGGTTGGTCGTGCTCGGTGAGCCGGGTAGCGGAAAGACTGTGGCCGCCGCCCATCTGGTGCTGGGTCTGCTGGAAACTCGACGAGACCAGGTCGATACCCGCCGTGCGGGACAGCCGGTACCGGTACGGGTCGATGCCGCGGGCTGGAACGGGAAGGACGACTTCTCCGGATGGCTCACCACACGGCTGAGATACGACTACCGCCTGCGCCCCAGGAGCGCACGGGCACTGGTCGATGCGGGGTTGATTCTGCCCGTGGTCGACGGCCTCGACGAGATGGACGCCCACGACAGCGAGGAGTCACGGGCACGGGCGGTGTTGAACCGTCTCAACGAAACCCCCTGGGGTAACCGGCCGGTCGTAGTCGTATGCCGCAGCGACGAGTTCGACGAACTGACCCGCCTGGGCGAGGACAACGGGCTGCACGGCTCGACAACCATCACACTGCGCCCCTTCACCCCCGGTCAGATCAGTGACTATCTCACCACTTACCGGCACCGGATCGGCGCCACCCGCCCGGTTTGGACGGCGGTTACCACCCGGATCACCGCCCAGCCCGAGGGGCCGCTGGCGCGCGCGCTGAATACTCCATGGATGCTCGGGCTCGCCGCCACCGCCATGCACCACGACCCGCACACCGCCGGCCAGCTGACCGGCTGCTCCGACACCGACGCCGTGCGTGATCTGCTGTTCGCCGCCCAGATCCCAGCGGCGGTGGCCGGTACCGACCGCACCGGTCGATTTCGTGGGTACACCAGCGACAACGTCCGGACCTGGTTGCTGTCACTGGCTCGATGCCTCGACCAGCGCCGTGATCTCGGGCAGGACGGCACCACCATCCGTCTCGACGAGATCTGGGAGATCGCCGGATCTGTCCGCTGCCGCATACTGCACGGGCTGACCGTGGGCATCGCCGTGACGCTCGTGATCGTGGCCGCGGTGGGTCTCAGGTTCGGGCTCGTGTTCGGTCCCGCGATCGGGCTTGTCTTCGGGCTCTCGGCCGGGCTCAGTCGGTCTCCTCGAGCGAATCGGATGGCTTGGCGTGTGCCCGCACGGTCTCGGTGGCGTGGCGGGCTCACCTACGGGCTCGCGGCGGGACTCACGCTCGGGCTGACGACCGAATTCGCGCTGGGGACCTGGCTCGGACTCGCAGCCGCGGTCACGGCCGGGCTCACGGTCGGGCTCGCGTTCGGACTCGAAGCCGATGCGGAAGACCAGTTGGGTCTCGCGGTCGATGAAAGGCGGCTGATCCGCGATGATGTTCGAGTCGCGGTCTTCACCGCCGGTGTGGTCGCATTCGCCATCGGGCTCGCGCTCGGGCTCCCGACCGGGCTCCTCGGCGGACTCTCGGGTGGACTCGTGAACGGACTCGCCTACGGGCTCGCGGCCGGCGCCGTGGGTGGGCTCACCTTCGGACTCTCGCTCGGGCTCATGCGGGGGCTGGCGGCTACGCGATATCTCATTGCGATGCTGGTCTTCCGGTTCACCTCGTCGTTTCCGGCCCGGCCCGGACTATTCCTCGACTGGGCTCGTCGCAGTGGCCTCCTGCGCGTAACCGGCACCGGCTACCAGTTCCGGCACGAAACCTACCGACAGTGGCTCCAGCAACCCCGCACAGGAGGCACAGAGCGATAACCTCCCTTCGGTCCGGACCGTTCGCACATCGGCATGCGCGTGTGTTCGGCGTCCATGCCCGCCCCATAGGGTGGTAGCCGACGGCCCGGTCCGTCGAGAGGAGTTGCCGATGGATGCCGAACACTTCCTGCCGTTCCGCAAGAGCGCGGTGATCTCTTTGTGCGCCGACGAGCTTCCCGACGCGGAACGCGAATCGTTCGCCGAGTTCGCGCGGCTGCTGGCGGCGGTGGTGCATCACGAGTTCCATGTGCGTGGTGAGACGGTGCTCGACGCCTATCACCTGGTCGACCCCGCGGAGGATGAACGGGCCATCCGTGCCGCTACTCCCGAGGACCGGGCTGCGGCACGGGCGCGGGTAGAAGCCGAGCTGGTCGCGCTGGCCGAGGCGGCGGATTTCACCCGCATCGATGCCGCTGAGATCGAGCGCGCGTTCACCGAGCACTCCCTGGTGAAAGTGCGGTTGGAACTCGACGAGGAGGACATCGATACCGCGATGTTCTTCCGGCGCGGGGTGTCCCAGCGCACCGAACAAGTTCGGTGGCTGTTCGGGTTACGCCGACGCAGCGTCGAATTCACCAGTTACGGCAAAGTTCTGGTATACATCGCGTTCGCCGAGCGGCCGGAGGAGGTCGCGGATCGCCCCAACGGCGGTGTGCTGCTGAAGCTGTTCGGGAACGTTCCGAGAAACGACCTCGAGATGCTGTATCCGATCGTTCGGATCCGGATGCGACCACTGGACAAGCTGCTGATCGGTGTACCCGCGGTGGTCTCCGGGATTATCGTGGTCGTCACGAAGCTGGTGGCTTCGCTGGGGCCGCTGGTTCTCTTGCTGGCGTTCTGGCTCGGGCTGCGCGAGGAATCCGTACGGTTGGATCAGGCCACGCTACTCACCCTGGGCGCCGGTGTGGCGGCCTTCGGCGGTTACCTGGTGCGCCAGTTCTCCAAGTTCAAGAACCGCAAGATCAAGTTGATGAAGACGCTGTCGGAACACCTCTACTTCCGCAATCTCGACAACGACGCGGGAGTGTTCCACCATCTGCTCGGCGCTGCCGAGGAATCGGAGGTGAAGGAAGCCGTCCTCGCCTACCACTTCCTGCGCACCGCCGACCGGCCGCTCACCGCAGCCGAACTCGATCAGCGGGTGGAGGAGTGGTTCCGTCGGCGGTGGGAGGCAACCTTCGACTTCCGGATCCGCGACGGGATCAGCAGGCTCCGGAAGTGGGAACTGCTCGTCGAGGACGAGCACGGCGCACTGGAGGCGGTGCCGCTGACCGAGGCGAAACGTCGTCTGGATCGTCACTGGGACAACTCGTTTCGAATCCAGCCCGAAACAGGTGACACCGCGGCTGCGCGGCGAGTCGGAGTCACCGCCGGCTGAGACGTTGCCCACGAATCGACTTCTCAGCAGCGAAGCGCGCTCGGCCGGTGTCACCGGTTCGCTCCGTTCACGGCCGGACGTCTCGAAATGCAGCTCCGAGCGCGCGACGCAGTCCGTCACGCCAGTGGGGGAGTGGCGTGAGGCCGCAGTCGATCCACGATGATTTCGACAGAACGGCATTCCGCGGCCGTGCTGCGGCATCTCGGAACTCCGATGTGCGGCAGGGCCGCAACAGGTCCGCATCGAGCCCCGCCGCTTCGATGATCGCCCGAGCGAATCGGTATTTGGATGCGGCGCCGCCTCCGGTCGCGTGGAGCAGGCGCGGTGGATTCGGGTGCGCGACGAGGTCGAACAGTGCGGATACGAGATCATCGACGTAGGTTGGGGAGGCGATCTGGTCGGTGACGACCGCGACGTGCTCGCCGCGGGAGCATCTCCGCACGAGCGCGGCCGGGAAATCCCGATCGGTCCCCGAATACAGCCACATGGTGCGGACGATCCGCGCATCGGGCAGCGCTGCTCGGGCGGCCTCCTCACCTGCCGACTTGGATCTTCCGTACACGCTCAAAGGATTAGTGGGCGACCAGGTTTCCCATGGACGCGACGCCGCACCGTCGAAAACGTACGCGGTCGAGATGTGCAGCAGTCGCGCTTCCTTCTTCGCGCAGGCTCGGGCCAGTAGTCCCGGACCGACCGCGTTGACCGCGAACGCCTTATCGGCTTCGGTCTCGGCGGCGTCTACGCTCGTGTACGCCGCGCAGTTGATGACCACATCGCCGGAGCCGATGGTGTCGTTCACCGCCGTTTCATCGGTGATGTCGAGTTCTTTCGATCCGAACCCGAGCACCTGTCGATCAGCCCGACGAAATGGGCTGGTCGCCTTCGTGATCGCGCTCCCGAGCAGTCCGCCGGCACCTGTGACCACCAGCCTGCTCACCGCTTGTCCTCGAGGGAGGTCCGCACGAGCCGGACCTGGGAGCGCCGGTAGCCGGAGACATACTCGCGGACCGAGGCGATCATGTAGTCGGTCATCTCGTCGGTTATACCCGGGTACACCCCGACCCAGAAGGTGTTGTCGGCGACGTAGTCGCTGGCCGCCAAGCTTCCGGATATACGGCACTCGATGTTCGAGTACGCCGGATGGCGGAGGAGATTTCCGGCGAACAGGCCTCGGGTCGCTATTTTGCGGCCTTCGAGGAAGTTGACGATGTCGATGCGGCCGAAGGGCGCGTCCGGCAGCACCGTGAGGGCAAATCCGAACCAGCTCGGATCGCTACCGGGGGTGGGTTCCGGCAGCCGGAGATGGTCGATCCCATCCAAACCTTCGCGAAGCCGACGCCAGTTGTGACGCCGGCGGGCGCAGAAATCGTCCAGTCTGGCCAGCTGGGAGAGTCCGAGCGCAGCTTGGATATCTGTCGTCTTCAGGTTGTATCCGATATGCGAATAGATGTACTTGTGGTCGTATCCGTAGGGAAGGTCGCCCAGCTGTTGAGTGAACCTCTTCCCGCATCTGTTGCTTTCGCCCGGCTCGCACCAGCAGTCGCGTCCCCAATCGCGCAGCGACTTCACGACGCGAGCTGTGGTCAGGTCGTTGGTCAGGACACATCCGCCCTCACCCGTGGTCAAATGGTGTGCTGGATAGAAGCTGACGGTGGCCAGATCACCGAAGGTTCCGGTAGGGCGCGACTGGTACGTCGATCCCACTGCGTCGCAATTGTCTTCGATCAGGAACATGCCGCGCTCCGCGCACAACGCGGAGATTTCTGCCACCGGAAACGGGTTACCGAGCGTGTGCGCCAGTGCGACGGCACGGGTTCTAGGGCCGATCGCCGCTTCCACGGCTTCCGGTGTCGTGTTGTATGTGGTGGAATCGATATCTACGAAAACCGGTTTCAACCCGTTTTGCAGTATCGGGTTCACTGTCGTCGGGAAGCCGGCGGCGGCCGTGATGACCTCGTCTCCGGGGCGCAGCCGGGTATCACCCAACTCCGGGGCGGTTAATGCGCTGACCGCCAGCAGGTTCGCGGAAGATCCGGAGTTGGTGAGCCGCGCCTTGCGGAGTCCCATTTTTCGGGCGAATTCTTTTTCGAATCGATCGGCCAGGATTCCGGCCGCGATACGCATATCCAGTGCGGCCTCGAGGACTGCGACCCTGTCGTTGTCGTCGAGGCAGGCGCCGGATGATTGGATCTCGGTGACGCCCCCGACGAAGTGGTGCTCGGTTTGCGAATTGTGGAATTGCCGGATTGTCGTGAGCAGATCTTCTCTATCGTTCACTCTATTTCTCCCGGTACGAGCCTGAAATAAGATCTCTGAGGTCGTCGGTGAATGCGGATTGTGGCGGCAGTGCCCACATATGCCGCTTGAGTGCTCGCGCGGCCTGCCGGTAGGCTGGGTCGTCGAGGATTCGCCGGCAGGCGGTGAGAACATCCGAGGCGGTGACGGTCATGGGGTCGAGGTGGATGCCGGTGCCGAGGGCTTCGCAGCGTACTGCATTTCCGGGATGATCGGCGAAGAAGGGAAGTACCAGGTGCGGGACTCCATAGGTTATGGTGTCGCGCATCGAATTCAATCCACCGTGTGTGATGAACAGGTCCACGTTCGCCAATACGAGCGACTGGGGGACGTACGGCAGAACATGGATGTGTGCCGGTAGCGACCGGAATACATCCTGGTACAGCGACGGCAGCGAGACGACGGCGGTACACCGGAGCTCGGCCAGGGCCGCGAAGACCTCCCTGTAGATCTCGGCCATCCGATCCCGGAACCGCGGGGAGAAGGGGCCGATCGAGCCCAGCGAGAGGTAAACGATCGGCCTATCACGAGGCATCGACGTGAACACGTCCGGAAGCAGTTGATCATTGTGGCGTACCGGTGGTTCGTGCCGGTAACGGACCAATGGAGTGCCGAGATCGGCGTTATTGAATTCTTTCGGTGTCAGGGAGACCGTGAGATGCCGGAGTATACCCGGTACCGCCGGTTCTTCCGGAAGTCCGAGTTTGGCCCGCTGAGTGGTCAGAGCGGGCCGGATCAGGTCTTCATGGAGGTCTCGCACAAGCTGCAGCGGGCCGATATCCACCGTGACGTGGGGTATTTCGAGCACTTCCGCGGCCAGGTAACCGCCGAATTCCGAGCACTCGTGCAGGACGACATCGGGCCGCCACCGGTCGGACAGATCCAGTACGTCTTCCGCGACACGCAGGGCGATCCGGTCACCGAGGAACTCCGTCATGTACATCCGGTCGAACGCGGCTATGTCCCGGTCGAGCAGAAGTCCGAAAATCGCTGCGTCGAAATCGCGGTCGGCCCATCGTATTCCCACGTCCACGGTCTCGACGCCGTAGTTGCCGTGCAGCCAGGCGCCCCACTTCTCGGGTGCCGCAACGCGGACATCGTGGCCATGTCTGCTCAGCGCGTCGGCCAGTGTGACCAGTCCGCGGAAGTGGGATTCGAACTGGTTGACGGTCACCAGCACGCGTACGCGATCTGCCCGCGAAAATGCCATGTCCGCAGCGTGACACATTGGGGCACAACGCCGTAGGCGTTTCCGGGCAACTGGACCGGCGACGGTTTCGGCTCGGGCGGGTCGAGTGAATCGCCCGGTGGAAGCCGGGCTGCCACAGTGCGTCTCGGCGCTTCCGCGACCCGGTGCCACGGGCTGGGCGAGCGCGGAAGCGCTGCGTATCGACTCAGCCGAGCGGCGCGTGCGCGGCCCGGCACCCAGCGGTGATTTCGTCAGAACTTGCCGGTGTGGTGTTCGATTCGGTGCCCGAGGCGGGTGGCGAATTCGGTGATGAAGTCCTCGGTGAGGGGCGGCCAACCCCAGAAGTCGAAGGCGAGGGCGCCCAGGGCGAAGCCGTCTGTCCATTGCCAGGTGGTGACGGGGCTCGGCGTGGCGCAGGAGGGGCAGATCGCCGAGCCGGTGCCTGTTCGTTTCCAGGTGTCGATCGCGTTCGAGAACGGCTGCCATACGGCGGGATCGGCTTCCCATTGTTGCGGGTAGTCGATGATCACGGTGGTGGCCTGACAGCGTGGGCATACCGCGGAGGTCGGTTCGATGTCGCCCTGGCCGGGATAGTGGTCGTGGCGGCCGACGATGACGGCGACCGGGCCGGGGATCCAGTCGGCGCCCCATTCGTGGGTGATCTGCGGCCAGTCGGGGCCTGGCAGATAGCCTTCGTCGGCGTGGAGGCTGTACATCGCGTCGCGCGAAGTCTCCCGAAGCAGCCATCGCCGCGACACCATCCAGTCCACCATGTGCTCGGCCAGCGTGCTCGCGTCGGCCGAGGTCACCTCGAGGTCGACGATACGTTCGAAATAGTCACCCACACCCGCATCCTGCCACCGAGGACCGATGGCCGTACCCGGTCGGCCGGCCGCCGAGTGGCCTGCCCCTGGTCGGCGCATATATGCCACGGCCACACGATCCGACTGCCGGTGTCGCCCCCGGTGCGTACCCTGCCCTCCCATGCCGAGGCGACCTCGCCGTCGCGGCCCAGCCATGCATGTCCGCACCAGGTTTCGGGGGTGAGTTCGGGGGTGTCGGCCTCGTCGATCTCGGGAATGCTGGTGGAAAGGTGCGGGCCCCGTCGGCGGGCGTCGGCACTGGGGGGTGTCCCTATCGTGTTCGTCAAGCTGCTGAGGTTGCGGGTGTCCGGTAGGGCTGTTTGTTGCGGAGCATGGCGAACAGGACGTCGCAG
>NZ_JBIDDF010000027.1:0-63279 GCF_043205035.1 Nocardia sp. NPDC047654
GCGGGCTCAGCCCCCAATATTCCAAACGCGGCGGGCCGGGCCGCGCGCCGGGGGGGGGGGGGGGGGGGTTGGGGGGGGGCCCGCCGGCGGGGGGGGGGGGGGGGGGGCGGGGGGCGCCCCCCCCCCCCCCCCCCCCCCCGACCTGCCTGCCCGGCACAGCACAGATCTCAAGTGCGCCGGGCGAGTTCCACCCCCACGATCGTCCCGTGGCTCCCGGCCCCAGGGCCGGCGAGTCTACTTGCACCGAATTTGCTGTCTCACCGTTCGTCAGCTCGTCGATTTCGGTACAGAAAGGTTCGAATGTCGGAGTTGGCTCATCCCCGCCCGCCCGAGCCGCTCAGGTGCGCGCAGCGGTGATACTCGCAGATCCGGCGCGGATCGTTTCGTACCCGACGCGGCGCCCCCTGCCCCGACGGCGCGGGCCGATCCGGTCGGCGGTGCGCCATCGCGAGGCGGACCTCGCCAGCTCAGACAGCAGTTTCGACGGTTCTGCCCTACACGGCAAACTTCTAGCTATCCTGGATAGGCGTGCACGTTGTAGGTGTTGTCCGCAGTCGGAACTGTCGGTTGAGTGTCGTCCTGACGGATCGGCGAGATGACTATGACTATCTTCGAGCACACCCGAGCCCGCGACCCCAAGCGCTACCTCTGGATTCTGGGCTTGATCGCCCCGGGTTGCGCGCTACTGCCCTCACAGCTGGTGTTGTACACCGGGCTGGAGCTGTTCTGGTGGATCGGCCCGATCATCATCCTCGGGGTGATCCCACTGCTGGATTTCGCCATCGGCGACGATGGAAGCAATCCCCGCGACGAAGACTACGAGGCGCTGTCCAACGATCGCTATTACCGCTGGTGCACCTTCCTCTTCCTGCCGATGCAGTTCATCGGCCTGCTGATCGCCAGCTACCTGTGGGCAAGCCATGAGCTGAGCCTGGTCGACAAACTCGGCTTGGCCGTCACGCTCGGCTTCGTCTCCGGGATCGGCATCAACGCCGCGCACGAACTCGGCCACCGCGCCGAACGTCTCGAACGCTGGCTGGCCAAGATCGCGCTCGCCCAGTCCGGCTACGGGCACTTCTTCGTCGAGCACAACCGCGGCCACCACGTTCGCGTGGCCACTCCCGAGGACCCCGCCAGCGCCCGTTACGGCGAATCGCTGTGGCAGTTCCTCCCCCGCACCATGACGGGCGGGTTCCGCTCCGCCCTCACGTTGGAGCGCCAGCGTCTTGCCCGCAACGGCAAACGTTGGCTCAGCCCCAGCAACCATCTCCTGCAAGCCTGGGCGATGAGCGCGGCGTTGTTCACCACCTTGATCGTGGTGTTCGGTCCCGCCGTCATCCCCTACCTCGCCCTCCAAGCGCTCATCGGCGCGGGCCTGCTGGAGACCGTCAACTACGTCGAGCACTACGGATTGCTGCGCGCCCGCCGCCCGGACGGCCGTTATGCCCGTTGCTCGCCCCGCGACAGCTGGAACAGCGACCACCTGGTCACCAACATCTTCCTGTTCCACCTCCAGCGCCACAGCGATCACCACGCCAACCCGGGCCGCCGCTATCAAACCCTGCGCAGCTGCGACGTGGCGCCCCAGCTCCCCGCCGGTTACGCCACCATGGTCCTGCTGGCCATCATCCCGCCGCTGTGGCGCGCGGTCATGGATCCCCGGGTCCTCGCCCACTACAACGGCGACATGACGCTCATCAACACCAAACCCCGTAGACGCAGGCTCACCCTGCCGATCCGCAATCCGCGCCCGCGCGAGAACGTACGGCGGGCCGCGGGGCGCCACACCCCCAGCATGAGCCCGTCGTCGACCGGCGCGACGGAGGTCCGGTTCTGATCGGAGCGGATCGCTGACGCGTCCGTCCGCGACTCGCCGAGGGCCACAGCACGGTGCACAGTTCGCACTCGGCGAGCAGGCAGGCAGATGCCGTGGCGATGCGCCACCGCCGGCGGGCGGACTCAGCGCGGCAGCGGGGACCGGTACCGAGCGTCGGGTTTGAGGCAGGTGAACTGCATAACGTCGATATGCCCACGACGGAAGTACTCGGCCGAGCCGGTGAGATACCGCATGTAGGCGTTGTAGGTGTCGCGCCCGGCCAGCTCGATCGCCCGGTCTCGGTGTTCGTGCAGGGCGTCGGCCCAGCAGTCCAATGTGGTGGTGTAATGCGGTCCCAGTGACTGGACGTCTGCGACGGTGAATCCGGCGTCCTGCGCGTATTCGGTGATCCCTTTGGGGTAGTGGCCGAACGACAGCGGGAGCTGGCCACCGGGGAAGATGGTCTCGCGCAGGAAACGCAAGAAGGCGAAGTCCTCGCTGGTGATCCTGGTGCCGTGCGCCCGCAGATGATCGCGGCTGTGGCTGACCACCGTCTGCAACAGCAGCACTCCGTCCGAGGGCATGATCCGATAGGCGAACTCGAAGAACTCCCCATAGCGGTCCACCGGCAAGTGTTCCATCGCCCCGACGCACACGATCCGGTCGGCACGCCGGTCGAAATCCTCCCAGCCCTGCACTCGCACCCCGCCGTAGGGCCGGCCACGGATCAGCCGGTCGACGAGCATGTCCCGCACGTACCGGTACTGGTTGCGGCTGCGGGTCAACCCGATCGTGTTCACCCCGTAGGTGTCCATGGCGCGCAGCATGGTCGATCCCCAGCCGCACCCGACATCCAGCAGGGTCATCCCCGGTTGGAGATCACATTTGGCCAAGGCGAGATCGATCTTCGCTGTCTGGGCTTTTTCCAGGGTGTCGTCGGGGTGGGTCCACAACGCGCAGCTGTAGGTGCGGGTCGGGTCGAGGAAGAGTCCGAAGAACTCGTCCGGCAGTTCCTCCCGCGACAGGACCTCGCGGTACAGGGGGGCGTACACACTCATGACGGCGGATCTTTCTCGCGAACCAGCACTGCCGTTCAGCGGAAGCCTCCGGGCCCTGACGGCTTCCGGCCGGATACGACCACGAGGTCCGAAGACGCACCGACTACGCGCTGCCGCCGCGGCCGCCACGCCGTCGATCACGTAGCCGACCCCGGCCGACACCTTCACGTTACCTCGCCCACTCTGCGCAGACCTCCCGAACCGGCCATCCAGCAAACACGAGGACAGCGACAGCTCGATTCGCCGCTGCGCGGACGCCAAGCCTTACCCTATGCGGCCGAGCGGCGCGCAGCGGCAAGACCTGCGCGAGTATGCGCGACCGGGCACACCCACGTCTGACCGACGACCGCCCGGGTCGGGTAGCGCACTACTCGGGTTACGATGCCCACAGATAGCTAGGTTTGGCCATACAACACGAAGTCCGCAGCGCCTGTCACCCGGCCTCGGACGGGTCGGTCAGCACTCGGCGCGGAGTTCGGCACGCCACCGCGACAACGTCGTCACGGCGTGCGCGCGCGACCACCCGGCAGGCGTTCGGCACGAATTCGACCGCAGACAGCGGTAGCCGAAAAGGTCGGCATCAATGGGGCGCTGCCGACCCTGCTCGCGTTCGCCGAACCCGGGCACGTGCTCTACGGCAGCGACCGGCCCCGGTAGCCACAGCGGTCAGCTGCTCAGCCGCTCGAACTCCGTCGCGCAATGCGCGGAGAACACCGTCACCGCGTCGCCGTGGTCGCTGACGAGTTCCCGGAGCCGCTGCTGGTTCTCGATGCGGGCCCGCCGCCCAGTGTCCACATACCACTGGAAAACCCGGGTTCCCAAGGGCATCGACGGTTGCGCACGCATTTGGCCGTGGTAGGTGTAGGCGTCCCCGGCGTGCAACAGCCAGCCGTCGCCGGTGTCGACGGCGACGCCGACGTGACCGCGAGTGTGGCCGGCCAGCGGAACCATGAGTATCTGCGGGGGCAGGCCCCGCAATTCGCGCACCGCCTGGAAATCGAACCAGCGCTCCGCGCGACTGTCGGACTCCCCGTAGACCGACCACTTGGGTCCGTGCTCGAACTGCACCGGTCGATACCGGAACTTCTCGCGATGACCGAAGGGCCCTTCGACGGCGTCCAGCTCCGCTCGGTGCACGTGCACGGTGGCCCGGGGGAAGTCGGCGAGACCACCCGCGTGATCGAGATCGAGGTGCGTCACGACGATGTCCCGGACGTCATCGCGGGAGAACCCCAGCGCCTCGACCTGCCGGGCGATCGGCCGATCGAGAACCGGGTGCGATTGCCGGATGAGTTGCCGCCCCACCCACACATCCGGCCGGACCAGCGCCTGCTCGCCGTAACCTGTGTCGACCAGAATCAATCCGGCGGAGTGCTCGATCAACAAGCAATGACACGCCCCGGCCGCTTTGCGCCGAAGCCCCGGCCTGCCGTCGAACAAACGGCCTCCGAAAGGACGGGTTCCCCCGGCATCCAGATGATGGACACGCACCAGTCCGCTCCTATCCGTGCCGTCCGGCGACCCTACCCGCCTACACTTCCGGCCGCGACCCACTCCTACCACGTTCGCCACTCGAACGCCAAGGGCACGAATGTATTTCACTGCGTCGCAGCCGGAACGCGAAGACTCCCCTGCAGCCGAATTCAGGCGATCTTCAATGTGCCACCATCGATGACGTAGTCCGCACCGACGATATTGGCGGCTTTGGGTGACGCGAGGAAGGCGACGAGCGCGGCGACCTCCTCCGGTTCGCTGATCCGGCCGGAGGCGATGCCGAACTGCTCCGGCACGGCCGCGAGCAGTTCCTCCTGCGAAAGCCCCTGAGCGGCGGCGAACTTGGCGCCCACGCCGTGCGGTCCGCGCCACATCGGCGTGCCGACCACGCCGGGTGAGACGGTGTTGACCCGCACCCCGCGCGGCCCGAACTCCTCGCTGAGCCGCTTGGTCAGCGCGGTCAGCGCGGCCTTGGCCTCGCTGTAACCGACCGGCCCCGCCGCCGGAAGATGTTTGTTGATCGACGAGATGGTGACCACCGCGCCGCGCCGCTCCAGCAGGCTGGGCAGTGCCGCGCGGGTGACCCAGATCGCGCTGAACAGATTCAGGTCGAACAGCTCTCGCCATTGCTCGTCCTCGACGTCGAGGAAGCCGCCCAGTTCCAGACGCGCGGCATTCACGGCGCCGACGTTGTTGATCAGGATGTCGATGCCGCCCAGTTCGTCGAGGGCGGTGCCGATCAGCCGGGCCGCTCCCTCCGAGGTGGAGAGATCGACGGGAACCGCTGCGACGCTCGCCTTTTCGAGCTCGGGCGTAACGGTGCGCGCGGCCCCGACCACCCGGACGCCCTCGGCGGACAATGCTTCGGCGACAGCCAAGCCGATGCCTCGGCTGGCACCGGTGACGACGGCGGTCTTGCCGGACAGTTCTAGATCCATGATGGAACCCTTCCTTCTTGAACTACAGGTCAAAAATATGGGCAGCGAACGAGCCCCACGGCGGGCAGTTCGATTCAGAGGGTGGTCAGAGCGGTGTCGATGATGCGATGCAGAGTGGGCGCATCGTAGGTCTTGGCCATCACCCGGAGGCCGACGACGGTGTTCAGCAAGAACTCGGCCATCGATCGCGGGTCGGTATCGGCGCGCACGTCACCATCCCGTTTCCCCTGATCGATCCGGGCCTCCAACGCCGCGATCATATGATCCTGTGTCGCGCGGACCGCCCGGGCGATCTCCGCGTCGTGCCCCGCCATTTCCATGGCGGTGTTCACCGCCAGACAGCCGCGCCGAACGGGCTGCGCGAGATCGGAGTCCGCCAGTCCGCACAGGAAGGCGGCCAGGCAATCGCGGGTGGCGCCCGGTCGGGTCAGGATATCCGCGGCCAACTCGACACCCAGCCGGTCGTAACGGTCGAGAGCCAGGTCGAACAACGCACGCTTGCTGCCGAAAGCGTTGTACAGACTGCCTTTTCCGATGCCGGTGGCCTCGGCCAGCTGCGCGGGCGAGGTGTTGGCGTAGCCGTGGGTCCAGAACGTCTCCATGGCCCGGTCCACCACCGTGTCCGGATCGAAGTTGCGCGGCCTGCCCATGACCCGAACCGTAACCGTTTTAGACCGGCAGGTCAAGAAGGCGTGCGACCGCGGGCCGTAGCTCCGACGCCCCGGCAGGCCACGGTGCCGGAATCGCGTTGAGCGCAACCCGTGCTCGTCGGTCGTGCGTCTCGCTAACGTTCCCGGGTCGGACGCTGTTGTGGAGGAGTGCGCGGTGACCACTGAGTCGACCATCGACGTCGATACCTCGCTGCACCCGCTGGACGACCCGGTGCGTGCGTCGTTGCGCGGCGAGCACCGCCGGTTCGCCGGCTGGGTGGGACGGATCGGGCGCTACGACCCGGAGGTCGCCCGGTTCGTCGGCCACCCGCCGGTGCTGGACGAACAGGACTGGGCCGACCTGGCCACCCTCCTCGGACCGGGCGGCAGCACCGCGTTGCGCGGCCACGGCCACGTGCCCCCGGATGGCTGGACGGTGCTCGACGAAATGGACTCGGTGCAAATGGATGGCACCGCCCTACGCGTCGCGCACGACCCCGAACTGGAAGTCCTCACCGCGGCGGACGTGCCCGAGATCCTGGCGCTGATCGCCCGCACCGAACCCGGCCCCTACGCGCCACGAACCATCGAGATGGGTAACTACCTGGGCCTGCGGGTCGACGGCCGACTGGTGGCGATGGCCGGGGAGCGCTTGCGCCCGCCCGGCTGGACCGAGATCAGCGCCGTGTGCACCGACGCGGAATTCCGTGGCCGCGGCTTCGCCACACGCCTGGTCCGCGCGGTCGGTGCGGGCATCCGGGCGCGTGATGAGACACCGTTCCTGCATGCGCTCGCCCGCAACGCGACGGCGATCGGTTTGTACGAGAAGCTCGGGTTCGCGCTGCGCAAACGTTCGACATTGACGGTCGTGCAGGCACCGCCTGTGCATCACCTGCCATGATGCGCGGCGGCTGATGCTACGTCGCAGGTCGCCGGGCACGTGATTGCCCCATTCACGAAGCGCGGCACCTGAAGCGAGTAGTTCACTACGCACGCCCTCCTATCGCGGAAATGGTCGGCTTGACAAGGCGCATCGACTTTCGCCACGCCTCGCCGGTAACCGGTATGTCGCGTCGACAGCGCGGTGACGCCCGCTGATCGCTCGGCGCGAATGTCACGCCGGTGACCACCCGGCTCGAGAATTCGAACGCGCCGATCCGCGCGTGTTCGACCGGCGATCAGTCGACGCATATTTCACAGCACGGAAAGGCAATGTCATGTCGGATCGCATTCTGTTCTACGGCGCTTCCACCGGGCGCGGGGTCGTCGACTCGATCGACGACGACAACAACATTCAGGATGTCCGGGTCATCCCCGAGGGCGGTTTCGCCCGGGACTGGACACAAATCACCGGACTCAGCGGCGACCGCATCCTGTACTACAGCGCATCCACCGGGCGCGGTGTCATCGGCGCGATCGACGACGACAACAACCTCGAAGACGTCCGCGTCATCCCGCCCGGAAGCTTCGCCCAGGACTGGACACAAATCACCGCACTCAGCGACGATCGCATCCTGTTCTACAGCGCGAGCACCGGCCGGGGCGTCATCGGCGCTGTCAACTCCGCCAACAAACTGAAAGATGTGCGCGTGATCCCCGAGGGCAGTTTCGCTCAGGACTGGACACAAATCACCGGACTCAGCGGCGACCGCATCCTGTACTACAGCGCATCCACCGGCCGCGGTGTCATCGGCGCGATCGACGACGACAACAACCTCGAAGACGTCCGCGTCATCCCGCCCGGAAGCTTCGCCCAGGACTGGACACAAATCACCGCACTCAGCGACGATCGCATCCTGTTCTACAGCGCGAGCACCGGCCGGGGCGTCGTCGGCGGCATCAACGCCGCCAACAAGATCAAGGACGTGCGAGTCATACCCGAAGGCAGTTTCGCCCAGGACTGGACGCAGATCACCGGGCTCTGACCGGGCGGCGCCCGGTAGGGCGGTAGCGGGGCAGGAGAACATGCTCCCTACCGCCGCGCCCGGCGGTGCGAGATCAGTTGTGCGGCTGCCTCTGCCGGACGGTCACCGGGTCCTCGCCGGCTCGGAAAGTTCGCGCTGCGAACGCTGACAGAGCTGAGTATGCTTTCCCAACGTTAGTCGAATTACGCTGCGATCGAACAATTTTGGCGACCGGTCGGTTCGACGGCCGAGTCGGATCGTGGCGCCAATTGCCGGCGACGTACGCAGGGGAGATCGAACGTGTCGAGGTGGCATCGGGCACACGGATGGCCAGGGTTCACAGCCTGGCCGGCGGGCCCGCGACTATTTTCGCCCCCCGCGTGTCACCGGCCGCTCCCCCTCACATTCCTTCGGTAGCCGACCCGGCTATTCGCCCAGAGCCGATCCGCCTACGCCAGAGCTGCCGTGCGGATCTCGGCGTCGATTTCGGATCTCTCTTCCAGGAGCCTGTTTTGACTATCTCCCCATGTCTCGTCTTGCCCTTCGATCGCTACGGTACACGCGGGTGAAGCTGTATTCCGACGAGTTCGCAGCCGACCCCCACGCGGCATACCGGCGGATGCGCAGCGATCACGGCCCGCTCGTCCCGGTGGAGGTAGCGCCGGAAGTATCCGCGACATTGATCATCGATTACCGCACGGCGCTGGACGTTCTCACCGACTCCGCGCATTTCTCGGCCGATCCGAGCGAGTGGGAACAAAGCGTGCCGGCGCGGTGTCCGGTGCCGTGGGCGATGCGGTGGCGGCCGGACGCGTCGCGGACGGCGGGAGACGAGCATGCCCGCTACCGGAACGCCGTCACCGCCGGCCTCGATCGGATCGATCTGCACACACTGCGCGACACGGTGGAACGCACCGCCGTGTCGCTGATCAACGGTTTCTGCGCGGCCGGATCGGCGGATCTGCTCAACGAGTACGCGATCCCGCTGACCGTCCGGGTACTGGAGCAGGTGCTCGGGTTCCCGCCCGAGGTCCGAGAGGACGCGTACACCGCGATGATGAGCCTGCGCGAGGCCGTCGACGCGGCATCGGCGGAAGCGGCGCATCGAACGCTCAGCGCGGCGATGCTAGAGGTGATCTCGGCCAAACGGGCAGCACCGGCAGGAGATGTGGCCTCCTGGCTGGTACAGCATCCGGCGCGGCTGAGCGAGACCGAACTCGTCCATCAGATGGCCATGCTGTACACGACGGGCGCCGAACCGACATGGAATCTGATCGCGGTCACTGTGCTGCTGCTGGTGACCGATGAGCGGTTCGGCGGTGAGCTGCTCGGCGGAGCACTGTCCACTCGCGACGCGATCGACGAGGTGCTGTTCAGCGATCCCCCCGCGACCAATTCCTGTGTCAGATATCCGATTCAGCCGCAAATCGTCGGGAATGTGTGGCTGCCGCAGCATCAACCGGTGCTGATCGGCTTGGCGGCCTGCAACAACGACCCCGCAGCGGTGGCCGGTGACCGCCAGGGCAACCGTTCCCACTTGGCCTGGGGCGCCGGCCCGCACACCTGCCCCGCGCAGTCGGTCGGCATGGTCATCGCCCAAGAGGCGCTCGACCAACTGCTGGATGCGCTGCCGGAAATCCGGCTGGCCATCCCAGCTGCGGAAATGAAGTGGCTCCCGAGCTCCTTCCACCGCGCACCGGCTACGGTCCCGGTCACCTTTCCGGAGTCCCCGCCCCTGAGTCTTCTTTGAGTCGGACGTGAGGGTGGTCTGTTGCACTGCGGACCATCCCACTACTTTTCATCTGTCTAAAACAATTAGCCATTTGTAAAATATGGACTACTCTGGGGGAGGTGCCGACTCATCGCACCCCGGATCCCGCCCATCGCGTTCGCGACGCCGGACGCACCAAACGCTGCCTGCTCGAGGCGGCCTTGGACGAGTTCGCCGCGAAAGGTTATGCGGGGGCCCGGGTCGGCGACATAGCCGAGCGGGCCGGCGTCAACAAGCAGTTGATCACCTACTACTTCGGCGGGAAGGAAGGGTTGTACCGAGCGCTCCAGCAGAGCTGGCTGGAGCGCGAGGCCACCTTCAGCGATCCGGCGCTGCCACTGGCGGAGGTGGTCACGAACTATCTGCGCGACGGGCTGCGCGATCCGCGCGGCATCCGGCTGCTCATGTGGCAAGGATTATCCGATGCCGCGCCGTCGGGAGAGCAGCCGATCTCGGAGAGCGATCTCGCCGAGACCAGACGCCGTCAGGAGCGCGGTGAGATCGCCGCCGACCTCGACCCGGCCGCATTCCAGCTCGCAGTGATGGGCATGGTCATCGCCCCTCTGCTGCTACCGGTCCAGGTGCGTGAGCTGTTCGGCATGGAAGCCCAGACCACGGAATTCGAGCGACGCTACGGCGAACAGTTGCGCCGCATCCTGACCCATCTCACCGATTCCCGTTCCGAAGGAGAGACCCCATGACCTACCTCGTCACCGGCGTTCGCGGCATCGTCGGCCGAGCTGTCGTCGATCAACTGCGCACGGCCGGAAAACCGGTGCGGGCGGCCAGTTCTCGCCCCGCAGACACCACCGTGCCGGACGGTGTCGAACTCGTCGGGCTCGACCCGAGCGACCCCGGATCGGTCGCCACCGCCCTCGCGGGTATCGAGAAAGTCTTCTGCTACGCCGCCGCCGAGGGCATCGACAACTTCATCGACGCCGCGAAGACCGCCGGAGTCGCCCACATCGTGCTGCTGTCCTCCATCGCGGCGGCGAACGGGCACAATCCCATCGGCGCACGCCATCTCGCGGTGGAGAACCCGCTGCGCGCATCCGGCCTGCCGTTGACCGTCCTGCGGCCGGGCGCCTTCGCCGCCAACGCCCGCACCTGGTTTCCCACCATCCGAGCCGACCGCGTCGTCCGCGTCCCATTCCCGGGCCTGCAACTGACGCCGATCCACGAAGACGATATCGCCGCCGCAGCCGTCACGGCCCTCGACGACCCGTCCCACGCGGGCGAGATCTACCCGCTCACCGGCCCCGAATCCCTGTCGCATCGCCAGCAGGTCGCCGCCATCTCCGCCGCCCTGGGCGAGCCGATCGAACTGATCGAGCTGAGTTACGAGGAAGCAGCCGACATCTACTACCGCCCAGTCCTAGATATGTGGGCAGAAGCCGGAACGGAGCCGAGCCCGGTCGGCCCCACTTCGCAGTCGATCACCGGCACACCCGCCCGCACCTTCGCCCAGTGGGCGGTCGACCACGTGAACGACTACCGCTGAGAACACACCCCTCCTCCACTACCCCGCACCCCCTCTGACTAGGCGATTAGCACCGCTCCGGCCTCGTGCGGTAATCTCTTCGAGCGCCCGCACAGCGGGCGCAACGGGCTGTGGCGCAGTTTGGTAGCGCACTTGACTGGGGGTCAAGTGGTCGCAGGTTCAAATCCTGTCAGCCCGACAGACGAGAAAGCCCCTCTGACCAGCGTCGGAGGGGCTTTACTCATTCGCCGACCACCCGCAGAGCGGGACCAGAACGGGACCGCAGATGCTCGGAGAGCTTGTCACCGGCCCCGGTGATCTCCCGCCGGTCCGGGTGGAGGTACCGCTCCGTGGTCCGGCTGTCGGCATGTCCGGCGATCTTCTGGAGCACGTGCAGGCTCACCCCGGCATCGGCCATCCACGTCAGTCCGGTGTGCCGCAGATCGTGTCGCCGAAGATGCTCGTAGCCGAGCTTGGTCACGACCTCATCCCAATGGGTGGCATCCCGGAGCACGCCGGTAGCGATCCGTCCCCCACGCGGACCGCGGAACAGCCGGGCATCGGGGTTGTCGGCCCCGACGATCGCGATGCGCTGGGTCACCAGTTGCCGAACTTCCTCGATCAGCGGAACGTAGCGCACCCGGTTGCCCTTGGTGCCCTTGTCCTCCATACCGCCCGGTCCCGGTGTGGTCTGCCGCCGCACCCGCCAAGTCCAGGTGTCGGTGTCGATGTCACCGACGCGGCAGCCCGAGACCTCGCCGATGCGGGACGCGGTGCACGCGGCGAAGATCACCACATCAGCCCAACCCCGGTAGTGATCTGCCGAACGAGCCACCAGGGCTTCAGCCAACGTCACAAGCGCCGACCAGTTGGGCAACGCCAGCGACCGCGGATCATCGAGTTCGTCCTCGATCTGCTGATAGAGCTTCTGCCAGCCCCGCACTCGCGCCGGGTTCGTCTCCCGAATCTCGTCCCGCACAGCCTGTTCCATCACTCGCACCAGTACGGCCAGACTGTTCTTCACTGTCGATTTGCTTGCGCCGTTGTTGATCCAGCCGACCACCGCGCGATCTACGGCACCGTTGGTCAGCATGGCCACCGGAAGGTGCCCCAGCGTCGGCACCACGCGCTTGCGCCAGCCAGCCATGTACGGGTCGGTGGTCTTCTTCTCCAGACCACGCAGTGCCAACTCCATGTTGGTTTCCCCGTACTCGGAGAGGCGCATCGTCGCCGTCTTCGGGTCTACTCCCTGAGCCGCCTGCCGCTCCAGACGGGCAATCCATGCTTCCGCCTCCTCCCTGGTCTCGAACGGCTCCGAGATAGAAGGTCGCTTTTTCGTCGCTGGATCAGTCCAGCGAACCCGCGCCTTGAACGGACGCCGACCGTAGTCCGAGCGTTCTTCGATGTCGGACGAAAGGCGTACTCCGACAGGGAAACTCGCACGATCAACCATCAGGCTGCCGCCTCAGACGGGTCAGTACGCCGACGCTGCAACCACACCTCAATGTCCCCAGCGGCGTACTTCACCACCCGCGGAGAGACCCGCACGAATGCCGGACCGCACGGTGGATTCGCGGTACGCCACCGCCGCAAACTCGACGGATCGATGCCAAGCAGCAACGCCAATTCCGCCGTCGAATACCACTTGCCGTCAACCAATCGTGTATCCATCAAACTCACCCCTCCCTATGCTGCTTGTCGCATTGCCGAAAGTTGTTGTAGCGCCGCTGGTCCCGCGTCCAGGAGTGCTCTGTTGTACTCGGCTTTCCACGCGAGGCGTTGGGATATCGAGGACATGATCAGGTGATCCCGCGGTGGCACCGCTTGGTCGCCGGGTTCGACCGGGGTGACCTGGAGGTGTGAGGTGTCGGGTTTGACGATGCCGACCAGGGCGAGCAGTTGCCGAACGAATTCGGCGCGTTCGGCCTTGTGGTCGGGGAGGGTTTTGCCCGACCACTGCCGGGAGTTCTTCACCCGCTTGCCGGGCAGCCCGAGCAGGTCACGGCGGTGGACTTTGCCGCGGCAGCGACCGGGCACGGTCTTTTCGTTGACGCCGGCGGGGACGATGCCGAAGCGCAGCCACACCGGGCAGGTCTTGGAGCACGGCACGTGCTGGAGTTCGGCGTGCAACCGGTCGTAGTGCACTGCGGTACGGGTGTTGGGCGGTTCGAGGATTTCCCCGATGGACTTGGTCAGGTACTTGGTGATGTAGCCGATGTGCCGGCCGGCTTCCTCTGAATTGCCGAGCACACCGCGCAGGGTTTTGCGGTCGATCTGGGTGCCGAACCGCACCACATGCGCCGGCTTCGGGTTTTTCACCGTCGCGAGGCATTCTTGCCGCTCATCGAAGGTAGGCAGGACCTCTCCGGTGTCCGGGTCCACGAACGTGAGCTTGCGGTCATCCCACACCGGGACCTTGTCGCCGGGGTAGATTTCCTCCTCCGGGTCGAAGTGGGGCCACCATACTTGGTGGTAGGTGGCGTCGATGACCTGTTTGACCAGCTCGCGGGGGACGGTGCCGCGGATGAGCATGTGGATATGCGGTGCGCCGCGGCGTTGGGGCTCTACGACGCCGTAGTACTGGACGTTCCAGCCGACCGCGCGGCGAAGGTTCTGCATCAGCCGATCCAGCAGGCCGGCGAAGTGCACGATGTCACGTGCCGCGCGAGCGTAGTCGTAGGTGTCCGGGTCGATCGGGGAGCCGTCGCCGCAGGGTTCGCCCTTGCTGTTGACCGCGCCGTCACGGTGCACATGCCCGTAGGAAGGCATGGTGAGCGTCAGCATCATCGAGGGCCGGAACTTGCCGGCGAACTCCCGCCCGATCGTGGTCTTGGCGACCTTCTTACGCGGCAGGTTCGGCGCATCCTGCCGGCGTCGAGTCGAACGCACCCGCCGCTTCTTGCCGGAGACCTCCAACGGCGGCAGCGACTTACGCAGCCCGGTCGCGCGGAGTTGCTTGTCGATGCCTGCCACGTCTTCGGCGGCGTCGTCCATCCGCTGTTGGTCGCCGTCCTGCTTCGCGGCCTGGTAGACGTTGAACAGGTCCGAGCGGCACGCCAACAGGTCTTGCTGCTGTTGGGTGGGTTCGTTCACCTCGTTTACGGGTTCTTCGTCCAGGTGCCAGCCCTCACGGCATTGGGTGATGCGCAGATACCGGTTCTGTTCGGCGCAGGCCGGGCAGACCGAGGCGATGGTGGATTTGCACGGTGCGCCGACGTAGTACTCGGTGAGCGTCTTCGGGTCATACACCCGCATCGGCACCGGCCGACGGCAGATCTTGTGCTTGTCGGCGAGGGCTTCGGCGATGTCCCGGAAATCCGGCATCGCACGGCGCTGGGCCGCGGTCTGCCGGAGCGGGACCACATTCTGTGTGGTGGGTTCCATCTAGGCCGCCTTCGGTCGGGTCCAGTGATCCACCCGCGGCAGGGTGATCGTTTGAGCGAGGGCATCGGAGTGGCGGAAGGCCAGTTCGACCGTTCCGGGACCGGTGATGGTGGCCCGGCAGTCCAACGCCCCGAAGGCGTGCGCCAGGTGCGTGACACGGTTTTCGAAGTCGGCCGGGCAGTGACCTTCCAGCATCCGCACCCGAACCCGATCGGTGGCCGGACCGATCTGCACACCCAACAGACGCGGGATGAACGTGCGGTCGCCGCGGTCGATGCTCAGGTGGCAGGCTTTCATCAGCGTGGCCCACCGCCGGCGGTAGCGGTGCCAGGTCAGGAACCGGGTCCGAGCACGCTGGGTGACCCAGCGTTCGAACATCTGCGGGCGAGCGCGCTGCCACGCCAGCAGTCCCGCGACGGACACCCCGCCGGCCGCGAGACCCACCGGCCACCCCAAGACGATCCACGCCGTGACGACGAGGGCGAGAGGGATGGAGATCATCGGGAACAGGATCAGCCACCACAGGCCGATTGCCACTGCCCACAGAAGGTTGAGCAGCGCCAACGCGAATCGGTCGGACGCGTCCAGGCGGGTGTCTTTGCGGACGTGAACGGTCTTGGTGGTCATCGGTTCGCCTCCATGGTCGAGGGATCGAACAAGGACATCTGCCCGCGACACGGGGCATGAAGATCGGTGGAACACCGCCGCTTGCGGACTTGACTCGCCGCGGCAGCCACGACCGGATTGACGCGTTTGATGGTGTTGTCGCGTCCGACTTTCAGCGAGGCATCGGCATCCACCCGCCGCGGGCCACCGTGTTCGGGGATCAGCTCCCACGCCCCGCGACCGGACGCGGTGGAATCGGTTGCCAGTACACGGGTTTCGTGGATGATCAGCGCGTCGCCGGACAGTGGTCGGTCGTTGATCTCGTAGACGACATCACCGGGTTTCACCTGCGAGGGATGCAGCAGGTAGAAGAACACCGCCGGTTCGGAGGTGCTCATGCTGCTTCGTCCCATCCGTAGCCGTCGTCCAGGTCGGCATCCCAGCCGGGCGCGTGCCCGGTCTCGACCAGCAGGTGCACCGCGATCCCGATCGGGTCGACGCCGCGGCGGTCGAGTTGGCAGCGGCGCAGAGCGCGGGTATCGATCACGGCATCGATGTCGTCATGGGAGGGGATAGAGCGGAGGTTGTTGCTCATGGCAGGGCCTCGATTTCCGGGATGCCGCACACTTCGCAGGTGCGGGAACGGGTGGAGGTGCCCAGCGACCGCAGGGTGGTTTGCCAGGACTCGGGGAAGGAGTGGCCGTGTTCGACACAGCGGGCGGCAGCGAGGCAGCCGTCACAGCGAACCTGGTCGCCGTCATACAGCCAGCCGACACCGCCGCTACGGGCATTGAGGTAGGCCACGGCCTGATTGACGGAGTCGAAGCAGATTCCTTCGTTCCCGTCTTCGGAGTAGATGTCGCCGCAGCCGTCGCAGTACACGACCACGTGTTCCTCGATCACGAATCCCCGCCTCATGCCGCCACCGGCCCATCCGCCGCGGTGCCCTCGCCCAAGTCATCGGGGTCGAAGCCGCTGTAGTCCTCCGCAGGACCGGTGATCTCAGCAGCCGGCGAGTACGCGTCCACGATCGCGTCGATGTCGTCATCGGAGACGAAGAAGGCACGCACCCGCACGAACTCGGTCGTGCCGTCCTCACCGACGTAGCCGACACCCGGTGTCAGGTCGGAGATTTCGTCGCAGCGTGCGCCACGATCCCGCGCGCCCTGCCCGTGCACCATCGCGTTTTGAGTCGGTTCGTCCAGCCGCAGGCCGATGCGCACAGGGAACAGTTGCCGGTTGGGCATCGTTTCCTTGGACGGGTCCTGCAACGCCGCGATCACTGACACCGCCGCCGCACGACCTTGCGAGAGCAGCAGGCCGGTCAGGCGCCGAAACTCTTGCTGTTCCTCCCGCGTGGCATACGACGACAGCGACGCCGCCTCATCGATGATGATCAGGATCAGCGGCTCATCGGTACTGGGGACGATCTTGCGGAGCCCCGCCGTCCGCATCCTCGCAAGCCGTTCGCGCATCAGCTCGACGGCTTCGGCCAACATCTCCAGGATCGTGGTGTTGTCGGTGGCGAAGCGCACGAACAACCGGTTCTCGCCCTTGCCGAACTCCGCGCCGCCCTTCGGATCAGCCAAGTACAAATCGACCAGGCCCGCTTTGATCGCCGGGCCGAGTGCGACGATGATCGACCACAGCACCGAGCCCTTACCCGAACCGGTCGCACCCGCCAGCAGGATGTGTCCGTAGAGCACCCGCACCCGCCAGGAATCGAAATCCTCGGTCACGCCGACCGGGACCGCTTCCAGGTCCACACCCACCCCGGAGGCCAAGCCCGGCAGCGGTGCCGTGTCCGCGAGCGTGTCGAACACCCGCAGTTCGAGACGGACCACTCCCGGATGCGGGAACACCACCCGCACGTCCTGCACCCCGAGCACCTGACACAGTGCGTCGCGGGTTTCGTCCTTGGACCAGTCGTTGCGGGTCTGCCCCGACAACATCAGCAGATCCACCTGAAGCCCGTAGTCGGTGTACACCCAGTCCTCCAGCACCGGGAAACCGGTCTCGACCGACCCCAGTTTCAGCGACAGGAACATGCGCGGACGCTGCTCGGGATCAGCGATCACCAACACCGCCGTGCGCAGCTCGACCGGAGCAGCCGCGACGGCGTCACGGACAGCACCATCCGGTTGCAGGCCCCCACCGCGCGCCGCCAGCGACCGCAGCCACCACCACGCCGACGCCCCCGTGCACATACCACCGGCCAGCATCACCGAACTCGCGATACTCATCTCAGAACCCCCAACCCTGCGGGCCGCGCTCCAACTCACAGAACAAGCGGCACCCCTCCGGAGCCGGGGACGAAGCCGGAGCCTTGCCGACATCAGACCGGCCGAGACCGGCGTCTTCGCAGAACATCACGCATGTGGGCGCAGCCGGAGCCGGACTCTGGGTGGTGGTTGTGGTGGCTACCGCCGAGGAAGACCCAGCCGCCGGAACAGCCGGAGCCGAGGAGACCGAGGAGGTACCCAGCACTCCGACACCGGCCAACAGAGTTACCAGTGACGAAACACCCATCGCTACAGCAGGAACAGAAACAGTCATCTCAACCCCCAACAGGCATAGCGAGCGGCAGCATCGGTTGCTGAACCGGCCGCGGACGAACAGGAACAGGACGGATAGGCCGAACCGGAGCCGTACGCACCACCGCCGGGGCGGCCGGAACGGCAGGTAGCGGAAGCTGAGCCGGTTCGGGATCGAGATCGGGCACGGACTCGACGGCAGGAACAGCCGGCGTGTCGGTCTCTGATACCGGGTCGGGCATGGTGTCGGAGACGGTCTCAGTTGTGGGCTTCTCGGCGCGTTTGCGCTGGGCAGCGCGGAACAGCATCACCCCGCCATGGGTGTCGACCAACAGGGCGATCGGGGCGATAGCTGCGATCACCGCCGCCACCCAGTTCGGAAGCTGTTGCCCATCGGTGAAGGCGTGCAAGCTGTTGCCGGCCACCGACACCACCGCACCCACACCGAGCACCCAGGAGAACCAGCGGCGCTCATCGGGCCGGTTGGACAGCACCATCACCGACACCGTGGCCTGAATGATGGTGCCGTCCACGATCACCGGGAACAGCCACGAATCATCGCGGTCGATACCCGCCAACTCCGCCAGGTCGCGGAGTGTTTCGTAGCTGAGGACGAACGCGGCGACGCCGACACCGACGATGATCAACACCGCCGCCACCAGCGCCAACCGCATCCGCATCGAACGGTCATCCCCGAACATCACGCCACAGCCTTCGAGTCGGTACCCGACGTGGCGATGTAGTCGTTCAGCGCCTTCGCCAACCGGTCGTGCAGCTCGGCCGCGATGTCCGGCGTCATGTACAGATCCCCGGAACCGGTCGAGACAACGACCATGCCGACGCCGAAGACGTACCTCGCCTCCACCCGATCGTCATCACCGCTACGTGTCGACCTGACCTGCATCCACACGTTGATGCTCATCACGCACCCGCCTTCGCGGTGGTGCCGTTGCCGGCCGCGGCGTTGGGCTTCGGGGTGTTGTTGTCGCCCTTGATCCCCGTCGCGCGGTAGACGTAGCCCAGGTACTTGAACTCGCCCTGACCCATCACCTTCGGTTCCGCCGTCAGGCCCTCCAACTCGATGAACCACATGTCGTCGACGATCTGCTCACCCGCCGGCACCGGCTGATGCTGCGAAATGAACGTGATCTCGAACGACGCGCGCTTGCCCTTGCCCTCGCTGGCCTCGTGCGGGTCGGTGACCGTCGCCGTCCACAACGGCAGGCCCGTGCCCTCCCCCGTCTTCGGGTCGAAGTCGAACTTCTGCTCCGGCAGCGCGTTGCGGTCCGGGTTGTACTTGATCGCCGGGCCGATCGGAGCCATCAGAATCAGGCGCTTCGGGAACGCCACCCGCGACTCGATCGAGAACTTGTGACCCTTGCTGATTGCCATGATTCCTCCTGTTGGTTGAGCTGCTACATATCAGTATGCATCAGTATGCGTCAGCTTGGAAGTGGTTGACTTAGATCGGTGCATGTCAGTTGCGTAGACTGAGCCGATGGAGCCCGTACGTGCTGGTCTTGCCGCTTACCAGCAAGTCGTAGAACGGATTAAGGACGAGATTCGGGCCGGTACGCGCCGTCCCAGCGAGCGCTTGCCCGGCAACCGTCGTCTCGCTGAGGAATTTGGGGTCTCACTCGGGACCGCCCAAAAGGCGCTCCGAGTTCTTCAGGATGAGGGCTGGGTCGTCGCCACCCCCGCAGTTGGAGTGTTCGTGGCTGGCGAGTTGCCCACCGAGCCGTCGAACGGTCTGGATGATCTGCGCGCCGAAGTTCATGAACTGCGCAAGATCACGGACAACCTCGCGGCACGCCTCGATCGGATCGAAGGTAGACCCCTGTCCGAAGGCTGATGCCGCGGTTGTGATTTGAGCTGTGCGTTGCATGCATCCATGAGACGTCTGATGGATGTTGCGTCACTACGCCTCGCATGTCGCGTCTATTTCTTGACTGTCACGCCCGTCGCGGTGGCTGTACCGTCTATGTCACGTCCTGTTTGTACCGAGAGGACGGGAGGGGGACAACTTGGCTACTATCCGACTGAAACACCTTCTGCGAGAGCGCCATTGGCAGAAGTACGCAACTTTCTGTCGCGAATATGACCGTGTGGCATGCACTGTTGACCAGGAGTTGCAAGGCACCGCTCCGAGCCGTGGGCAGCTACATCGATGGCTAGGTGGTGAACTCAAGGGCCTGCCCTATCCTGACCACTGCCGCGTACTCGAAGCCATGTTCCCAGGATGGACAGCAGAAGCGCTCTTCGAGGTCGTTGCCGATGTGCCGCGAGCGAACGGGTCAGAGCACGCCGGCGTTGCGCAACTTGTTCGTGCGGTCGAGGAGGCATTCAGCGCGCCGGACGCGCACAGAGCTGCTTGGAGTACTCAGCCAGCTTCCATCGCCCGCATGGCGACCGGCCTTGATGGCGCAATCCGTAGTGACAACGACATTCCCGATGCAATGCACACCATCGCAAAGAAGTTGGTCGCGCTTGCACGAGTGCTCCGGATAGACGCCCAAGAAACTGCCCGACTTGCCAGTCTCGCCGGGCAAGTCGTAGAGCTTGAAATGCATGTGAGCATAGATATTCAGCGCGACGGTCTATCAACCGTTTGCTACAGGCACGAGTTGTTCAATATGAGCGAACAGCCGATAACACGCATAGCGCGTGAAGTATGGTTTGAGCACACGCCAAATGGAATACATATTTCCCCTTCCGATAGTGGAACACGGAAGGTTATCATTCAGCGAATACACGATACGCCCGGATTATCCAAATTTGCATGCCAAATATCGCCTCCAATTCGACCAGGAGAAACTGGGACAATTCAGTACGAATGCAAGGGCGGTCAATTCGTAAGTGATCACTATTGGCGGCAGGGCCTACCCCGCTATACCCGGCACGTGACGATTACTCTGCGGCACAACGAAGTCGGGCGACTTCTTGACTACTCGGCCACTGAAGAACAAGTCAATGGCTCCGAACAGTCCATATCCGAAGATCTTATCTGGGACAATGACGGAGACGACGTCATCGTCACTCTCACCCGCGACTATCTCCGTCCAGGACAATCAGTAACCGTCCGGTGGGATGTTGAACATTTAGAGCGGCAGCGCACGAAGGAGAGTTTGAATGTCGACTGAGACGCGGAGAGTCCACGAGACTCGATTCGACATCCTCGGCTCCGCGGGGGTGAACTCAAAAGAGACGTTACCCCTATTCGCTTACGGAACACTTCAACTTGAGCCCGTACTAGCCGCACTCATCGGACGCCTACCCGAATCCGCCCCTGACAAGCTGGAAGGATGGCGAGTTGCCCGGCTTCCTGACCGTGTTTATCCGGGGCTCGTTCCCGAACCTGGAAAGTCAGCGATAGGACGAGTTCTGAAAGGAATTACACCCGACGAGTGGATGCTACTCGATAGATTTGAAGATAATGACTATGACCTAGTGCCGGTCACACTCGCCAGTGGGACGCGAGCGATGGTTTATACATGGACGAAGCCGGTGGACCGAATGGATTGGCTGCTGGACGAGTTCGCAGCCTTGGAACTCACTCCGTACGTCGAGCGATGCACCGCCTGGCTACAACGTGATCGCGCCCAGCAGCCTGAGTCGTAGCGTGCACACTACTGCGTAGCTTCAACACCACACTATATGTACAGTTAGAACCGTCACGTGAGTGATGCCGAGCGGTGGGACCGCCCTCCACAGACGGCCCCACCTGATGGGTTACCTAATCCACACTCGGCGGACCAGCATGAGCGCCCCGGCGATCACGGCAGCAACTACCAAGACGATGCCGTAGTCGACCGGGGTCTCTTGCTTTCTCCGGCGATGTTTCGCCATCCCCACCACCTCCCTCCTCGGCACGGTGTGGTTGGACCGACTCCACACCGCCCCTCAGCCGGAGGTGCGTTCACCTTACGCGACCGCGGCGACATGACCCCTTGAACCACAACAGGTTCCGACACTTCAACCGTTCGCCCAGGACATCACTCGCAACGGACGACGACTTCACCCGCAGTGGGGCGATCGGCCTTCCGCTTTTGAGCGCAGCCCGCGCGTTGTGCGGGTTGTTGCCGAATTTCGCCATACAGACTCAAGAGCGCCCGCGGCGGCGCTTCGCGCCGCCGCCGCGCTACGACACGCAACCGCGGCTTGCTTCGCTGCGCCGCGGGCGCGTCGAGCGCGTCGGCAGCACTCGTCCGCCGCGGGCGCCGGAGATTCTGTCTGGCCGCTTTCTGCATAACCGAGCAGTGCCGGGCACGCCGGCAGCCGTACCCGATTTACCTCCCGCCGTCGATCCGATCCGTCCGGCCGGGTGCCCGGTCCACCCGCTGTGGTCCCGTCCCGCATCCGTTGCAGAGCAGGAGTTTGCCCGACCGGGTAGGAGGTGGCCCGGTCCGTCAGCAGGTGTCGGGGGTGTAGGGCCACGAACGGACCCGCACGCCCACGACCGAGGAGTGGTCCCGTCGCCCGTCGCCTGGTCGCGGTGATCGGCCACCGTCAAGTCCGACGCCGACGTATTCGCCGCTACCTCGCCATGGTCCCTCTCCGGTGGCGGCCTGACTGATTCGAGGGCTATCACGCCCGCAGCGGGCATCAAGAGCGCCTACGGCGTCACTACGTGATCGGCATTCGCCGACTCTTGACACCCACCACGAGCGTGATCGAGACGCCCTCAGCCAGACCACCACCGGAAAGGAACCACCCACATGCGCAGCGACGAATACGCCGACATCTCCACCAGCGGCGGAGTCTGGGACCCCTTCCCGCCCTGCAAGCACCGCAGCCAGCCCGTCACCCCCGAACGCCTGGTCGCCTACTTCCCGAACCGTCCGTGGCCCTACACCCCCGACACCTGCCAAGCAGGCTTCCTCGACACCACCTGGTACCTCGGCCGCAAACTTCTGCTCTGCAACGGATGCGGGCTCGACGCCACCTAACCGCCCGGGGGGCTTCGGCCCCCCATCCTGCTTCCGAGCCACCGGCAACAACGCCGGACAGCGGCACGGTCAACGACGCCGGTTCCCAGGCTCGGACCCCGGTCCCTGGCTAACCGGGGAACCAGTTGCCCCGCACGGGAGCACCCTTTCCGCCCGTGCGGGGCCACAGCACACCACAACTGCCGAATTCGCCTTAAGGAAGTTCAAGAGCGAGCCGGGCTCCCTCACTCATCGCGACCGTCACCATTGGTCCGACGACGACGAACGGCCTCCACCAACGCAATCTCAGACCCACGCCCCGGCAACAGCATGATCCCCAACTCCGCCACCTCCGCCTCAGCATCCGAATCGAGATCCCAATCGATCAGCACATCGGCACTGGTTCCCCACTCCTCGCCGATGTGCCCGACGATGACATCGATCAACTCCTCTAGGTCGTCCCGCCCCTCAACGATGACCTCGTCCGACTCAGCCTCACCCCAGGTGGCATTCCAGCAGTCCTCTAGCCACCTCAGTTCGACCTCGACCGTCACCGAACGCACTTCGCCGGACGCGGGCGAATCTTGGACTGCGCGAAGGTTCGGACCTGGACGAGTAGCGGCCTTCTGCTCGGCACGCTCACGGGCACGACGCTGTTGACGAGACTCGCTCATCCCTCGATAGTGCCCGCGAATCACCCTGCCGAACAACCACTTCGCGTCCTTCGGCCGCGTGGCCCTGCTGTGCGGTGGCCTGCATTGTGTTCACGCGCCCCTCCAGCGTCAAGAGCGCCTACGGCGTCACTACGTGATCGGCATCCGCCGACTCTTGACCCCGGAGCCTCTACGCGCGAAAGGCAGGCCGATAAGGGGCAGGCGCAGCCAGCCCGCCTCTGGGCGCAACCCACCCCACACCAGGGCCAAAGCGGGCGCTTTACTCGAGCCGGCGAACTAGTCTTCCGTTTACCACGAGCAAGGAGGGAACAACCTGTGGCAGAGATGTCTATGGAGCGCTTGGTGCTTCAGTTCATGGGTGCCTACACCGACCTACAGGACTCCATGCAGTTCATCGTCTACAGCGAGCTTCCCATGGACGAACGAGCCGCTTTCACAAAAAAGAACCCTGACGACCGAATTCTAGATCAGTTCAAGAAAGTTTGCCGCGACAAGCTCAATGTTGCCATCCCGGAGACTCTTTTGGACTGCTACAACGGCGCTAGACCATTCCGCAATGATCTAGCACACCTGCTCAGCATCGAATCGATCGGAGGCAAGAGACCGAATCGGACAATGACGATCATCCGATACGACAACTACACCACTACCGGTGAGTGGGCGAGGCAGAATAAGAAGAAAATAGAAATCACGGAATCCGAACTACGAGCATGGACAGAGGACCTGCGCTACTGCCGGAAGGTCCTGAATGTGATGCTGAAAATTGCGGCGATTAATTCTGAATTCAACCAACCTGACGACACACTAATAGAGGTTTCGTGGATACCCTGGTGGGACGGGCGATGGGGCAAACTCCCGAAGTATGGCGAGGAATGTAGAGCGCCGATTGGGCGGTATCGAGCACAGACGAATCCCCGCAAATACTGGGTTCCCAAACCGGAGTGGACCACCCCGACTCCGAGAGAGATCGTACGAGGGAACCGCCAGTAGCCCACCTCTCGCAGGTAGAGAGCGGGACCAGAACGGGACCACACGCTATGAACGTTGCACGCCGACCAGCACATCTGAAACCCACAGGAACTCTGCAAGCAACGCTCTGACCTGCTATTTCAGCCCCAGGACCGACCTGGGGGTCAAGTGGTCGCAGGTTCAAATCCTGTCAGCCCGACTCAGAAAACCCCTTCCGACCAGCGTCGGAAGGGGTTTTCTCGTTCCGGTGACAAGCTCGGATTCGAGCGGTTCTCACAGAAATCTCACGTTTTCGGGCCGGTGGAGCCCCGAGCCCACCGCTCGAGCACGTCTCGATTGTCCGGAACGGTCTCCGGGACGTCGATGTAGTGCGCCTTGGCCACCGCGCGGGTGTTGCCGAGCTGGCGGGCGGCGCGTTCGGGGTCGCCGTAGGCATGGTCGACCGCGGTGGCCGCGCCTTTGCGGAACGTGCGCGGGGTCACCCAGGCGAAGTTCTCCCCGCGTGCCGCGCGCCAGGTGCGGCCGAAGTTGTTCGGGTTGCGCACCGACCCGTTGCGGGCCGGGAACAGCAGGCCCATCGGGTTGGGGCGGTCGCCGACTTCCAGGTCCTTGACGGCCTCCCGGACTGCCTCGACGGTGTGGGCGGGCAGCAGGATGCGCCGCCACCCGTTGTCGGTCTTGGGGGCGGGTTTACGCACCCATTTCCCCTTGACCTCGACCAAGGTGCCGGTGACGTCGAGGTAGGGCTCGGGCGCATCCAGGTCGATGTCTTCGAGCAGCAGGGCGAAGACTTCGTGCGGGCGCATGCCGGTGCCGGTGATCACGTCGACCACCCACACCACCGTCCAGTCCCGCGGCGGACCACAGGTGTAGGCCGGAGTGCCGGGAATCTCCTCACCGGCCGCCCAGGCCCGAATCTGGGCACGGAACGCCGGTAGCGCGTCCTGATCCTGGACTTTGCCGCGGGCCGGTGGTTTGCGCCGGGTGAACGCGGCGACCCCGTCGATCGGATTGTTGTCGAGCACCCCGTGCCGCACAGCGATCGCCATCATCGCACGCAGAATGATTTTGTGCTGTTTGGCTTTCCGCCGTAAACCCATGGCCACAAGGCGTTTGAGATGGCGGTCGAGCTCACCGGCGGTGGCCTGCCAGATCTGGAGGTTGCCGACCGAGTTCTCGATCTTGATCGTCTTCTTGCCGGCACGCTTGTCGGTGGAGACATAGATCTCGCGGCGATAGTCCTCGACATTGCCTGGGGTGTAGGCGTCGTCCGTCTCCATCTCCATGATCAACTCCGCAGCGAGGTCGATCAGCTTGGTGTTACGGGTGATCCGTGCGTATCCCGACTGTTCCCGGTGATCACGCATGGCTTCGGCGAGGCGGTTACGCGCCTCGTCGGCGGTGTCGCCCATCCGCTCCAGCTGCTGTGGCCCCTGCGCGCTGTAGAAGCGCACCGTCGCACGCCATTTCCCGTTCTTCTGCTTCTTGGGTTTGCCCGGCTGGCCGAAGGTACCAACCGGCTTCGGTAGTCTGCCTCCCATCGATCACCTTTCGATCCGTCGGTGTTGCGCGAGATTCGCCCTGCGATGTCCTGCGGTAGCTGTTGCCCCGTCGGTGCTGCACGGCCCGAGATGCGCGTGATGCTGTCCCCAGACTTCGCTAGACCAGCGGTCGACTTCAAGAGACAAATGTTTGCTAGAAAGTATCTACAAGCTCTTCGGCTCGAGCTGGGCGGTGCTACTGGCTGGTGAGCTTGTCGGGTATGTCGACCCGGAACCATGCTCAGGTCGACACCGCGCCGCTTCCCCCGCCGTTGGCGAGTTGATTTTCTTCCCAGGCAAGGAGGTCACTGACTCGGTAGCGTCGATAGCGCCCCATGCGCGCGAATCGGGGACCACGCCCGGCAGCTGCCCATGCCGAGAGAGTCTTCGCTGGGATCTTGAGTCGGCGGGCGACTTCCTCTGTGCTGAGCCAGATCTCGTCGATGATGCCGTCGTCCGTTGTCCTGTGGCGTTTGCGAGCGCGGCTTTCCTCGCTTGACGATGGCGGTTTGGATGGGGGTCGCGAATGCATGGGTCACCTCAGTTGAAAGGACCCTGTCTGCCGATCTCACCCACCATCCATTGAAGCTTCCCGGCGACGATTACGCCACCGCGCAGGCATCGGGTATGCCAACAACTCCGGATCCAGCGCAAAAGATCTCAATGGCTTCGCAGCCGAGCCTCCTGCCGGGAAACACACCTACAATGACCGGGCTGAGCGACGTGGCGGCGTCACCCAGCACCCGGGGAAGCGAGTCGCCGGGATCCATGGATCCCGGCGACTCGTACCGACCAATCCGCAGACCCGAACAGCCGAATACAGCGCGAACGACAGATGGAATCCGGCAAACACGCCACATTCAGACGCTGGTCAGCACCGACTACCAGCTGGGAGTCCCCTCTCGCGCACAGATTCCCGTCAGATGTGACACTTTTTCGTGCCGCGTGTTGGAGTGCACTCTCACACACGGAGGACGACCAGTGGAAACACGCTCTGACCTGCATAAATTCGTGGCAGATCTGCCACATTACGACAGTGGTGACCCCCTCGAAGAGTTTGCTGGCACTGCCGCCGGGAGGGGTGGTCGGCGGTGATCGCGCCGGTCATCCCACCGCAGTCGCCGTTGCAGGAACTTGTTCACGGACCGCTGGTCACGAACCGCGTGGTCCGTCCCGCCGATGACGATCTTGTCTACGGGCTCTGCTCCGTCGGAGACGGAGGCCGGATCCTCGACAAGATCACCTTCACCGCGCTGGACTGGCGTCCGGGCATGCGCCTGGAGCTGACGTGTCCGGATGCCAGGGTTCTGCTGGCCCGCCCGGTTCCCGCGGGTGGCGTCGCCATGACCGAGGGCGGGTACTTCCGTGTTCCGTACCGGCTGCGGCGCCGGGTAGGTCTGTTGATCGGTCAGCGGGCACTGCTGATCGGGCACCGCAGCCGCCGCGTGCTGCTGATTCATCCGCCCGCCGCGCTCTATGAGTTGTGTGCCGCGAGCCTGCGGCTGCTGAAAGCGGGGGCGTGATGACCGCACTCGCCCCTTCGTCCGCGACTGCGGAGACGGTGGCCGCCGCACGGTTGCTGTTGACCCAGATGGGCATCTCTGCTGCCGATCTCGTAACTCCCGACACGCGGATGCCGACCTTCGAGGAGGTGATCCCCCAGGTTCGGGCTCGGCTGTCCGAAGGCACGCTGCGCACCTACAACACGCATTTCGAGCACCTGCTCGCACACTGGGCCCAGCGCCGCCTCGACGAGCCGACCAAAGCCGACTTCGAAGAGATGGCGGCCCGCATCCAGGCCAACACACGGGTCAACCGCGCCTCCCGTGGCGGGACCAGCGCGGTCGAACACTTCATCAGCGCCACCCGGTGTATCTACCGCTACGCCGAAGACACCGGCTGGATCCGGCCCGTCGACAACCCCGCGCGCAGACTCACCATGCCCACCCGCCAGCCCTCGCACCGGTACGCGATCCCGTCGAATCAGTTGAGCGAGATCTGGACCGTCGCCGCGACCACCGGCAACGACCCCGACCTCGACGCTCTGATCCTGCGGCTGCATATCGAGACCGCCTGCCGCCGTGGTGGCGCCCTCGCGCTGCGTCCGCACGATCTCGACCCCGACCAGTGCCTGGTCTATCTGCGGGAGAAGGACGGTACCGACCGCTGGCAGCCGGTGTCGCCCACCTTGATGCGGCACCTGCTCGAGCACTCCGCCGAACGTCACAGCCCGCGCTCGGAGCAGTTGCTGCGCTACCGCAACGGAAGACCCATCACGTCACGGCGTTTCGACCACATTTGGAAACGGATCGGCCAGACCCTGCCGTGGGTCGCCACGCAGGGGGTGAGCATGCATTGGCTGCGCCACACCACTCTCACCTGGGCCGAACGCACCTTCAGCTACGCCGTCGCCCAGAAGTACGCCGGACACCAAAGCAAGAACAACGGCACCACCGCCACCTACGTCAAAGCACACATCACCGAGGTCGCCGCCGCGGTGGCCGTGCTGACCGGCGAAGCGCATCCGCTCGTGCCCGCGTACGGCACACCGAACCGTCCGCACGACGAGCCCGCGACCGAAGGAACCCTCTCATGACCGAGATCGCGCTCGCCCCGCCCACGGCAATCGAGCGGACGCCACCACCCGAGGCGGTCACACCGAAGTCCCGTGCGCACGGCTTCTTCTGGACGGTGCTCACCGCTGCGGCCACCGTCAGCATCACCGGAAACGCCACCCAAGCTCTACTGCACGACACGGCGTTGCCCGTCGTGGCCGCTGCGGTCGCGATCATCCCACCACTGGCTCTACTGGCGGCGGTGCACGGGGTGACGGTCCTCGCGCGTGCGCACACCGCGACCCGCGCCACACGGTGGGTGGCGACCGCGATGACGGTCCTCATCGCGACCGGCGCATTCTGGCTCTCCTTCACTGCTCTACGGTCGCTGGCGATCACCGCCGAAGTTCCCCAAGGCGAAGCGTGGTTGTGGCCGCTGATCATCGAAGGATCCATGGCCCAATCCACCGTCGCGCTACTCGCCCTCGCCCACTCGACCCCCAGCGACGAGCGTGCGCACGCTGACGACCCGCGCAACTACGACTCCGTACCGCAGGCAAACCCTTCGTTCGCGGACGACGAGCCCGTGCACACGCCACCAGATGTAGTCGAGCCGGTTCTCACGGCACCGCACCTGGCCGACGTCATAAGCCAAGACTTTGCGGACGTTGCGGCGCGTTTGTGCGCACGCGATCCGGCCGGCAGACGAGATCCCGAACTCGTGGCCAGAGCTTTGGCCCACCATCACCGCGACGGTTGGAATTTGACCCGCATTGCCAACGAATTGAACAGGAGTAGGTCGACGATCAGCCGGATACTCAGCGAAGCCGCGGCCCTTTCGCTCCCGCGAAACGGCCTGTGAAACTCAGACCGACGAGCATGATGGCTCATGTCGTGAGTGCCCCTGCCATCTAGTGGCAGGGGCCGCCACGCACGAGCGGGCACCGCTCAGAGGTTGCGCATCCAGGCCAGAGGCTGCCTCGGGAACGCAAGTTCGGTGGTCAGCCACGCTGTGTGCGAATCCCTACGGCACCGTCCGCGTGGCTGTCTCCTATGTCGAGGAGTTGATGTTGCCGCCTGCCGCGCGCTCCATATGCTTGACCGATGCGGATTACGCGACAGCAATGGGGCAGCACCTGGCGCCGAGCCGTAGTCGTTCGTGCGCACACGGGGCGCTCGACGAGGTGGGCAGACAGATAGTCGATGCCACGGCACGGCGGTCCTGAAGGACGCCGAAGCGCAGTGAGGCAGCGGACTGGGTACCGGGGCAAGGCATTCGTCGATAAGGCTGCCGCCCCCACCTTCTCCATTCCATTCCGCCGATACGGAATTGCATGACATAGCTTGGCCGACCAGCACGAGACATCCTGCTTTCGCGCCTCGGATCTTCAACTCCGCCAGTCTGATGACTCCCCGGTCCGCTGGCGATCGCCCACCGCCACTTCAACGCCCGGCACGGCTGCCGTACCGGACACCGTGTTCCTCGGCAGGTGCTGCGGCACGCATACCATGCAAGTATGTCGGTCGAAATAGATTGGGACAGAGTCCACGTCGACACAACGATCACCACACCCGCCAGGAGTACCGGTACCTTCGGCCCAGGCATCTCACAGTGGCACAGCTACGGACAGCTCGGCTCCACCGTGGAGGATGACGAACTCCCTCGCACTATCCTGTGGATGAACGGTGTAACAGTGGACCTCTGGACCCCGAAACACAGCATCTACCACGCCTTGGACGCGATCAGCAGTGATTACGAAAAACTGGCGACAGCAGTGTTCGAGCACGGTCGAAACAGTCTGCGCGACAACGTCGAGGAAACGCTCGCCATGCCAGCATCGCGAGTGGTACTGATCGACAGGGCATCGCTGGAGCCGAATTTTCGTGGGCAAGGCGGCGTAGGCAGACTCCTGATCAGTTACATCCTCAGACAGCTTCTTGGTGACGGCGACGGGATCGCGGTCACCTTTCCCCATCCGTTCGAAGTGGATTCCAATCATCCCCAGTTCGATGCCGAGCTACGAAAGGTTCGACACGTCTGGCAATCGATCGGCTTCTACCCGGTCAATGACGATGTTTGGGTCTTGGATTCAACGTCCACGACGTACTCAGCAGCGATAGAACGCTTGGAAGAAAATCTCGGCGTCTGATTCATAAACGCCTGCCGCACTCCCCACCCTCCTGGACGCACACAGCTCAGCCCGACAACTACGCTGCAGCAGCCATGCACCGGCGATACGTTCACGCCAACATGGTCCGGACAACCCGCATCCGCACTGCCTTACCGGGAACCGTGATCGAGGCAGAACCTTGACTAAAGTTGGTGAGAAGCAATAAGAATGTCAAAGGGCCAAATGACCTTGACCTCCGATGCACATACCAGGCCTAGGAGGACTTGAACCTCCGCACCCCACGACCGCAGAAACTGCTGGTCACGGCTTCGAAACGCCACCCTGCCAGCGGATTTGAACCACATCTCACGACGTTTGGGTACGTTTCAATACGTAAACATACACGTTCCTGGTGACATGCCACCAGGCGAAACACTGGCCCGATGAGTTGTATCGGTGACCGCGCCACCAGGTATCCCGCGACTCCTAGGCGCGATTGCCCCTCCGGAGGCGGGCCTCCCTGATGGGACACGCTTCCCGGCCCAGGTTCGGCCCGTCCATCCCCACCGACTGGGCGCCGGGTGCCTCAGCGGGAACAGCTCGCCCCTCACGCCACCCTCCTGGGGCCGATCCACCAGCGCCCAGTCGCCATTTCGATGTCTGGCCACGCCGGTCACAGCGGCGGATGCTGCGGGGTCGGGCCGATCGGCCGAACCATGGTCCCGCGCTTCTTCCCCACAGGAGCCGAACACCGGTTCGCAGCACTGCCCATTTCAGCCCACGGCCGCCGAACGACACACGATTTGACTCGTCAGCCAATGACGGAAGGGACTTGTCGATGCAGAAGCTCACGAATAGCTCTCGACAGCAGATAGCGAACGGTGTTGGATACCCCACAGAGCTTTCGTTGCAGGTACCAGCACCACAGACGCGCCGCTACAGCGCAACGGCTTGTGAGGGGTTGCCCGTATGGATGTCGATCTGACGTGTCCGCACTGCCACCGACTCGACTGGGTGCAAAGTGTGCCCGCCTTGCATGCCGATGGCGTGTCGACCAGCTTCGGGACAAACGTCTACTCCGGCATGGGAATCGCATCTACTGGCCTGGTGCCGGTGTTCGGCACTGCCACCGTCGACCGCACCCACACAACAGCACTCGCCCACAGCCTCGCCCGTGAGCCCGCCCGCACCCCCGCCGGGTGGCTGACCTTCTTCGCCCTGGTGCTGCTCGTGCCAGCGATGTCATGGATCGTTCCGGCGATCGTTTCGATCGTCCATCCCGTCCCCGGGGTATCGCATTGGGTTGCCGCCCTGGGCACGGTCGTGTTCTTCGGGGGGTTAGCGGCGCCTGGCGCTGTCCTGCTCACTGTCGCGGTGTGCCGTATTCGCCGCAACGGCCAAATCGTGCGGGGACGTCGCCACGCGCATGCGGTGTGGCAGGCCGGTTTCTACTGCCATCGGTGCGGTGTGGCGTTCTGGCCTCAGTCTCCGGCCCCGGGTGTTCCCGCTCGCCAGGCATTCGTCCCGCAGCAGTTCCGCTGGTTGGTGTGGAATGCCGGTGGCTACGCCAACGCCTGATCTCACCGGGCTCGATGACGGGCTCGTCGAGGGATGGCCAGTCCAGCCATAACAGCTTCAAGCCCGGGGGATGTGATCGTCTCGAGTCGGTAGCCGCACCTCGGTGGGATCGATCTCGGCGCGCAATCCCCGCCAGCTCGGATGTCGTAAGGCGCCGACATACTCTCGATACTCGACGGTGCCCACCAGCTGTGGTCTCACCCATCGCGCCGCCGTCATCGGCCACGTTGGTGCCGATCGGTCGAACGGGCTGTCGGTTGTGGTCAATGCCTTCAACCGCTCGAGCAATGCCCGGCGCGCTGCCACTGTGAAGCCGGTGCCGACGTGCCCGACGTAGACCAAACGGTCCGACTCGTCATAGGCACCCAGGATCAAGGAGCCGAGCGCGCCACGCTCGCCGCCGCCGCTGCTGGGAACCCATCCGGCGATGACCACCTCTGTCGTCTGGCGGATCGCCGTCTTCAGCCACAGCCGCGAGCGCGTCCCGGGCCGGTACACGGAGTCGACGCGTTTGCTGACCACACCTTCCAGCCGGTGGGAGGCGGCGGTGTCGAGCATGGTGCCGACCGGGATGTCGGTCCAGTACGGCGGGACGCGTACCCCGGCACCGGTGAGGTCGAGTTCGGCCAGGCGGGCGCGCCGCTCGACATACGACAGGGCCATGGAGCTGGCGCCGTCGAGTTCGAGCAGGTCGAACACGAACAGCTGCACCGGCACCGCCCGCACCAGTTCGCGGGCAGGCCGGGTCAGATGCATGCGCTGCTGTAGCCGGGCGAACGACGGCGCGCCGGTAGCCGGGTCGAGGGCGACGATCTCACCGTCGAGGATCATGTCGGTGCCGGGCGGGCGCTGCGCGAGCCCTGCGGTCAACTCCAGATAGCACACAGTGACGTTGTTGCGGTTGCGACTGAACAATTCCACCGCTCACCGGCGAGACGGCAAATGGCGCGCATCCCGTCCCATTTCATCTCGATCGCCCACCGGCCTGGCGTATCAGGCGGCTGACCTGCGGTCGCCAGCATCGGTGCCGGCACAGACACACCAGACAGCGTATCCCTAGCGAATACCAACCGGGTGGTGTTGTTCGCTAGGGTCGGGCGTGTGCAGTTCGAGGAAGGCTCCCTGATCCACCTGGTCGCGGGCGGGGTGAGCGTGTTCCGCATCATCGAGCTCGGCGTCGACGGTGACCCGACCACAGCGCTCGTGCAAGCAGTCGACGACTCCCCCGGCACCTACCCGTGGCCGACCGACCTGACCCACGCGGTGCCCGCCGAGCAGCCCTAGCCTCGCACCCCCGCATCTGCTCTTTCGACCAGCCTCCGCATTGCCTCAGGTGTTCAACGGGTCCATGGGCAGCGCTGATCGCGGTGACTCTGCGCTGTCGTCGGTGTCGGCGACCGGTGGTGTCCGTGTACGCGGCTGTGCCGTGGTCGGTCCGACACGCTCGAGTTCAGTCGCCGCGACGGCCGCTGAGGAGGATGGTTGCGGTGGTGTGGTGGTGCGAGCGCCGCGGGCGGCGGCGATCAGTTGCCGAGCCAGTTTGGGACTGATCTCGAACAACTCAGCGACATCCTGCTCAGAGCCACCGTGATCACCGATGACGGCAGCGGCCTCGGCCTGGTCGGCGCGGTAGCGGGCGATCTCGCTCCCGGCACGCTCCTCGAGGTCGCTGATCTGCTGCCGCAACGCGGCGATGTTCTGATCACGCCGGGTTTCGCAGGCGGTGATCGCTTCCCAATCGGTGAGGTAGCGCTTGACCGCCTCCTGGATCGCGCGCTCTTTCTGGCGTGCCAGTTCTCGACGCCGTTTGCTGCGAGCGCGTGAGCGTTCCAGTCGTGCCACGAGTTCCGGGGATCGAGGTGTGCGCGGGGAGCGCGGTGGGCGACGCGAGGACATGGCCGGCCTCCTGAAGTCTTCGGGCCCGCCTGTGATTCTCCCGCGCTCGATCCTACCTGCTCCGGCTACCGCCTCCCGGGCGAACCCCGGCGCCTCATCCCCTGTCGCCGACCGCATTCCATCCATCCGAAATCGAGGAGGCCCTGCAATGGCAGCAGTTGCTTCTCCGGCACGGCGACCAATGGCCTCTCCCCCCGCTCGGGAACTGCTGCCCTCGAGTGGTGGTGATGTGCTGGCTTCGGGCCCGGACCTGCTCGGCTACGACCATTACTTGATCAGTCTCAGTGGCGGCAAAGACAGTCAAGCCCTTCTGGATGTCCTCGTGGAACTGTGCGCCGAGGCCGGCGTCCTCGACCGCGTCACGACCGTCCATGCCGACATGGGTCGATCGGATTGGCCGGGCACCGTCGCGCTCGCTCGTGAGCACGCCGAGCACTACGGGCTGCGTCATGAGCTGGTGGCCCGCACCGGCTGCGATCTGCTCGACCGCGTCGCCGAACGCGGCAAGTGGCCGGACAAGGACAGGCGCTGGTGCAAAGTTACCTGCACCATCTCTCGTTCACCAAGGGCGACCCGTCGTCGTTGAACGGAGCGGGCGGTGAACCATGCTTCTGCCGAGGCAACTGCTGGAAGGTCACAACGCGACCACGCTTGTGGTCGAAACCGGTCCTGTTGATGGCGAATCGCGGGTTCGCTCAAACGCAGGACCTAACCCAGGCCGCATCCGGTTGTCCGCCCATGTTGAGATCGCCAACGATGGCCGGGCGCATTCGGGCGAGTGCAGATCGACCATTTATTGTGACGCCGAATCCGTCGACGGCGTATGTCCGAGGTGCCACAGATTGCCACCACGGTCATCCGCTCTACCTGTCGCTCCTGGGACGACTTGCCGTCGCCTTCCCAGGAGAAACACCGCGAGGGAGGCAATCTCGCACGATCGGGTGTTCTTCATCCCGTTCCAAGATCTTTATGCGCCTGTTCGATGAACTCACGGTCGAAGACATCCAGTTCTTCAGACAATCGGTCAATCTCAGCGACGAGCAGCGGACTATCGCGCAGCATTTCTTCGTTGTCTTCGTCTTTCTGAGACCCGAACGGTTTGAGGTGCTGTTCGCTGAATGGAATCAAGTGATCCGCGTTGAACGCCTCGAACTTGTCAACGAGTACATCATCCACGATCCGCGAAGTTTCGACACTACCCACAAGAATTGCCATGGTTCTGGCCTTCAAGGCTGCCACGCCCTTCAGGGCAAACTCGACGAAGGCAGACCGAGCTTCCTCACGACCGGTGGGGTTCCGTGACAATGCACCCCGGACAGGGCCGAGTGCTGCTTGGACCTCGTCCACTGCGGCGAGAAGCTCACTGTACGCCTTTTGCCGGTCCGCTCGCACCACCTGCGCCGCCGCGAGGACCGCATTGCGATCCAAGGTGTTTCTGCTGACATATACAGCCGAACCCGCAGAAACCGCGCCAGACACTATCGCGGCACACAACGCCGCAATCAAGGCGTGCCGCCCATTCCGAGCAGCAACCTTTATGTCTCGTTCTAACTTTGCAGCCGTATCGTCCTCAATCGACGTAGGCGAAGGTCCCTGCGTTGATCCAGAGTCGCCTTCAGGCTCATGTTTCTGTCCCGTGTCCATTGGCAACAGTAGCCTCCTGTCTCCCTGAATATGAGGTGCAGCGATCCCACTCCAGTCTCGTTCAGTCGACGCCGACCGCCAGAGACCCGCACCTTCTTCACTCCACAGGCAGCAAGAACGCCAGACGATCTCTGGCAAGAATGATGTCATCTCATTTGGTGGTACCAGGCAGGGACACACCTATCTCGTCCAGATAGTGCATCACCAATCATCGGGCGCACCTTCAGAGGGATGTCGATGGCTCAAGCGACATCCCGGCCCATCGAGGACTGGGCCGTCTGACGATTCCTGGTGCCCAGATTGCACGGTGTCAGCGGCCCCGGGACCGCGCGAAAGCGGCTTCGCGCATTCATCGGCACCCACCCGCCCCCATCGCCACCAGTCATCACCACCCCTTGCCGAGAGGAGTTTCCGCATGGTCGATGCCGCTGACGGTTTGTTCGCTGTGCCGGATCTTTTCGACGGCGCGGTCGCGGTGTGCTGGTCCTACGGGATGGGAGTGGAAAGCACCTGCGGCGTGGTGCGCACGCTGCTCGAACCGGAGTTCCGGCCGGTGGAACTGCTGGACGACCTGTCCAACCTGATCGTGTTGGTCGCCCAGACCGGTGACGAGTGGACCAGCACCTGCGATCTGGTCGCCGCCCACGTCCTGCCGTTGCTACGACGGCACGCGGTCCGCCTGGTCGAAGTGGCCCGCAAGGGTCCTTCGGCCGCGGACGGCATTGTCGTGTTGCAGGACACTCGCGAACCGGTGCGGCTGCACCCGGATCCGGCGAAGTACGGCTTCTACGCGCTCAGCGACGAGCACCGCGGCAACGGTGTGCTGCCCACCCTCGGCGGCAATCGGACCTGTTCGGCCAAAGCGAAAGGAGTCCCCCTCGACACTTGGCGCGCCACCCATCTGGGGCTCGCGCCGTATGTGCACGCGGTCGGCTACAACGCCGAGGAAACTCGCCGGATCGTCACGGATTCCTCGGTGACGCTGGGTGGGCAGCGTCACCCGATCTACCCGCTGCACGCCGAGGGCTGGTCCCGCGCCCGCTGCCAGGGATACCTGTTCGGGTTGTTCGGGGTGTGGTGGCCGAAATCCTGCTGCCGCCAATGTTGCTTCGTGTCCTTACCCGGGTGGCCTGAGCAGTTGGCGCGGTTCAAGGCCGCGCCGGCGGAGGCGTTCAAGCATGTGGTGGATGAGTATGTCGCCGTCGCGCTCAACCGCAACTCCGGGCTGTTCGGGCCAAATAGGTCGTTGACCGATCGGCTGCGCCGCGGCGGCGCCCGCGACGTCCTCGCCTTGGCGGAGGCGCAGTTGGATCGCTGCCGGTGGGCGGTGTACCGGGTCCGCCGCTGCTACACCGCACCGGCGCGCGCCTGGCGGTCGGTCGACACCGTTGCCTGCGGCAGCCGCGCCGAGACCGGGGACATACTGGGTCGGATCGCCGCCCGCCTGCGGGTCCCGTGCGAGGTCGACGGTGATCACACCCGGGTCTGGCTGACCGCGCACGCGACGACGACCTATCCGCGGTTGGAGGAGTTCTTCGTCGCTGCGCCCGATTCCGTAATGCCGAAACAGCGGACGGGGTTCGAGGCCCGCTGGCACGGCCACGCCGACGACCGGTTGCTCGCCCTCGAGCAGTCCGCCCACGACGCCGTGGCGGACCGCGACGCGGCGTAGCCACACCAGTCATCCCGGTCACACTCCCACCGACTGGTAGGCCGGCGTGTTGTCACTCACGAACGCGTGTGACCGTCGCCCGAGCTAGCCCGCCGCCGCACGCGTATTCGCGGTGCACCACTCACATCACCAACATCCTGTTGCCCCTGAACGCCAGACCGGAGAACGCCTTCCGGGCTGGCGTTCTTTCGTTTCTGGAAGGTGGCGCGTCATGCCCGATACCGTCTCTGTTCCGCCGTGCGCGTTCTGCGGCAGCTGTGATCCCGGTGACCGGTTTCCGGTCGAGGAGCAGTTCGTCTGTCGCCGTTGTGCATCGCGGATATCGCTGTGTGATCGCTGTCGGGAGCCCTCGCTCGCGCTGACCGAGACCGCCGATGAGCATTCTCTCTGCGGCCGGTGTGTTTCCTGGTTTGGGCCGTGCGTGTCCTGCCGCATACCCACTGACCCGCGGGTGCGCACCGACACCGACGAGCCGGTGTGCCTGCGCTGCGCGACCGTGTTGTTCGACCTCTGCTTCGAGTGCGATCGTTACACCGTCGACAGCCGCTACATCGCCGGCGGGCACCGCAGCTGCCCCCGCTGTGTCGAGCGGTTCGACACTTGCCCGCACTGCGGCACCCTCACCCGCCGCGGCCGTAGTTGTGACTGCCGTACCCGCCGCGAGCATGTCTGGCACTACAGCTACAAACCCGACCCCCGCTTCCACGGCGAGGGCCCACTGTTCCTGGGCCTGGAGCTGGAGATCATCGTCCCCGGCTACCGCTATGGCGAATGCGCCTCTCTCGCCGCCGCACATCTGGGGCGGTTGGGTTACCTGAAGCAGGATTCCTCGATCCGCCCGACCGGATTCGAGGTGGTCACCCATCCCATGTCGTATCGGTATGCGATCGAGCGGTTCCCGTGGCCGCTGCTGGCGGCGCTGGAAGACCTCGACTGCGAAACCGACTCCACCGTGGGGCTGCATGTGCACGCCAGCCGCGACGGGTTCGACTCCCCCGCCCACATCTACCGGTGGATGAAACTGTTGTACCGCAACGAATCCGCCGTCTCCACCCTCGCGCGGCGGCGCTCGCATTACGCACCGTTCGACCTGGCGGCGCGGGCCCGGGCGCGCGACACCGCCAAAGGCCCGCAGCACGCCTTGGGCTTGGAGCGGTATCAGGCGATCAACCCCCACCCCCGCAAAACCCTCGAGCTGCGCGTGTTCGCCAGCTCTCTCGATGCCCAGCGAGTACAAGCAGCGCTCGCCTTTACCGCCGCCTCCATCGACTACACCCGCCGCCTGCGCGTCACCGACGTCCGCGCCGGTGGCTGGGAATGGGGCCGCTTCGCCGCCTGGGTCGCTGACCACCCCGATTACCAGCCCCTGCGGGCGGAGATGGAGGACCTGGCATGTGCTTGTTGACGTACATCCCCGGCAACGTCGCCCCGGACCCGGTGGCGTTGGCGATCGGTGCGCAGGCCAACCCGCACGGCCACGGATTCGCGATCGTCGACCAGCGGCGGATCCTCGTCGATCGGGGCATGAATGCCGAGCGGGTGATCGCGGAGTTCACCAAGGCCCGCACCGAGTATCCGGAGGGTCCGGCGTTGTTTCATTCCCGCTACGCCACCCACGGCAGCATCTCGCTGGCCAACTGTCACCCGTTCCGGTTGGGCGGTGACGCTCGAACCGTGCTGGCGCACAACGGGACCCTGCCCAAGCGGGTGCACCCCGGCCCCTACGACCCGCGCTCGGATACCCGGATCGCGGCGGAGGAGTACTTGGCGAAGCAGCCGTTCGGGTCGATCGATACCCACCGCGGCGCGCGGGGACTGGCGTCGTGGCTGGGGTCGAGCAAGCTGGTGATCCTCACCGTCGACCCGGCCTACGACTATCACGCCTACCTGTTCGGTGAGCAGGCCGGGTCTTGGGTGGCCGGGGTTTGGTACTCCAACACCAGCTACCTGCCGCCCGAGCGGCGCTGGCCGGTACGGGGACGCCGGTATCTGTGCGGGTACTGCCAGAAACTCGACCTGCACCGCACCAGCCGCTACTGCGGCGACTGTGGCTGGTGCTTCGACTGCGAAACCGCCTTCCCCGACTGCAGCTGCATCACGTCGCAATCCCGCACCGCCACCACTTCCCGCAACCGCGGGCTGCGCGCGCGGACCGCGGCCCATCGACCCACCCGCTCGCAGGCCACAGCGCCGTGAGGCAACCGCGCGGCACCCTCAGCCGCTGACCCTCCCCATACAGAGCCCCGGCATCTGGCCCGTCTCTCGGGCTGGGTGCGGGGTTCTTTCCATTCCACAGAAAGGGACCCGATTCGTCATGCCCGCATCCGCCCTGGCCGAGCCCGTCTGCGAGGAATGCTCTGCCCGCGTCACCGCCGGGCACCTGATCTCCACGATCGGCGGCGATCGTGTGTGCGCGAACTGCGCGGCCGGGTTGCCGCGCTGCGATGAGTGCGCCGACCACGCCCGCGCTGACACCCTGGCCCGCACGGTCGAAGACACCCTGCTGTGCCGCGAATGCTTGACCGGCTGGCAGCAGTGCGGGGAATGCGACACCTACACCCACGTCGCCCGCAGCGTTGTCGGCGCCAGCACAGAAGTCTGCGCCGAGTGCGCGGCCGGTTACGAGACCTGCCACGACTGCGGCAGCCTCGCCCACCAACTCTATTCCGTCGACAGCGGCAACCGGGTGTGTGAGCGGTGCGCAGACGAGGACTACCACGAATGCTGCGACTGCTTCACCCTCGTCCTGGTCGACACCACCTACTGCGACAGCTGCTTCGACACCTACTCCCCCGCCCATCACGCCGTCCACGACTCCTACTACACCCCCGAACTGCACTTCCACGGCGACGGCCCGCTGTTCCTGGGGATGGAACTCGAGATCAAAACCCCCGACCGCAGCTACCGCGACGCCGTCGACACCGCCGTGGCGCACATCCGGGACCTGGCGTATCTGAAGGAAGACGGTTCGATCTCCTGCGGTTTCGAACTTGTCACGCACCCGATGTCGTATGCATTTGCGCTGCAACGATTTCCGTGGCAGCTGCTGCGTCGGCTGCGGTTGCTGGGCTGCTACACCGATGAGGGCGTCGGCATCCACGTCCACGTCTCCCGCGCCGGTTTCTCCTCCCCCGCGCACGCCTACCGATGGCTGAAGTTCGTGTACCGCAACGAACGCTCCGTCACGACGCTGGCGCGGCGGGCCTCATCGTGGGCGGAGTTCTCCCCACAACAGCGCTCGAGCGCTCAGGACTACGCCAAGGGCAGCCAGGACGGCTACGGCCGCTACCAGGCCATCAACGTCTGCCCGGAAGACACTTTCGAGCTGCGCGTCTTCGCCAGTTCCCTCCATCCTCAACAAGTTCAAGCTGCCCTCGCCTTCGCGGCGGCGTCGGTCGAGTACACCCGCGAGTTGTCGGCGGCGGATATCGCGCGCCGGCGCGGTTGGGAATGGACCGCCTTCACCACCTGGGTGCGCTCGCGCCCGGAGTACTCCCCGCTGCTGGCTGAAATGGAGGCCCTCGCGTGTGCATCTTGACATTCGTCAAACCCGGCATCAATCCCGACCTCGACGCCCTGTCCAATGGGGCGTTGGCCAACCCGCACGGCCACGGCTACGCCGTGCTCACCGACACCGGCATCATCGTCGGCCGCGGCATGAACGCCGACGCGGTGATCAGCGAGTTCGCCACCGTGCGAGAGCGTCATCCAGAGCGTGCGGCGTTGTTCCATTCCCGGCTGGCCACCCACGGCTACCGCGGCGTGGAGAACTGTCATCCCTTCCTGGTCGGTGGTGACGAGCGGACCGTGCTCGCGCACAACGGGATCCTGCCCAGCAACGTCCACCCCCACATCGGCGACGAGCGAAGCGACACCCGCATCGCCGCCGAAGACTTCCTGCCGACCCAGCCATTCGGGTCACTGGATTCCTGGGCGGGCCGCACGCACCTGGAGCGGTGGCTGGGCAGCGACAAAATGGTGCTGCTGACCGTCGACCCTGGCTACAAGCATTCCGCCTACATCTTCAACGAACACTACGGGCACTGGGACGCCGGGATCTGGTACTCCAACCACACCTACCAGACCCACTCTTGGGGCTACACCGCCGCGGACTGGGAGTACTGCCTGGGTTGCGGTGAACTCGACTACGAACAGCCCGGCCCGCACTGCACCGCCTGCGGATTCTGCGCCGAGTGCCTGCGCCCGTTCCCGCGCTGCGAATGCGAGGCGCTCGATGGCCTCGAACGCTACGCCGACCTGATCGAACTCGAGAACGCCTGACACCACCGGTGTCTGTTCCTCCATGCCGTCTCCCGGCATCACTTCCACCTCACCAGAGGGGATCCTTCCGTGACCTACTACCCGAATCTGGCCACCATCCTCATCCGGCTGGGCGATGTCGACGGCCACGCCGTCGTCGTCAGCACCGACGGCAACCATGTGCGGCTGCTACTGCGTGACCGCGACGACCCCGACCACGCTTGGCGTTGCGCCGATCTGGACCCCCACGCCGCCGACACCCTCGCTGCCGTGCTGGCCAGCTACGCCCGGCCTCGCCTGCACCGCCGTGGCGGGTGGTGGCGCCGTCTGCGAGGCGGCCGCCGATGAGCGAACACCACAGCTCGACCCCGCCAGCGGCTGACAGTTCCGAGTGCGAGTTCCTGCGCCAAGTCCTTGCTCGGATCGACCGCTGGTTCGACGACGACGCCAACCTCGACGACCTCGATCACGCCCGCGCCCTGCTGCGCGAGCGCCTGGCCAGCACCATCGCCGCCGATACGCCCGAGGAGAACGTCGAGGGTGGTGATCCGGTGGTCGCGCTCATCGCGACCGAGCTGCACCGGCTCCGCCGCGCGCAGGCGGCGGCCACCGTGATCACCCGCGGCGGCTACACCCACGACCGTGTCCACGTCCAGGCGGTGCATCGCCACTACACCGTGCTGTCCCGCGCCGGCCAGCAGGCCGGGGTGCTGCTGCCGCTGGCGTTCATCGAATCCGTCACCCCGCCCGGCGGCGCGATCCCAGCCTGACCACCGTAATCCCCTCGAAGGAAGGAGATCTGCCGATGCCATCGGTGACCCTGTGGTTCCCACTGTCGAAGGTGATCGACCTCGCCGAGCACGCGATGGCGGCTCCTGGCCATACCCGCTCGCCGTTTGACGATCCCGGACCGGCGGTGCCGTCGCTGATCTGGGTCAAGGACCAGGGCATCCATCTGATGAGCAATGGAATTCCGCGCCAGCCCGGCGAACCCGGCAGCCCCGAGGGCATGGCTCGCGTCGTCTACGCCCTCGGCCACGGACCCAAAACCCATTGGGATCACGGTGCACCGCTCGGTGACGACTTCGCCGAATACCTCGATCTCACCGAGGACTTCGACGGTCACACCCTCATCGACCTGGTCCGCACCTACGCCGCCCGCAACGGTTGGTTCGCCATCACCGTCTCACCGAGCAGCTTCGAAATGATGTTCAGCCCAACCGCGCCCACCCTCACTCCGAGTTCCGGCGCTAACCACCGCCCTTCCCGGCGTGTGAGGTGATTGCGGTGGGAATCGATTCCGTCCGCTACATCGCCCGCCTGCAGACCGACCCCCACTATCGATCGGTCCTGCCCGACGTCGCCCCAACCGCGCGGGTGCTTGTCGCGGGGTATCACGCCGCGTTCGCGACCCCGCCCCAGTCCGGCACCTCGATCGCTGTGTTCCCCGGCGTCGACCCTTTTCCCCCATGGCGAGGGTCACGGCGGTGATGGCGTTGGTGCGCATCGAATACGCCACGCAAGTCGACACCCTCGACAAGGACGGTGGCAGCCGTAGCGGCTGGCAGCGGCAGCTGTTCGATCGGTTGCCGACCGGCCACGGGTGGCGACTGCTGCCCGCCGAGCTCCACAACGGCCGGTGGGTGATCGCGCGCGGCAACCTTGCTGCCGGTGGCTTGCAGGCGCTGCTGCCGCGGTCGGTGAGCACCCAGGTGCCCGCCGCACCCCTCGTTGTCGCGGTGCACGATGTCGTCCCGCACACCGGCCGCCGCTGGCCGTGGTGATCACCCACGCCGCCGACATCGTGGCCTGGATGGAAGCCAACCTGCCCGACCTCGACCCCGACCGGTTCGAACCCTGGGTCGCCGAACCACCGGTCCCGGGAGCGCGCCGCGCGGCAATCGAAATCCGCATCCACGCCCCCGGCGTCGCCGAGCGGGTGCTCCGGATCGAGGTCTCGGCCACACCGATCCAGCCCACCGACTCCTGACACCTGTCCTGCGCCTGTTCATGGGCGCACCACTGCTTGGAGGTGATCTACGTTGACTGAACCCGCACCATCGCCGCGGCCGCCGGTCCCTGTGCGGTTGGCGCACGCGCCGCTGTCGCAGGGGTTGGTGGTTCCGCACATCACCCTCGCCCACCGCGACCGCACCCGCCCGGTCTGGGGCAAACTCGACCAGCAACGACTGCGAGAAACTCTGTGGCGCAGACTTTGTCAAATCTGCGGGCAGCCGCTGGACGACCGCGTCGTGCTCTACATCCGGCCCGCCGACCACCTACGCGGCGTCGCCCCCGAACCCGGCGTGCACCCCGAATGCGGCCACTACTCCCGCCAGGCGTGCCCGATGCTGGCGGGGCGGCAGACCCGCTACAACCCGCACCCGCCCGAGACGTTCGCCCGTTGCGAGGACCCGGCCTGTGCCTGCCATCGGTGGCAGGCCAACGAGCGTGATGCCCGGGAGGCGCCGCGCGAAGGCCAGCCCGCCGACGCCTGGTACGAGGTGTGGATCCGACTGTCGGACTACGCCGTCATCGACGACGCCGGCACCGACACGACACCACCCGTCGTCGGCGTCAACCTGCGCGGGGTCAAGCTGCTGAAGATTCGGAAGGTCCGCGACGCCGCACCCGCCGCCGACCTGACCTCCCGTCCGATCGACCTGCTGCGCGCTCATCTCGCGTTCGCGGCCATGTTCGGCTACGGGGGGTTGCGGCTGTGACGACCTCGCAGAAGATGCTCGCCCGCATCGGCGCGCTGCTACGCAAAGCCGGGGGCACCGACAACCAGTACGGGGTCGAGGCGTTCCTGGCGATGGCGCAACGGCTGGCCACCCAGCATTCGATCGATCTGAATCAACGCAGACCTCCGCTGGCCGGGCTGCTGGGAATGGGTCGAGTTTCTTTCGCAGTGCGCCGTGGAGCGAGGTCGATACGGACGTTGTCGGTGGTGGTGATGACAAACACGCGGTCGCCACGCTTCTTGTCCCAGTCCGCAGGAACGAGGAAGTAGCGGTCGTTGGCGCGGGCGAGCATCAGTAGTCCGCTGTACTGGTAGCGATACTTCGTGTCGGGCATGGTGATCGCATCGATTCTCGATTTTCCGCCCGCAATGGCGAGGCGATCGACACTGAACACGACCACTGCGGGTCGTGACCGTAACCCATGACTTTCCTCGCGTTGTGCGGCGCGGACGCCCTGCACGCTGGCGTAGTACCCGACGGCCCAGAACACGGCGAGGAATATCAGACCTATCAGCGTGATCCGTAACGGCAGAGACCCGTCGGCCGGGCCACGGTGGCTACGTCGGCGGCGTAGCCAACCGTGGTATGTGGCGCGCAGATGCAGGGCGTACCAGATCAATGCGACGCCGACGAGCAGCGTAAGAGGCAGGCCCAGACTCGTCCACGTCGGCAACTGCTCACGCAGGGTGACGCCTACCGCGGCCGCCACGCATAGCAACACCCCGACTACGGTGACTGTCTCCACCCATACCCGCAGCGCCCACCGCGGCCGTCTAGTACGCAACACCACCACGATCGGCAGCGGGCGCAGGGCGAACGCCGCCGCGGCGATCAACAAGACCAGCACCACCGGAAAGAAGGCGCCGTCGAGGCTTCTGATCAGGTAGTCGGACACACCGAAGTCCAGTAGCCGGGCATCGACACCGAAGTGTCCATACCAGGCGCGGGTGTACACCAAACCGACGTAGTAGAGGATCGCCACGGTGAGAGTGGCCTCCGATGTCCCCACCGCCACCGCCACCGCGCGCCGCGACGACGACGCCGTTTCATCGTTCCGCATGATGATCATCGGACGTCGTCGGGACAGAGACGCCAGGAAGCGGCGGCGGGGGAGGCGGCGGAGTTGAGGCCGGAGCCGGAGAAGTAGTAATCCGGGCCCCGGAGTTAGGCTCAATGGGGCCTATCTCCACTGTCGTCGGCAAGGTTTCGGTCAAGCTTACGGTCGTCGGGGCTACCGACGTTTGGGTAAGGATTGTTGAGGCCACTGGATTTTGGGTCGCCTGAGGCTGCGTAACCGTCGGCTGATCACTCTGTGATTGTAAGGGCCCGGTGGTCGAGGTTGTCGGTGTCGCTGACGCCGTTGCGGGAGCCGTGAGCGTCACGCTGGGCGTAGGCTCAGGTCTGGCGCAAGCGAACAGGCAGAAACAAACCGCAACAAGCAGTGGCACCGCACGCATGAGCCCCCCTCGGGACATGGAGAATGAAGCGATTGTTCCACAGACCACTTGTGGCAGTGCGGTTTCCAGCCTCTGCGTTCATGTAGCTACACAGGCCCTGTACTACCGCGCGCCACGCACACCAGCGCTGCGCACCACGATCGCCCGTCTCGGGTGGCGCATCGACAGCCGCGGCCACGGCGGCTATGTCGTCGCCGCAGGATCCCAGCTGCCCGAATGCCCGTACCGCCGCCTCGACGACCGGGCACCGATCCTCTTGCCGCAGTGGCTGACCGGTCTGCTGAGCCCGCCAGCACCGCTCCCGGTTCCCCGCAGCGCTCCGGTGGTCGGTCATCCCGACGCCTACGTGCAGGCGGCGTTGGTCACTCAAAGCGCCCGTGTCCGCGCCGCCTACCCGGGGGTGCGGCATCGCACCCTGCTGTTGGCGGCCAACTCGCTGGGTCGGATCGTCGGTGCAGGGCTGCTCGACTACGCACACGCACACGCCGTGCTCGGTGACGCCGCGCGTATCCATGTCGGCGTCGAGGGTTTCACCGCGACGCAGGCCGACCGCACCATCATCGACGGGTTGACCTACGCCGCCACCCGCACCAGCCGCTGCCACTAACTCGAGGACGCGGAGCTAAAGGCCGGGTCTCACCCGGGGCGGCGGGATCAGGCTGCCTGCAGGGGTCGGGGTTCGCCGGGGGACATCACTTTCGCGTTCCGTTGGTCGAAGCCCGATGCTGCCGGCGCTGGACTGTTGCCCGCTGCTTCATCTGGCGCCGAGGCGCAACGGTGGATGCGCCCCTCCCCTCTCTAGGACGCATCCACCCTCCCCGCCCACGCCCTTGTCATCCCGCCGCCGTCATGCGATGTCGCGCCGCTCGGTGTGCGTGCCTTCCTGCGTCTTCCGCCGTGGTGACGCGTCCCCCTTTTCCCTGGCTTCGAGGAGGTTTGCCGTGTCGTTTGTTGCTGATCCCGGCCGGTTCATTGCCGAGGCTTTGGCCTGGTTGCCGAACCCACCGCACCGGTCGCTGGTGGTGATGAGCTTGCGGGAGCTGGCGTGCTGGCCGGATGCGTATATCGCGGTCGAACGCATCCGCCGCGAAGATCTCTATCTGACCCGGGAGCACCTGGCCACCGTCCCGATCCTGGCCCGCACCCGCGGTTGGTGCGCAAAGCATCGTCCGGACGCGGTCGCGGTCGTCGTGATCGATGATCCGAGTGCGGACACACCGTTTCCCCGCGACGAACACCGCGAGCTGGTGGCCATGTTGCGCGACCAGCTGGCCGAACTGCGGGTCGGAATGCTCGGTGCGTGGTCGGTGACCGGCCCTGCCGCGGGTCATCCGTGGGTGAGCTTGTTCGGCAGCGAGCACGGGCTGCTGCCCTACGCCGCGCCCCGCGGTGACAGTGTCGAGGATCTTCCGCCGGACCTGGTTGCGGATACCGAGCTGGCCGCCGAGGTCGCGACGTTGGTGACGGTGCGTGGCAGTGATCGTGAGCTGTCGCAGGAACGGCTGCGGCTGGTCCTGATGCAGGTGGAGGCGGTCCGCGACGAGGGGGTGCTGTCGGCTGCGGAGGTGGCCGAGCTCGCCGATGCGCTGGCCGACGAGATGGTCCGCGACAGCCTTTATGCCTTCGCCGTCGGTGTCAACGGCGCACGCGGGCAGCGGTTGTGGGCGTTGCTGGTGCGGGGGCTGCCGTCCCCGCACCGCGCACCAGCCGCGATGTTGTGCGCGGTCACCGCCTACGTCCACGGCGACCGCGACCGGGCACTGGCCGCGGTCCGGATCGCGTTGGCCGACGACCCCGACAACGAGACCGTGCAGGCCATGGTCACCGGAATCGACCGCGCCGTACCGGTCGAGGCATTCCGCGCCGTTCTGACCGCCGGGCGCGCGAGCGCCGTGAAGCTCGGCATCGACATCGACTGAACCCGCACCCCGAATCGACCCCGTGGAGGTTGTATGAATCCCGCCGCACCGCAAGCCTCCTCGCGCCGGCTGGCGTGGGCGATCCTGGCTCGAGCTGCCCTGACCGGCGCGCCGGTGGTGCGTGAGCTGATGCGCACGCTCGAGGTCGAGGAGGCCGCCGCCCGGCTGGCCACTGGCGATGTCGTGGCGGCTGTCCCGCGTGACCTGCGCGGTCAGGCTGCCCAGGATCTCGACCGCGCCGACGAGTTCGGCGTTCGGCTGGTCACTCGCGATGACGCCGAGTGGCCGAGGGCTGTGGCCGACCTCGACGGGCCCGGCGTGGCGGCGGGGAGCCCGGTGGCGTTGTGGGTGCGTAGCACACCACGGCACAGTCCGCTGTCGCAGTTCACCGTCGCGGTCGTCGGCTCTCGTGCGGCCTCCGACTACGGGGTGCACGTCACCCATGACCTCGCCGGTGATCTGGCCGAGCGCGGCTGGACGGTGATCAGCGGCGGCGCGTTCGGTATCGACGCCGCCGCCCATCGTGCGGCGCTCAACCGTGGCGGTCGCACGATCGCGGTGGTCGCGACCGGGCTGGGTCGCGCCTACCCGGCCGCGCATCGTGAGCTGTTCGACCGGATCGCCGAGTCCGGGTTGCTCATCTCGGAGTACCCGCCCGATACTCCCGCGGCCAAACACCAGTTCCTGCAACGCAACCGGCTGGTGACCGCGCTGGCGCGGGCGCTGGTCATCCCGGAATCCGCAATCCGTGGCGGCACCCGCAATACCGCCAGCTGGGCGCGCCAGCTCAACCGCCCGGTATTCGCGATCCCTGGCCCGATCTACTCCACGGCATCGACCGGCTGCCACGACCTCATCCGTGACGGTCACGCCCGCCTGGTCACCGATGCACACCAGGTCATCGATGACCTTCACGCCGAGCCCGCCACTCTCGGCTGACCAAGGGGCATCGGCGGGCTGTCACCACGTAGCCGCCGCCCGCAGGCATCGCTGACCTGGCGGCAGCACGTTGTGTCCGTATTCGACCCACCCCGCTCCGGCGGCGTTCAGTGCGCCCCACCGATCCCAGGAGGTTTCTTCATGTCCGCGTCCACCCCTGCCGTGCAGTCCCTCACTCGCGGCGAGTTCGAGCGTCTCGAGCATCTCGGCTACGCGGGAGCCGCGCCCGCCATCACTGATTCGGCGGTGCTGGATCGCTGGCGCGGTGACTACCCGGCCTGGCGTGGCCGCTACTGGGCGTTCCTGGACGACGGCGAGCGCGGTGTGCTGCGGCTGTGCCCGGTCAACGTCGCTCGCCAGAGCGCCCAGCGAGCCGCCTGACCTCTCATCCGAGCGGGCGCTCGCCCGTGTCCTGTTGCCCCCGTTTCCGTCTTCCGGCGCGGCGGCCTCACCTGTAGCCGGTGGGGGTCGCCGCGCCGCTTGTCGTGAGGAGCCGTGTTGACTACTTCCCCCCTGACCGCCGCCGCCGACCCCGGTCCTGACACCGACCCGGTGGCCGTCGAGGAAACCGTGCCTGCCGAGCAGCCCGCCCCCGTGGTCGAGGATCCCACCGTCATCGAAGACATGCCGGTGCCGGATCTGCCCGAGGCCAAGGCGGAGTACCTGGACCCGGCAGAGTTGGTGATCGCCGAAAATGTCCGCAAGAGTTTCGATCTCGCCGCGCACCCGGAGGAAGCGGCCTCGTTCCGGGAGTTCGGTGTCGGTAACCCGATCCGCGCCGAACGCGAGCCCGACGGCTCTGTTCATGTCGTCGACGGGCAGATCCGCACGCTGATCGCCCGCGAGGTCGGGTTGGCGCGGGTGCCGGTGTGGGTCACCGACGCCCCCACCGACGTCGACGCGAAGGAACGCCGGATCGCGCGGACGTTGACCCAGATCAACCTCAACGACCGCCGAATCCCGCTCACCGACACCGACCGCGCCACCGGCATCGCGTTGATGCTCGACCTCGGAGCGTCCGCGACCCGGATCGCGAAAGGGTTACAGCGCACGCGGTCGGAGATTCAGAAGAGCGCCGCGGTCGGTGCCTCCGACACCGCCAAGCAGCTGCTGGAACAGCGCCAGTACGGCCTCGATCAGCTCGCGGTGATCGCCCACTACGAGAACCTCGGCGACACCGACGCGGTCGACCGCCTGGCGGCGGCGGGCCGGTGGAGCTTCGCCTCCACGGCGAAGCGGATCGAGCACGACCGTGCCGAAACCCGCGCCCGCCTTCACGAATCGCTTCTCTATGGCGCGTATGGGTTCGGGGTCCTCGCCGCCGAACCTGACACCAGCGAGCCGGAGCCGGACGTGGCCTACATTCCGGCCAGCGAGCTGGTCACCGCCGCGGGTGAGCCGGTGAGTGAGGAGCTGATCTACGCCGACCCGGCCCGGTGGGTGGTGTATCTCGAGGTTCAGGAGAACGGGCTGCTGGTGGACAGGGACACCGGCGCGATCGTCGACGCGGGCACTGTCGACTGGAGCACCCGTGGCGACCTGTCCGCCGAACCCGCCGACGGGCGGGTGCATGCCGAGCGGGTGCAGTGGCGCGACCGCTGGATCCCGTCCTACTTCCTGCCCGCCAGCGCGCTGGCCGACAGCGGCCTGCAGCAGATCGTCCCCGACACTGGTGACGGCTCCGAGGAAGCCGCCGCGAAGGCGGCAGCTGAGCGGGAGCTGGCGCGCCAGGACCGGCGGCGGGTGATCGAGCTGAACAAGCGCGGGGATGCGGCCAACGCGCGGCGGCAGGAGTTCCTGCCGCGTCTGCTGGCCGGGCGCACCCCGCCGAGGCAGGCGGCGGCGTTCGTCGCCGAATCCATGGCCCACGCCCTGGATCCGGCCGATCTGCGGAAGGTGACCACGCTGCTCGGTATCGGGGGTTCTACTCAGCAGCTGGTTGCCGCGATCCATGCCGCGACACCGTCGCGGGCGTGGATGATCGTGCTCGCCATGCAGGTCGCCGCCGCGGAGGCACCGATCGGCAAGAGCTTCTGGCGCGACAGCTCCGCGGGGACGAAGCGGTATCTGCATTTCCTCGCCGAGGCCGCAGCCGGAACCGAACTCGACTTCGCGCTGGTCGATGTCGAACAGGCCGCCGCCGGAGACATCGACTATCACGACATCGACCTCGCCTCCTGACATCACCACATTCGATTCGCCCGCAGAGGTGAGGCGATCCGCCCGCAGAGGTGAGGCGATCCGGCTGTCGGTGCTGCCACCGAGGTCACTACCTCGGTGGCAGCACGATCCCCGATTCATCCCCACCCGTCCACACCTTGTGAAGGAGCATGCTCATGGCCGGAGACACCCCGCTGACTGTGATCGGGAACCTGACTGCCGATCCGGAGTTGAGGTTCACCCCCGCTGGTCACGCGGTCGTGAATTTCACTGTCGCGTCCACCCCACGGTATTTCGATCGCAACGCCAACGAGTGGAAAGACGCCGAGGCGTTGTTCATGCCGTGCAGCATCTGGCGCGAAGCCGCGGAGAACGTCGCGGAGTCGTTGACCCGGGGTGCTCGGGTGATCGTGTCCGGGCGGTTGCGGCAGCGCAGCTGGCAGACCGCCGAGGGTGACAAGCGCAGCCGGGTCGAACTCGAGGTCGAGGAGATCGGGCCGTCGCTGCGATACGCCACCGCGAAAGTCAACCGCGTCACCCGTCCCGGCAGCGGCAGCACGGGCGGCTTCGGCGCGGACCGGTCACGCTCCCGCGAGCTGGTCGGTGCCGCCGCCTCCACCGGCAGTGGTGGTGACGCGTGGTCGGCGGACTCGTGGGCGGTCACGGGCGCGGGGTCGTTCGGCGGGGCATCGGGCGACGAGCCGACGTTCTGACTGAAGCCTGAAGGGAAGGTCCGGGGGCCGGGGTGTTCGTCTGGCCGGTCGCCCCGCCTTCCTGAGGGCTACCAGGGTGGCGCCCGCCGCGGCTGCGGGCCCGCGCCCGGATCGTGAACGAATTCCCCCCTCGCGCGGCGTCCGCCGGGCCGCCCGCGGCTCGCGTGGTTGTGCGCAGGGGAATTCGTTCCCGCCCGCAGCCGGCGCGTTCCCTCCGCCGCGTCGCTCACCACCCTGGCCGATCGCCCTCAGGCGGGTCGCCCGACCAGCCGCCCACCCCTCGTGTCGCAGAAGGCGCGCGTCGCGGGGTGGGTCCTTTCCCTTTCGCGAGACAGGACATTTCGTCATGACCGAACGCAGTGCCTTCCTCGACGCCATCACCCACATCGAATACCTGTTCACCACCGACCCACGCGCAGCCCGCCGCGCTTTCCCGGCCGTGCTCGACCTGGCGACACCCGAGGACCGCGCGTTCCTCACCGGCCTGGCCGACACCTTCACCCGCTACGACTTCGCCACCGCGCAGCGTCGCCTCGACGCACTGTGGAAATACCACCCCGAGCACCGCGACCGCATCAGCGTCTGCGCCCCGGACACCGACCCCGGCCTGCACCACCGCGGTTTGCCCGAGTTGTTCGAGATCTCCCTCGCCGCCGCGGAACTGCCGCCCATGCCGGTGCGCGAGCGCTACCGGCCCCCGGTCACCCACGCCACGCCGACCCGGCGGGTCGACGCCGTACGCCTCGACCCCGCCCGCATCGCCGCACGAGCGGCGGCTCGCACTGTCCTCGTCGGCGACCACCGCGGCCCCGTCCTCACCCGCGACCACCTGCACGACGCACTCAGCACCGACTACGCCCACACCCTGCTGTTCACCGACATGGGTGTGATCGACCCCGACGACCCGCTTACTACCGCTGCGGTGGAGCCCGTCGATCCCGACACGCGGGTCCGCTACCCCGACCAGCCGCGCGACGCCGAGGAAGCCGCGCTCCTGTGGGATCGTGTCTACCTCGCCTACGTCGCCGGACAGTACGACGACGAGCTCCGCGCCGCCTGGGACGAACAGCGGTTCCGCGCAGCCGAACGCACCGACCGCGACCACGAGTCCTCCCTCGCACAGCTCGCCCGCGACTACCTCGACGCCGCCGACCACCCCGAAGTCGAGCCCCGTAGCCGCGCCCCGCGCGGGCCGCGTCGGCGGCGCACCCGCATCAGCGAGGAGGAACGCTTCGCCTTCGCCGCCGCCCGCACCACCTTGCGGGTACGCGACGATGCCCGGCCCGAAATCCCTGAGCAGGGCAACGGGTTGGACTACGACCACGCCGCGATGGTCACGGTCACCGGGTGGCGGTGCGTGTCCTGCTTCATCGAACGTGCCACGACCGACCAGCGCCCGACCCACGCCCGCGACGGCCGCCTCGTGTCCGACGACGGGCTGTGCGACCTCTGCCGCGCGGACAACCGGCCCGGCATCCCGCCGCTGCCCGAAAAGTTCACCCTCGAACAGTTCGTGTTATCGCGGTGTGAGTTCCTCGCCGCCGCCTACCCGCGCGCCGCGCACGGAATCCTCACCGAGGTGTGGCATCGCGCCGCACCACACCCGATCTGCCGGATCATCACCCGCTTCCTCCACCAGCACCCCGAGCTGGCTCCCGCCTCCGCATCCACGCGTACTCCGTTGCGGCGGACCGCCGCAGGACCGGCGCGCCGCGCCTCGCGGGCGCGGCGGCCGCAGTTGGGTGCCGACCAGCGCCACGGCCGCTGCGACGGCTGCACCCAGCTGACCGTCATCCACACCAACGGCTACTGCACCACCTGCCGCATCCAACTCGGCATCACCCCACACCGCACCAGCGCCCGCGCGGCCTGACCCGACATCTCCCTTCCCCCTGATCACCGGTCCGCCGTGGCTGCCACGCGCCCACGGCGGACCGGCCCACCAGACAGGAGTCAACAACCCCATGTACCGCCGATTGGCGCGCCGCCTGCGCATCCACTTCCGCGACGTCACCTGGCAGCTCGACCTGCCGACGTGGCTCCGCCCAGCCGCCACGATCACGGTGTTCCTCAACGCCGACCGCCCCTCCACGCCCTACCGCTACCACAGCGGGGCACCGCTCGTAGCCGCTTACGAGTACACAGTCCCCGCCGCCAAAGTTTGGTCCGACCAGCTCATGCTCGACCGCGCCTTCGCCACGTTTAACGGATACCCCAAGTATCCCGACGACGACGCGCACGCCGACGCCTGGGCCGCCGCGGGGCATCGATCGCTCTCGGTGGGCGACGTCGTCGCGATCGACGACCGCCACTACGCATGTGAGTCGTTCGGATGGAGGCTCGTCACCGCCCCGCGCGCCTGAGTCCGCGCGACCGACGCCCGAGGGCCGGGATCCCCATGGTCCCGGCCTTCACCACCTTCCCACCCTCACAGGACCACCCTGCCGCCCACACACATCCCCTCGCCCATCCACGCCCATCCCACTTATCCACATCCATACACACGCCATCCTGCTCACTTCTACTACGCCCTCCACAGCTCACCTTCTCTCTCTTCTCAAGCACACCTCTTGCATCCAGGATAACGATTCGATAACAACCAGGGGAAACGCTGGATTTGACTGAAAAATAGTCAAACTGAACCCTGGCAATATTTGCGTCGCGGGCGCTTGATGGATATATGACCGCGACCATTCATAAAGTCGTGGCAGGCAATGGCTATCAGTATTACCTGCGTAATGTCGCCGCGCACGACGCCAGCTCACGTGGCCGTGACAGCTTGGCCGACTACTACTCCGCACACGGGGAAGCACCCGGTGTCTGGCACGGCACCGGTTTGACCGCACTCGGCATCGCCGATGGCGCGGAAGTCACCGAAGAGCAGATGAAATCGCTGTTCGGACTGGGTCGTCACCCGAACGCCGAGCAGGTCGAAGCCGAGGTCTACGACGAGCAGATCCGCCTCGGTGCCAAGCACAAGGATGCGGCGCGCGCGGCCGATAAAGCGTCGCGTTTAGGCAACCCCTATCGCATTTACGCCGAGGTTTCCGCGTTCCGAAAACGATGCGCGAAAGCGTTCGAGCAACACAATATCGCGCACGGAGCAGACCCGCACGACGCCATTCCCGATGCAGAACGAGCGCGGATTCGCACCCATGTCGCGTACGAAATGTTCTGCGAAGAGTATGGGCGCGCGCCCTGTGATGCGCGGGAGTTGTCGGGGTGGGTGGCCAAGAACTCTCGGCCGAATACGACCGCGGTCGCGGGTTTCGACATAACTTTCTCGCCCGTCAAATCGGTGTCGGCGCTCTGGGCTGTGGCGCCGCGGGCGGTCGCGGACAAGATCGAACTCGCGCATCAGCGTGCGGTGCGCGACGCTTTGAGGTGGCTCGAACAGCACGGATTCTTCACCCGGTTGGGCCGCAACGGTGTGCGCCAGGTCGACGTCGACGGCATTGTCGCGGCGTGTTTCACCCACCGTGACTCCCGTGCCGGGGATCCGGACCTGCACACGCACGTGCTGATCGCCAACCGGGTGCGCACGCTAGACGGCAAGTGGCGCACCCTGGACGGGGCCGCGATCTACCAGGCCGTGGTCACCGTGTCGGAGATCTACAACACCCGCCTCGAGCACCACATGGAAGACCTGGTCGGCGTGGAATTCGCCGAACGCCCCGCGGCGGATCCCGCCAAGCGCCCGGTCCGCGAGATCGTCGGCGTCCCGACTCGATTGATCGAAGCGTGGTCTCGACGGGAAACAGCGATCAAGACGCGCGTGGGTGAGCTTGCGGCGGAGTTCCAGCAATGGTTCGGGCGCGAACCTGTCCCAACGGAAATGTATGAGTTGGCGCAACGCGCCACCCTGGAAACCCGCCCGGCCAAACACCACCTGCGGTCACTGGCCGAACAACGCGCCGACTGGCGCGCCGAAGCACTGAGCACGCTGGGTGGCCGGGAAGCGCTGTCACGGATGATCGTCGCGGCCTTGAATCCCGTGCGCACGCCGCGGGTTGCGGTCTCGGCGCAGTGGATCGCCCGCACCGCCGAGCGGGTGCTGGAGGTGGTCGCCGAGCACCGCTCGACGTGGCGGCCCAACAATGTCCGCGCCGAAGTCGAACGGCAGGTGCGCGGACATATCCGTGCCGAAGAGTGGGAACAGGTGACCGAGGCCGTTGTCGCTGACGCGCTCTCGCCCGCCCACTCGATCGCACGCGGTGATCCCGACGTGGCGGATGCGCCCGAACTGGGCCACGTGCCGGAGCTGTGGCGTCGCCGTCACGGTGCCAGCGTGTACACCGCGACCAATTCACAGCTGTACAGCTCGAAGCGGGTTCTGTCGGTGGAACAAGCGTTGATCGAGCTGTCGGTGCAGTCCGGCGCTCGCCAACTTTCCTCGGAGACGGTCGGTGATGCGGTGCGCGCGTACAACGCCGCGTATCCGGATCGTCCGTTGAATGCCGGGCAGGTCAGCGTGGTCGAAGGGTTCGCCACCTCCGGTCTGCGGGTGCACACCGCCAACGCCCCCGCCGGGACCGGAAAAACCACAGCGATGCGAGTGCTCACCGACGCCTGGCACGCCAGCGGCGGACAGGTCCTCGGATTGGCGCCCACTGCGGCCGCGGCCGCGGAGCTCGGCACGTCGATCGGCGCGCGCGTGGAGACGGTCGACAAACTTCTCGATGTTCTGTCCCGCCACACCCCGCACTTGGACAACCCCGCCTTGCAGCGGGATGTGCCGCCCGCGTTGCCGGAATGGGTGTTGCAGATCGACTCCGGCACGTTGGTAATCGTTGACGAGCACGTCAAGCTCGGTAATCTCAAACGCCTACGCCTGCTCCAGTTCGTGATCGAACGCGGCGCGACGGTGCGGTGCATCGGCGACGATCACCAGCTGCCCGCGATCGAAGCCGGCGGCGCTGACGCCGACATGCACGCCGCCGCCACCGACCAAACCCTGACCCTCTCCCACGTGGTGCGGTTCGCCTCCTCGGCGGAAGCGACCGCGAGTTTGCAATTACGTGAGGGTGATCCGGCAGCGCTGGGCTGGTATCTCGACAACGCACGCGTGCACGGCGGGCATCACGGCGCCACCCAAGACGACACCTTTACCGCGTGGATGAACGACCATCTCGCCGGGCGCGCGGCGATCATGCTGGCCGCCAACCATGAGGTCGTCGCCGCGTTGAACGCCCGCGCCCGCGCCGACCGGCTCGCCCGCGCGGGTGGCACTGTGGAGGCGGAATGCGCACTTGCCGACGGGCTTTCCGCGTCGGTGGGTGACACGATCCGTACCCGCCGCAACAACCGGCGACTGCGTGTCGGCGCCCGCGATTGGGTGCGCAACGGCGATACCTGGACCGTCACTGCCGTCCACGACGACGGCAGTCTCACCGGCGCCCGCGTGCGTTCGGGTGACGGAGAACCGGGCGAATGGGTGCGGTTTCCCGTCGACTACGTCGCCGCGCACGTGCGGCTCGGCTATGCCGCGACGATCGATTCCGCGCAAGGAATCACCGCCGATGCGTGCCATGTCGCGCTCACTGGAGGCGAGTCACGGCAGCAGTTGTATGTCGCGATGACCCGCGGTGTGCACGCCAACCACGCCTACATCCCCACAGCGTTGGACGGTTCGGAAGGCTCGTTTTGGAGCGAACCAGCGGTGTTTCCGCGCACCGCGGTGGAAGGGTTGGTGCGCATACTCGGCCGAGACGGTGCGCAGAAATCCGCGCACACACAGCTGCGCGACGCACTCGATCCACACACGCGCATCGAGCGCGCGTTCGACATCTACCTCGATTCGATCGGTGTCGCCGCCGAAGTAGCTCTCGGCACCGGCAGGCTCGATCGCATCGATCAAGCAGCCGAAGCATTGCGACCACACCTGACCGACAGCCCCGCCTACCCCGTGCTACGCCAGCACCTGGCCGCGATCGCCCTGTCCGGGCGCGACCCGGTCGCTGCCCTGCACACCGCCGCCGGGGCGCGGGAGCTCGACACCGCCGACGATGTCGCCGCCGTCCTGGACTGGCGTCTGGATCCGACCGGTACCCACTCCACCGGCACCGGACCGCTGCCGTGGGCGCACGGCATCCCCCGCGGCCTGCGCGACGACTTGGACTCCACTCAACTCACCGCCCGCGCCACCATCGTGGGCGACCTCGCCGCACAAATCCGCGCCGACGTGCAGGCGTGGACGCCGAGCACCGCACCGCACTGGGCGCGCCCCCTCGTCGGCGCCGACCCCGACCTGCTCGGTGACCTTGCGGTCTGGCGCGCGAGCTTGCACGTCGAGGACCGCGACATGCGGCCCACCGGCCCGACACGGTACAGCGCGCTCGAACGTGGGTATCAGCAGCTGCTCGACACCCGGGTCACCGACGCGATCGGCGATATTCACCGACCGGTCAACCGATGGGCCGCAACCCTCCAACGCCTCGATGCCCGGATCGTGGCGGACCCGTATTGGCCGGTCCTAGCCGACAAGATCGACGTCGCCGCCCGCGCCGGACTCGACATCGAAACCCTCCTGACCGACGCCGCCACACGACGGTCGCTGCCCGATGAGATGCCCGCCGCCGCACTGTGGTCACGCCTGCAACTGGAGCCCTCCGCCCTCGACACCGCCACCGGCCACCGCAACATGCGACCCGATTGGATCACCGACCTGCACCCCGTTCTCGGCGATGAGACCGCCGAGCGCGTCATCACCGACCCCGCGTGGCCCCGTGTCGTCGCCGCGATCGACCGGGCCACCGTCACCGGCTGGACACCAGACCAAATCCTCTCCACCGCCCACGAACTGCTGCTCACCGCCCAACCCGACAACACATTCGTCCTGCGCCCAGACCAGCTCGCCAACGCCCTGGCCTGGCGTATCGACGCGCTCCTCCACCACACCCCCGCCCCAGCCAACGACACCGCCAGCAGCCACGAACCCCACCCCACGACCATGCCCGAAACCACAAATCACCCCATCGGACAACCCAATTCCGACTTCGAACATGCCCGGAACGACAGCCCACGCCTCAAGGCCGAAGCGGCGCAAAGTCCCGTTACCGAACCCGCCGCCGATAACACACTCGGGACCGCGCTTCCCGAACACATTCGCACGGTGGCGCAACTGATGCACACCGGCCAGATCACCGCCGCGGTCGAAATGCTCGCCGACCTCACCGATATCGCCACCGAAGATCAACGCACCATACTCGCCGATATCGCGGAAACGCTTTACCGCAACAGCTTCCCCGTCGCCCGCGCACGGCTTCGGTGGGCCGGCGAACGTTACCCCCAGCATCGCGCACTCATCGAAGCCTGCACACCAGACACCGACCCGCACGTCTACCAACCCGGCACCGCACGCACCGAACCCGCGTATCGGCGCGAGCGACGCCACGAAGCCGCCCGCGACCGCCACGAATACATCAACCCTGCTCAGTGCCGCGACCCGCTCACCGATGCACAGATCGTTGCCCGCCGCGGGGAGCAGGACTATGTCGATACCCGCGCCGATGTCGACGACCTGCCCTACGACCGCGTCATTCCCGACGGCGTCGTGCATCACTACTACCGTGAGGCACTCCCCGACGACCGCCCGAAGTACTACGCGCTGGACTACGACCTCGCCGCTGTCCCTCACACCCGCTGGCTCGGATGCGTGGCCTGCGGCCTGGAACGCACCCGCACCGACGCCACCCCCGTGCCACCGCGCCGCGCGGACGACGGATTATGCGGGGAATGCCGCGACAACCATGTGCCCGGCATCCCCGACCACGACCCCACCGACCACATCACCGCCCGCTGCGACCACATCACCACGACCAACCCCGCACCCGCAGCCCTCGCGATGCTGCGCCGCGACTGGCGCGCCACCCACAACCCAACCCATCGCGTTGCGATCGAAGCCTGGCTTCGTGACCACCCGCTACCCGACACTGCTACGGAATCAACTTCCGACGGCTCAGCCACCGCTGATCCAAGTGTGAATAATCCGCTGTTTGCACTCACCGACGCTCAACTCGACGAGCGTATCGACCAACTTCACCAAAGCCTCGCGCTCGCCCACACCGACGACTTCCTGTACAGCCCGGCCCAGCACACCCCCGACCACGAACCAGACACCGACGAACGCATCCGCCGCCACACCGCAGCACAACAAGCCATCCGCGACGCCCGCATCGCCGAACAACACCTCCACACCGCAGCAAAACATTTCCACGCCATCGCGACCCAACTCGCCGAAACACGCGCAACCCTCGAAGCCACCCCCAGCTTCCGCCGCAGCACGCGACGTGCACTCCAGACCCGCGTCGACGCCCTCGTCCGCGAACAAATCAACCGCAGCCGCGAGCACACCACCGCGCGTGGTGCCGCACGCCAAGCCAATCGCGAAGCCATCCGGCTGGCCGGAACCGCCGACAACTGGGACCACCTTCTGCACAGTGATCCAGCAACTGTGCTCGATCGCCGACGCTCTACACGCGCTGACACCGAGGCCGAAGTCGCGCATATCACCGACATTTATCAACAGCTCGATGAATGCCGCGCCGAACAACACCGGCGCCGCACCCTCGACCCAGCTCAACTGGCACGCGAACAACGTCGTCGACCTGCTCGACCGACCGACGACATCGATCGAGAACTCAACGAGTCACGCGCCGAAACTCATCGGCAGCGCGATGACGAACTGGGTTTGTGACGTGTCCGCGCGGACGGTATCTCTTCCAAACCGCCGTGGACCGATCTGACGGTCGTTCAGACCGTTTCCGTCACTGGCGCGCCGGGATCGCCACGCGCAATAATTGCCCGGTGGGATTAGCCCCTCGTTCATTCGAACCGCGTGCCACAGCGGAAACACTGTTTGGTGCTGAACTTCGCGCTCGGCGGGTGGCTGCTGGGTTATCGCTGCGCCAGCTGGCACCACTGGTACTTGTCAGCCATGATCTGCTGGCGCGGATCGAGAAAGCGGAGCGACGCCCGCAACCTGATCTGGTGGATCGTCTGGACGCTGTCCTCAAGACGGGCGGGCGGTTGAGTCGTCTTGCTGCCCCGTTCACAGAGTCTGCCCGCCTGTCGACACGCCGCATCGAACTGGAGCCAGATTCGGCGGAGGTCACACTCCGCGATCTCATCGCGCGGGTGCGCGCTGCGGATCACACGATGGCCGCTGAACACCTCGATGAGGTAGTCGCTTACGCCGAGGCGGCGAAGCAGGTCGTCTTGCGGTTGGCCGAGGCCCATCGAACTTCCTTGCTGCGCGTCATCGCTGAGGCGCAGCAGCTGGTGGGTTGGATGCTGTTCGACCGCGGTAGTGTCGCGCTGGCCGACAAATCCTTCGTTGCCGCCAAACGTGTCGCCGAGCAGGCCGGCGCATTGGACTTGCTGGCGTTTATCGGGGGGCCAAACGCCGGCTTCATGAGCACGTGGACTGGCGATCCCGCACGTGGTGCCGAGCGAGCCTATGCGTCTCTGGCGTGGGCGCGACGGAGTGGCAACCGACGCTTGAACGCATTCGTCTCGACGATGGCAGCACGTGCCCACGCCAGGTTGGGCGAAGCGGACCTGTGCAGACAAATGCTGGCCACCGCTGAAGTCGAGTTGTCTCGACATCATCCGAGCGAGCCCGATCCCGTCTGGCTGGAGGTGTTCGATAATGCCGCTTTAGCTGGACATCGAGGATCATCGCTGCTCGACCTTGGCCAACTCCAGCCTGCGATCAGCTCTCTGCGCGAGCAGGATTCAGCCAGCCCGGCAGTCTTCGTGCGCAATCGAACTATTTGGCTGCTCGAGCAAGCCGAAGCCCAGCTTCGGATCGGTGACCAGGAAGCCGCCGCATCGTCAGTCGAAGAGGCAATGAACGGAGTCTCCGCAGGCTCGGTTACGCCAAGGGTATTGCACATGTTTCGGTCCGCTGATCTGAAACTGCGCACCTGTGACGGCAGGGCAGTCTCGCATGTCAAGGAGAGCTTGGCGACATTCATCGCGGAGTGCGGGTGAGCGGATAGGTTGCCCATCGCATTTCGACCCCTCCTGGCGTTTGATCGATTTCTAGCAGCTCACCTTGCAGTCTGCCTGCGGCAGCACGGAATCGCCCTGGCGCTTCCTCGATGAAACGAGTGCCGCCAGCGACGGGATCACTGAGCAGGGTCGCATGCAGCCCGTCGCGCTCCCATCGGAATACCAATTCGTCAGCTTCCGACCACCAGCTCCCGAGCATCGGTTGAATATGCTGTGGGCAGGGTGGCGCCGGGTGCCACGTCAGCGTTGGTTTCGGCTGCTGCGCTGCTGCGGCCATTTCCAGCACTTCCAGGGCGAGGTCAGCAGCCCTGATCCCTCGGGTGACATTCGCCAAGACCACCACTGTGAGCTCGGTGCCACGGTCCAGCATCAGTGCGGATTGGAAGCCCGGCATAGCGCCGGTGTGTCCGGCGAAGATACGGTCATGTCGCCGCTCCAGTATCAATCCCAGCCCCCAACCCCGTGTCCAGCGGACGGTGTCCACCATGACCTGAAGCGTGTGCATTTTCTCCACTACCGCCACGGGTAGCACCGTCGCGTCGCCTCCACTCAGCACGTGTCCCCAGCGCAACAGATCGCGCGGTGTGGACCACATTTGGCCTCCGACGCCGATCGCAGCCTGGTCCATGACCGGCTCGCGGTGCACGGCATCGCTGTGCGGGTCGAGCCTGTAGCCGACCGCAGCATGCGACGGTGGAGCCCAGCTGGTGTGGTTCAGCCCCAGCGGATTCAGCAGAGCTTCCGTGATCGAGGTATCGCACGGTTGATGGGTGATTTCTTCGATGATCTGACCGAGGACTGCGTAGCCGAGATTGGAGTAATGCCAGCGCTCCCCAGCGTCGGCGACTAGTTCGGCATGCTGGAACAGCTCACGGAGTTCCATTCGTGACGGTCCGCGCATGCTCTGCCACATGTCGGTGGGCGCTTCGCGTTGCAGGCCACTGGTGTGGGACAACAGCAGGCGAACTGGAAGGTGGCCGAAGGGGGTGCCCGGGAGGTATCGACCCACCGGGCTATCCAAAAGCAGCTCCCCGCGTTCGACAAGCAGCAAGGCGAGCGCTGCGGTGAAAGTCTTTGTGATCGACCCGATGCGGTAGCTGCTCTCACCAGTGACAGGAATCGAATTCTCGACGTCTGCGTACCCGACGGAGGCGACAGCGAACTGAACGCCCCTAGCACCGACACCCACAGTCAGGCTTGGGACTCGCGCAGTGGACTGCACCTCGGCTACGCGTGCCGACAGTGCCGCTTGGAAGCCGTTATCCATGAACTCCTCTCCATCAAGCACCAGCATCCCATAAGCCTTTACCGCGTTCTGTGGACAACCATTTTGTCAACAGCAAAAGCCTTCCACGACGCATTCCTGCAGGCCAGGGTAGGACCAGCACTCAGCGCGCCGTCCAGTTCTCTCCGCAGAACTTTGATGGCTGAGCGAGCTGGCTTCCGGATCCGGACCCAGTCAGCCGTTCGTCCGAGTGCCTCGATCAAGGAGGCCGTGGAATGCAGAACACGCAAGCAACCGAGCCACCGAAGCGAACAACGAGTGCAGCCCACACCAGGTGCGCGAGCCCTGCGACGCGCGACATGCCGCACCGCACCCAGTGCGCATCCAGATAGCGGCTCATGCCGTGGTCAGCGGCCCATCCGGTACGCCGTCGCAAAAGTGATGGTCGGCTGCATCGCTCCCACCGGCCAAGTCCGACGACTACCGAGGAGTTAATGCCATGTGGTTCGGATACGCACGAGCGGAACTTCTGACTACCCCGCAGGCTCGTGATTGAATCGCCCCGGCGGGTCGGGAGACTTCATCTGTTGAGGAAGGATGAAGTCCGTGAGTTCGAAGAAGTACCCGCCGGAGCTGCGTGAGAGGGCT
>NZ_JBIDDF010000028.1:0-60289 GCF_043205035.1 Nocardia sp. NPDC047654
CCGAGATGGAGGCCGCCTACTACGCTCAAAACCCTGCCCAGCCATCCGCTGGGCTGTCACACCAATAGGTCTCCGGACTCGCCGGGGCGATTCAGGTGCGGCCGAAGTTGTTCGGGTTGCGCATCTGGCGGCTGATGCCGAGAGCGGAAGTGATTGCGTCCCAGCTGGCCGCGTGGTTTATACAACTCGATCATCAGGGGCGCGATCTCGCGACGAGCACGTGGTACAAGGTGGAAGTGGTGCGCATGCACTCGACGACGTGGATGTCCGCGGACCAACAGGCTCGCAGACACCGAGCGCTACCAGTGTGCAAGCAAGTGGGTGAACAGGTTTCGCCGCTTCGGCGAGCTGGGCCTGCTCGACCGATCCCCGGTGCCGCACCGGTCACCGACAGCGACACCAGCCGAGACCATCGTGCGGATCGAACAACTGCGACGTGAGCGCAAATGGTCGGCACGACGCATCGCCACCGAACTGCGCACTGAAGGCACGTCGGTCTCGGTACGCACGGTCAGCCGCCACCTGCACCGGCTGGGACTGAACCAGCGGCGGGTTCTTGACCCCGCCGGCGCATCGAACCGGGCACCGCGCCGCATCATCGCCCACCGTCCCGGCCACATGGTGCATATCGACGTGAAGAAGGTCGGACGCATTCCCGACGGCGGCTGGCGGGTGCACGGCAAGGGCTCCGGCCAAGACAAGGCCGTCGCCCGCACGAAGAAACGCGGCACCCGCACCGCACCATTCTCTCATCGAAGGCCGACTACCGGCCTTCACCCCGGTGAAAGCCCGAGGCTAACAAGGCCAACCCTTGGGTCAGGTAAGATGGTGCGCCGATGAACCTCCTACTTCGAGGCGAGCGCCGAGTCGATGCCAGCGATATCGGTGATCTTCCAGTTGTGCTCGCCGTCGATGGTCAGCCGGTAGGTTGCGGTCGAGTTGATGCCATCCGGCGCCTGGCTGTTCTTGGTGAGCACGTTGACGAAGCAGTCCACCGAGTATGCGCCGTTGGTCTCGGAGCGCACCTTCGCGGCGATCGGCTTGGCCGTCGAAGTCCACTGCAGCGGTGAAATGATCTGCTCCATCGAAATCGCCGCCTGGGTGAGCCGGTTGGACAACTCCGGGGTGGTTCCCTTCGTCAACCGGCCTCGCCAAGCGGTGAGGTCGTGGAAGTCCATTTCGGCTGCGCCGGTGGCGTAGTCGAGCGCGATCTGCTCGGCGTGCGACCGATCCTGGGACTGCTGATTCACCGCGGCCAGGTCGCTCGACTTGGCATGGACCTGCCACCCGAGCACCGCTACCACAGCGACCAGAACGACGACGGCGGCCGAAATCATCAGGGTCTTGAGCTGGATCGATGAGCCCGCGATCCTATTTCCCTGCGCGACCATCGCGTCGATCCGTGCCGGGCGCTTCGCCGCACCAATTTTTCTTGCATCGGATTCGCCTGCATCACCGAAAGTTTCGACGGCCTCTTCGGCCACGGGATCCTTCACAGTGTCTTTGTTCTCGCTGCTGTTCATGGTTATCGACGTCCGGGCTGTCATGTGTTCCAATCCGTTTCCGCAAATATTCGCCCCCGCCAACTGTTCTCGATCGGATCGCTCAGGATGGCCTCACCTCCCTGGAGTCGGGACATGGACAGTGACGCTGCCTTCCGAATCGGCCGCCGCGAGCGCCTCGTCCAGCAATCGCCCGACGTCGATCGTCTTCAGCGACGCAGCCCCGTTCTGCGCGGCGGGAAGCAGAGTCACCCCCAGCGTTAGCAAATCTGCAGCATTCTCGTCCGTGAACTTCTGGACTTCGGACACGAAAGGGACTGTTCCGTCCCTGTTGGCCGCAACCATCGGCTGCCAGTTCTTGATAAACGCGAAGAGATCCCACAGGTCGCTGAAGGATCTGCCCATCTTCGGGACAACCGGACCGGCGCCGCTGAGATCGGGGCCGATCCAGGAACTGTCCTGCAGCATCGTCTGAATGGCGGTCAACAGCTTGGTGAACGCGCCCGATTGCGTGGTGATCATCGAGGCCAGCAACCTGCCCGCCCGGTTCAGATCGTCCAGCACCTGCGCATCCTGCGGCAGGGCGACATCCATTTCGTGGAAGATCGCCCGGACCTGGTCTGGATCCACCTGTTCGAGCAGTCTGGTCAGGCGCGCGGACAGTTCCTTGATCGTCGTCGGCACGACCACCTTGCCGGTGTCAATGACCGAGTGGTCGGCCAGATGCGGCCCCTCTTCGGTGACCGGTGTGACCGCGATATAGGTCTCCCCGAGCGCCGAGAGGTTATCCACCCGATAGTTGCTGTCCAGCGGTACCCGATGTTTCTTGTCGAATTTCCACTCGACCTCGATCCTGTCGGCGGACGAGACGACCCTCGACACAGCGCCGATGTGCACGCCGCGCAACAACACCGGAGAACCGACGACAACGCCGTTGGTATCGGGCAGTGACATTTTGACGGTGTTCAGGTCGTGCAGCGCGTCCACCGGCATACCGATCTCGTACATGTAGCCGAAAGAGCCACCGGCGATCAGGGCCATGCCCAGCACCGACGCGACAGTGCGGTTGATCATCGCACGGCCCCCAACATGCGCAGCACGTTCTCGATATCACCGACCAGTTGATCACCGTTGGCTGCCTGCACGGACTGAATGTTCACCGACGGGCGCTGCGCGAACGGAAGAACCACGGTCCGCAGGAACGTTGCCATGTTTCCGGCCGCGCTGGGGGCCGTATCCCATATGCCCCGGCCATCGTGCGTTGTCTCCGAGAGCGAATTCAGCATCGGGACCATCCAGTTGCCGCCGACGAAGAGGCTGCCGATCGATGGAAGTCCTCTTCCGACCGCGCCGAACATCACACGCGCGGAGTAGTTCCAGTACTGCAATGCCCAGTCGTTCAGCAGTACCCGATTCAGCGTGGCGGAATTGTCTGCGACGACGCTCGAGGTGCGATCGAATCCGGCGAGTGTGCGGTCGATTTCGCCGGTGTTCTGCGACAGATCGTGCAGATCGCCGGTGATGACCGTGGACAGCTTGCGGATCTCGCTCTCGGCCGGCATGACGGTGTTCAGGCGCGACATCGCGTCCTCGATCTTCTGAATACTGCCTCCGTTGACGAAGTAGGCGAGCACGGCCAGCGTGTCCTCCAGTTGCGGGGGCGAGGTGGTGTCGCCGACCGGGACATTCCCGCCCGTCGGTAGGTACCTCGTATCCCCCTGCGCCGCAGTGCGATCCAGCCCGATGTAGGTGTCGCCGAGAATGGTGTCCTGCCGGATCGTGGCTTTCACGTTCGAAGGAACACGCACACCCGGCGACAGCGTGACCGTCACGGCGACATCCGAGGCGCCCAGGTCCACCCTGCCGACCCTGCCGATCGGCAAACCGTCCATCGTCACCGTCGCCCCGTCGGGCAGGTTCATCACACTCGCGAAGTGCAGCACGATGTCCGCACCACCGGAACTGGACTGGAAGCTCGGAATATCCTTGGGGCCCAAAGAACACCCGGCGGTCACCGCACCGCACAACAGGGCGGCGGCAACTCTCGGGACGAGTCGTTCGAAAGCCTTCATCGCTCTGCCTTCCCCAGCACGAGATCCAGCAACGGCATCGTGGGCACGGCGCCGGCACCTGTTTCGACGATCGGCTGCTGATACGTGACAGTCATCCCGTTCGCGTCCCGGGTCTGCTGCCGGATCACCGCGGTGACCGAGGGAATCACGCTCAGGAGCCCGGCGATGTCTTTCGAGCGAGTGGCCGCCAGGTGGATCACGTCGGTGACACTGCCGTGCATGAACGGCCAGATCTGATCGCCGTAGCGACGTTGCACGTCGTAGAGGGTCTTGCCGGTATATCCGACGCCCTCACACAATTCGATCACGCCCGGCAACAGGTCATACGTGACGGCGTTCACCACGGCCGGAGCCTGGTCGAGTATCGACCGAATGGCGGACCACCGCTGCAGCGCCTCCTCACTCAGCGGCGCCATGTTCATGATCGCGGCACCGATGTCCGAGATCAGCTGGTCCGGGCTGTCCATCGCCGCAGCCGCATGCCGCATCATTGCCTGTGCATCGTTCCCGTTGCCGTGCAGCGCGGTCTCCATGCCTGCCAACGCCCGCCGCAGACCCTGGCCGCCGTCCTCGGGCGCTATGGCCTCGATGAAGTCAGCGGCCGATCCCGTGATCTGCGAGATGCTCTTGGGCGTGAAACTATTGCCGAGCGCGATACATTTACCGGACGCGAGCTGAGAGCCTGATTTGTAGTTGCCGACAAGTTCCACACTACGATCGGCCAGCAGCGATTTCGACCGGGTCACCGCCTTCACATCCGCGGGATACCGGCGTCCATCGTCGAGGGAGAAGGTGACCTCGACATGATCCGCCTTCGGAACGATACTGGTCACCTTGCCGACCTTGACACCCATTTGAGTGACCGGGTTACCGGTGTACAGCCCCACTGCGTCGGGCATCTCCGCGCAGAACCCCGAGCCGCCACCGGACGAGGTGTCGGAGGTGGATACGTAGGCGATCCCACACGCCGCAGCGACAACTGCTGGGACCGCCATCGCCGCGATTGCCCTATTGGTTTTCTTGATCATGTCAGCACGTCCGCCCTGGTGTCGGAATACAGATGTCCGAGGCCAGCAGTCTGCCGCCGCCGATCGCCTTCAGACCGTCCGGCCCGAGCCATTGCTGCAACTGCGCCCGCAGCTCGGTCATCCGGTCCAGCGCCGGCCCCATTGTCTTCTGAAATTCGCCGATCGAGTCCCGTGTCCTGGTGATCGCAGCGAAGATCTCGTCCGAGTGGTTGAGATAGAACTTCATGAACGGCTCGACGCGACCGATGATGTCACCGAGATCCGCATAAGCCTGGTCGAACCCGGCTTTCGTGATGTTATACCTGGTAGTGACGATTTCCACCTGACGCAGCAACTCGAAAATAAAGTCGCGGCTCCGATTGAACGTCTGCATGTATTCCGCGGCCGTGTCCATGATCGTGCGGACCTGGTCACGCTGGTGATCCATCACGGTCGCAATGCTGTTCAGGCCGTCGATCAACGACTTGACCGAGGGCGCATTGTGTTGCAGCGCATCGGCGACCTGATCGATATTCGCTTGAATCGTACCGCCGTCGACCTTGTCGGTCACGTGCGGTGCGGCCTGCAGGAGATCGGCGATCGAATAGGGGACGGTGACCCGTTCAGGCGGGATGACGGCGTCCTTGTCCAGCGGCACGCTGCCGGACGGGATCAGCGTGACCGCGTACCCGCCCACCGGAGTCAGCATCCGTACGTCCACCGTAGTATTCGAGCCGACGAACACATCGCCCTTGATGTCAAGATCAACTCGCACGGTGTCGGGCTGGATCGACAAACTCGCGACCTTACCGACGCTGATCCCGGCAACCCGAACCTCCTCACCCGCGGTGAGCGCGGACGCGTCGGTCGTCTCGAACGCAATCGTCTTGCGTCCCAATGGATGCAGGTATAAACCGGTAGCTGCGACCAGTACCGTGATCGCGACTGCGACCACCATCAGACCCAGCAGTGTTTTGTTGCCGCCGATCCTGCGCAGCACGGACACCGCTCTGGACCGCAGACGAGCCATCAGTTCACTCAGTGCGCGTTGCATACCGTGACCTCACTGCCGTTCAGCAGGATCTGCACATCCGTCGGAAGTACTGCAATCCCGTTGCTGCATTTCACCGCGCCCGAACTGTTCTGGAGCGCGGGTAGTTGCAGCCCCGCGAACGCATTCGGCAGCAGGCGCAGGGCATCGGCCGCGGCCGAGATCGAGGGAAATGCCGAGTGCAGGAACCTGTCGACGTCCAGCTCGGGATCCAGTCCCAGATCGATAAGCATCTTGTCGATCGGCCGGGTGAATGCGGGCCCGAAGGCGGCGGCCTTGGTGAACTCGTCCAGCACTGTCATGGTCCGGCCGACCGGAATACTCATGGACTGCAGGAAATTGATGAGATCCGGGGATTTACCGCCCATCGTCTGGGATATCCGATTCAAGTTAGCGGTGAGAATCGAAATGACCTGCTCGCGGTCGCGCGCATAGTCACCCAGCTTCTGCACGCTGTCCATGATCGGCGCGAGGCCGTTGCCGTCGCCCTGCAGCATGGCGATGGCGTTCTGGGTGAACCTGTTCACCTCGTCGGTGCTCATCGTATTCAGCACCGGCTGAAGGCCGTTGAACAACCGGGTGATGTCGAACGACGGCTTGGTCATCGCGGTCGTCAGATGATCGGTCGGCGCACCGGGACCGTTCGGCTCGCTCATGTCGAGATAGCGGACACCGGTGAGATTCTGGTACTTGACGGCGAGCACCGTTTTATCGGTCAGTCGATGCGGCCGCGTCAGGGCCAGACCGACCTTCGCGATACTCTGCCCGTTCTGCCGGACCAGATCGATCGACTTCACCTTGCCGATGAGAACGCCCTTGATGCGCACATCACCATCGACGTGCAAACCAGAGACGTCGGTGAAATCGGCTGTGTACGAGGCAGTTGCGTCCGAGACCGGATTGCGGATGGCATTGATCGTAATGATGAACAGCAGTGCGGTCACGACTGCGACGATGGACAGCTGCACCACTCTGGTGATCATGCGGATGGACTGAGTCATCGCGGGGCTCCCGGCTGCGACGCGTGCGGAGTTCCGGTGAGCGCCAGCGGCGTGGCGAACGACGGCAGATCGTCGAGGATGACCCGCATGTTCAGCGTCTTCTCCCCTGGCGGGCCGGAGTATGCCTTACCGTATTGCTCCACGAGCCGGGAGAGCTTCGACGCCGCCGCACCGCCGTCGAGGAGATTCGGCACGGCGCTGGTCAGCGCCGTCACCGTTTGCGTCAGTGGAGTGAGTTCGCCCGAATGGCTCTTCAACAAGGTCCCGGAAGCGTCGAACAACCCACCCAGGATCAGATTCAGACCTTCGTTCAATTCGGACCACCACGCGTCACGATCCTCGGGTGAGAGGCCCCACGTATCTCGCTGCGTCTGGTTGTCGTACATGTTGTACAGCGCGTCGATGGCCTGCTGACTGAATCCGGGCAGCACCTCCAAGGTCCGATTCATGTCCGCGAGAAGGACACTCGGCATCGCCTGCTGCGTTTGGGCGATGCGATCGGCGAGTACGATGCCGGTCTGGATCATCGGCGTGAGACCATCGGTATAGCGAACGACCTTGTCGAGAGTCTGGATCATCGAGTCGGTCAGCGTGCCGTTGACCACGAGCGAGCCCTTCTCGATCATCGTCGACATGGTGAAGTCACCCGATGGCCTCCGGTCCAGAACCCGTCCGGAACTCAGGGGGCCGCCGCCGGCCTTGCCCACGAGATTCACCGCCGCGACGCCGAAGTAGTTCTCCGGCCGGAAATCCAGATCGAATGCGTCGGTCAGACCCGTGATATCGCCCGGCCGCAGCGACAGGTTCATCCGCACCGAGTTGTCCTGACGACGGGTCAGACCCTCGACCTCGCCAACCTCCTGACCACGCAGAATGACCTTGGTCCCGGTATATATGCCCGGCGCCACAGCTGGTACGTCAACAGCCAGATCCAGCGTGTCCGAAGTCTCGAACCGCGGATACACCCATTTGTAGGCGACGACCACGATGACGACGACCACGATGACGCCGATCGCGGTCACATTCAGGACCATGGCTTGGCGCGCACCCGTGCCTCGAAGGAAGTCCTGACTTCTGAACTTGCTCATTCCTATCCTTTGAAGATCAGGACCGGGCTCAATCCCCACAGAGCCACTGTCATCACGAAATTGAGCACAACAAGCATGACGAGACTCGCGCGAATAGCTCGACCGGACGCTGCGCCCACACCAGCCGGCCCGCCGGAGGCGAAATACCCGTAGTAACAATGGATGAGCGTGACGGCCGTGCAGAAGACCAGCACTTTGACGATGGAGGCGAGCAGATCCCCCGGACTCAGGAACATCCGGAAGTAGTGATCGTAGGTGCCCGCCGGCTGGGAGAAGAAGATCTTCACCACAATGCTGCCTGTGATGAAACTTACCACCAAAGCCATCAGATATCCGGGCAGGACCACCAGCATGCCGCCGATCAGCCGGGTGCCGACCACGAACGGAATCGCTTGCAGACCCATGGATTCGGTGGCATCGATCTCCTCGGAGATGCGCATTGCGCCGATCTCCGCGGTCATCCGGCAACCCGCCTGTGCGGCGAATCCGACTCCGGTGATGATCGGCGCGATCACCCGCAGGTTTCCGAACGATCCGATGATCCCGCTCATCGCGCCGAAGCCCAGCAGATTCAGCGCGATGAACGACTCGATCGCGACCACCGCACCAACCGCGATGCCCAGGAAGAACATCAGGCTCACTACGCCGCCATCCACGATCAACGACCCACTGCCCCAAGCCATCTGGTTCATGGTCTTGACCGTCGCCTTGTGGTAGTGCCGCACGGTCTTCGGCAGCAGATAAAGCGTCTTGGCGCTGAATACGACGATCTGCCCGATCTCGCCCAGCACCTCGGACACTCTGCGTCCGATCGACCGCGCGGACCGAACGACTACCGATCTCGGGGAAATTGGGAACATCATCGATAATCCGTTCATGATCACGCCAGATGCGCCGGGAAGAACATCTGCTGAAGCTGGCTGACCAGCAGGTTCATCATGAAGATGCAGAACACGCTGAGCACCACGGAGGCATTGACCGCGTCGGCGACACCCTTAGGTCCGCCCTTCGCTTCCAGGCCGCGCAGACTCGCCACCAGCACGACGATCGCAGCGAACAGCAACGCCTTGACTACAGCGAAGACCACGTCGGTGGGCTTAGCGAAGGCTCCGAACGTCTGCCAGAAGCTGCCCGGCACAACATGGTTGACCGTCGTCGAGATGACCAGGCCCGCTGCCACACCGGCCGCGATGATGACCGCGCAGAGCACCGGCGCGATCGCGATCATCGCCAGGAACCGCGGCATCACCAATCGCTGCACCGGATCCACGCCCATCACCCGCATCGCATCGATCTCCTCGCGGATCGAGCGCGCGCCCAGATCCGAGGCAATCGCCGAGGCTGCTGCACCACTCATCAGCATCCCGGCGGCCATCGGCGCGCCCTGTCCGACTACCCCCAGACCGCTCGCGGCGCCGGCTAGGGAGTTCGCCCCGACCTGATTCATAATTCCGCCCACCTCGACCGCGACCTCGGCGCCGATCGGAATCGCCATCAACAGCGCCGGCAATGCCGTGACCTTCAGCAGATTCCATGTCTGATCCAGAATTTCGTACAGCGGCAGCCGCAACCGCATGCCGTCGACGACCAGGTATCGCACCACCGCCGCGGTGAGTTCTGCGGATCTACCGATAGTTGCCAGTGAACGGATCGGCGCTTCGCGCAGATACGTCAGGAGGCCTGACCCGCCGCCCGGGCGGAGCTCTTCCGGTTCGCCGACCGATGATGCGTCGAGCCCGGGCGGCGATTGTCCGGCGACCGACGGCACCGTTGCAGTCATCGATCGCTATCCTTTCCACGTACTGGAACCGCAGGCTATGGGGATTTCAGGAAGCCTGCAGATTCGAAGCTAGAAGAGCACCCGCAGCTCTGCTGGAGAGCGGAAACTATGTCCGAGTATTTCCGGCGCGGCGAACGACGGGTCGAGCCGGATATCCGGTGCGCGATCCAGGAGCATGCCGACGGCTGCGGTGATCTCGACCCGTGCCACATGAAGTCCTATGCACAAGTGCGGGCCATACCCGAAACCGATGTGGGGTCGTCCACTCCTTGCTAGATCGAATGTTTCGGGGTCGGTGTATACATCGTCGTCGTGGTTGGCCGAGCCGACCCACGCAACAACACCCGTACCCGCCGGCACATCGATGCCTGCAATCGAAGTATCCGCTTTCGCTTGACGGAAGACCGCGACAATCGGCCCCTCCCACCTGAGTGTCTCTTCGACGGCCTTGGGCAACAGGTTTCGGTTCGCGACGACCGCGGCCCGCTGATCGGGATGCGTGAGAAGTGCCACCATCGTGTTCAGTGTTCCGCGCATGGCAGTTTCGGCGCCTGCCGCCAGCAGGGTTCCGAAGTAGGGCGTGATTTCCTCGGAGGTCAACCGGCGGCCGTCGACCTCGATGTCCACCAGATCCTGCATCAACCCAGGCCGGCTGTATTTGCCTGCGCGCCGCTCGTCCACCTCCTCACGCAGGAGATCGTGCAGGCGCACGGCACCGGCCATCGCGATCTCGGGGTGGGTGCCGAACAGCAGCGAGGACACCCCGAGTTTGAGAAACTCGTCCGCATTCTCCGGGCGAAGGCCGAGGAAGTGGTGCAGAACTTCGACCGGAAAGATCAGGGCAAAGTCTTTGACAAGGTCTGCCGAGCCAGCGGCGATCAGCTTGTCGAGCAGCTTGGAGATCGCAGGTTCCACGATTTCTCCGCGCATCGTTTCGGCGATGCGCCGTGCGAACGCGTCCTTCACCAGGCCGCGGTAGAACGTATGATCCGGTGGGTCCATCATCATGAAGCTGCGCCCATGCAATTGCCCGAGGGTGGGGAGATACACCTCGGAGGAGAAGACGGTCGGGTCCTTCAGTACGGCCGCGACTTCGTCGTAGCCGAAGACCGATACCACGGACTTGCCGACCGTCGACGCGGCAATACCGGCTATGGAGAACGTCTCGAATTCTTCCGTGAGTATGTCACCCGCGTAGACCGGGCTATTTTTTCGATAGCGCCGGAGCACCGAGTAGATATCTTTTGTCTCATTGCGTGCCTTGCCGGCCGCCTCCTCGAATGCGCCGAACACGTCGAAAGAGTTGAAGTCGGTCACCGGTGAAAATTCGGTCATGGGTACCCCTTGGCAGGATCGAAGATTTGTGAGGGTGAAGCGATCGTCATGCCTTGGAAGCCCTGGCGATCGTCTTGATTTCTGTGTATTCGAGCAAGCCTTCGATGCCTCCTTCTCGTCCGATTCCGGAGGCCTTGAATCCGCCGAACGGCCATGCCGGGTCGAGGAAGAATCCGTTGACGCTGCATGTGCCGACCCGCATCGACTGCGTGAACCGTTCGATACGTTCCGGGTTCGAACCGAAAATCGCCCCGGCCAGTCCGTATCCCGAGGCGTTGGCCAAATCGAGGGCCTCCTCGTCGGTGCCGTAGGGAATGACGACAGCGACGGGGCCGAAGATCTCCTCTTGCGCGACGCGACTGTCGTTAGACAAGCCGGAAATGATCGTCGGCTCCACGAACCACCCGGTGGTGAGACCGGCGGGGCGGCCGCCACCAACGCTGATGGTGGCGCCCTCTTCCCGGGCAAGCGCGATGTAGGACTCCACGCGGTCACGTTGACGCTCGGCGACCAACGGCCCGATGGCGGTCCCTTCCTCTCGCGGATCACCGACGGTCAGAGCACCGACGGCAGCGGACAAGGCAGCGACCCATTCGTCGTGACGCGATCGCGGCACGAGAACCCTCGTCAATGCGGCACATGCCTGTCCGTTGTTGAGGAACATGCCGGGAAGGAGACTGGGAAGCACCTCGGCCGGGTCGACGTCATCGAGGATCACGGCTGCGGATTTGCCACCCAATTCGAGGGCTACGCGGGTGAGGTTACGACCGCATACCTCCGCGATATCACGGCCCGCCAGCGTACTACCGGTAAAGGACACCTTGTCGACGCGTGTCGACGCGACAAGATGGGCTCCCGCCTCTCGCCCGGCCGGAAGGATGCTGACGACACCGTGCGGCAATCCCGCAGCATGGACCGCTTCGGCCACGACCATCGCATCGAGTGCCGTTTCCGGGGATGGCTTGATGACGATCGTGCAGCCGGCCGCGAGCGCCGGCGCGAGCTTGCTGGCGAGAAGATAGACAGGCCCGTTCCACGGGACGATCGCGGCCACCACGCCGACCGGCTCACGCACCAGCACGGAGTCCAGCCCGGACAACCCGGGTCGCGGCTCCCGCCAGGGCGCACTTTTGAGCAACCCGGCGTAGTAGTCGAAGAAGACCGCTCCGGCCGGGGCTTGGCCGACCGTGCTGAACGCGATCGGAGAACCGACCTCGGCAGTGATCAGATCGGCGAGCTCGGGTTCGCGCCGACGCAACTCCCCCGCGATCCGGCCCAGCACATCGGCCCGCTCCTCGAGCGTCGTATGCGGCCACGGCCCATGGTCGAAGGCCTCGCGGGCCACAGCGATCGCACGGTCGATGTCGTCTTCGGTGACAACCGGAACCGTGCCACACACCTGCTCGGTGGCGGCATCGCGTACTTCGAGTACATCCGATGAGGAGGCTGTGACCCACTCGCCCCCGATGAACAGGCCTTTCCAGGTCTTCATTGCAGATCTCCTTGAATACGGACCGATCGGCCCGGCTTACGAAACTCGGACAGCGGGCTCGACGAACCGGCTCGCCATCATCTGGATCGAGTGGATACGCGGGCGCTAAGGCGCCGGGCGGTCTCCCGGAAAACGAATCACACCTCGACCGATGATCCGGCCCGCACGCAAGTCGCTGTAGCCCTGCTCGAGGTTCTCGAAGTCGTACTCGGTGATGTCGATTTCGGCTTTACCCGCCCCCACCAGCTCGAAGAGTGCCTTCAGTTCCGACAACGAGCAACTGGCGGAGTTGAACACCACCGCACCGAATTGCGGCAACCCGAATCTGAACGGCAACATACCTCCGCCCGTGCCGACGAGTCCGATTGCACCGAGCGGCCTCACGATCCGCGACGACAACTCCAGCGTCGCGTCGATACCCACGAATTCCAGGACGGCATCCACACCGCGTCCCGAGGTGAGTTTCATGATTTCCTCGACCGTGTCTGGGCCGGAGACCACGCCCACATCCGCACCGCGCGCAATCGCGTTGTCCAGACGCTCCGCCAAATCGACCGCGATCACCGTCGCCGGCGTCATGAAACGCAGCAGCTGCAATGCGAAAGCACCAACGCCACCGACACCGACAACCGCGATATACCCGTTGTCACGTACGTGCGGCAGCACCCGATGGATCACACCATACGCGGCAGCACCCGCGTCCGCGGCAGGCGCGATGAGAAGATGGTCCAGCTCCCCGATCGGAAGAGTGTCCCGGCGCCGCGCCACCATATACGGTGCCAGACCACCGTCGCCCGCCACCCCATACCTCATAGGCCGATCGAGGCAGACATTGTCGTTGCCCTCGGCGCAATACTCGCAGGCACCGCACGAGCTCGAGGGCGACACCGCAACCGAATCCCCGATGCTCAGGTCACGAACATTGCTGCCGACAGCGGCAACCCATCCCACGTTTTCGTGCCCCAGCGTGTACTCCTCGGCAGGCTGCATGAAGCCGTGATCCATCAGTTCGAGATCCGTACGACAGATACCCGCAGCCGTCATCTGAATCAGCACATCATCGGGCCCCGGGACCGGAACAGGGATATCGCGCCACACACCGGCACCACCACCCGCCGGAACACGGTATGCCTTCATGCTGATCGGAAGGTCGGACACAACAAGCTCCTCATCTACTTACTGCCCAATCCGGCGATCCGCAATACGGAAGGCGGCCTGGCTGTGATCTGCATCGCACCATACTTACCGACAGACTGTGTTGGCAAGTAGTTGTTCGGACCGATCCGGATACGGTGGTAGTCAGATCCCCGCAGTGGCAGCCGATTCGCCACTCCGGACAAGGGAAGGAGAGGACTTTGGGTGGACGAGCTGTGTCCTCGGACGGCGTGAAACCGAGTGGGCCCGGGACACGTACCGGTCGGCCACGAGACCCTGCCATCGACGAGCGCGTACTGTCAGCTGCCCGGTTGGTTTATCGAGATGTCGGCCACGCGGGTTTCCACTTCGACGCCGTGGCCAAGGTTGCCCGCGTTTCGCGGGATGCACTCTATCGGCGTTACGCCAGCAGCGACGCACTGCTCCTCGCAGCTCTCGAGTATGCCCGATGGCCGGTATTCCGATACGAGAGCAACCGATCTCTTCGCGTCCAGCTGACCGATTTCGCCACCAATGTCTACCACTACTTCTCCTCGGTGGACGGAGGCGCGCACCTGCGGTTACACGTAGAGGCCAACCGGATCCCGGAGGTGTTCAGGGAGTACCGGCAAAGGCTGCTGGAGCCGCAGCTGGTCGCGATCATCCAAGCCGTAGACGCTCATGCGCGAGCCGAGGGCATGCACGATCTGGATGCCGGGGAGTTGATGCTGACACTCAGTGGGGCAGTGATGATGCGCGCCCTCGTCGATCAGGACACCGACAACGCTTCGCTTGACCCCATAATGGTCGACAATCTCATCGAGGGTGCATTGCGAGGCGCAACCTTCAGACGTTAACCGGGCCAACGCCGTGGCGGAGGTCGGTCGGGTAGCACGATCGGGTGTGGTTCGAACGCCGCGTGGCGCGAGATCAGTCGTGGCGCGAGATCAGTCGTGGCCGAATCCCGAGGAGCCTCGACCACGAGTCGTACCATCCCGCGAGTGGTGGTGCCCAGGCAGGTAGTGCGCATCTACCCGGAAGCCGCCCCACCGTGCGCTGCCGAGATCATCGAGCACACCGCACACGAGAAGCTGGGCTCCACTATTGCTGAACGAGCTCGTTCAGTATAGCCTGCAACAGCAAAAGCTGAACGGCCCAGTTCGTGAACTGTACCGACTGCATTTCAGCAGTTGGAAACTTCACGCAAGGAGCGTGCCCAAGGATGAGTACCGAGATCACTTCGGATCGCGTATGGACGTTGTTCCGGCTCGGCTTTGCCCCGGTCACACAGCAGCGGTTGCGTCAGGCGCTGCCAGGGTGCTGCACGGTGCGGAATCCGCTGGATGTCACTGGTGCCGCCGTCATCGATCCGACGGTCCGGACCAAGGCGATCGAAGCCGTCTCCGATGATCCCGCGGTCGGCACAGTAGCCGTGATCTCCGGTCCGTCAAGGGAAGCCACCGGCGCCCCCATCCGGCCACGCGTTACTCAATGCGATCGGGGCCGCGGCACCAACGACTCCGGTCACCCTGGTCAACCAGGTGCTGCAGCCCATCGCGGAGCATACGAAGTCGACTCGTGGCTAGGCGCAGATCGGTCATCCGATCCCCGGACTGCGGCAGTCGGTGGTCGCGCTACACAACGTCACCTGCGGTCCCGAACGATTGATTCCGTTCACGCTGCCTCGGCGCCGACGGAACCCGTGACAGTGGAGGTGACAGCCCCGAGACACGGGACATGGTCGAATCGAACGCTCAAACCGTCCGGACTCAGACCGGGATCCCCAAAGTGCGCAGCAGGTTGGTGACCAGTTCGGAGCAGGCCGTGCCGGGAGCTGTGGGTTTCGGCCGGCAGGTGGCGTCGAAGATCGCGTCGTGCCCACGGACGGCACACTCTCCTTCGCCCGCACATTGGCTGCCGAAATATTCACCGTCTCAACAACTTCCGCTCGCCACAGTGGGCGAACCGATGACACCGAACAAACTGCCGACGCGCCGTCGGAACCCCATTTCCCTACTCACCATCGAGTGAACCATGAAAATCCAAGCCGCACTGTCCCGAGGGGCGTCCCACCCTTTCAGCATCGAAGAGATCGACATCGATGATCCACGACCCGACGAAATCCTGGTCCGTATGCGGGCCGTCGGCATCTGCCATACCGATCTCCTGACTCGACAGATGTTTCCCACCGACACGCCGGTCGTTCTGGGCCACGAGGGCGCGGGCGTGGTTTTGAAGGTGGGGGCGTCGGTGCGGCGTGTGTCCGTCGGCGACCATGTCCTGATCAGCTATGACAGCTGTGGCTCCTGTCCACGGTGTACAGCGGGGATGCCGAGCTACTGCGCGCAATTCGCGGTCCTGAACTCTTCCGGTGGACGGGCGGACGGTTCCAGCCCGCTGAGCCAGGACGGAAATCGTGTTGCCGGGGCGTTTTTCGGACAGTCGAGTTTCGCCACTCACGCACTGGTCACCGAGCGCAATGCCGTGGTTGTCGAGGACGATGTCGATCTCACGACCACGGCGTCATTCGGCTGCGGAATGCAGACCGGTGCGGGGGCGGTGGCCAACGTGCTACGGCCGGGATCGGATGCACGCCTTGCCGTTTACGGCGCCGGCTCGGTCGGTATGGCAGCCATCATGGCCGCCCGCGCCTTGGATGTGTCCACCATTGTCGCCGTCGATCTCTCCGAGAGCCGACGTGAAACGGCCCTGAAACTCGGCGTCGCTGCGTCGATCGACGGCTCGGCCGCCGATGTCATCGAGCAGGTCAAGACCGCGGCCGGCGGCGAGATAACGCATGCACTGGACACCACGGGGGTGCCTGCGGTGATCGCCGGCGCAGCCAATGCCCTGGGCCCGTTGGGCACACTGGTACTGGTCGGGCTCGGCGCGCCCCAGGCCACCATCGATATCCCTCCATTCATCGGTGGCGGGCGGTCCCTGCGCGGGTGCATCGAGGGAGACGCCGTCCCCGGCGAGTTCATCCCGCGCCTCGTCGAATGGCATCGCGCAGGTCGGTTCCCCATCGAGCGAATCGTCACGCCGTTCCCATTCGCCGAGATCAACACCGCTGTCGCGGCCATGGCCGCGGGCGGTGCGATCAAACCGGTTCTTACCTTTCCCTGACCTTGCCGATCACTGTATTCGAACGAGAGGACTTCACAATGCCCACCAGCCAGCCGCTTTCACTCGATGCCGATCCATCCGCAGCGCAGCTTCGCGCAGTTCTGAACGCCCAGCGAGCTGCGTTCTTGCTAGAAGGGCCGCCGACCGCACAAACCCGCCGCGATCGGATCAACTGTCTCGTACAAGCGGTCGCCGACAACTCCGCCGAACTCACCGCCGCGATGAACGCCGATTTCGGCAACCGCCCGGAACTGTTCAGCCTGATGTCGGACATGGCCGGTGTGCTGCCCAGCGTGATGAAGCTGAACGAAAACCTGGAAACCTGGATGCGAGACGAGGTCGTCGCGGGATCTGCCGAAACGGGTCTGCCTACGGTCCTGCAACACCGCCCGAAAGGCGTCGTCGGAGTGATCGGGCCTTGGAACTTCCCGCTCGGATTGGTCATCCAGCCCGCCGCCGAGGCACTCGCGGCGGGGAATCGTGTGATGATCAAATTCTCGGACGTTCCGGAGCGGACAGCCGAGGTCTTTGCCGAGGCGATCGCCGAACGCTTCGCACCCGAGGAGGTGTACGTCTGCCGGGGCGGCCTGGAAACGGCGCAAGCATTCTCCGATCTCGAATTCGACCACTTGTTCTTCACGGGATCCCCAGCTGTCGGGCGGCGTGTCGCCGCGGCCGCGGGTGCCAACCTCGTTCCGGTCACCCTCGAACTGGGCGGGAAGAACCCCGTCGTCGTGGCCCCGGATGCCGACGTGAATGTGGCTGCCGAGCGGATTGCCGCCAACCGGATGATCAACGGCGGTCAGGTCTGTCTGTGTCCGGACTATGTTTTCGTTCCCACCGACCAGGCCGACACATTCATCACCGCGTATCGGGAACACATCGGCCGGTTCTTTCCGACCTATCTCGGCAATCCCGATGTGACGACGGTGATCAACGATGCCAACTACCGCCGGATCGTCGGCCTGATCCAGGACGCCGCAGCGAAGGGTGCCGAGATCATCACCATCGCACCCGCCGGAGAAACCGACAGCCTTCCCGACCCTGAAACGAGGCGGATACCACCCATCATCGTGCTGGGCGTCACGGACGAGATGGCCATTGCTCGAGAGGAGATCTTCGGACCGGTCATCGCCGTCTTCTCCTACCAAGACGTCACTGAGGCAATCGACTATATGAGGGCTCGGCCCCATCCGCTCGTCGCCTATTGGTACGGCGACGACACTGCCGACTATCAGACATTCCTACGATTGACGACTTCGGGCGGAGTCGCACGCAACGACATTGCCTTGCATTTGCGGGTTGACGGTGCCCCGTTCGGCGGAGTCGGCCATAGTGGCATGGGTTATTATCACGGAAAGGCCGGTTTCGACACCTTTACTCACACTCGCGCCATCACGACCAACCAACTCGGTGTCGGCATCGCCCCCACAATGATGCCGCCATATACCGATACAGTGCGTGACGGGCTACTGGAAATCCTCAACACCGCCCGCTCGGCAACGAGCGGGTAAAGTCGCGTCGGCGAGCGCGAAGGTGATCGCGTGCGTCTTTCCGTTGTGGACTTTTACGCCGAGGTAGTCGTCCAGGCCGGTGTGCTCGGCAGCGAGCCAGGGAGCGGTGGCCCGGACCGCTCGGACGTCGTGGCGGGTCGCGATCCGGGCCAGAGCGACCCAGAACACCATCTCGGCGGCGGCCAGCAGGGGCGGCGGGGGCGTGTCCGGCGGCCACCGGAAGCTGATCGTCAAGCCTTCGTCGTCGTTGTCGAGGCGCAAGTGCAGGGGCCCGATGAGGGGCTTGTGGGTGGCGATGCGCTCGGCTGCGGTCCGCAGATCGGGGCTGCACAGGGCGGCGAAGATCGGCGGGTTGAACATCTCGACCGAAATCGACCGGCCGATCGCGACAGCCAGGTCCGGATCGCCGCTCTCGGCGTCGAGTGCCTCCCACAGTCGGAAGTACTCCTCGACGGAGAGGTCGACCGGGCCGCGGCCGAACAGGTCGGCAGGCAGCTGGGCGCGCCGGAGCACCCGGGTGGATGACACGCCGAGGTCCTTCAGCAGGGCTTTGACGCCGGGATTCAGGAGCAGTTACCTGGTCAGCAGGCTTTCGCCATTATCCAGTATTTCCAGCGATCAATTTTTCTCGCAACATACCGCAGGTCCGGCGTAGATCAGTCCGATGTCCCACCCGGGACGGGAGTCAACATCTCTCTGAGGAATTCAAACCAAGACTTCTCGAACTCGTCCGAATACGGCTGACCGATAACCAGGCGAAAGACCTTGGGCATGGCCAGAGGAATTATCCGGCCGAAGACAACAAGCGCGACCAACTTGTCCGCGGAGAGGCGGTTCGTAATCCGTCCAGCTGCCTGATCCTCCTCGATCCACTCGCGCATTATCCTGAAATTCTCCGCGCGCTTGGCATCCAGCTCGGGGCTCTCCACCCCTTCGGTAAGCCCCTCCCAGCTCTGCAGGCGAGCCCAGATGAGGCGGGCGTCGTCCCGACCGGCATGGAACTGCCGAGAGGCCATGTAGGAACGGCCACTCGATCGATCTTCTTCGATCGCTGCGCGCGCTTGGGTCACCAGTCGATCCATCACCGATTCGTACAAGCCCTGCTTGGTTCCGAAGTAGCGATAAATGAGCTGCTTGTTCGACTTCGCATTTTCGGCAATACGATCAACGCGCGCGCCAGCAATTCCGTATTCAGCAAACTCCGCGGCAGCCGCAGCCAGAATCCGCGCACGTGTCGCCTCCGGATCGCCACGCTTGTCGATTCTGGAATTCCCCTTACCAGCGACAGATGCAGTGTCGGGCGGTCCAGAGGCGTTCCCGGACGCCTCCGGACCGCCGTCTAATTCACTCGACATGTCCACATAGTAACTACATGGTTGGCTATGCCGGGAACCTGCCCGGCTTCTTCAGATCCCGTCGGCCTTGTACAGATCCGGTCCTGCCACGGGCCGTCGAGCGGGATGTTGATCTTCGGACCCGGAAGCGCTTACCGAGATTCTGGTCCGCGCCCTTGCCGAACCACATTGTGGACTCGTCCGAGCCGGGCTGTCACATGGGAACTCGGCGGGAAGGGCGCGCAGATTGTGAAGGGATCGACACAACGGAACGTCGCCGCACCTTCCGCCGTCGTACTCTCGCCGTCGATCAGCAGACCATAACGTGCGTCCTCGGGGATCTCGGGAAAGCGCGAGCCGACTGGGTCGCCTCGGACACAACGAATTGCTCGTGCTCACTTCTCCCTGGCGACCGGGAGCGCCTGAAGCTGGTTGATGAAGTTCGACCAGCCGCGCTCAGGCGTTCCATTGAGCTTCAGCTGAATGTTCCTGGCGGCCAACTCCTCGAACAGCACCTGTATCTCGAGGATGGCCAGATACGACCCGATACAGCGGTGGATACCCGAGCCGAACGCGAGCGTCACCGTCTCCTTGCGCCACGGATCGAACGTGTCGGGGTTGTCGAACACCGTCTCATCGCGGTTCGCGGCGGCAAAGTAGAGCACCATGACGTCGCCTTTGCGCACCTGTGTCCCGGCGAACTCGATGTCCGTCGTCGCGGTGCGCGCCATCTGTATCGCCGGCGAGATCATCCGGATGAATTCCTTGGCCACAAGCTCGCTTTCACCGTTCGCGATGGCTCGATCGACCTTCTCCCGGACGTCCGTGTCCTCGAGATACATCCGCATGGACTGCCCGATCACGGTGTGTGTGGTCTCGAATCCCGCCGACATCATGAGCACCATCCATCGGACGAACTCCGTGGAGCTGAGCGTGCCGTCCTCGACAAGTGCACCCAATTCGGTGAACATGTCCTCGGCAGGGTGTTCACGCTTGTACGCCTGCATCTGCAGGGCGTACTCGACCATCTCGGCCTGAGCCTCCTGGATCGCGTGGAGACCAGCCTCTCCCTTCTCATCGGGCTTGCGCTGCTGCGTGGCGTTGAACGAGGCAATGGTCCAATCGACCATCTTCTTCCGGTCCGAACGCGGCACACCGAGCACACGCCCGATGACATACGCCGGGACAGTACGAGCAAACTCCTCGACGTAGTCGAACTCGTCCTTGTCTGCGACCCCTTCGATGACCTCGTCGACGATCTCGCGCACCCAGGGCTCGAAGTGCTGCACGACCCGCGGGCCGAAGCCGCCGGCCGCGGCGCGCCGAAGCCGCGCGTGCCGGGGAGGGTCGGTGTGTATCAGCACGTCACCGTGCGGGCTGGTCATCGGCTCACGTGTCATGAGTGGATACGCCGCGCCCTGAGTCGAGGTGAAGACCTCGACGTTCTTCTCCAGTTGCTGGATGTCCTTGAATCTGGTGACGGCCCAATAGCCGCCGTTCACGGTCGACAATTCGGTTGGCTGCCAATACAGGCCGGGCTTCTCACGGATACGCTTGAATGCTTCATACGGGACAGCATCGACGAAAGTCGCTGGATCGCTGAGATCCGGAAGTGGGGTTTCAGAGACGACGGTACTCATGGTGTTCCTCAGGTAGTTCCCAGCAGAGTTGGTTGTTACCGGCCCATGACCGGGCATTTGCTGATGTCGCCGCTATGGTCCTGGCCGCGGCCACGCTCGGCCGCGTCCAGGTCGCGCAGGACCGCCTCGGCGCGAGCACGCGCGAAAGGCACTGACTTCGGATTGGTCACGATGATCTCTCGGCCGTTGCTCAGCCCCTCCAAAGCGATGCGGGCGACGTCGGCGGCCGGCTGTACGTACGGCTCGACGGCCGCGCGGAATTCCTCCGACTTGTCCATGATCGCGGAAACGGACTCCGTCAGCACCCAGCCGGGCGCCAGGAGAGACACCTGGACCCCCGTGGCGGCGAGATCACGGCGCACAGTCTCGGTGATGGCGAGATCCGCTTGTTTGCTGATCGTGTAGCCGCTGAGCGGCATGACGTGAGGCGGCACGCCCAGCGAGTGCTCGGAGCCGACGTTCAGCACATATGCCGGCTTACCTTCCTTCGCATTCGCGGCCAGGTCGCCCGCGAAAGCGCGAATGATCCAGACGTAGCCCAGAACATTGACCTCGATGGTGCGGCGCAAAGCGTCGACCTCACTCTCGAACAGTGAGCCCTGCGCACCGCCGCCGGCCGCATTGTTGATTACCACATTCGCAGGCCCGTGCTTCTCCTGCACGAATGTAGCGAAAGCATCCACCTCATCGGGGTCGGAGACGTCGACCTGGAACCAGTCGGCTTCGTGTCCTTCGGACCTGAGCTTCTCGACGGCAGGCGCGGCATCGGTCAGAGACCCGATCACCACGCGGGAACCGAGCCGCGCGGCCTCGGCGGCGAGAGCGAACCCCACCCCCTGTCCCCCTCCAGTGACGACCGTCAGGGTGCCCGTCAGATCGGTCATTGTCTGCCTCCTTGCAGATTTGAGCGCGGCGACGCCCACGCCAGCGCTGCCCACAACGTAGGCCGAGACGAGCCAGAATGTCAACTATTTAGTTACTATTTTGGACGGCAAAGCTGCACACGGCCGAACAGCGACGGCCTTTCGACAACCGATCACCTGAGGTGCAGGGCCCGCTCCGCGAACCGCCATCCCGCGGCGGTCTTCACGAACCGGTCCGAATAGCGCGGCGTTGCCCGAATCTCCCAGTGGCCGTGCGGTTTACCCAGCAGAACCATGTCGATACTGCCGTACGCCTCCGCAGTCGATGTCACATACACGTACGAATTCATCATCAGATGTCGGAGCGGACCTGCCGCGGCGGTCGAGGCAATCCAGTCGCGGATCTCCGATTGGCCCGCGATGACCCGGTCACCGATACGAATGACGCCATCGTCGGAGAACAGACCGGCGAAGGCGTCGTGTTCCCCGTCATCGGCATGCTGCGGATACAAGCCGAGAAGTTGCCGGATGTCGCTCTCGGCAACGAGACGCTCGAGATCGTCCATGCACCTACTCCTTTCTCAGTACACGACTACGGTTCTCACGGCCTGGCCACTGGAAACCAGATCGAATCCATCGTTGATGTTCGCGTGGTTCAGCCGATGGGTGACGAGTTCGTCGAGCAGGACCGTGCCGTCGCAGTACCAGTCGACGATTCGTGGGATGTCCGTCAGCGGATTGACATTACCGAGGAAGGTGCCCTGCAGACGCCGTCCCATCCAGAACCTCGACGCCGGCAGCGTCAATTCGCTTCCGCCCGGCGCGATCCCAACAGCCACACACACGCCGCTGAACGGGTTGACCATCGCGAGGGCCTGTTCGATGAGCCGGGTGTTGCCGACACACTCGAACGAGTAGTCGGCCGGCCCGCTCAGCAGCTCGGTGACCTGGTCAGCGAGCGTGTTCTCAGTTGCGATCGGCTGCAGGAAGTCCGTAGCGCCGAATCGCTTCGCGACATCCTCCTTGCTGGAATCGAGCGCCTGAAGCTGCAACCTGGCGACAGCATCGATGGCCGCTCGTTGCAAGACCGTCTGACCTACGACTGGGAGATACGTACACCGTCGAACGATCTGGTTGCGGTCATCGCGCAGCGCGACCCCGAAGGTGAGCTCGCGATCGTTCTACAGCGAAACAACCGCGCGGAACTGGATGCGTGGCTGTACGGACGCGATGTCCTCGACCTCCTGGAAACAAGCCCGAAAGTTCAACTCACCCGCCTAGAGATCACCAATCTGTTCCGGCCGCTTCTTGCGCGTCAGTTCTCGATCGCGTCGAGCCCCTCGAGGCGCCCGATCGTGTCGACCTCACCGTCGCCACCGTGCGTTACGGCGACAATCGAGAGTACCGAGGAGTGGCGACGACCTATCTGGCGGATCGTATCGCCATCGGAGAAACGGTGAAGGTTTTCCCGCAGCCGAACGCCGCATTCGGCCTTCCGCGCGACCCGGCAGCGGCGTTGATCATGATCGGGGCCGGAACCGGGATCGCACCTTTTCGCGGATTCCTCCGGGATCGCCAGCTCAGCGGCGCCACCGGGCGCAACTGGCTCTTCTTCGGAGCGCGCCACCGTGCCGACGACTTTCTCTACGAGCAGGAACTCGCGCAGTGGGTTGACGCTGGGGTTCTCACCCACCTCGACACGGCATTTTCACGCGACCAGGCACACAAAGAATACGTTCAGACGCGCATGCTCGAGCACGCAGAAGAGCTGTACGCGTGGCTCGAGGAAGGGGCCTACGTCTATGTCTGCGGCAATGCGGAGCGAATGGCGCCGGATGTCGAGTCCGCCCTCCTGACGATCATCGCGACTCAACGTGGTGTCGACGAAGCGGGAGCCCAGTCCTACCTCGACGCGCTCGTTCTGGCCAAGCGCTACCTACGCGACGTCTACTGAGTAGTCTCATTCTGCAGAAAGAAAGGGTGTCCACTCTCAGGTCGGAGAGCGGACACCCGTCTGGAATCCGCGGCCGATTCGTACTGTTGCGGCGAATTCAGGTCGGAACCATGATCACCCGTTGGCCTCGCCCCGCCGGGAAACGACGGGAAACCATGCCGTCAGGAGAGTCCGCAAGACACCGACGAGGGCCAGCGGCTGCTCGAACATGGGGTTGTGCCCCGATGCAGGGATCTCGACGTCGACTCCGTGCCCCACGACCAATCCCCGCTCTCCGCAGCCGTTTCCGAGGTGGTGACCAAACCCCTTCCAGGGAAGAGAAGACCCGACTCGGATTGTCACGTGACGGGTACTCGTCGTCGTTGAACCGCCTGCGGGGCCTGGCCTGTGGCGATGTCAGCAGGTCGGTCATCGTAGCGACATGGCCCGCAGGGATGCCCCGTACCAGCGCGCGATGGTAGAGGTCCATCTTCGACAACGTGCGGGTTGTCTCCTCGATGACAGCGGCGAGTTCAGCCTGGCGCTGAGCCCGAGCGGCCGGATCTTTGAACCGGTCCTCGTCCAGCCGCTCGCCCGAAGATCGGATGCTCTCAACATTGCTTATACTCATCTCCGAATCCGCGAGTAGTCTCAGGCGCCTTGACCGATGGTCCGCTTGCCCTGCACGAAGTTGCTCAACCCCTGCTGCGTCGCATCGCTCCGGCTCCGCGTGACCAGGTTGGTGATCTGGCAGTAGTCCATCGCCTCGTCCCAGGTCAGATCCTCCATACGCTGGAGAGTCTTCTTGCCCCAGTCGAGGGCCACCGCGTCGAACCCAGCCAGCTGCTCAGCCAGGGCGACCGCCTCGGCAAGCAGCTGATCGTCGGGCACGACCTTGTTGACTATCGCCATGCGGTAGGCCTCGTGTGCGTCCACACGCCGAGCGGTGAGAATCAATTCGGCCGCGTGCTTGGGCGCCATGCGCTTCGCAGCGGCGGGCCCGGCCTGCAGCGGGAACCCGCCGAAGCCCATCTCCGGCGCACCAATCTTCGCCGACTCCGCGGCGATCGCCAGGTCGCAGCTGTGAATCAAGGTCGATCCACCGCCGAGCGCATATCCGTTGACCGCGGCGATGAACACCGCACCGTGAGCCCGAATCTGAGCTTGGATCGCTGTCCAGGGGTGCGTCTCCTGACTGGTCCGATTCGCAAAGAACTCAGCACTTTTCGCCGCTTCGGACAAGTCCATGCCGGCGCAGAACGACGGCCCCGTACCGGTCAGGACCACCGCCTTCTTGCCACGCACCTCCTGGAGCGCTTCCCGGAAGCGAGCGAGCGAGTCGAAGCTCATCGCATTGCGCTTCTCCGGACGGTTGATCGTGAGGATCGCGTAATCACCCCGATCATCAACCTGGACCAGTTCCTGATACGGCGTCTGAGGCTTCTCGGTCTTGCCACTGCTATCCGACATGTAGGTCCTCACAATCGACGACATCGCCGATGACCTTGCCGACCAGCCCTGCACAGGCTGCAGCACGCCATCGCGCGGGAAGTTTGCAGTACGTAATACAGTATACTATTTAGGCGTCCTGTCAATGCGTGCACTCAATGGCATGCGGCGGCCGACGAACGCGCGCGAGACGCCCGAAGGGCGGCCGCGAGCAGAGGCACCGACCCACGATGCGTGCGAACAACCGCTATGTTCGAAACGGCACAGAGTCGGACAATTCGGTCCTGAATACCAGGCCGATGCGAAGATCCCAGCCGGGCCGGGCAGGAGAGACGACGAAAATGACCCGGGAGGGAATCGCCGCGTCTCGACGAGTGCGCATCCAACATCTGGAGCGCCTCCTGCGCGATCAGGTAACAGACCCACTGCGCAAGGCTGTCCTCGACGGCATATTCAGCCCGGGCGATCGACTCACTCAACGCAAGCTGATCGAACTCACGGGCGTCAGCCGCACATCACTGCGCGAAGGCCTTCAACAGCTCCAGGCCGAGGGCCTGGTCGAACCCGCACCCAGAAGAGGTCTGCAGGTCATCCTCCTCACCGAGACCGCGCTGGCCGAACTGTATGAAGTTCGCGAATATCTCGAGAGCGCCGCGGCCGAACTGTTCATCGCCAACGCTTCCGACGACCAGGTCGCGACTCTTGCCCAGCAGCTCACAGTTGCCGACTGCGATGACGGCGCCGGAAGCCCCTCGTCGAACTTCTACGGCTATCTGTTCGCGAGCGCGGGAAACACGCTCTTGCGACGAATATACGAATCGATCACGGCTCGGATCGTCATGATCCAGAACCTATCGATTCGCTCGCCGGGCAGAGCCGCGGAGAGCCGACGCGAGGTCGAGCAGACCCTGGCATGGATTCGAGTTCGAGACTCCGGTCGCGCGGTAGACGCCACTTGCCACCACGTACGGATGGCAAAGCAATCGGCCCTCCACGCACTCCGCACGAAAACCCGTCATCCTCCGAAAGGACATCGGCCGGATTGATCTCCCCGCAGCGGCCGTGAACAGACGGGCCCACCGGCGAGAGCCCCTCCGGCAGACCACCTCGGTCATCGTTCGACGGCCAGCGTTCTTCGCGGCACCGAGGGGGCAATTACAAACCCACCGGACGAACACACCCAGCCGGGTTTGCACCTTAGGCGCACTCAATTGCGTGGGCAGCGCACAGGATGAGGTCGCGATGCACCCTCTAATGCCTGGCTGGGACCGGTTTCAGAACATCGCACGACGGCATGGCAGCTAGACTTGACGTCTATGAGTATCCTGATTTATACCGCAGTGCTGCTGCCCCCTTCCGGGCGCGCGGTACGCGGTCACCGAGATGAGAGGGCACGGACGTGACGGTTGGACAGTCGTTGCAGATTCGACCGTTGCACGGCGTCGGCACAGCGTCCGGTCGCGGTGCGCGGTTCGCCGAACAGCTCCGGTCATGCCACACCGCCGGCGGAGCGGTAGGCCGTCCCCTCGAACCGCTCGATAACCGAGCTGAAAACGTAGTCGAGAAAGGGAACCATCCGTGACGACCCCGCAGGCCGCATCTTCGACACCGGCAATACCCGCACACGTCCCACCTGAACTCGTCGTGGACTACGATCCGCAGAACGGTCCAGAGGTCATGACGTTTCCCCCTGCCGCTCTCAACGCCTTCCGGGACAAGCCGATCTTCTACACGCCCTTCGGCGGCGGGTTCTGGGTACTGACGCGATTCAACGACATCAGAGATGCCTTTCAGAACTACAAGGCATTCCCGCAATGGGGGACGGTGACGCCCAACTGGACTGGGCGCCAACACATCCCGCTGCGACTCAACCCGCCTGAGCATCACAAGTACCGCCGGATGCTGATGCCGATGTTCTCACCGAACCGGCTGAAGAGTCTCGAATCCATCATCCGGCAGACTGCGCACGAACGACTGGCCCGCATCGCACCGACTGGCCGATGCGAATTCATGAGCGACTTCGCTCTGCTACTGCCGGCGGCGACTTACTGTCACCTCCTGGGACTCCCACCGGAGCACTTCACACACTTCAACCAGTTGTCCTACGATCTGGTGTTCGGTGCCGAAGATGTGCGACGGACACAGGGAGCCGAGGCAGGCGCGGCGTTCCGAAAGAACGTGGTGGAGCAGATCGATCAGATCATCACCGAGGTCATCCAGCAGCGGCGCGAGGATACTGGCGACGACATCATCAGTTTCCTGGTCGAGGCCGAACTCGATGGGAGCCGGCTCAGCGACGAAGACGTCCTCAATATCGCTTCTCTCTTGTTCTTCGCGGGAACCGACTCCACCGGCTCGATGATCGGGTATTCCATGGGATTCCTCGCCAAGAACCCCGAGTACCGGCAGGAGTTGCTCGATGATCCGGCGATCATCCCGGATGCTGTCGAGGAGCTGATCCGCTTCCACGGCTTCCACCACAATGTCCGCGACGTCGCGGAGGACATCGAAATCGCCGGCGTCCAACTCAAAGCCGGCGACCGAATCCTGGTGCACACCGGCGGGGCAAACCATGACCCAGAAGCGTTCGAGAATCCCGACAAAGTCGACTTCAGTCGTTTCGAAACCAGTCACCTGACATTCGGGACCGGTATCCACCGCTGTCTCGGAGCCCCCCTTGCGAAGTTGCAGCTGCGGATAGCCCTCGAAGAATTCAATACCGCCATCCCGGACTACCGATTGCCGGAGGGGCAGGACATCAAGTACGTCGGCGGGCAGAGCAAGGTCCAGCCGAGTCTGATACCACTCGAATTCACACCTCGCGACATCTCTTAGTGCACGGGTCAGCGGCCCATCGAACCACTGTCCACGTCCCGATTGCGAAATCAGGCTCGGGACAGCCATTCACTCATTGAACGCGTGGACCGGTTGCCCCACAGCAACCGGTCCACGACGGCGATCCCACACCGCAGAAGCCGTTGTTTTCGACAGATATTCGAGGAGACGAACTGATGGCCGGCCCCATAGACATCCATCCACTTCGCCAAGATCCTGTCTCAGCGAATGCGATCAACACGGTCGAGGTCGGACATCTGAAACTTATCGCAATGTCCGATGGCTTTTTCCGCGTTCCCGAGCGCTTTCTCGGCACAGCCGAATCGCCGACCGCCGGCTACGACCACCTCGCCGACGAGCAGGGCAGTGACGTGCGGCTGCCGATCGGATGCTTCCTTGTCCCCGGCGAACGCAACACGCTCATCGACCTGGGGGCAGGCCCAACCGACCTCGGAGGACGAGGCCTTCTGATCGGGGGGCGCCTGCTCGAACACCTGGCGGCAATGGATATGACGCCGAGCGCGATCCATGCGATAGCACTCAGTCATCTTCATGCTGACCACATTGGATGGCTTGCCGACGCAGGTGGAAGGCCGACATTCCCGAATGCCACCGTCTATTTAGGCCGTAGAGACTGGGAATATTTCGTGACTGGTGGCGCCGATCCGGCACCCGCGCCTCATCTCCTACACGCACTGCAGCAACTCGATCGCGCGGGCAGAATCGAACTCCTCGATAGCGAGACAGACATCGCACCGGGTGTGCGGAGCTTGCCCGCACCCGGTCATACGCCAGGACACACGTTCTACACCGTGCACGACCGCGGGGATCGGGTGACTCTCGTAGGCGATGCCCTGTACTGCCCTGGGCAAATGCTCAGGCCGGATTGGCGCGCAGCCTCGGACATCGACATGCGACTGGCGACCGAAACCCTGTACCAACTCGTTCGAGATCTAGACGACGGCGGAGGCACTGTCCTCGGCTGCCATTTTCCTGGGCTGTTGGCCAGCGGACCGGATGGGCAGCGGCCAGCGGCCAAGGCTGCGGGCACAGCCCACTAAGCCGATCCGCTTCGCGGCCGTACTCCAGACAAAGCATCATCAGCTGTTCACTGTCGGATGGACGAAGCCGAGAGTTGCGCGCCGGTTTGGCCCTGACCGTGACCTACTGCTGAACAGCTCACCCTGGCGGATCGGCAGCCTATGGGAGCCTGATCGGTACTCTTGTCGATCGACACGATGACCGCGTTCCCTCCGTCCCCGGGAGCGGCGCGTCTGGGAGAGGTATGGGAAATGACGGATTTGCGCATCCACCGTCCGGAGCGCCTCGTGCGCGACCAGGTAACCGACGCACTGCGCAAGGCCGTCCTCGACGGCGTATTCAATCCCGGCGACCGCCTCACCGAACGCAAACTTGTCGAACTCACGGCCGTCAGCCGCACGTCACTACGCGAAGGACTCCGACAGCTCCAGGCCGAGGGCCTAATCGAGCCCGCGCCCGGCAGAGTGCTGCAAGTCATTCTTCTCAGGGAGCAGAGCTCGCAGAACTGTACGAAGTCCGCGAATACCTCGAGAGCGCCGCAGTGGAACTGTTCATCGCCAATGTCACCGGCGAACAAATCACAGCTCTCTTACGTCATTTCGCGGACTCCCCGGGTCACAACGACAACGCAATCAATCCGTCGTCCGCTTACTACGAGATCCTCTTCACCGGCGCAGGAAACGCACTCCTCCAGCAACTGTTCGGGTCGATCACGGCTCGAATCGTCATGATGCAGAACCTATCGATCCGTTCCCCGGGCAGAGCCGAAGAAAGCCGGCGAGAGGCCGAGCAGACCGTGGCGTGGATCGAAGCACGGGACTCCGCTCGCGCTGTGGAAGCGGCTCGCCCCCATATACGGATGGCAAAGGAATCAGCGCTTCAGGCACTCCGTGCGAAGATCGCCCAGCCAGCGGCAACGAAACCCGGATAAACTCTCGACCGGCACGACGGCAGACTGTCCCCCGTGGGGCTGCTGCACGGATAGGTGACATCGATCTGGCTTGCCGAGAGGCCGGCCTCGAAGGATGTTCATCGTGCCGAAGCCCTACCCCAGGAGTTCCGCGACGACGTGGTCCGGGTCTCCTGTCAGCGTGAGGACGGGGTGACCCCGGTGTCTACGCAGGCGACAACGACTACTTCATGACCGGGCACAACTTCACCATCGGCGCCGCCGACATCGATACAGACCGCGACCCGGTGTACGTCCTGGCCGGTGAGTACGACCCGGTGGCGACAGATGCGACCACGGTGGGCCTGCCGTGGCGAAGGCGTTCCCGGGCGTGGTCTACCAGGAGTTGGAAACCTTGGCCACTTCGCCCCGACCGACGATCCACTGGGCTTCCGCGCCGTCCTGCCCACACTCGCTGAGGGTCTGACACGGCTCGGCGCCACCACCCGGTGAAGCTCTCTCCCGGCCGGTGGTGCCGGCCGGGAGGGCACCCGTCCCCGATGACGTTGCGAGACGATGCACCCGGCCGTGGCCGTAGGCTGAGAACAAGCCCGATCACAGGAGGTTCCTTGCCCGTCCGCACGACCCGACGTGAGCGACAGAAGGCCGCGATACGGGAGGAACTCCGCGCCGTCGCGATCGATGCGTTTCTGACCCAGGGCTACCACGAAGCCAACATCACCGAAATCGCCGAGCGGGCCGGGGTTTCGGAGCGCACCTTCTATCGCTACTTCCCGACGAAAGAATCCGTCGCGCTCGATTGGATCGACGAAACCGCGCCGACAGTGCACGAGATGCTGCGTAGGCAACGGCCTGCCGTGGCCCCGAGCGATGCCCTCTGCGAGGCTTTGATCGCCGCGACACCACTCTCGCGAGAGGGCACCCTGCACGACCCGATCCTGTCGCTGATCTTCTCGACCCCCCGACTGTTGACTGCCTACTACGAGCATGCAAGAACCTGGGAAGCGGATGTCGCCGAAGTGCTGGCGGAACGTCTGGGTACGGATGTCGGATCCGACCCCCGTCCAGGGCTGTGGTCGGCCATGGGTTTCGCGATCGCCCACAAGGTGGCGCAGGAAAGCGCTGCGCTGGGCGAGAAGCTCGACTATCCGAGCCTGTTGCGCCAGCGATTCGCCGAGGCCGCAGAGTTCTTCCGCGGCCTCGGCGGCTGACGGAGGGTTGATCAGGCAATCTGCGGCGTCGCGTTCACTTCCGCCGCGCCTTCCACGATTCGAGCGATCAACTGAGCGTGAGTCGCGATCATGTTGTGCCCGGCCGAGACCACCACTTCCTCGACCTCATTGCCCAGGTTGCGAATGATCTGCGCGGCGAGTTCAGGACCGACCGCGGCGTCTCGTTCACCGCGCACGTAAATCGTCCGGACCCGCGGCATGCCAGACCGGTCGACAGGAGTCGCGATCGGCAGCGGCGGCTCCGGCACCAAACGACGCAGCCGCGGATCGATCTCATCCGGGCGCAGGTCTTCGAGACCGAGCATATAGCTGGCTACTTCGAATGGAGGAACGGGGAACAAACCTCCCACATCGAGCACCGCACCGGGATCGGCAGGGTTCAACAACTGTGCCACCGTCTGTCCCTCGGCGGGCCCCAACGCAGCGACAAACACCATCGCATGGACACGGTCCCCCAGCGCGGCCGCGAGCCCCGGAAGCGTGAGACCCCCGAGCGAATGGCCAACCAGAATCAGGCGTCCGGCCTCCAGATCGGATGCCTGCGCGGCGGCCGAGAACACCCAGTCCTCCAAAGTTATGGACAGAAGCTGCTCGGAGCTTGCGCCACGCCCTGGAAGATCGACAGCAACCGACGGGAAGCTCAGCTCTCGTCGAAGGTTGTCCCAACACCAGCCACCATGCAGGCCACCGTGAACGAGAATGACTCCCAAATCACCGGTCCTACCATCGGAGTTATCGAGCTCGGATGTACCCATACTCCGCTTTCTTTGGCACGCCCTTCGCCGTAACCACTCGTCCTGCAATTAGGGATACTCTACAGTTCGTTTAGATGCGCGTCCCCGGATCTGGCCAATCAGATTCGGGGACGCCGCCGGAATCACGATCCACCCGCTCGCCGGCCTCGGGGTACCTGCCGATCCCGTGCAGGTGCCGCAGCATCCGATGCTTGGCGAGAGAAGCCTCCTTGGCGATGATGGCGTCGACAATCCGGCCGTGTGCGTACCGGCGGCCGACTGATGGCCTTCCACCGCATCCTGCTCGACTGGTTTGATCTCGGGTGTCAACCGTGCCATGACCTCGAGAAACACCCGCAGCGCCGGAGCGCCGGTCAGATCGGCGATCAGCAGATGCAGACTGTTGCTTCCAGGTGCCCACCGGACTCCTGAAGCCGCTCCTGCCGAGCGAGCGTCTCGCGCAACATGACAACTCCGTCTTCGTCTATCCGCTCGGCAACAAGCTCGACAATCGTCAACTCCACGGCACGCCGAGCCTCAAAAATGTCCCGCGGGCTCACCTCGTGAAGTTGCAGATACATCGCCGCCGACCTGGCCACCGACGCAGCATGCGGTTCGGTGACCATCAGCCCCCCGCCAGGCCCGCGCCGCATACGACCGATCTCGTCACGTTCCAAGAGCCGCGCCGCTTCTCGGAACACCGCACGACTGACACCGGGCTCGGCCACCAACTCGGGCTCCGCCCCGATAATCGCACCAACCGGGTAGCGAAGTTCAGCGATCCGGCAATCAGCTTCTTCGCGACCACCTCGGCAAGTTCGACTGCGGATTCACCAGCATCCCGCACGGCACCTGCTGGCAGAAGACCGTCGGCGAGCGTCTTCGGTCATCCTCACGCACTTGCCCCCCGGCTTCCGCATATCGCCGCGGAGGTCAACACCAACCGATTCCGCGACACCGACAACGCCGACCAGCACCGCCCGCCCGGTGGACAACTCCCCCCAGCTGGTCGGTGCGGCCGGAACCATTTCCTCGGAACAACCCGTCACACACACAAAACGATAACCATGATTTAGTGTACTCTTCTATTGGTGGCCGTGTCAGCGAGTTCGTAGCCCGGCTGAGTGAGATGCGATCGGAGTAGGTATGTCTGATGGTTTGATTCATGGTGAGATCACCGAGGAATCCCTGGCCAAGATGCGAGCACGGATCGGGACCCCGAACCCCACCCTGCGTACCGGGTTCGTCGACTGGCCCTGGAACGAAACAGCCAGCATCGACTCCATCCGCCAATACACCCACGGATACGGCGACCTCAATCCCCTCTACACCAACCCCGAGTACGCCGCCGGTACCCGCTGGGGAACAGTCATCGCCCCACCCGGATACGAATGGACCATGGGCATCGACCGATCCCCCACCGTCAGCGACGAACTGCGCGAAGCCACCCGCGGAGCCCTACGCGGAGTCCACCTGTTCAACGCCGGCCACGAAGGCTGGTACTACCGGCCCATCACCCCCGGAACCCGCCTCTACCGCAGCAGCGTCCTCGCCGACGTCGAAGTCAAAAAATCCGAATTCGCCGGCACCTCCGCCATCGCCACCAACGAACACCGCTGGTACGACGAGGACGGCACCACCTACGCCATCCGCCGCCCCTGGTACATCCACGCCGAACGCAAAAAAGTCGACTCCGACAACAAATACGCCAAAGACCAACGCGCCCACTACACCGACGCCGAAATCGACGCAATCGACGCCGCCTACGACGCCGAATACATCCGCGGCGACGACACCCTCTACTACGAAGACGCCCACATCGGCACCCAACTACCACCCATGGTCAAAGGCCCCCTCACCATCACCGACCTCATGAACTTCTTCATGGGCGCCGGCTGGTACGGCTACGGCTTCCCCGCCCTGCGCCTCGCCCGCGAAAACCGACGCACCCTCCGAGGCTTCTACAGCCGCAACGACTTCAACTCCTGGGACGCCATCATGCGCATCCACTGGGAAGACCACACCGCCCGCGACATCGGCGTCCCCGCCGCCTACGACATCGGCCCCATCCGCTGGACCTGGCTCACCCACTACTGCACCAACTACGCCGGCAACAACGGCTGGGTCTTCAACGTCCGCGCCGAATTCCGCCGCTTCAACTACATCGGCGACACCACCTGGATCACCGGCCACATCACCGACAAACGCATCGACCCACAACACGGCCCCCTCATCGAACTCCAACTCACCGGCACCAACCAACGCCACCAACAAAACATCCGAGGCACCGCCACCATCCTCCTCCCCTCCCACCAACACGGACCCATCCAACTCCCCACCCACCAACCACAAAACACCCACTAAACAACCGACTTGTTCGAGATGGTGGTGCACTGCATTCGCGACACCACCATCTCGCCTACTCACCCAGAACCTCGACCCGAGTCGCAGACGGACACACCATCCGCTCCTCGGACATCAAAGAGGTTTCGTCCGAACGACTCTCGCGCTTCGATACGTTGTTCTATCTCAGCTATTCCGCGCAGGATCATCGCGCTGACAGCATCCGCTTCGGCTGCGCCTGCGGGCGGCATGGTAGATGCACAAACACCGGTGGGCCGCTCACTCGATACTCCGAGTCATTGGGGCCGAACCAGTACGCGGCGAGCGGTCTCGGATGCGCGTTGATGTAATCGATCGTCTCGACGAGATGGTCGTAGGTGAAGACGACGATCACCGGGCCGAAGGTCTCCTCGGTGGCAATCTTCATGGCAGGGGTGACACCGACGGAATTCTTCATCAGTCGGCCAGGTTCTCGGGCACCGTCCTCACCGGGCCGAGCGCACCGGCCACGTCGCTGCGCAGATTGGCCAAGGCGGTGCCGGCTTCCGAAGTCAGCGTCGAGCGCGGCCGAGATCTCCTCTGCCGATTCCAGCGCGGCAAGAACGAAACGATCGATTCGATCCAACTTGTCTCGACGTCCGGTAAGACTTCGGAGGCGAACGCGCGTCGCTGACAGTCCAGGAGTTCGCGCAACACCTCCGGTGTCGGATCGGTTGGAAGCGGGTGTGCACTGACGCTGTCCACTGCAGTCATGCCCAGGTCCTTCCTCGAATGCGGTGAGCCGGTCAGGGCTGCCGGCCGAATGTTCCGGTCGTGTGGTGACGGTTCTTCGGTCACCGCCGGGCCTTGCGATCAACTCGGGTTGCCGGGCGAGCAGCCGCTCGATGAAGACAGCGGATCGGATTGAAGCCCCAGACAGCAGGCAACTCTCCGACGAGCAACTCCGCCGGAGTACAGTATACTCTTAACTTCCCCTGTAGCGAATGAGCTTCGTCGAATGCTCGACTTACTCGGATAATCGATCAAACCCCCTCCCGGCGCACATAGTATAGACTACTCTTTTATTCAGCCGTTCCGATTCGGCGGCCGCCGACAAACGATGAAGTGGGAGGTCTGGTGGGCGTCACGACATGGGGATTCAGCGTTCCCTTTCAAGGGCTGACGTTGCCCGAACACACCGATTTCTGGTCGGAACTGGCCGACCACGGGTACGGCAGTGTTTGGACCTCAGAGTCCGCGAGTACGGACGCAATCACACCGCTGGGACTGGCCGCGGCCGAACCCCGCCTGGACCTCGGTTGCGCGGTGGTCTCGACGTTCACCCGCGCGCCGTCGGTACTTGCCGTAACCGCGGCCACCCTCGCACGGGTCGCCCCTGGGCGCGTGCGATTCGGACTGGGGGCGTCGTCGCCGAACATCGTCTCCGGCTGGAACGGAATCGCGTTCGACCACCCCTATTCGAAGACCCGCGATGTACTGCGATTTCTCCGGCAAGCGCTGGCCGGAGAGCGTGTGCGGGACCACTTCGACACATTCAGTTCCAACGGGTTCCGGCTCGTCGACCCGCCGAGTCAGCCACCAGAGTTGTTACTTGCCGCGCTCAGGCCGCGCATGCTGGCCCTGGCGGGAGACGAAGCGGACGGCGTCATTCTCAACTGGGTGAGCGCGAGTGACGTGCGGCGACTGGTCGACGAGGTCCGCTCACGCAATCCGAAGGCCCGGATTGTAGACCGCGTAATGGTGTGTCCCACAGGCGATTTCAACTTGGTACACAAAACGCTGGCGCCTATCGTGGCGGCCTACCTCTCCACTCCGGTGTATCGAAAGTTCTACGAATGGCTCGGTCACGCCTCGTGGGTGGATCCGGTCGCGAGCGCGTGGGAACAAGGCGAGCGGTCGGCAGCGATCGCCGCCGTTCCCGACGAGCTGATCGACGCGGTATGCGTCTGGGGCACTCCTGAGCGCTGCCGATCCGGGCTGTCGGCCTACGCGGATGCGGGTGTCACAGACCCGGTACTGGCACTGGTCAGCTCCACTCCGGTCGACAGAAGCACCGTGGCAAAGCTATTGCCAGTCGATCTCGATCGTCAAGCCCATGCGGGAAAGGACAACAGGTAGATGGCATACGTGGTACCCGAACGGATACGTCCACTGCGCGAGCAGGTTCGGCGATTCGTCGACGATCGGATCATCCCGCACGAGCGGCTCCTACTGCGCGGCGGCGACGAAGCGGATGCGTTGCGCACCAGGCTGATCACCGAGGCCAAGTCCGAAGGTCTCTGGGCAATGGGTCATCCCGCCGATATCGGCGGGCGCGGTCTGCCCTGGCTCGATTACGCCTACGTCAACGAAGTCATCGGCCGGTCGGATCCGGCGATGCACATATTCGGTTCCTATTCTGTGCAGACGTGTCTGATGCTGGACAAGGCCGTCACCGACAGTCAGCGCGCGCAGATTCTGCTGCCGGCGGTGCAGGGCGAGTTCCATGTCGCGTTCGCGGTGACCGAACCGGGTGCAGCCAGCTCCGATCCCACGACCATCACCACCACTGCCCGCCTCGAAGGTGACGAATGGGTCATCAACGGCCGCAAGTGGTACACGAGCGCGGCGCGCACGTCCGACTGGATTTGCGTCATGTGCCGCACGGAATCCGACGACGCGCCACGACACGAGCGGTTCTCGATGATCCTGGTACCGAGTTCGGCGCCTGGCTACACAATCGAACGTGACGTCTTCGTCATGGGCCTGAACTCCAATCATCCCGAATGCAGCTACACCGATGTGCGAGTCCCGCGGGAAAACCTGCTCGGTGAACGCGGACAAGGCTTCTCGCTGTTCCAGACCCGGCTCGGGCCGGCGCGCTTGACGAACTGCATGCGCTGGCTGGGTCAGGCGCAGCGCGCGTTCGACCTCATGTGCGATCGCATCAACACCCGGCAGGTTCGAGGTGGTGTTCTCGCTGACAAGCAACTCATGCAGCACTACGTCTACCAGTCCTACACCGACATCCACACCGCGCGGATGATGGTGCTCGACGCAGCCGAGAAGATGGATGCGGGCCGGCAAGCCCGCGTCGAGATCAGTGCGGTGAAGACATACGCAGCGAACATGCTGCAGCGGGTCCTCGATCGAGCGGTACAGGTGCACGGTGCACTGGGGGTCTGCGACGACACCCCGCTCGAGCAGATGTACCGGATGGCACGCATCTATCGGATCGTCGACGGTCCGGACGAGGTGCACATCGAGCGAGTGGGCAAGACCATCTTGAAGCAGTACGCGGAAGGCCGCGGTTGGGACTTCGCGACGAAATGACGGCCGACGCGAATTCGCGAAACGACGAGAACCGCAGGACAGTAGATCTCGCCGAGCTGACGGACCGAATTGACGCGGCGGCCGCACAGTCAGGGGCCGGGCGTCTCACACATCTCGAGCGAATGGCTGGAGGAGCATCCGGACTGACGTACCGAGCGACTCTCACTGATCCGGCCGGGACCACGGTCATGATCGTCAAGATGGCCCCACCTGGTCTGGCCCCCATCAAGAATCGCGATGTGCTGCGGCAGGCTCGCGCGATCTCCGGACTGGCGGCCGTGCCCGAGGTACGCGTGCCGCGTGTCCTGTTCGTCGATGAAGGCGAACCACCGAGTGTGCCACCGCTGTTCGCGATGTCGTTCGAACCGGGAGAGTGTCTGGAGCCGATCTTCGGATACGGCCCGCTGCCCTCGCCGACCGAGGTGGGCAACCGGGTTATGGCGGCCGCCTGGATGCTCGGCGCTCTGCACCGTGTGAGCCCGAATGAAATCGGCCTGGGAGACGAGCCGGTCATCGCACTGACCGCGGAGATCGACAAGTGGGTGCGCGCATTCAGTACCGTTCCCGAGGAATTTCGCGGCAGGGCGGACGAGGCGGCTGCGCTACTGCGAGCGGACGTGCCTGAGCAATCCCGCACATCGCTGGTGCACGGCGATTACCGTCTCGGCAATATGCTGTGCCAGGGCGGCGAGGTCAACGCGATCGTCGACTGGGAGCTGTGGGCCATGTCCGACCCACGCCTGGATCTGGGCTGGTTCCTCCTGCACCATGACACCGCGGGCAACCCTCATCAGCAATGCACGGCGCCCGGGATGCCGTCGGTCGACCGCATCGTGGCCATGTATGAGGAGTCCTCCCGCACGACGGTGACAGACCTGGCGTGGTTCGCCGCGCTGGTCCGGTTCAAACAGGCCTCCGCGGGTGCGCTGCTGCTCAAACGAAAGCCGCTGCGCCCAGACAGCGACGAGTTGCGCATGCAGGCGCAACGACTGCGTACCGAAGTCGACCAGTCGATTTCGATGCTGTCCTCTGCTCGATGAAGGAGTGATTATGGAGCGGGTCCTCGTCACAGGTTGCTCGACCGGCATCGGCCGTGAAGTGGCAATAGAGTTGACACGCAAGGGATATGAGGTGGTGGCGACCGCACGCGACAAGGAACGGCTGGCCGATCTCGATGTCGCGCAACGGCTTTGCCTGGACGTGACCGACGATGCGTCAGTGGCCGCAGCGGTCGAAGCGGCCGGACCGATCGATGTCCTGATCAACAACGCGGGAATCAGCGTATGGGGGCCGATCGAGACCACACCACTCGATGCGGTGCAGTCGATCTTCGAGACGAATGTGCTGGGCGTGGTGCGCGTGACTCAGGCGTTCCTGCCGGCGATGCGCGAACGCGGCCGGGGCGCCGTGGTCAATATGTCGTCGGCCGCAGGGCGCACCCGCGCCCGGCCGATTCTCGGCTGGTACTCCGCGACCAAACATGCTCTGGAGGTGCTGACCGAGGTATTGCGTTGGGAGGTAGGACATCTCGGGATCCGAGTGATCCTCATCGAACCTGGGGCGGTCGAGTCCAACTTCCCGCAGAACCGGAAGGTCGCCGGTCTGGACCGGCCGCCCTACGACGAGATCGGCCGTCGTTTCATGGCCACGGTCGCGGCACAGCGAACGACGCCCTACCCCGCCTCCGAGGTGGCGGCGGTAGTGGTCCAGGCGCTGGCCGAGGAGACTCCCCGGCTCCGGTGGTACGGCAGCCCGGATGCCGAAGAGCTCATCGAGAAGAGTCTGTCCGCCACCGACGAAGAGACCGAGCGCGCCATGCGTTCGATGTTGAATTCGTAGTTATGGACCAAGACATCCACTGCGGTGCAGGTGAATTCACCGACCGGCCGCGGTTCGAATGTCGACAGGAGAGAGGTTGTGACGATGGATCCGGATACGGTGCTCGCCACGCAGCCCATCAAGCGGCCTACGGAGTGGAAACCAGAGGAGGTGATCCTCTACCACCTTGGCCTGGGCGCAGGCGCACACCCGGTCGACACTGAGCATTTGCGGTACGTCTTCGAAGCGGACCTGAAGGTACTGCCCACCTTCGGGGTGATCACCGCGCAGCCGGTGGCGAGAGAGATGCTCACCGCACCCGGAATAGTGTTCGACCCTATGCTCATGCTGCACGGTGAACAGGAACTCGTGGTCCATCGTCGACTGCCGGCGCTCGGTGCGGGCACCACGAGCACCGGTCGCATCGTCGGCCTGTACGACAAGGGCAAGGCCGCGGTCCTGGTGACCGAGGTGGTGCTGGCCGACGGCGACGGGCCGTTGTGTACCAACCGATTCAGCAGCTTTCTGCGAGGTGCGGGCGGATTCGGTGGCGATCCGGGACCGGCGACGAGCAAGAGGACACCCACCCGGGCCCCGGATGCCGTGTATGAATTGCGGACGCTTCCACAGCAGGCCGCTCTCTACCGGCTCAGCGGCGATCACAATCCACTGCATATAGATCCCGAGTTCGCCGAACGAGCGGGATTCCAGCGCCCCATCACACACGGCCTGTGCACATGGGGCATGGCGTGCAAACTGGTGGTGGACGAGATCCTCGGCGGCGACACCACCGCAGTTGGTTCGTGGAGCGGGCGCTTCTCCGGCGTGGTCTACCCCGGGGAGACTCTCATCGTGTCGACATGGCAGGACGCCGATCGGATCGGAGTCGAGGTGTCGAGCAAAGAGCGCGCCGAACCGGTGCTCAGCAACGGATCATTGACCATTCGCCACTGACGGAACGTGGCCCGAGCAGTGTTTGCCTCGGGCCACGCTCTTTGTCCTACTCCGCCTCCAGCGCAGTACCGTTCGCGATCAACGCGTCGACCCGGTCCGGCGCGATCCCCCAGGCGAGCAGACCCGCGCGTGTGTTCTCTCCTGGTACCGCCGGCGCCGCACCGATCGCGGCCGGGGTGGCGCTGAATTTGGGCGCGGGTGCGGGCTGGACGACGCCGTGCACATCGACGAATGTGCCACGTGACCGCATGTGCGGATCGGTGATGGCCTCATCGATGTCCAGCACGGGAGCCACGCAGGCATCCACGCCGTCGAACACCGCCATCCACTCGTCACGTGTGCGAGTCAGGAAGACCTCGGCGAACCGCTTTTTCAAAGCAGGCCACCGATCTCGATCGTTTTGCTGATCGAGTAGCGCCTGATCCGCGATCCCCATCCCCTCGACGAGGATCGCGAAGAATTGCGGCTCGATAGCGCCCACGCTCAGGTATCGCCCGTCGGCGGTTTCGTAGACCTCGTAGAACGGCGCGCCGGTGTCGAGAAGGTTTTCGCCACGACCTCGCCACTGTCCCATCGCGCGCAGCGTGTGCACAACGGTCGCCAGCCAGGCGGCCGCATCCACCATCGCGACATCGACTACCTGCCCTGTGCCGGTCGCCCGTGCGTGCGTGATTCCGGACAGGATGGAGACCGCACACATCATCGCGCCACCGCCGAAGTCACCGACCAGATTCATCGGCGGCACCGGGCGTTCTCCGGCGCGACCGAACAGGCCGAGTACCCCAGCCCGCGCGATGTAGTTGATGTCGTGCCCCGCGCGCGGAGCCATCGGCCCGGTCTGGCCCCATCCGGTCATGCGCGCGAAGACCAGCCCCGGATTACGCGCGAGGCACTGCTCAGGACCCACACCCAGGCGCTCGGCTACGCCGGGACGGAATGGGTCGATGAGAGCATCCGCCTGTGCGACCAGGTCGAGCACCAGTTCGGCACCGTCGGGTGAGCTCAGATCCACACCGACCGATGGGCGACCGCGGTTCATCAGATCGGCCCGCGCGTCCGCCGCGGACCTCGGCTTCCGCCCGGGACGCTCGATCCGCAGAACGTCGGCGCCGAGGTCGGCCAGCACCATGCCGCAAAAGGGCCCTGGCCCGGTCCCGACAAGCTCGACGACGCGGACGGTGGACAGCGGTCCCATGGGCACTCCTATTGTTTGTTCAGCACTGGTGTTGTGTAGGCGTCAGACGCGAGGACTCCGGCGGGCCTGTGAGCTTCGCGCAGCGTTACCGTTGGGGCCAGTAAGCGTCGCGGATCTGCCGCTTGTACAGCTTCCCGTTCTCGCCACGCGGAAGTTCGGGCACGAAATCGACTGTCCGGGGGCACTTGTAATGCGCGAGGGCACGGCGGCAGTCTTCGATCAATCGTCGCGCCAGTTCCGGCCCCGCGGCCGCGCCAGGTGTGGTCACCACCACGGCCTTGACCTCTTCGCCGAACTCGTCGTTGGGAGCTCCAATGACCGCGGCGTCATCGACGGCGGGGTGAGTGATCAAGAAGTCCTCGACCTCTTGCGGATAGATGTTGACGCCTCCGGAAATGATCAGGTGCGATCGGCGGTCGCTCAGGTAGAGGTAGCCGTCGGCATCCAGATGGCCGACGTCATCGGCTGTCGTCCAGCCCTTCGGATGCCGCGACCTCGCAGTCTTCTCGGCGTCTCCGTGGTACGCGAACGGCTCGCCGACAGTCTCGAAGTAGATGGCGCCGGTCTCCCCCACAGGAAGTTCGTTGCCGTCGCCGTCGACGATATGGGCGACGCCGACCTTCGGCCGGCCGACCGAGCCCCGATGCGTCAGCCACTCCTGCGGCGATATCCAGCAGTATCCGATGCCCTCGGTACCCGCGTAGTACTCGTAGACGATGGGGCCGAGCCAGTCGAGCATCGCCTCCTTGACCGGAATGGGGCACGGTGCCGCGGAATGGATTACCGACGAGAGGCTGCTGAGGTCATAGCTGGTGCGCACGTCTTCGGGAAGTCGCAGCGCGCGGATGAGCATGGTAGGCACAACCTGAACGCACGTCACCGCGTACTGCTCGATGCCCCGCAGCATTCCCTCGGCGTCGAAGCGCTCCATCACGATCGCCGTCGCGCCGATCCGGTGCATCGCGGTTGTGTACCAAAGCCCTGCACCGTGGTACAGCGGAGCCGGGCACAGGTATCGGGTGTCGGAACCCCAACCGTAGAGCTCGCACAGACTGTCCAGCCAGGGATCCGCCGCGGCGAACGCACCCTCCGGGAGGGGCCGCTTCACCCCCTTCGGGCGCCCCGTGGTGCCGGCCGAGTACTTCATCGAACTTCCCTGCGACTCATCGAGAATCGGTTCCGTCGGTTCGGTTCGCACCGTCTCCTCGTACGTGCGGAATCCGTGAATCGTTCCCTCGACGGAAATCAGCAGGGGCACCTCTGGGACCAGCCGCATCATCTCCTCGGCAGTCGCCGAGTAGCGGGCTGACACGAACAGCACCGTACAACCCGAGTCGCGCACGATGTACGCCGCTTCAGCGGCACTCAACCGGACATTGATCGGCGTGTAGTAACAGCCAGCACGCGTTGCGCCCCAGATGATTTCGAAGGCGGTCGGGCAATTCTCCAGAAGGTACGCGACATGGTCGCCGCGGCGCAGCCCGGCACGACGCATCGCCTGCGCGACCTGATTCGACCCACGCTCGAGTTCGGCGTAGGTGAGTGTCGCGCCGCTGGAGGCCATCACCACGGCCGGCTTGTCTGGGGTCCGCTCGGCGAACATGCCGAGGAACATGGGCGCAGGGCTGGTCCGCGTCAATGAGGCTCCTGTGGTGACCACGAGGCCCGCAGCGCTGCGAGCGATAGTTACTCAGTATAAATGAGGACACTGTTGCTCGGGAAGACTTGAGATCTTCCGTCACCAACTTGACCCACCTACGCGATGAACCCTGCCAGAATCGCGCGCATAGTAGCGTCAATGACGCGTCAATTAGTAAAAATCGGGCAGAAAATCTGACCGTTGCGCCAAGTGTGACCCACGTCTACTCTGAGCCCAATTAGTACACTCTTAAGAAGTGGAGTGTCAGTCCTCATTGTGGAGGCTCCTGTGACTGTCCCAATACAATTCGCGTTGCTCGGCTTGGGGGCAGGTGCCGCTTACGGTCTTGCCGCGCTGGGACTCGTGTTGGTTTATCGAGGTTCGGGAGTCATCAACTTCGCACATGGCGCCGTGGGGATGATCGGCACATTCGCGTTCTACGAGCTCCACGATGTACGCCACTGGAGCTTCGCATCGGCCGCCGTACCGGCATTGGTCGTGTGCGCCCTGCTGGGCGTCGCGATTCAGTTGCTGGTCATGGGGCCACTACAGCACAGTTCAGGCCTTGCCAAACTGCTGGCCACCCTTGGCGTGCTGACTACCCTGGAGGGACTGGCAGGCCTTCGGTACCACTCGGGCTCGGTCGTGGTCGCGTCATCACTACCTCGGTCGACGGTGCAGATCGCCGGTGCTGTCATCGGGTGGGACCGCCTGCTCATCTTCGCCTTGGTCGTAGTGCTCGTCGCGATCTTGTTCGCCCTCTACCGTTACAGCAAGTTCGGCATAGCTACCGCCGCAGTTGCCGAAAATCCGCGTGCCGCAGCGCATCTGGGACACTCGCCGACCGCAATCGCGTGCGCTAACTGGGCGATGGGTTCGATGTTGGCGGGTCTGGCGGGGATATTGCTCGCTCCGATCACCGGCCTTTCGGTGGCCGGCCTGACTTTGCTGGTCATCCCGGCACTGGCCGCGGCCGTGGTGGGGCGGATGCTGTCGTTCCCGGTGACGCTGCTGGCAGGTGTGCTGATCGGCGTCGCGCAATCCGAGATAACTCGTTACGTAAGCTCGCCGGGATGGGCCAACGCAGTCCCCTTCTTCGTCATCATCGTCATGCTGTCATTGCGAGGGACCGGACTCCCGACGCGCGGCACCGAATCACAACGGATGCCGGCAGTCGGCCTGGGTCGAATCCGACTATGGCTCCTAGCAATCGCACTGGCGGTCGTAATCGGTCTGGTACAGGTGGTCCCACCGGAGTGGGTCGATGGCATCACCGTATCGATAACCGTCGCGATTGTGGTGCTGTCCATCGTGGTCGTCACCGGATACGCCGGCCAGGTATCGCTCGCACAGTGGATGATGGCCGGTTTGGGGGCCTGGATCGCCGCGAAACTGGTCACTTCTGCCGGATTCTCGATGCTGGCCGCGCTGTTGATCGCGGTGGTGGTCATGATTCCCATCGGGGTGGTCATCGGACTACCCGCCTTGCGATCGAGGGGCGATCAGCTGGCGATCGTCACACTGGGCGTCAGCGTCGCGATCGAGCAGTTGATCTTCAACTCGCCTGCACTCACCGGCGGCAGCACCGGGTTGCAGGTCGGCTTCCCCACCGTCTTCGGGATCGATGTCGACAACATAATCCATCCGCGGTCCTACGCGGTGGTCTCGATATGCCTGTTCACGATCTGTGCGGTGGCCGTGGCCAACCTGCGGCGGGGTCGCGCCGGGCGCGGACTACTAGCGCTGCGATCGAACGAACGGGCCGCCGCGTCGCTGGGCGTGTCGGTCACCGGCGGCAAGCTCTACGCATTCGCTTTCGCCGGGATGGTAGCCGCGGTCGGTGGGGTGGTCTTCTCGTTCCGCAACCCCGCTGTCCTGTTCAGCGACTATCCGGCATTCCAATCTGTCACCGTCGTCGGCTATGCCGTCATCGGCGGGCTCGGCTTCGTCACGGGCCCATTGGTGGGTTCGGCCCTGCAACCCGGCGGCGTCGGAACCACCCTCGGCAACCTGTTCGGAGAGGGAATCGAACAGTATCTCCTGGTGGCGAGCGGTCCGCTGCTCATTCTCACGGTGGTCGCCAATGTCGACGGTGTTGTCGCCTCGGAAATCCGGCGTTGGAGCAGCGTCGGCAAGAGGATCACGGGGAGGATTCGCCGAAACCGGCCTGCTGACGTCAGTGTGTCTGAGCCCGCCGCCAACGCGGGAACCGGAACGGATGCCGTCGCCCGGAAGGCGACCAGGGTCACCGAGCAGGCGCTCGAGATCAGCGATATCGCGGTGCGCTTCGGCGCAACCGAAGTACTACGGAACGTATCGCTGGACGTCCAGCCCGGGTCCGTCGTGGGCCTGATAGGGCCGAACGGAGCAGGTAAAACGACATTGATCGACGTGATCACCGGCTTCGTCACTCCCTCGCACGGCACTGTGAAGTTGAACGGCGAACCAGTCCACCGCGCTGCGTACCAGCGTGCTCGGACCGGGATCGCGCGGTCGTATCAGTCGCTCGAACTGTTCGACGACATGACGGTGCTCGAGAACCTCCGGATAGCCGCCGAGCGCTGCCGATGGTGGAACTACATCACCGATCCTATTTTCCCGGGCCACCCCACCACCTCACCGGCGATGGCCGAGGCGATCGAGGTATTCCGCCTCGGGGAAGTACTCGACAAGCGCCCGAGCGAACTACCGTACGGCCAGCGCAGGCTGGTCGCCATCGCCCGCGCGGTGGCGTCGGAGCCCTCCGTCTTGCTCCTGGACGAACCCGCGGCGGGTTTGAGCGAAGTGGAACGCGACGAACTCGGAGAGCTGGTCACTCACCTCGCACGCGAGCGCGGGATCGCCATCCTGCTGATCGAGCACGACGTGGAACTCGTCATGCGGTTGTGTGAGCGGATCGTCGCCCTCGATTTCGGCCAGGTGATCGCACAAGGGTCTCCCGCCGAAATTCGCGAGAACGCCGCGGTTGTCGCCTCCTATCTCGGCGCAGTGGCGACCGAAGAGATCGCGATCGACGACGAAATCCGCTCCGTCCGAATCGATTCCCAGGAGGTCCGGTCATGACCACATCGAACACGTTGCTGGCGGCCGAAAAGATTGCCGCGGGGTACAACGGCATCCCGGTCCTGGAGAACGTCTGTCTTCATGTCGAGCCTGGTGAGGTCGTGACGTTGCTCGGGGCGAACGGCGCGGGCAAGACGACGACACTCCTGACTTTGGCCGGCAATCTCCGACCGCTTCAGGGCCAGGTCGTTTGGAAAGGCCGTCCCATCCGGACGCCTCCCTACCGACGCAGCCGAGAAGGCATGGCGTTCCTGACCGAGGAACGTGCCGTATTCACGAAATTGACCACCGCGGAAAATCTTCGGCTCGGGCGGGGCGGGGTTCGCGCGGCACTCGACATCACCCCTGAGCTCGAAAAGCTCCTCGATCGCAAGGCTGGGCTGCTCTCCGGCGGCGAACAACAGATGCTTGCCCTCACCCGGGCCATCGCGGCCCGCCCCGCGGTATTGCTCGCCGACGAATTGTCACTGGGCCTTGCGCCGAAGATGGCTCGGCGGCTGCTCGACGCCGTCCGGAAGGCGGCCGACTCCGGGATCGGCGTCATCCTCGTGGAGCAGCATGTCCGCAACGCACTGTCCATCGCCGACCGTGGATACGTACTTCGACGCGGCCGTGTGGTCATGACCGGAACGTCCGCCGAATTGCTCTCGCGCATCGGTGATATCGAGGCAAATTACCTCGCTGGCCCCAGCACATCCGAATAGAAATTTCAGTTGATCAAATCGAATTTCTCAAAAGAAATTCGAGAAATGGAGTCTGCCATGCGGACAAAAGTAAAAACTGCCCTGGTGGGCATGACGGTGGCAGGATTGGTCACCGCGATGACAGCGTGTTCCGACGGAGGGGGCGGGTCCGACGGAAGCACCATCAAGGTGATGGCCATGGGGCAGTACCAGTCGTCCCAATTCTCCTTCCCCGAAATGAAGGACGCAGTGGAGGGGGCGATCAATGCCGCCAACGCCGCGGGCGGCATCAACGGCAAGAAGATCGAACTCACGACCTGCAACGACCAGGGCGACCCGAACGTCGCCGCGAAATGTGCACGACGAGCAGTGACGGAACACGCCGCCGCGGTCCTCGGGAGCATCTCGCTGTTCAACACCGGCGTCACGCCCGTGTTGGAAGCTGCCCACATTCCATTGATCGGCGCACTTCCATTGACCAGTGCCGATTTCACCAGCCCGATCTCGTACCCGGCCGACGGTGGCAATCCAGGGCAATTCACCGCAGCTGGACTGGCGCTGGCGCAGCGAGGCTGCAAACAAGTAGGGATCATATCCAGTTCGGACAGCGCGGCCGCGCAGGTTTCGGCGGAGCTGATCGAACAAGGGGTGAAATCCGGTGGCGGACAAGTTACTTCCTCGATCGGTGTCACCAGTGATGCTCCCGACCTCGCACCTGCGGTTTCCACCCTGTTGCAAGGAGGCGCGCGCTGCGTCGGCGTGGCCCTTCCCGCCGCAGCACAGATGAAATTCATCATGGCGGCCCGCCAGAGCAGTAACCCACAGCTCCCGATCGCAGCCAGCCTGGCGAATGTTCCACCGAGTGTCCTGGCTTCGTCGGGTGCAGCCATGGAAGGCGTCCTGCTTCCCGACAGCAAGGTCCTTCCCAACCCGACCGATACACCCAATTTCGTGGCGCAGTTGAAGGCACAGAATCCGAAGGCCGAGGTGGATACGAGCGCCGAGCTTGCCTGGTCCGCAGCAACCGTATTCATCGAGGTGGCCAAACAGATCCAAGGTCCGGTGACCGCATCGAGCGTGATCGACCAGTTGAAGAAGACGACGGCGATGAAGCTCGAGACCTACCCGAGTCCGATCGACTTCACGAAGGAGAACTCGAACCCCAAGTACAAGCGGCTGTTCAACACCAAGGACGTTATGTACATGGTGCACGACGGCGCCATCATCAAGGCGCAGAACGACCTGATCAATGTCGCCGATGCGCTGGCGGCGAGCTGACAGTCAGATTGTCGAGGCCGGCGGGGCCGATCATCTCGGCCCCGCCGGTCTCGGCGCGTGCTACTGCATCGCTGGCTGAAGAGCCGGCGCGGTGTGCGTGTGTGGTGGTCGGGCGAGGAGTGCCATGATCGCAGCCACCGTGCTCACCAGTGCCAATGCGATGAGGACCGGAACGAAGCTCCCGAGCCGACCGAGCATCGCACCGACAACGATCGGAGCGGCACCACCGAACAGCGACTGCAGCGGTGTGGAGACCCCGGCCGACACTGGGACTCTCGAGTCTATGCTCGAAGCGCCTCCCACGCCGAGCAGCACGAAACCTGGCGACACTCTCGAGATGATCAATCAGGTTTCACGACCATAGATTTTGCGCGCGCGTGAATCGACAACGTCGAACAAGTTCGACGATCGCCCACCGCACGCGACGACCCACCGGACGCGATCCACTACACGACCTCCGCAACACCCACCGGGACGGTCACCACCGATTTCCCCATCGACGTCCAGATCAATTACCGCACCGCGACGCTCACCCCACGGTTCGACCTCGCCCACGCCAGCTATCGACCGGTCAGCCTGCCATGCGAGGAGCAGGCGCTTCGGAAAACGCAATACGACCGCGAGCAGGCCGCCTGGAGTCGCCTGGTCACCACGATCACGGCGGGCGCCACCATCGGAACCATGGTGGGCGGGCTCGGCGGTGCGGCGGTCGGCTGTGTGCTCGGCGGCATCGCGGGTGCGACCGTCGCCGCCGCGACCATCGTCGGCATGTTCGGCCCGTTCATCCCGGCCGCCGCCATTGGCTGCCTCGACGGCATCATGGCCGTCGGAGCGCTCGGCACCGCGGCCGGACAGCTACCGGTGACCGCGCCCGTCGCGATCATGGCCGCCATCCAATACTTCACGACCGTCAACAGCCCCCCGCCCGGCCCCGCCCCGGCCAAATAGTCGGCGACCGTGCCGGGACGTTCGGACACGACGGTCGCTCAGAAGCGACCACCGAGAACTTTCGGCGCGGCCCGCACACCGCAATCCGAAGGGTTAGCCGCACAACGACACCGACCGACACCGCAGCCCGGCTGGATGCTCATGCCGAATTTCGAAGCGAGCGCGTCTCCTGACGATCCGAAGCTGTTACCGGACGTCGTCCGCCCGATTCGGGTACTGGCCGGCGGACCGGCATCCGTGCCGTAGAACTAAGCACCGCCCAACGGACGGCAAACCATCCCCTGCAATTAGTTCAGTAGCCTCAATAGGCTTCTGAACTCCGTAGGGAGGCATCTCGATCCGCAGTGCGGCCTACGAGCTGCAACACCTCACGCACCCCCACCTTCATCGCCGCGTTTCGCGGAAGTTCATCGGCAACCGCTATCGCGACCGGAATCTTATAGGCCTCGAGGCGCTCCCGGACGAATGATTTCAGTTCCTCCTCCTCCGGCGCACCGCCAGACGCGGGAGTCACCACAGCAACCGGCACGCTACCCAGTCGGGGATCCGGCGCGCCCACGACCACAGCGTCCGCCACCGCAGGGTGGGCCCGCAATGTGGCAGCCACCTCTCCCGCGTCGACCTTGAAACCACCACGGTTGATGACGTCGTCGACCCGCCCTTCGATGTACAGGAACCCATCCGAATCGATACGGGCCAGATCGCTCGTCCGGATCCATTGCCCGGCGCGATCACCTGCGGCCTGCGCCGAACGAACCTCGAGGATTCCAACCGAGTCCGGACCCAGTACTGCGGGAGCAGAATCCTCCGCAGCGGTGGCCCCGTCGATAACCCGCAGTTCGACACCGGGATGAGCCCTACCGACACTGCCCCGTTTGCTCGGGCCGAACTTCTTGTGGTCCCGTAGCGTCCAACTCGCAACGCCCTGGAACTCGGTCGCCCCGTATGCCTGAATCACCGGAATGTCGTAGCGGGCGGTGAACTCGTCGGCGAGCGACTGGGGCAGGGGCGCGGTACCGGCTCGGACCGCCCGCAACGACCCGAGCCACTCCTTCGGAATGTCGGCATCGAGAACCATACGCAGCGCGGCAGGGGGCATCCCGGACACGGCGATCTCATGATCCCGGACGGCCGCCGCCCACTTCCACGGATCGAACCTGTCGAGGAGCACCATTCTCCGCCCCTCGACCGCCATCACACACAGCGCGAGCAGGGCACTCGTGTGTCCAAGGGGAAGCATCTGCACAGCGACCCCCGGACGCAGCTTCAGTTCGGGCTCACCCCCGGGGCCGTAGTGACCCAGCACGCCGGCCACAGACGCGTCGATATTGGCGTAGGTCATCGAAACCCGCTTGGGCGGGCCGGTCGTGCCACTGGTCTGCAAACTGATCGCGGTGTCCTCTTCGACCTTGCCGAAGTCCGCGCCCGGAGAAGCCGCGACGACCTCCGACACCTCCCGTAGGTCCGCGGCGATCCGCAATCCGAGGCCACCGGTAGCGGAAACCGCCCCGGCAACACCATCCCGCTTCCAGTCCTCTTCGTCGGCCACGACGATAGCCGGGCGTAGGGTCGCGATCTCGTCCACCATGGCAGCATCCGGATGCATGCCGTTGATCGTCACGCAAGCGCGACGCAACGCGAGCAAACCGAGGATCGCGGCGGCGATCGTCGGCCTGTTGCGCGTGATCACAGCTATCACCGCGTTCGCGGGCAATCCCGACGCCGCGCGCTGCAGTTCCCCGGTGACGAACTCGACGTCTCCCCACGTCGACCATTGCCCCTCGTAATCAACGACGGGTACGGCCGGGTCCACGGCCATCACTCGACGGATACGGGTCGAAACATCCACGTCTGCCTCCTCGGCGTCGATTGCCGGAATCATGGATAGAGTACACTGTTTCCATGACTGAAGGTCAGACCGCTCACTACCTGCCGCTGTCCGGTGTCCGCATCTTGGACATGGCCAAACTGATCCCGGGCGACCTCGCCACGCGCATCTTGGCCGACCTGGGTGCCGAAGTGGTGAAGGTGGAACTGCCGGGAACAGGGGACTACCTACGCAACATTCCGCCCATGTATGGGCCTGACTCCTACCATCACTTGGCACTGAACCGCGGTAAGAAGAGCGTCGCGCTGGACTTGCGCACCGAGGCCGGCCTGCGGGATTTCCACGCGTTGGCGAACAAAGCCGACGCCATCATGGAGGTCTCACAGCCCGGACGTTTTCAGCAGATGGGTATCGATTTCGCCGAGATGCGCCGCCAGCGGCCGGAATTGGTGATCTGCTCGATGACAGGATTCGGACAGACCGGACCGTTGGCGACGTTGCCTTCCCACGGCTACAGCATGGACGCACTCGCCGGTACCGCGATTGTCGATCGCAAGCCGGACCGTACCGAATTCGCTGATGGCGGCCCCTCCTCCAGTATAAGCTCCGAGGCTGGCGCCTCAGCTGCTGCTACCGCCACGATGGCCGCGTTGTTCGGCGCACGGACCACCGGAATCGGTGCGTGGATCGATATCTCCTTCTGGGATGCGGCAGTCGAGATGAGTCGGGCCGCAATCGCGCACAGAGCCGCGATGGACGCACCTCGTCCGGTATCAATGGACAAATGGTCCCTCTACGCCATTTATCGTGCCTCGGACGGACGGGACGTGGTGATCTGCGCGATCGAGCGGAAGTTCTTCGCTGCGTTCTGCACAGGAATCGGGCGCGAAGACCTGCTCGCACGGTGGTCGAGCCCCGTGGGGGGAAGCGTCGACTACGGCGACGCGAGTATGCGAACCGAACTCGACACCGTGTTCCGAACCGCGACCGCGCAAGAGTGGCTGGACCGCTTCATCGAATGGGATGTCCCTGGCGGAATTGTCGAAACTCCCGACGACCTAGCGAATTTCGAGCACACGACGGCCCGCGGCCTGCTCGAACGCAACTGGCACGGCACCGTTCCCAATATCTTGTCGCCCATCCGGTGGATGGATTCCGGTACCCGGCCGGGTACCGGCGCAGACGTGTGCTCCCCCGTAGGGGCCGACAACGAGGAGGTCTTCCGCACATGGCTCAGCTGACAACAGACAGCGAGACAGATAACTCGACCGGCATCACCTTCCACCGTGAGGACACGGTGGCGGTCCTGTCCCTGGACGCACCGCACCGCAACGCTTTGACACCTCAGTTCGCCGACGCGTTGGTCGCGAACCTGGAGAGTGCCGAAAAGGACGACACGATCACCTCGGTGCTGATCCGCTCCGAAGGGAAAACCTTCTGCAGCGGTGCAGATCTCGAACTTCTGAGCACGGTGGCCGCGGATCCTCTCGAAGAGGCCAACTACGCCGCTATCGGAAAGATCTACTCGATGTTCGAGCGGCTGCGCGACGCCCGGATTCCGACTCTCGCGGCGGTCAGCGGCACTGTCGTGGGCGCTGGAATCAATTTGCCGCTCGCCTGCGATCTGCGCCTGGTCGCCGACAACGTACGGATCATCGGCTTCGGGAGGGCAGGCGTCCACCCTGGAGGCGGCCATCTGACCATGTTGCGGCAGAACCTGTCGGCAGTAGCGGGAGCCGCGATCGCGTTGTTCAACCAGGAGATGAACGCCGAGCAGGCCGTCGCGTCCGGCTTCGCATGGCGAGCCGTGCCTGCGGCCGAACTCGACACGACCGCGCTCCAGACGGCGGCGGGTGCGGGACCGGACGCACGGCTGTCCCGGGCGGTCACGTGGACCTACCGCACCGTTGCCGAGACCGCACCGACGCCGCGCGCGGCGGTATTGCTGGAGCGCGCGCCCCAATTGTGGAGCCTGCAGCGACGTTTCGGTGATTGAGCGGTTGAACTACGTGAAGTAGGCGGGCAACCACGATGCGCCTGACGGCATTGTTGCCCGCCAGGCGCATACGTTCGCTGTCGCATCACACCGACCGGGTCTGCCACAGCGCTCGATCGATGTGTGTCCGCGCTTTCCAGCAGATCCCGGTCAAACGACCTTCTCGTGCGGCGACGTCGTAGTCGATCGACGGCAACGTCGCGGCTGGCGCTTGTCTACCGCCCGCGGCCGGACACGCCACTCCGGGGCGACCGGCTAAAAGATCACCGGCGACTGCGCTGGGAACGCGAACTGTGCCCGAGGATCTGCGGCACAGCGAGCGACATATGGAGCCGCTCGATCAAGAATCATGCTGACAGCCGCGGCAGCTTGGAGTTCGCAGGTGCCGCCGCCTCTTGCTATGCACCTGCCCGTGGACAACATGCCGATCACCGGTTTCGGGAGGCGGTGTTCCGCCTGGCGGGGTACATGTTGTTCAACACCAAAAAAACTCACGTCAGCTCGGCATGCCGCAGTCCACCCGGCACCCCTCCCCCTGGGTCACGCCGCGTCGATCAGACTCGCTGCGGCGTTCAACCGGTGCCAGTTCGCGCTTCCCAGCAGATCCCGGTCCAGCTGAGCACGTTTGAAGAACAGATGGCAGTCGTGCTCCCACGTGTAGCCGATACCGCCGTGAACCTGAATCGCGTCGCCGGCCACCTTCACATATGCGTCGCGAGCGAAGGCCGCCACCAATCGAGCTCGCACGAGATCGCCGTCCGCCAAGGCGCGCGCGGCACCGGCGGATGCCGCAACCGCGCCCTCGACCTGCACGAAATCGTCCGCCAGCTTATGCTTCACGGCTTGGAACGAACCGATCGGCCGATCGAACTGGGTCCGCTCGATCGCATATTCGGCGGCCATGTGCAGCAAACGATCGGCCCCGCCGGCAGCATCGGATGCCAGTGCGACCGACGCCGCACACGTCAGACGGTCGACCAGATCGATCGCCTCCTGTCCGCGAACCAGCAGGTCACGGGGTTCAACGGCGGTTCCGGAGAAAGTTACCGTGCACAGTCTGCGAGTACGGTCGTGTACACGCACCGGAAAGATCGTCGTCCCATTGCGATCGGGTTCGACAGCGTAGATGACGGTCTCGTCACCGGTATGTGCGGCAACCAGCAGAACCGACGCGGAGGCGGCGTCTGGGACGAAACCACACTCACCGTACAGTCGGACACCCGAATCATCCGAAATCGCCTCGACAGCAGCGCCCTCGATCGAGGGGTTGCCGTCACGGTCACTGAGTACGACTGTGCCGACAAGTCCCTCGGCCAGCCGCGGCAGCCACGCCGCGGCCACGTCGGTGCTCGCGTAGGCCGCCAGCGCGCCCACCGTCAGAACAGCACTGGACAGGAACGGAACCGGCGCCAGTGCGCGACCCAACTCTTCCCCGATCACCGCCATGGCCATGGGTCCGGCCTCCAGACCACCATGGCTTTCCGGCACCGCCATGGCCGACAGGCCGACCTCACTGTTCAGCGCATCCCACAGGGACCGGTCGAAATCCTGCCCGTCGTCGGCGGCGATCTCCCGAACTCGCGACATCGGCAGCCGCCGCTCCAGAAGTCCACGCACGCTGGCACGGAGATCGGCCAGTTCCGCAACGCTGGGTTCGTTCACTGCTCTTCTTTCGTGGTACGTGACGCGTCCGGCGTCACTTGGGTTCGCGGGGCAGGCCGAGCAGCCGTTCTCCGATGATGTTCCGCTGGATCTCCGAGGTGCCCCCCGCGATCGTCCACGTCCATGACCGGATGTGATCGAGCATCCAGTCTCCGGAGGTGTAGCTGATGTCGTTCTTGCGCTGCGGATCGATGTGGGCATTCAACCCATTGGTCTGTACGCCGAATTCGGTGAGACGCTGCAGGATCTGGCTGAATTGGAGTTTGAGCACCGAACCGGCCGCACCCGGATCCTGTCCCTCGGCAAGCTGACCCAGGACTCGATCGTTCATCAGGCCGAATACCTCGACCTCCCCGGCGAACCGCGCGAGTTCGAGCCGGAAGGCCGAATCAGCGCTCACACCAGAGGCATTGGCCTGCGAGAGCAACTGGGCCACCAGTGACCGGAGTCCCTCCTGCAGTTCGATCATCTGCGAATACCGCTCGGTGCTGAGCGTGGTCTGCGCGATCCGCCATCCGTTGTTCTCCGCCCCGATCAGGCGGTCCGCCGGGATCCGCACATCCGTGAGGAATACCTCGGCGAACTCCTTTGCCCCCGTCGCCTGGCGGATCGGTCGAACCTCCACACCCGGGCTCTGCATATCGAGGATGAACATGGAGATTCCGCGATGTTTGGGAGCCTCCGCGTCGGTCCGCGCGAGAAGCAGGCCCCATTTCGCATACAAGCCCATACTGGACCAGATCTTCTGGCCGTTGACCACGTAGACATCCCCCTCACGCCGCGCGCGGGTGCGCAGCGACGCCAGATCGGAGCCCGCGCCCGGCTCGGAGAAGCCCTGGCACCAGATATCACCGGCCAGGATTCCGTCGAGCAGCTTCTGCTGTTCAGGTGTGCCGTGCTCCATCAGTGTGGCCGCGGCGTGCCCCAGCGAGATCGCGAGGTATCGAGGCCGTGGCGCGTTGGCTCGCGTCATCTCCTCCTGCAAGATCAACTGCTGCGCCACCGAGGCGCCGGCGCCGCCGAATCGCTCCGGCCAGTGCGCGACCAGCAGCCCTGCGGAATGCAGTGTGCGCGCCCAGTTCTCGAAAAACTCGGCGACCTCGTCGTCATCGGCGAAGGGAAGGGTCTGCTCCCACCCGGCCGGGGTGTTGGCCTCCAGCCATCGGCGCACATTCGCGCGGTAGGTATCCAGATCGGCGTCGTGTTCCGGCTTGCTGGCCAACATCTCGCTCATCGTGCCACCGCTCCCGTCGCCGGGCCGACCGGAACGTCACGCCTTCCGCTGGACACCTGCCCCGGATATCCACCGCCGCCGTATTCGCGGTCGACCGCATCGCGATCCACCTGACCGGTCTTCGTCTTCGGCAACGCCGTCGCGAAAGTCACGAACCGGGGCTTCTTGTACGAAGCAATGTGCTCGCGACAGTATTCGATCAGTTCCTCCCCGGTCACCGTGGTGCCGGGGACAGTGACAACCACGGCCTTCACCGACTGCGTCCACCGCTGATCGGGCACCCCGAGCACGACCACGTCCGACACTGCGGGATGAGCGCCCAGACACCGTTCGACCTCGATCGGATAGATGTTCTCCGAGGCCGATTTGATCATTTTCATCATGGGCCCGACGAACGTGATCGAGCCATCCTTCTCCCGGCGCCCCAGATCCCCGGTGCGATGCCATCCGTTCAAGCGGCGCTCGGCGTTGAGCTCATCGCGATTCAGGTAGCCGTTCATCACCACGGGGCCGCGGCAGATGATCTCGCCGGTCTCGCCGGTCGGCACCTCGACACCGGCGGCGTCCACGATGCGAACCTGCCCCAGTGGAGTGGTGCGTCCGTATATCGAGTCCGCCTTCGAACCCAGTCCATAGCTGGTGATCAGGCCCGTGACCTCGGATTGTCCATACCCGCCAGCGCGTCCGCTGGTCGGGTTCGCGCTCGGCGTGCACATCGTCCACGTCGCCGGGTCAGGATCCGGCCACAAGCTCCGAAGATCCCACCGGCCGTTTTGGTTCGCTTCGCGCATCGCCTCGACAGTCGGGGCCATAATGAATGCGCGGTTGCATTTCTCCCGGTCGATCACCTCGCACATCTCCTCGGCCTCGGTCCGCGCCACCACTACATTCGTGCCACCCAATAGGAACGTTGCGAGCGTCGTCATCAGGGTGCCCAGGTGGAACAGCGGGCCGGAATTGAGGAACACCGTCTCATCACTGATCTCGGCGATTCGCGCAATCACCAGGCCTTCGATGAGGGTCGCACGATGCGACAGCGCCGCCGCATGCGGACGGCCGCCGAAAGCCGCCGTGTAAATGCCCAGGACCGACAGATCAGGGTCGATCGGTTTCTCGGCATCGACTGTGGACCCCGTAGCGAGGACGGCTTCGTAACCGTCGGCGGCGACGGAGTCATGCTGGATCCACTCCGCGTCGGTGGTCGCAAGAGCATGTGCCCGCTCGACCAGCTCACCGATATCCCTCTTCTGCCAGAGCACCACAGCTGCATTCACATCGTCGATGACCGCAGCGAGCTCGGCGGCCGACTGCCGCCAGTTGACCGGCACTAGGAGTGCACCCAATTTGGCACAGGCGAGCAGAGTCTCGAGGAGCCGGAAGGAGTTCTGACCGATCCAGAGCACCCGTTCCCCGGCCCCCACACCACGCTCGGAAAGCACGTTCGCCCACTGGGTGACGCGATCGTCGAGGGTGACGTAATCAAGCCTAACTTTGCCATCTACCAGCGCAGTCATCGATCCGCGACTGCGCCTGTGCTCCCGCAGGACATCACCTAGCGAAGTCCACCCGACCGGATCTGCCGAGCCCATCGTTACCTCCGATTCGAAATCGAGCGTTGCGTCACACCCTACAACATAATTAGTATCCTTAAAAGCAAGACCACCGTGTCCCGAGGAGGCCCACTTGTCCGACCAAGCCGTCGACCGAGAACTGTTCGACCCGTCCCGGCAAACGATCGAGCCGGCGGAGAATCGGCGACGGGCTCTGGCCGGGCTCGCCACGGAATGGGAACGCGCGTGGGACAACCCGTACTACAGCAAGCGCTTTCGAGAGGCCGGCCTCACTCCCGGCCCCATGCCCGATCTCGACGAGATTCCCCGCACAACCAAGGACGATCTGCGGGCCGATGTGCAGGCACATCCGCCGTTCGGAACCCATCGTTCGGTTACCCTCGCCAACGCTCGCCGGGTGGGAACATCAACTGGGACCACCGGCAAGCCGTGGCTGCAGCTGTGGACCGAGCGCGACATGGCGAGTGCCATCGACGTCCGGATGCAGTACCTCTGGCGCGCGGGCATGCGACCCGACGGCCGGTTCGCACACAGCTGGCCGACCGGCCTGTATTCGACCGGCGTACTGGCCGGACGCGACTTCCTGCGCGCGGAAATCATGGAGATCCCGTGCGGCCTCCCGAACACCGCACAGGACATCGCGACCCACCTCGATCTGTGGGAGTTGTTGTCCCCCACCGGTTTCATGCTCACCGGCTCCCAGATCGGCATCTATGACGAGGCCGCGCGCGTAGCCGGCAAGGACCTGCGCACATTGTTCAACGGCGCTTCGGTTCTGATCGTGGAGGCTCTCTATCAATTCGAGGGCCCCCGCAAGCAGTTCGAAGAACAGTATGGGGTGCGGTTGCACAACATCACCGGCGCCTCGGAAGTGCCCGCCTACTCCATCAACGACTGCCGCTTCCACACCGGCATGCACGTGCCGATCGGAAACCACTTGATCCAGGTGGTCGATCCCGAGACCGGGCGCGAGGTTCCCGCTGGGGAGCGCGGCAATCTCGTGCTCAACGCCTACGGCCTGGACGCGTTCTATATGCGATACGACCTCGAGGACATCGTGGTCGCCGAGACCGGTCCTTGCCCGTGTGGCGACACCGGCCAGCGGTACACCTTCATCGGTCGCGGCGCTGATCGGTGCGAAGTCCAAGGGAAAAAGATCCTTCCACTCGACATCCAGCTCGCGCTGTTCGAGCACGGTTCACCAGAGTTCCGGCTCAAGCCGGGCAAGTTGGACGAGGTCCAGCTCACGGTCGAGTGTGAGGGTTCGGCCGCGAACGGGCTCGCAGCGGACCTCGCGAGCCGCCTGGACGTCCCCGTCGAGCTCGAGGCCGTCGAGACGGGCAGCCTGCCGCGCTCGTCGTTCAAGCCGCGCCGCACCGCCTCGTAGCCGACTTCCCCTCCACAACAAGGAGTCTCATGGCCATCGACACCACCACGGCTGAATACGACCAGGTCCGCGCGGACTGCGTCATGCGGGCGCACATCGTCGATCCCGGTTTCGAGATCCGCGAGATCGTGCCGCCCGGCGATCGGCTCTACGACCCGCAGATTCGCTATACCGACGCCGACGAATCCGTGGTGATCAGCGATATCGGAGGCCAGGGCCACCCGGGCTTCGACCCGAACGCGGGACACGGGGCGATCTTCCGCCTGACCCCGGAGTTCGACCTGCGAGAGATCACTCCGCCCGGCATGTACGGTGCAAGCGGGCCCATGCGCCCCAACCTCGCACCCGACGCGTTCGGTCCCTGGGGCGGGCACATCTTCTTTGTCGCACAGGCGACGGCGGGTCGTGCCGGTGCGCACAAGAACCACTGTGTCTACCGAGTGGACCCGGCCGATGGAGTGCCGCACCGATTCGCCGAGATGCCTACCCACGGCGCCATCGGCGAAGGCGTCGCGGGCGCAGGTATGACCGGCGCTTTCGGCCCCGCGGGCAGTCCCCACTCCGGATACCTCTATGTGCAATCGCTACTCAATTGCGTGGTCTACCGGATCGATCCGGACGGTAACAGCGAGCCTTACCTGACGATGGCCCCGCCGCTGGTCGAGCGCCCGATGATGCCGTTCCTGACCTTCATCGCACCCGATTTCGGGGAGTGGCGACCAGTGGCAGGCGAATTGATCATCGCCTCACGCCGGACCACCTATCTCGACGACGGCAGCGCGGAGACGAACCTCGAGTACTGGCGCGTCGATCCGGACAACCGCACAGTACATTTGATCGAGGGCGTCGAGTGGCGACCGGGGGCCATCGCGCCCGCGGACTTCGGCCCTTATGGCGGGCACATGTTCACGGTCGACGAGGGGTCCACCAATCTGCTGCATACCACCATAGAAGAACTCAATGCGAAGCCGCTCCCCTACGACGCGCGAATCATTCGCATCGCGCCCGATGGGTCGGTGCACGATTTCATCGACACCCTGCAGGGGGGCAGCACGACATTGACTTTCAGCCGTAACCGCCTGCTCATCGCCTCAACGCGCAAGAGCTACTCGACCGGGCAGTACCACCTGCCGGACGGTTCGATCTACGCCGTATCACCGACCTGACCGGCACTGCGACGGCAAACGGAAGGGGGGGCCCCCCCGGGGGGGGGGGGGCCGGCGGTTTGGGGGGGGACGTTGGGGGGGGGGGGAGCCCCCGCCCCAGAGGGGGGGGGGGTAGCCCCCGCGCCGCCGGCCCGCCGGG
>NZ_JBIDDF010000029.1:0-37963 GCF_043205035.1 Nocardia sp. NPDC047654
CGCACAAACCCGAAAACCCGATCACCAGGCACCAACCCCGACACACCCGCACCAACCTCCACCACCACACCAGCACCCTCCACACCTATCGCAGCATCGGGCTGCGGATACATGCCCAAGGCGATCAGGGCGTCGCGGAAATTGAGACCGGCCGCGCGCAGCGCTACCCGGACCTCGCCGGGGCCGAGGGTCCGCAGTGCCTCCGGCGTCTCGATCAGCGTCAGGTTGTCGCCGGTCAAGGTGCCCTTGTCATGGTGGGTCAGTGCCCACGCCGGAGCCCGCATCGTCACACTCGCATCCCCGATGTCGCCGGCGGCCCGTCGCAGGCGCGGAATGTGCGGGATACCGCGACGGACGGCGAACTGGGGTTCGGAGCTCGTAGTCAACGCGAGGACTACAGCGCGCCGGTAATCGGTCCAGTCGTCGACGTCGACAAGGAGGATCCGGTCCGGGTGCTCGCTCTGGGCCGTGCGCAGCAACCCCCATGCCGACCCCGCGGACAGATCCACCGGCTCGCCGGGGTGCACCGCCACGGCCTGCCGGGTGACCACGACGATGGGACCGTCCCGATCCAGCAGCCGCTGCACCCACGGGGTCACCATGGTCACCACATCACGTGCCGACCCCGGCAGCGCGCGGTCGGCGGCCTCGTCGAGCCGGATCACTGTCGCCACCCGCCCCGCGATCGTCACGGTCTCACCGTCCTGGGCCTTGCCCCAGACCGCGTTGTCCGCGGCCGCATTCTCCGGCGCGGACAACGTGACCCACTCCACCCGGTAGCCGAGTCCGTCGCTCCGCGGCCGGGATCGTCCGAGTGCCTCGACCGGGATCGGGCGCATTGTCAACGCGCCCACCTCGGCCACCGGCATACCCGATGCATCGGTGAGGGTCACCGCGATCCGAGGTCCTGCGGCCGTTGACCCGGAGACGGCCGCGTGGACCCGCAGCGTGGTCGCTCCCGTCGCATACAACCTCACGTTCTCCCAGGAGAACGGCACCGCGACTGTGCCCTCCGGCGCGTCGGATACGAGTTCACCCAGCAGAACCGAATGCAGCGCCGCGTCCAGCAGTGCCGGATGCAGCCCGAACTCGGTGACTCCGGCGCGCCCCGGCTCCGGCAATGTCACTTCGGCGAAGACTTCGCCGTCACCGCGCCACAGGGCGGTAAGCCCCTGGAACACCGGACCGTATTCGTAGCCACGCGCGGCCAAATCCGCGTAAGCATCGGCAATGTCGGTCGCGATCACACCACTCGGTGGGCGCACGGCGACGGCCGAGGCCGCAGCCGCATCCGTTTCGGCAGTGATCGTGGCGGCGGCGTGCCGGACCCACCGCGGTGAGTTCCCGTCCGGGATCCGGTCGGCCGGGCCGTGCGCGGCGCGGGAGACGGTCTCATCCGATCGTGAGTACACCGACACCCTGCGGGTGCGTGACTCGTCCGGGGCGCTAGCCACCACCCGTAGCTCGACGGTCCCCGACGACGGCACCACCAGAGGCGCCTCCAGCACCAGTTCCGACAACCACGTGCACTCGACCACCGCGCCGACATGCAGGACGAGTTCCACGAATGCGGCGCCGGGCAACACGGCCACACCCGCGACAGCGTGATCGGTCAACCACGGATATGCCGCCCGCGACAGCCTGCCGGTGAACACCGCCTCATCGGTGTCCGGCAACCGCACCATCGCCGCCAGCAACGGATGCGCCACCTCGTCCAGGCCCGACTGCCGGATATCCGGCACACCGCCGGGCACCAGCCAGTGCCGCTTGTGCTCGAACGCGTACCGAGGCAGGTCCACCCGGGTGGCGCCGGGCGCCAATACCGGCGCCGCCACATCGATACCGGCACAATAAGCGCGCGCCAGCGCGAACGAGAGCTGTTGCAGTCCCCCGTGTTCGCGTTTCAAGGTGCCCAGGACGGCCACACGGCCGGACGCGTCCAGGGCGTCCGCCGTCAGCTCGATCCCGACCGTCAGAACCGGGTGCGGGCTGACCTCGATGAAGGCGTTCACACCCCCGCGTTGCAGCGTTTCGACCGACTCGGCGAACCGGACGGGCTCGCGCAGGCCGCGATACCAATAGGCGGCGTCGAGCGTCGCGGTGTCGACATAGTCGGCGGCCACGGTCGAGAAGAACGGCACCGAACCGGTGACCGGCGCAACCGGAGCCAGCTCCGCCAGCACCCGATCGCGGATGGACTCCACCGCGGCCGAATGCGACGCGTAGTCCACCGGAATCCTTTTCGCCCACACGCCGTCGGTCGCGCAGGCCACCAGGAATTCCTCTACAGCCGAGATCTCCCCCGACACCACGGTCTGCCCCGGCCCGTTCACCGCCGCCACGGACAATCGGTCTCCGAACCCGGTCAACCGATCCGCGACCGCGTCCGCCGCCAAACCGACCGACACCATGCCACCGGCTCCCGCCAGTTCCTCGGCCACGATCCGTGACCGGACGGCGACCACGCGCGCACCGTCGGCGAGCGAAAGCCCACCCGCGACCACGGCCGCCGCGATCTCACCCTGCGAATGCCCCACTACCGCCGCGGGCTCGACCCCGCTGGCCCGCCACACTCGCGCCAGCGACACCAGCACCGCGAAAAGCGCGGGCTGCACCACATCCACCCGGTCCAACGACGCCGCGCCCGGCTCTCCCCGAAGCACCGAGGTCAACGACCAGTTCACGAATGGCGCCAGCGCCGCCTCGCAGTCCGCGATCGACTCCGCGAAAACCTGGTTCATGGCGAGCAATTCGGCGCCCATCGCAGGCCATTGGCTGCCCTGACCCGGGAAGACGAACGCCACCCGCCGCGCCGCGGCCCGGCCGGCGACCACGGAATCGCCTTCGGCGGTGGCGGAGCCGGCCAGACTCGCGAGCCCGGATCGCAGATCATCGAGTTCGCGCCCGACGACCGCGGCGCGATATTCCAGCTGCGCGCGGTGCCGTAGCAGTGTGTGCGCCACATCCGCCACGTTCACGTCCTCCCGCGCGGTCAGCCATTCGGTGAGCCGAGCGGCCTGCGCTCGCAGGGCTTCCGGGGTGCGCGCGGATACGGTCCACGTCCGGATACCCCGGTCACGATCACCCGGCTCAGCCGCGGCGCCAGGTCTTTCGACCGGAACCGCCGACAGTGGCGCCTCCTCCAGGATCAGGTGCGCGTTCGTCCCGCTCATCCCGAACGACGACACTCCGGCACGACGCACCCGGTCGCCGGCCGGCCAGGGCTCCGGCTCGCTAAGTAGCCGCACCGACCCCGCCGACCAGTCCACATGCGGGCTCGGCGCGTCGAGATGCAATGACCGCGGCAGAGTTTCGTGTTGCAACGCCTGCACCATCTTGATCACACCACCGACACCTGCGGCCGCGACGGCGTGACCGATATTCGATTTCACCGATCCGATGCGCAGCGGTTCCGCCCGCTCGACGCCGTATGCCGCGATGAGCGCCTGCGCTTCGATCGGATCGCCCAGTGCGGTACCGGTGCCGTGCGCTTCGACCGCGTCCACATCACCGGGCGTCAACCCCGCGTCGGCCAGCGCCGCCGCGATCACCCGCTCCTGCGACGGACCGTTCGGCGCGGTCAAGCCATTGCTCGCACCGTCCTGGTTGATCGCGCTACCGCGCACGACCGCCAGCACCGGATGCCCGAGGCGACGTGCGTCGGCGAGGCGTTCGACGACCAGCACGCCGACGCCCTCGGACCAGGTCACGCCGTCGGCCGCGGCGGAGAACGGCTTGCACCGCGCATCCGACGCCAAGCCCCGCTGGCGCGCGAAGTCGACGAACAGTGCCGGACTCGCCGAGATACTGACCCCGCCGGCCAGTGCAAGGGAGGTCTCGCCCCGACGGAGTGCCTGACAGGCCAGATGGATGGCCACCAGCGAGGAGGAGCAGGCGGTGTCGACCGTGACCGCGGGGCCTTCGAGGCCGAAGGCGTAGGCCACGCGGCCGGAGATCACGCTGTGCGACGTCCCGGTCAGCCGGAAACCTTCGTATTCCCCGGTCACGCCCTCGGCGTAGCCCGAGGCGCAGGCGCCGACGTACACGCCGGTGTCCGTACCGCGCAGCGCGGCGGGGTCGAGACCCGCGTCTTCCAATGCCTCCCAGGCGACCTCCAGCATCAGCCGCTGCTGCGGATCCATCGCCGTCGCCTCACGCGGCCCGATGCTGAAGAACCCGGCGTCGAAATGGCCCGCCCCGGCCAGGAATCCGCCTTCCCGGATGTAGACCGTGCCAGGCTCATCGGGATCGGGATGGAACAGCCGCTCCAGGTCCCAGCCGCGGTCCTCGGGAAACGGCGTGATCACGTCGCTTCCGGACGCGACGAGACGCCACATATCCTCGGCCGATCCGACACCGCCTGGGAAGCGACAGCCGATCCCGACGATGGCGATCGGCTCCTCGGATCGAGTGCGGCGCACGCTGCGCGGCCCCGCGAGATCCACCCCTTCGAGCCGGGCACGCACCAGCCGCACCACTGCGGTGGGCGTCGGGTAGTCGAACATCAAGGTCGCGGGCAGTGCCAGCCCGGTGGCGGCGGCCAGCCGGTCGCGTAACTGGATTCCACTCAGCGAGTCGAATCCGAACGCCGTAAACGGCAGATCGGAGGGAACGGCCTCGGCGGACTCGTAACCGAGTACCGCCGCGGCCTGCTCGGCGACGACTTTCAACACCAGCGCGTCTCGCTCCGGCTCCGGAACGGCGAACAGCCTCGGCGCCAGCGGCCCCTCCACCACGGCGCGCCTGCGGCGAGCGGGAACCGTGCCCGGCGCGGACGCGGCAACTCCCGACGGGGACTCGTCCACCACCCGGTCGACCATGCGCACCCGCAGCGACCTGATCATGAGAACCGGGTCGCCGTCGTCGGAGACCGCCGTCACACGCATGGTGTCCGCACCGCCCCGCTCGATCCGCACCCGAGCGGCGGCGGCCCCGTCGCGGTAGAGCCGAGCGCCGCTGAACGACAAAGCCATCGGGGTCCGGGTGGGCGAGTCGTCGGCGAGCAGGTCCGTCGCGGCGTGCGTCATGGCGTCGAGCAGCGCGGGATGGATTCCGAACCGGCCCTGCTGGCCCACCGACTCATCGAGCGACACCTCGGCGAACACCTCGCCGCCGCGCAGCCAAGATGCCGTGACTCCCTGGAACGCCACGCCGTAGGCGAGCCCCCGACCGGCCAGCCGGTCGTACAGTTCTTCGGCGGGCAGCGGCTCGGCCCCGGTGGGCGGCCACTCGACGCCCGGCCGGATAGGGATCGCGTCGCGGTCTCCGGCCAGCACCCCTTGCGCGCATCGAGACCATTCCGCAGCGGCGTGATCTGCCTCGGTGGCCGGGCGGACGTGGACGGAGAACGCCCGCCGCCCGCTCTCGTCGGCCGCCGCGACGCGCATCTGGACCGCCCACGGCAGGTTCGCGGGCAGAGGCGTCTCGATTCGCAGTTCCTCGACCTCCGCGGCGCCCACCCGGACGCCCACGCTCAACGCGGCCTCGAGCCATACCGCCGCGGGGACCGCCGGCGCCCCGAAGACGACGTGATCCACCAGCCAGCGGTGGGTGTCGGGGGCCAGGAGCCCGGTGAACAGCCATTCGTCGCGCTCCGCCACCGCCACCGCGGCACCCAGAATCGGATGGTCCGGCGCGATCAGCCCGGCGCGGCGCATATCCGCGGCCCCCGCGCCGGGCTCCGGTGTCCAGCACCGGCGGCGCTGAAACGCGTAGACCGGCAGATCCACTCGCGCGGCGGGCGGGGCCAACTCCGCCGCCAGCGCGTCGATACCCGCACAGTAGGCCCGGGCGGCAGCCGCGGCAAACTCCTCGGGTCCACCGTGACCACGCCGCAGGGTGCCGCACACCGCCACCCGGTCGGCCGCACCCAGCGCTGCGGCCACCAGTTCGATCGCCGAGGCGAGCACCGGATGCGGACTCGTCTCCACGAAGGCCGTCATCTCCGCGCGCAGCAACGCCTCGATCGCTTCGGCGAAGTGCACCTGCTCACGCAACCCGCGATACCAGTACGCCGCGTCCAGCCCAGTCGTGTCGACGAACTCGGCCGTCACCGTCGAGAAGAACGGAATCTCACCGGTTTTCGGCTGGATCGGCGCCAGGTCGGCCAGCACCCGGTCGCGAATCCGTTCCACCGCCGCCGAATGCGACGCATAGTCCACCGGAATGCGTTTCGCCCAGATCCCCTCGGCAGCGCAATCCGCGAGAAACTGCTCGATCGCCTCGGCCGCCCCGGACACCACGGTCTGGCCGGGCGCGTTCACCGCCGCCACCGATAACCGGCCACCGAAGGCCGCCAGACGGTTCGCGACCGCGTCGCCCGGCAAGCCGACCGACGCCATACCGCCCGAGCCTGCCAGTAGTTCCGCGACCGCGCGTGACCGCAGGGCCACCACGCGCGCCCCGTCCTCGAGCGACAATCCACCGGCCACCACCGCGGCGGCGATCTCGCCCTGGGAATGCCCCACCACGGCGGACGGTCGCACACCGGCGGCCTGCCACCGCCGTGCCAGCGATACCAGCATCGCGAACAGGACCGGCTGCACCACATCCACGCGATCCAGCGAGGCGGCGCCCGGCGTCCCCCGCAGCACCTCGGTCAACGACCAGTCCACGAACGGCGCCAGCGCCGCCTCGCAGTCCGCGATCGATGCCGCGAAGACCTCATCCGACGCCAGCAATCCGGCACCCATTCCCACCCACTGGCTGCCCTGGCCCGGGAACACGAACACCACCCGGCGCGCCGCCGCCCGGCCGGACACTACGGTGGGATCGCCGACAGCCAGGTCCGGCGCTGGTTCGGCCAGGGCGGCGAGCCCTGCAGTCATCCGATCGGTGCCGGACCCCACGACCGCTGCCCGCCACTCCAACGGAGTCCGGGTATGGGCGAGTGAGTACGCCACCTCGGCGGCACCTGCCCGCGGACTGTCGGCCACCCACTGCCGCAAACGAACAGCCTGCTCCCGCAAAGCTTCCCGGCTCCGCGCCGACAGAACCCACACCGCGGTCCGGGGCTCGCGGCTCGCACCGGCCACCTCGGCGGCAGCCGTGGCCGGCGCCTGCTCGAGGATCACGTGCGCGTTGGTCCCGCCCATCCCGAACGACGACACACCGGCCCGGCGAGGCACATCGCCTGCCCATGGCTGCGTGCTGGTCTGCACCCGCAGCCCCAGGTCGTCCAGCGGGATCCGGGGATTGGGATTGCGGAAGTTCAAGCTGGGCGTCAGCTGCGCGTGCCGTAGGCACAGAGCGGTCTTGATCAACCCCGCGATTCCCGCTGCGCCTTCCAGATGCCCGATATTGGTTTTGACCGACCCCACGGCCAGCGGCTCACCCGCCGGACGGCCCGCCCCGTATGTTTCGCCCAGAGCTGCCGCCTCCACCGGGTCGCCCGCGGGCGTACCGGTGCCGTGCAGCTCCACGTACTGCACCGATGAGCCGTCGATCCGGGCCGCCGTCAGGGCGCCCCGGATGACGGCGGCCTGGGTGGCGGCGCTGGGCGCGCTCAACACCTGCCGCTCATTGCCGTTGTTGACGGCGCTGCCGCGGATCACCGCGTAGATCCGGTGTCCCGCCGCGAGCGCACGCGCCACCGGCTCGAGCACGATCATGCCGCCGCCTTCGCCGCGCACGGTGCCGTCGGCCCGGTCGTCGAAGGTGTGGCATCTCCCCGTGGCCGAATGGGCGCCGAACTGCTCGTACCGTTCACCACTCAACGGAGACAAGATGAGATTCAACCCGCCTGCCACGGCCACATCGCAATCGCCGCCGCGAATCGACTCGCAGGCCAGGTGCACCGCGACCAAGGACGAGGACTGCCCGCTGTCGACGACCAAGCTCGGCCCGGTGAATCCGTAGTAGTTCGAGATCCGGTTGGCGGTCACCCCTCGGCCGACCGCCCACAGTGAGTGCCTGCCGACGCCGGTTCTGCCCTGCGAGGCCGCGATTTCGGCGAAATCGGTGCCGGTGCAACCGAGGAAAACTCCGGCCCGCGTCCCGGTCACATCGCCGAAACCGGCGTCCTCCCATGCTTCCCAGCTCAGCTCGAGTCCGAGCAGCTGCTGAGGGTCGAGGGCGTTCGCCTCGTTCGGTGGGACACCGAAGAATCCGGCATCGAATTCCGTGGCCGAGTCGAGGAATCCCGCTGTCTCCTCGACACCAGGCCGATCGGCGGGCGCCGAACCGATGGCATCGCGCCCCTCGCGCAGCAATCGCCAGAACTTCTCCAGGTCGGAAGCGCCCGGCATCCGGCACGACATTCCGACGATAGCGATATCACTCGCTGCTTCGACCATGGGTTTTCCTCTGTCTCGCCTCTTCGATGCCACGTGTCACGCCTGCCCGGCGGTCATCGCGAACCACCATCACCACCGGTCGCCGAGCGCGCGAGCGTCGGCTCCTTTTCATCGAGTTCGCCCAGCCAGCGTCGTATCTCGGCCGCGACTGCCGAGGTGGCCGCCCCGATGATCGAGAAGTGGTCGGCGTCGAGCTCGACCGTCTCGCCGGTGTGCAACCAGGCCGGTACCGGCTCGGCGAGGTCCAGCCCCGGCAGGGGCGTCGCGGCACGCAGATCGAACGTCGGCGCGGTGATCGACAGTGGCCGGCGTTTCTCGAACAGCCGCGCGTATTTCGCCATGGCGACCAGACCGTGATCACCGATCTCGGTGACCTCGTGGCCGAGGTCGAGCACGGAACCGATCGCGCTCAACAGCACACGGCGGTTCTGTTCCGGGTCATCGGGTGAATACGTGTCGAGCAGGATCACCGCGGACGGACCGCGTCCGTTCTGCTCGAGCCGATGCGCCAGCGCATGCGCGATCGCGCCGCCTGCCGAATAGCCGAGGAGTACGACGGGCCGGTCGTCACCGCGGTTTTCCACCGCCGCCGCCAGATGATCCAGCAGTACGTCCCACGATTCGGGCAACGCCTCGCCCGGCTGTGTACCGGGCAGACGCAGTGCCGCGATCGACCGATCGGCGCCGAGTTCCCTGGCCAGCCGGGCGAACTGGTGTGGCCCGGTGCCGACCACGAACGACGGAACACATAGCAGTGTCGCCTGTCCGGTCCCCCTGCTCAGTGGAATCGGCGCCGGATCGCCCTGCCCGGTTGCCTCGGTGAAGGTATCGGCGAGTTCGGCGCTTTCCCGCAGCATCGGTATCGCGGCGCCGACCCGGCCGCGCCGGTGCGCGGCCAGTACCAGTTCGGTGAGCGCACCCCTGGTCCCGGTTTCCGCGGGCGCCGCGGCCGCGGGCGCGTCCACTTCCGTGGGCACCATCTCCGAAATGCGGGAAGCGACGTACGCCGCCAGGACCTCGCCGGTGGGATGGTCGAAGACGAGTGTCGACGGCAGGGACAGTCCAGTGGCCTTGGCCAGGCGATTGCGGAACTCGATGCCCGCCAGCGAGTCGAAACCCAGTTCGGTGAACGGGGCCCGCGGATCGATCGCGTCGCCGGAGGTGTGACCGAGACTCGCGGCGATGTGCTCGCGAACGGCCGCGAGTACGACCGCGGCGTGCTCCTCTTCGGCAGTCGCGGCCAGCTGCTGTGCCAGCGATCGCGCCCCGCCTGCCCGTCGCGGCGCGGCGGTGACCAGGGAACTGAGCATCCTGGGCAACGCCCCCGCGGCGGCCCGGGCGTTCAGCACCGCGGGATCGAGACGCGCGCCCACACCGGTCGGCGCGCAGGCTGCCACGGCGCTGTCCAACAACGCCATTCCGTACTCGTCGTCCAGCGGTATCACGCCTTCACGGCGCATTCGCGCGATGTCGGTGTCGGTGAGGGTGCTCGTCATTCCGCTCTCACCGCGCCACGGTCCCCACGCGATGGAGGTGGCGGGCAATCCACGCTGGTGCCGGTGCTGGGCGAGCGCGTCGAGGAAGGCGTTCGCCGCCGCGTAGTTGGCCTGGCCCGGGCTTCCGATCGTCCCCGCGAATGAGGAGAAGAGCACGAACATCGACAACTCGAGATCGGCGGTGGCTTCGTGCAGATGCCAGGCCGCGTCGGCCTTCGGCCGCAGCACCGTCGCGAGTCGCGCCGGGGTGAGGTCGGTCATGAGTCCGTCGGCGAGGGTACCCGCGGTGTGGACCACCGCGGTCAGCGGATGTTCCGGCGGAATGGTCGACAGCAGCCGGTCGACTGCCGCCCGGTCGCTCACGTCACAGGGCCGCACCTCGACGTGTGCGCCCAGTGCGGTCAGTTCCGCCGCCAATTCCGTGGCGCCCGGCGCCTCCGCACCGCGCCTGCTCGCCACCAGCACCCTTCGCACACCGTGCTCGACGACGAGGTGTCGGGCCGTGAGCGCACCCAGGCTCCCGGTACCACCGGTGATCAGCACCGTGCCGTCGGGGCGCGGTCGCGGCGCGCGTGTTCGATCCGCGTCCGCCCCGCCCCGGCTCAACCGCGGCACATACACCACACCGTCGCGCACGGCCACCTGGGATTCGTCCGCCATGGCCAGCACGGTCGCGACGGAACGGCGGTACCCCGCCCGGTCCGCCACGTCGACGAGGACGATCCGGCCCGGGTTCTCGTGTTGCCCGCTGCGCAGTAGTCCCCACACCGCCGCGCCGGCGAGATCCACCGGTGCGGCGGGCGTCACGGCGACCGCCCCCTGGGTGACGACGACGACACGGTCGTGGTGGGTCAGGAGTCCGGTGACCCGCGCAGCCGTATCGGCGAGCCGCCTGCGCACCACGTCGGGCACATCGCTGTCCGTCGGTGTGTCCTCGACCCGGATCACGGCGACGGAACCTCCATCGACGCGCACGGTCTCGTCTGCGCCGATGCGCGACCAGTACTCGTCCGTGACGAGGGCGGCGCGCTCTGCGGCCGGCACCGGCACCCACCGGAGCCGATACGGGGCGTGCCCCCGGGTGGCGCCGGCGGAACGCAGCGTGTCGATCGGAATCGGGCGCATGGTCAACGCCGAGATCCGTAAGATCTGCTGCCCGTTCGGATCGGTGAGCGTCACCGCGATCGGCTGGTTGTCCCGATTACCGGATCCGGGGTCGGCCGCGGCCAACCGCACCCGCGCCGTGCCCGCGCCCACGGCATACAGGTCCACGTTCTCCCAGGAGTAGGGCACGTAGATCTCTTCCGGGGCAGGCTCCCCGGTGAGCCCGGTGAACCGGATCGCGTGCAGTGCCGCATCCAGCAACGCGGGATGCACACCGAACCGGTCGGCTGCCGAATGGTCCTGTTCCGGCAGACGCACCTCGGCGAAGACCTCGTCGCCGCGCCGCCACAGCGCGGTCAATCCCTGGAACAGCGGCCCGTGCCCGTAGCCGCGTTCGGCCAGCTCGGTATACATATCGCTGATATCCACCGGCAGCGCCGCGGCCGGTGGCCAGGTCCCCGTCATCGAACTCATCTCGGCCGGGGCGGTCGGTGCTTGCGCGACAAGGGTTCCGGTGGCGTGCCGGATCCATTCCGGCTGTTCCGGCGCGCCGGCACGATGTGGACGCGAATACACCGAGACCGCACGCGCGCCGGTGTCGTCGGGGCCGTCCGCCAGCACGCGCAATTCGACCGAGCCGTCGGCCGGCACCGCCAGCGGCGCTGTCACCACGAGTTCGGCCAGGCGCGGGTTGCCCGTCATCGCGCCGATGTGCAGGGCCAGCTCTGCGAAAGCCGTGCCCGGCAACAGCACCGTCCCGCCGATCATGTGATCGGCGAGCCACGGATGGCTCGACAGCGACAACCGGCCGGTGGACACCACACCGTGCGAGTCGGGCAGCCAGACCGCGGCGCCGAGCAGCGGATGGTCGACATCGTCCAGACCGGAGGACCGGACGTCGCCCGTGTGTTCGGTGGCGGCCAACCAATACCGCTGGTGCCGGAACGCGTACGTCGGCAATGCAATCCGGCGTGCCGAGCTGCGCTCCCACAGCGGCCGCCAATCAACACCGACTCCGGCGACGTGGGCGCGCGCCAGGAAGGTCACGAACTGCCGCGGTTCCGCTCCCGTGCGGCGGGATGCCGCGGCCGTCAGCCATCCGCCCGCGCGATCGTCCCCGAGGCATCTGCGCGCCATGGCTGCGAGCACCGCATCCGGGCCTATTTCGAGGAACCGGCGCACACCGGTGTCGGCGAGCGCCCGGATGCCGGGCGCGAACCGGACGGCGACGCGGATCTGCCCGACCCAGTACTCCGGGTCGGTGAACGCCTCGCCCACCGCACCGGTCACATTCGACACGATCGGCACCATCGGTTCCCGATAGGTCAGTTTTTCGGCGACAGCGTGGAAGTCGGCCAGCGCCGGTTCCATCCGTGCGGAGTGGAATGCGTGGCTCACCTGCAGCCGCGTCGTCTTGTGTCCCTGTACCCCGAGGGTCTGCTCCAATTCGTCGACCACGTCCGCGTCACCGGAGAGCACCACCGCGTCCGGTCCGTTCACCGCCGCGATCGACGCTCGGTCGCCGAAGCCGGTGAGCAGTTGAGCCGCCTCGGCTTCGGAGAGCGAGACCGCGAGCATGGCCCCGCCCTCCGGCAGCGCACCCATCAACCGTCCCCGCGCCGCCACCAGCGCGCACGCGTCCGGCAGCGACCACACCCCGGCCACGAACGCCGCCACCAACTCACCGAGCGAGTGCCCGATCAACGCGTCCGGCACCACACCGAACGACTCCACCAGCCGGAACAACGCCACCTCGAACGCGAACAACGCAGGCTGCGTCCACTCCGTCCGATTCAGCACACCCGACGGATCAGCGAACATCACTTCCCGCAACGACACCCGATCGCCGCCCGACGGCGAATTCGCCCCACCGGGCGAGTTCTCCAGCAGACGGTCGAACTCGGCGCACACTTCGTCCAGCGCGTCGGCGAATACGGGGTAGGCAGAGTACAGCTCGGCGCCCATGCCCACCCGCTGTGCGCCCTGGCCGGTGAACAGGAACGCGGTTCTACCCGATCCGGCCGTCCCCTCGACCACGCCGGATCCCGAACCTGCGGCCAATTCCGCCAGTCCGGCCAGCAATTCGCCCCGATCGTGGCCGACCACGGCGCCACGCCACTCCAACTGCGCGCGGGTCTCCACCAGTGAGCGCCCGATAGAACGGGCATCGGCGTCCGAATGCTCGACCGCCCACGCACGCAGCCGGTCAGCTTGCGCCCGCAGGCCCGCTTCCGATTTCGCCGACACCGCCCACGCGATCACTCCGTCCGAGTCGGATCTGTGGTTGCGCACGGCAGGCCGTTCGTCGCGTGCGGGCGCTTCTTCGATAACGACGTGCGCGTTCGTTCCACTGATCCCGAACGACGACACACCGGCCCGACGCACCCGCTCCCCCGCAAGCCAGGGCTCCGCCTCCCTCAACAACCGCACCGACCCCGCCGACCAATCCACATGCGGCGAAGGAGCATCCACGTGCAGCGTCCTCGGCAACAACTCGTGCCGCAACGCCTGCACCATCTTGATCACACCGCCCACCCCTGAGGCTGCGACCGAATGACCGATGTTCGATTTCAGGGAACCGATCCGCACGGGTTCGCGCCGCCCCTGCCCGTAGGTCGCGATCAATGCCTGCGCTTCGATGGGATCTCCCAGCGGGGTCCCCGTACCGTGTGCCTCCACCGCGTCGACGTCGGCCGGTTCCAGGCCTGCGGCCGCCAGTGCCGCCGCGATCACGCGTTCCTGCGACGGACCGTTCGGAGCGGTCAGACCGTTCGACGCGCCGTCCTGATTCACCGCCGAACCCCGGATCACCGCCAGCACCTCGTGGCCCGACCGCCGGGCGTCCGAGAGTCGTTCGAGGGCCAGCACGCCGACCCCTTCCGACCAACCGACACCGTCCGCGGCGGCGGCGAACGACTTACACCGCCCGTCGGGCGCCAGCCCCCGCTGGCGCGCGAAGTCCACGTACAATTCCGGGCTTCCCGACACCGTGACGCCGCCGGCCAGTGCCAGCGAGGTCTCCCCGTTCCGCAGCGCCTGGCAGGCGAGGTGCAGCGCCACCAGCGATGACGAGCACGCCGTATCCACCGTCATGGCCGGACCCTGCAGCCCCAGGACATAGGCCACCCGTCCCGAGGTCACGCTGTCGGAATTCCCGGTCATCCGGAAACCCTCGTACGCACCGACCACCCGCTCGGAGTAGCCGGACGGGGTCGCGCCGACGAACACCCCGGTATCGCTGCCGCGCAGCACTGTCGGATCGATACCCGCGTCTTCCAGGGCCTCCCAGGCGGCTTCGAGCATCAGCCGCTGCTGCGGATCCATGGCCGTCGCCTCACGAGGGCCGATCCCGAAGAAGGCAGCGTCGAACGCGCCGGCGTCGGTGAGGAACCCTCCCTCGCGCACATAGGTGGTACCGGGTCGGTCCGGATCCGGATGGTACAGCCGATCGAGGTCCCATCCTCGATCCGCGGGGAACGGCGTGATCGCGTCCGTACCGGAGACCAGTAGTTGCCAGAGCTGCTCCGCTGAGCCGACGCCGCCGGGATAACGGCAGCTCATTCCGACGATGGCGATCGGCTCGTCGACGCGGGCCCGCGGTGTCACTCGTGCCGGGCGTGGTTGCGCGGCCGGAGCGTCTCCGATCCTGGACACGAGGAACCCCGCCACCGCACGAGAGCTCGGGTGGTCGAAGACCAGGGTGGAGGGCAGCGACAGTCCGGTGGCCTTGGCGAGCCGGTTCCGGAATTCCACACCGGCCAGCGAGTCGAATCCCAACTCCGTGAACGCCGTATCGGGGCCGATCGCCTCCGCGGTGGCGTGCCCCAGTACCGCGGCCGCCTGCTCCCGGGTCACGGCCAAGGCCACCTCGGCGCGGTCGGCGGCCGTGGCCGAGGCCAGCCGACCGACCGGCTCCCCGCCTGCGCCGGCCGACCGCACGGACGAGGGCACCAGCGCACTCAGCTGTTTCGGCAGTGTTCCCGCCTCCGCCTGCTCCACCAGTCCCGATCGATCGAATTCCGCGCCGACCACCAGCGCCGAGCCTGCAGTGAGCGACGCGTCGAAGAGCGACAGACCCGTCTTCTCGCCGAGTGGGCGGAAACCCGAGCGCCGCAGACGTTCCAACCCCGACGCGCCGAGGTCGCCGGTCATCCCGGTGTCCGCGTTCCACGGGCCCCAGGCCACCGATACCGCCGGCAGGCCCGCGGCACGGCGCAGCCGGACCACCGCGTCGGCGAACGAGTTCGCCGACGCGTAGTTGCCCTGCCCCGGGGAACCGGCCAGTCCGGCGACCGACGAGAACACCACGAACGCCGAGAGATCCGCGTCCCGCGTCGCTGCGTGCAGCAGCCATGTGCCGTCCACCTTCGGGCGCAGCACCCGGTCCACTTGCCCGGGGGTCAGGGTCTCGACCGTCCCGTCGTCCACCACACCGGCGGCATGCACGATGCCGGACAACGGGAACCGCTCCGGCACCGCCGCCAGTACAGCGGTGACGTCGCCGCGATTCGCGATATCACACGCCCGGACATCCACTTCGGCGCCCAGCGCCGACAAGTCGGCGATGAGGTCCGGGACCCCTGCGGCGTCGCGACCGCGTCGCGAGACCAGCAAGAGCCGCCGAACCCCGTGCTCGGTCACCAGATGTCGCGCGACCAACGCGCCCAGCCCACTGGTGCCGCCGGTCACCAGCACCGTGCCGTTCCCGAACGATATCGCCTCCGTTTCCGGTGCGGCCGCGATCCGGCGCACCCGCGGCACCGACAACCGGCCGTCGCGCACCGCGACCTGCGGTTCGTCCGCGGCCAGCACCGCCGACACCGTCGCCGCGTCGATATCGCCGTCCCGATCGAGCAGCACGATCCGGCCCGGATGTTCCGCCTGAACGCTGCGCAGCAGGCCCGCGACGGCCGCGGCCGCCGGGTCGGGCGACTCACCCGGCAATCCGAGTGCGTTGCGGGTGACCACGACCAGCCGTGCCCGGCCGTACCGCGTGTCGGCCAGCCACGACCGTGCCAGTTCCAGTGTCCGCGTGACCCACCGCCTGCCCGCTCGCGCCGGATCGGAGCCCGCCGCCTCGGTGGTCTCGGCCACCCAGACGATCGTCACCTCGTCCTGATCGGCGTCCACCGGTTCGCGCAGGTCGGTGACACGCAGGCCGACCCCTGCCACGCTCCCCGCCCCGAGCACCGCCATCGATCCCGCAGGCTCGGCATTGCCGGTGGACAGCGGCACCCACTCCAGACCGTGCAGCGGCACCGGCGCCGTATTCGACCGAATCCGTTCCACCGTGCGCCGCTCGACCGGATGCACCACCACGGATTCCGCGGTCAGTACCGGTGCGCCGGTCTCGTCCACCGCATCCATCCGGATCCGGTAGTCACCCGACACAACCGCGCGGACCCGGACCGGCCCTGAGCCGGACCGGGACAGCCGCAGACCGCCGATCGTGACCGGCAGCGGAACCCGCCCGGCGGGCAGGTCGTTCATGACGAAGTCGAGCGCGGGGTGCAGACAGGCGTCGAACAACGCCGGGTGGATGCCGTAACCCGACGCCTGCGCGACGGTGGTGTCGTCCAGCGATACCTCGGCGAACACCTCGTCGCCGCGCCGCCACGCCGCACGCATCCCGCGGAAGGCGGGACCGTATTCCATTCCCAGGCGCGCGATCCGCCGATACGTCGCCTCTTCGTCGAGCTGCTCCGCGCCGGCGGGCGGCCAAACCCGATCCCAGCCGGTGGCGATGTCGAAGCCGGCGTCGGCGGCGAGCACGCCACCGGCGTGGGGGACCCATGCTTCGGCGTCGTCGAGGTCGGCGGTCCGGGAGTAGAGGGTGAAGCGCCGCCGCCCGTCCGCGTCGGCCGGGCCGACCGATACCTGCACATCGACGGCGCGCTCACCGAGGGCGAGCGGGATGTCCAGCTGCATCTCCTCGACCGAGCGCACCCCGAGCCGCACCCCGATCGCCGACATCAGTTCCAGGTAAGTCGTTGCCGGTACCACCGGCGTACCGAACACCACATGATCGGCGATCCACGGATGCCGGGCGTCCGACAGCTGCCCGGTGAACAGCCATTCGTCTTTGCCCGCCACCGGCACCGCGTCCAGCAGGATGGGATGGTCGATGGTGCCCGCCGCGGTCGGCCGAATCACGTGCAGCCAATAGCGCCGACGCTGGAAGGCATAGGTGGGCAAGGGAATACGCATCGGGGACCGGCCCTCCAGCAGGGGCTCCCAGCTCACCTCGACACCGGCGTTACAGGCATGACCGAGGAAGCTCAGAAACTGGGTGACCTCGTCGACGCCGCGCCGGCTCGCCGCCGCCACGACGGACTGGGATCCGACCTCCTCGGACAGGCACTGCCGGGTCATCGCTGTCAGCACCGCATCGGGTCCGACCTCGAAGAACTTCCGGACACCCAGGTCCACCAGCGTGTCGACCCCCGGCGCGTAGCGGACGGTGTCGCGGACGTGACCGGCCCAGTACAGGGAGTCGGCGAGCGCCTCGCCTCCGACGACGCCGAACACGTTCGACACCACCGGCAACAGCGGGCTCCCGTAGTCCAGACCGGCGGCCATCGCCTCGAATTCCGGCAGCATCGGTTCCATCAATGCCGAGTGGAACGCGTGGCTGACCCGCAATCGCGACGTCTTGATCCCCTCGGCGGCCAGCGCCGTTTCCAGCTCGGCGACGGCCGCTTCGGTACCGGAGATCACGCTCGCGGACGGCCCGTTCACCGCCGCGATCGACAGCAGGCCGCGATGTCCGGCGATGGCGGCGGCGGCCCGCTCCGCTGAGATCGCGGCAGCCAGCATCGCGCCCCCGGTCGGCAGCGCGCCCATCAGCCGGCCGCGCGCGGCGACCACAGCGCACGCGTCGGCGGCCGACCACATTCCCGCCACGTACGCGGCGACCAGCTCCCCGATCGAGTGACCGATCAGCACATCCGGGGTGATCCCGAAAGACTCGACCAACCGCACCATCGCCGCCTCGTAGGCGAACAACGCGGGCTGGGTGTACTCCGTGCGGTGCAGGAGATCCGGGCCCGCCGCACCGAAGACGATGTCCTTCAGCGATATTCCGGGCGCCGGGAATTCCAGCAGACCGTCGAACTCGGCGCATAGTTCGTCGAACGCCGACGCGAAGACCGGAAACGTCGCGTACAGCCCGGCGCCCATGCCGACACGCTGCGCCCCCTGTCCGGTGAACAAGAAGGCGATTCTCCCGCCGACGGGGCGGCTCTCGGCCACCCCCGGCGACGCCGCACCGATCGCCAGGTCCGCCAGTCCGGCCAGCATCGCCGCGCGGTCGCCCGCTACCACCGCCGCGCGCCGGTCGAATCGGGCCCGCGTCGTCAGTAGCGAATAGGCCACGTCCACCGGGTCGGCGTCGGGCCGGGCCTGGATCCACTCGTGCAACCGAGCCGCCTGTGCCCGCAGGCCCGCTTCGGTCTTCGCCGAAACCAGCAGTGGAATCCCCGGTGCCGTAGGCGGCGTGCCGGCCGATTTCGGTGTCGACGAGCCCTGCGGGGTCGCGGGCGCTTCTTCCACGACGACATGGGCATTCGTGCCGCTGATCCCGAACGCGGACACACCGGCCCGGCGTACTCGCTCGACCGAGGCCGACCATGGCCGCTGTTCGGTCAGCAACCGCACTGCCCCCGCCGACCAGTCCACGTGCGGCGACGGAGCGTCCACATGCAACGTCTTCGGCAGCATCTCGTGCCGCAACGCCTGCACCATTTTGATCACGCCACCGATGCCGGCGGCGGCCTGGGCATGCCCGATATTCGACTTCAACGAGCCCACCCACAGCGGCTCGGCCCGACCCTGCCCGTAGGTGGCCATCAGCGCCTGCGCTTCGATCGGGTCGCCCAGCGGTGTGCCTGTGCCGTGGGCCTCCACCGCGTCCACGTCCTCGGGAGCCAGCCCGGCGCTGGCCAGCGCCGCCGCGATCACCCGTTCCTGTGACGGGCCGTTCGGCGCGGTCAGCCCGTTCGACGCCCCGTCCTGATTCACCGCCGAGCCCCGGATCACCGCGAGCACGTCGTGACCCAGCCGGCGCGCGTCCGACAGCCGCTCCAGCACCAGCACACCCACGCCTTCGGCCCAGCCGACACCATCGGCGGAAGCCGAGAAAGCCTTGCACCGCCCGTCCCGCGAAAGACCGCGCTGCCGCGAGAACTCGACGAACATGAACGGTGTCGACATCACCTGGGCGCCACTGGCCAGGACCAGCGAACTCTCCCCTTGGCGCAGCGCCTGACAAGCCAGATGGATAGCCACCAGCGAGGAGGAGCAGGCAGTGTCGACCGTGACGGCCGGGCCCTCGAATCCGAATGTGTAGGCCACGCGACCGGAGAGCACACTACTCGTCGACCCGGTACCGATATAGCCTTCGGCCACCGAACCCGCGGCCTTGGCGATCTCCTCGTAGTCCTGATAGGAGACCCCGGTGAATACACCGGTGTCACTGCCCCGCAGTGACGACGGATCGATACCGGCGTGCTCCAGCGCTTCCCACGAAGCCTCCAGCAGCAACCGCTGCTGGGGATCCATCGCCGCCGCCTCGCGTGGACCGATCCCGAAGAAGCCCGCGTCGAAATCCGCCATGCCGGAGAGGAACCCGCCTCGGTCCAGGTAGGAGGTTCCCGGGTGGTCGGGGTCGGGATCGAACAGCCGATCCAGATCCCACCCGCGATCGGCGGGGAACTCGCCGATCGCGTCCGCACCGGAAGCCACCAGCTCCCACAGGCTATCCGGCGAGGCGACCCCGCCCGGATACCGGCAGCTCATCCCGACGATCGCGATCGGCTCATCGGTACGGATCCGGCGTGTCACCCGCGCGGCCCGCCCGGCGTCGGTCTCCGTCGCCTCGCCCACCCGCGAGCGCACGAATGCCGCCACCGCCGCGGCGGTCGGATGATCGAAGACCAGCGTCGAGGGCAGTTGTACGCCGGTGGCCTTGGCCAGCCGGTTGCGGAACTCGACCCCCGCCAGGGAGTCGAACCCGATCTCGCTGAACGGCGCGGTGGGGTCGATGGCATCGCCGGAGATATGCCCCAGCACGCCTGCGATCTGCTCGCGTACGACGTCCAGCACCAGTGCCGCACGCTCCTGCTCCGGGGCCGCGGCCAGCCGGCGCGCCAACGTTCCGCCCGTGTCGGCGGCCCGCCGCACCGGCACCGGGACGACCGAGTGCAGTAGTCGCGGCAGGGCGCCTTCGCGCGCTTGGACTACCAGAGCCTCGGTGTCGAACTCGGTCGCGATGACGACGGGCCCCGGCGCGGCAAGCGCGCGATCGAACAGCGCCAGACCATCGGCCGTCTCCAGCGGCCGCACGCCCAGTCGGCCCATCCGTGCCATCACAGCGTCCTGCAAGCCGCTGGTCATGCCGCTGCTCTGGTTCCACGATCCCCAAGCGATCGATACCGCGGGCAGTCCCGCGGCCCGGCGCCCGGACGCCAGCGCGTCCAGGAACGCGTTCGCCGCGGCGTAGTTGCCCTGGCCGGGCGTGCCCACCACACCGGCAACCGACGAGAACAGGACGAAGGCGGAGAGTTCCCGATCACAGGTCAGCTCGTGCAGATGCCACGCGGCGTCCGCCTTCGACGCCAGTACCCGGTCGAGCCGGTCGGCGGACAAGTTCTCGATGGTGGCGTCATCCAGAACCCCCGCGGAATGGATCACCGCACTCGGCGCGAAGTCGCCGGGCAGGTCGGCGAGCAGTGCCTCCAGCGCGGCACGGTCGCTGACATCGCAGGCCGCCACCCGCACCTGGGCCCCCGCCTCGGTGAGCTCGCCGACCAGCGCAGCTACCCCGTCTGCGCGGTCACCCCGGCGTGACACCAGCACCAGGCGTCGCGCACCGTGCGCCGCGACGACGTGGCGGGCGACCTCGGCCCCCAGACCGCTCGTGCCACCGGTGACCAGAACCGCGCCGGCCCCGAACACCTCGCCCTCGACCGTCGCCGCCGTATGCTGTCTGCGCAGCCGCGGGACCCGCAGCGCACCGCCGCGCCAGGCCAGCCGCGGCTCGTCCGAGCGCGCTGCCGCTGTGATGGCCTCGATCGTCGGGTCCTGCCCTGCCGCAGCGTCGAGAAGCACGAATCGGCCCGGATATTCGGCCTGGGCACTGCGAACCAGCCCGCCCACGGCGGCACCCGCCACGTCCGGCGTTTCATCCGGCAACTCGATGGAACCTCTGGTCAGAATCACCAGCCGGGTATCGCGCAGGCGTTCCTCGGCCTGCCACGCCTGCAACAACTCCAGCGCCGACCGCACCCAGGCGTGTGTCCGTGAAGGCGTATCGCCGACGACGCGTCCGTCCCCGCCCGGCGACCAGACGACGATCTCCGGCGGCGCCTGGTCGCCGAGGAGATCGGCCGGTTCCGCGACTCGGCGAGCGGCACCCGTGACCCGCGCGGCGCCGACCAGCGCCACCGTCGCGGCCATCCCGCCCGCTACCGCCGGCACCTGCACCCATTCGAGATCCGACAGGGACGCACGGCGATTGGTTTGCTGGTCGAGCGCCGTGGCATCCACCGGGCGAGCGGTGAGCGCTTCGATGCTCAGCACGGGCGCACCGGTGTCGTCGAAGGCGGCCACCCGAATGCGTCCGGCTCCGGACCGTTCGAGACGTACCCGGACGGCGGCCACCCCGCCCTGGTACAGCCGCACACCGGCGAACGAGAACGGCAGCGGCAGCCTGCCCGCGGGCATATCCTGCGCGAGTTCGGTGATCGCGGTATGGAAGGAGGCATCCAGCAGGGCGGGATGGATTCTGAAAGCCGGTGCGTGCTCGGCGGACCCGGCCGCGAGCGACACTTCGGCGAACAGGTCGTCGTCGTCACGCCAGGCCGACGTGACGCCCTGGAACGTCGGACCGTAATCGAACCCCAGGTGCGCCAACTCGTCGTACAGGCTATCGATCGGCACCGGTTCGGCTTCGGCCGGCGGCCATTGGGCGCCCTCCGTCGAAATCTGCCATCCCGATTCGACCCACGCGGGCACACTTTCCGCGGCGGGGACGAGGACACCATTGGCATGCGGCACCCACTCCCCCGCATCCGCGTCTGCGTTCCCGACCGCGCGTGAATGGATCACGAACCGGCGCGCGCCCGCGCCGTCGGCGGGTTCGGCGGTCAGCTGGATATCTATCGCGGTGTCCTCGGTGAGCGGCAGCGGCGCTTCCAGCAGCAGTTCGTCGACGAACTCGGTGCCGAGCCGGGCACCCGCGGTCAGCGCCATTTCCACGAGGGCGGTGCCCGGTAGCAGCACCGATCCCAAGGCGACGTGGTCGGCCAGCCACGGGTGCGTCCGCAACGACAGCCGGCCGGTGAACAGCCATTCGTCCCGCCCCGCCAACGGCACGGCGCCGGTGAGCATCGGATGATCCGACGACTTCAGTGCCGCCTCGATCCCGAGTGGTTCCAACCAGTACCGCTGGCGTTGGAACGCGTACGTCGGCAACGACACGCGGCTCGGCGTCCGGCCCGCGAACAGCGGGCGCCAATTCACCTCGACACCGGCGATGTGGGCTTGCGCGAGCATGGTGACGTACTGCCTCACCTCGTCGGCCGAACGACGGGACGCGGCGGCGACGGTCGCCTCGGCCTCGGCCTCGGGGTGTCCGGCCAGGCAGCGCCGTGTCGTCGCCGCCAGCACCGCGTCCGGGCCGACCTCGATGAAGCGGCGGACGCCGGCGGTCACGAGAGCGTCCACGCCCGGCGCGAACCGCACGCAACCGCGCAGTTGCTCGACCCAGTAGCCCGGGTCGATGAGCTCGCTTTCCGCGAGCACACCGGAGACATTGGACACCACCGCCACGGTGGGCGTCCGGTAGGTCAGCCGCTGCGCCACGGCGCGGAATTCGGCCAGCACCGGATCCATCCGCGCGGAATGGAACGCATGGCTGACGCGCAGCCGCGAGGTCTTGACCCCCTCGTCGGACAGTTGGCGTTCGACCTGCCCGACGGCGACCTCGTCGCCGGAGAACACCACCGACGACGGACCGTTCACGGCCGCCACCGACAACCGGTCCCCGAAGTCGGCCGTGATCTCGACGGCCCGCTGTTCGGTCACCGCCGCGGCGAGCATGGCGCCGCCTTCGGGCAGCGCCCCCATCAGCCGCCCCCGCGCCGCCACCAACGCGCACGCGTCAGCCGTCGACCACACACCCGCCACATACGCCGCGACCAACTCACCGATCGAATGGCCGATCAGCACATCCGGGACGACCCCGAACGACTCCATGAGCCGGAACAACGCCACCTCGTAGGCGAACAACGCAGGCTGGGTGTACTCGGTGCGGTGCACCAGATCCTCACCCGCCACCCCGAGAACAACGTCCTTCAACGGAACCCCGGACCCGAGCGCGCGATCGAACTCGGCACACAATTCGTCGAAGGCCGCCGCGAACACCGGGAACGCGGCATACAACCCCGCCCCCATGCCGACATGCTGCGCACCCTGACCGGTGAACAAGAACGCCGTCTTCCCTGGGCCGGCCACACCTTCGAGCACGCCACCGGAGGCACCGGCCGCCAGGTCCGCCAATCCCGCCAGCAACTGCTCGCGATCGCGGCCGACGACGACAGCGCGGCGGTTCCACTGCGCCCTCGTCTCGATCAACGCGGCCGCCACGCTCCACGGGTCGGCGTCCGGATGCTCGAGCAGCCACCCGCGCAACCGCTCCGCCTGGGCGCGAAGCGCCTCGCCGGTTTTCGCCGACACCAGAAACGGTACGACGGTCGCGGCGCCGGCTGGGCCGGCGTCGCTGTCCGCCGTGCCGTCGTCGGATGCCGCAGGGCCAGGTGCTTCCTCCACGATGACGTGCGCGTTCGTCCCACTGATCCCGAACGACGACACACCGGCCCGACGCACCCGCTCCCCCGCAAGCCAGGGCTCCGCCTCCGTCAACAACCGCACCGACCCCGCCGACCAATCCACATGCGGCGAAGGAGCATCCACGTGCAGCGTCCTCGGCAACAACTCGTGCCGCAACGCCTGCACCATCTTGATCACACCGCCGACACCAGCCGCTGCCTGCGAATGGCCGATGTTCGATTTCAGGGAACCGATCCGCAGGGGTTCGTCCCGCTGCTGTCCGTAAGCGGCGATGAGTGCCTGCGCCTCGATCGGATCACCCAGCGACGTCCCCGTCCCGTGCGCCTCCACCACGTCCACATCAGCCGCGGTCAACCCCGCCGCCGCCAATGCCGCCGCGATCACCCGCTCCTGCGATGGACCATTGGGCGCGGTCAAACCGTTACTCGCCCCATCCTGATTCAGCGCCGAACCACGAATCACCGCGAGCACTTCGTGCCCCGAACGCCGCGCATCCGACAAACGCTCCAGCACCAGCACACCCACGCCCTCGGCCCAGCCCACCCCGTCGGCCGACGCCGCGAACGCCTTACACCGGCCGTCCCGCGACAGCCCCCGCTGCCGGGAGAACTCGATGAACAGGAACGGCGTCGACATCACCGTGACACCGCCGGCCAGCACGAGCGACGTCTCACCACGACGCAACGCCTGGCAGGCCAGGTGGATGGCTACCAGCGAGGACGAGCACGCCGTGTCCACCGACACGGCGGGGCCTTCCAGACCCAGCGTGTAGGCCACCCGGCCGGACACCACGCTGCCCGTCGAACCGATACCCGCGTAGCCCTCTGCGGTCGGTCCGGCTGCCCTGGCGGTGTGCTCGTAGTCCTCGTACATCACACCGGCGAACACGCCGGTATCGCTGCCGCGCAGGGAGGTCGGGGCGATACCGGCGTTCTCCAGGGCCTCCCAGGAAGCCTCGAGCAGCAGCCGCTGCTGCGGGTCCGTCGCCGCCGCCTCCCGAGGTCCGATGCCGAAGAAACCCGCGTCGAAATCACCGACATTACGCAGGAAGGCGCCCTCCCGCGTGTACACCTTTCCGAACCGGTCCGGGTCCGGGTCGAACAGTCCCTCGAGGTCCCAGCCCCGGTCCGCCGGGAACTCGCCGACGGCGTCCACTTCCGCCGCGACCAGATCCCACAACTGCTCCGGCGACTCGACACCGCCCGGATAACGGCAGCTCATCCCGACGATCGCGATCGGCTCGTCGATCTTCTCCCGCAACTGGGTGAGGTCGTCGCGAGTCGTCATGAGCTCGACAGTGACCTTCTTCAAGTACTCCAACATGCGGTCGGACGAGTCACCAGCGCTTGAGTCCACGTTTCACATCCCGGGTATCGCAAGGGTCGACAAAGAAACCCGGCGCGCGAACAGCGGCGCGGGTTGGCGAGAACTACCGAGTCTTCGGTCAGGTATCGGTAACGAAGTGTCCGCTCGAGGCGCAGGCGAGCACCCCGATCCCACACACGCCAGGGTCGTGGCCTCGTGCGCCGGCTCGGAAGAAACCCTTATCGGCCCACGCGACCTGCGATCCGGCGGCGCGGGATCGCGCGCCGGCCCGGTGGCGCCGGAGACCGGGTGTACGAGGTCGCTCGAACACGGCGGTCCCGGATCTCGGCCACCCCCCGTGGATAGCGATCAGACCGCGCAATTCCGCGTGGAAATGTTTCTCGGCGGTTATCGAGACGGACATCTCGACGCTGCCTTCACTGACGGTAATGCCGACACTTCGGAGTGGTCGATATACCACAAGCTTTTATCAGTGGCGAACGTGCAGTTTCCCATTGCTGAGAAGATGAAACCAAAGCCCATGCGCAAATCTTTCTTCCGCGAGCAAAGCGACAGGACGATCGTCCAGTCGCGTGCTGATGGTTAGCCTGCCAGCCGTTCCGGCTTCCCGCAAGTGATACGCGAACCGCTCGTTGGTGGATAGATTCGATGTGACTCCACCGGCCCGCCGGAGGGGGAATCGGCCCGGTCTCGCAGCGCGGAACGAACGGTGCGAACGCTGGGCACCGAACATCTTTCCGCGATGTCATGCTCGAACACATACTTACGTATACCGATCGACCTGATCAGCAAACGTCACCCGAGACCTTCGGTGCCGCTGCGGATCCCGCCCTCGACCCCGCGCCGTAGCCGCCCGGAGCGCGCGGGGCCGACAGCGAACCACGCCACTCAGGGGTGTAACAACGACGTTGCTGACAACCGACCTAGACCACGCTTTTCGGGGAAAGGCTTCAAGCTCGGTTCCCCCGGATCATTTCCCGTCGAATCCTCCACAGAACGCCGCGGCAGTACTGCGAGCGTGCACACCCGTCACCGGAACTATTGGTGAACAAAATGTGCGGCCGACGCCCGAATCGTTTTGGCACGGCGAAGAAGCCCTGGCGGACACAATCGGAGAAATGCCAGGTTGCGCGCACCGCTTCCCGCCTCGCCGCACACTTGCCGGGCATCGAGATAATGTTCAGCGTTGATTGAACAAAAGTCCAGCGCCCTGTGCGAATGCTCGACCGAAGGGCGAACGGCGGCGACAGTGAATTCGACAACCGAAGGAGGGCGTTCTCTCGACCGCGACAGCGCTCAGGTCGGCGCGCATGACCCGCTCCTGCCTGCCGGCAGGCGATCGTCCCCATCCCGGTCGGGCCGGAGACGGCGGCTCGCTGCCACGGGCGGCGATGCGGCTGCACGTCGAGCAACCGCACCGTCGGCGTGTCGCCGTGTGCGCTCCCAGCGGACCGAGCGTATGGGTGAGAAGGATGCGGTGCTGATCGCCGTCGACGGCACCTCTACTTCTGGACTAGCGATCGTGATCGCTGCCGCGCTGCTGGAATCCTCGCCAGGTCGAGTTCGCGACCACGCCGCAGCTGGTGACCATGCTGAAGCGCGCGTTGTCGGCGAAGGCGCCGTTCGGGTGGTTCACCGCCGACGAAGGTTATGACCAGGTGAGTATCCGCGGGTGTGGCTGGAGCAACACGATGTGGGCGATGTGCTGGCACACCTTGGCATGCTCCCCGAGGCCCGCGTCGACGAGCCCGTGGTCGCGCCGTCGACACGAGCATGGCAGTGGATCTCGGCCGGTGCCAGTGCGCACGCGCCACGCCACTACGACTGGGCGCGGGTTTCGGTCCACATCGGTGGGACCCGGGACGCGGGCACTGACTCCTGGCGCGGGTACGCCCACCCGCCCCGGCCTGGCTCGCCGGATCGAAAGCCTTTGGCGCAACGAGGGATCGACGACAGTGACCAGAACACGATCGGCCGCACGCTTGTTCGTCTATCGGTAACCCCATCGCTACCTTCCAGAACACTGCCCCAACTACTCCCATCGTTGGGAATGTACGCGGTGCCACATGCTTGCCATGCTTCACGGAAGCGCCCGCTGCCAACTGAGGTGGGGGCAATTCGGCATCCAGTTTGCCGTGAAGTGTCGCCCAGGCATCGACGTAACGAGGACACAACCCAAGGAATACCTAGCATGACATCGTCATATGTCCGCGAGATCCGTCTGATTGCCGACAGTGTACTGGCAGTGCCGAACCGGTTCACGCCAGAGCGGATCTCCGCGGCATGCGCAGTGGAGTTCGGTGAGGTAGGATCCGTCGATCCTCATGCCCGCGAATTTCTGGCATACCCGGACTGTGGGCCATTCGCATCGATCGTGTTTCGTAGCCCGCCAGCGCTGGCAAGCGGGGCGAGTGCCCTGGTGATCATGCACGTCGCGAGTGATATTCGAATCACCCGAGCGAATATGGCCGCAAGGTTCGAATTGTCGATCGAGAGTGCACGGATCGACCCGAGAATTCCACCCGAAGGGACGGTGTCGTTCCTCTCGGAGCACGGGACGAGAGCGTTGTACGTCAGATTCGATGCCCGCTCACAGCTGCTTCGGGGTCTGTCGGTACATGAGAGCCTCGAACGATCTCCGCACCCCGGTACCGACGGCCTCCCATGAAGCTACTCCGCCAGCTCTTCCAGGGCCTCGCGGCCGGTCTACGCCGTGACTTCTCGAAAGCCTCGGAAGGCATGTATCGAAATTACCGTGATTTCAGCGGAGGAATCAACACTTCCGTCGCGGAATTAGTCGACGCCGATATCGCCGGACGGAACAGTCTCCGTGGGGGAACCTCGGAAGTTCCGGAGTACCTGAAAAGCCTGCAGCGGCTCGGCTACTCGGCATCCGTCGAGTCCGGACTCGGCCGGGAAGTCGATGAAATCGCCGAAATGTCCGAGGACCTCATTCGCAAAATCCAGGACGTGCGGCAGGGTGGATGGTCCATACGCTACGGGAGAAGGGGCGACGGAACATATGCCGACTACGACGAGAAGGCTATCGTTCTCGACGGCGATATGAAGGACAACGCCCTGGCATCCACGGATGCGCTTGCGCATGAGATCGACCACGCCCACCCGAGTAATCCCTACAACGACGCTCCATCGCCGCCGATGGGCCGAGCCCGGGCGGAATGGGTTGCCGATCATGTGGACCGATCGCTGCTGAACGAAGGCCATGCCGTGATGGCGCAGCTCACCGTACGGCATCAGATACTCCGGAACGGCGGACCCGACATAAACCACAGCGCCGCCGGAAAATATCTCAGAATTTATGAAAGGTATCGTGACGGAGAGTTCTCCCGCGACGAGGCGGAGCAGCGAGTAGCCGCTCACTATCGCTTCGAGACCGGCAGTCACAGCAATACGTCGTACGGTCGGAACCTTCGGGAATGGTACGAGGATTATTGGGACAGATGGATTGCGCAGACGTTTTAGGCGCACCGTGCCGAATGTACTGTGACGAGCCGAGCGGTGCCGCGGGACCATTCGAACGGCGAACAGAATGTCGTCGATACGCGCCGGCGTACCGGGTCCCGGCTGGGGCGGCTTTCCAGGCACTGTGATGTCGGTCCTTATCGCTGCCGAAGGCACCGGCAGCTACGGCGCGATCGCCGACGGCAAGTTCGAACGCACCGGCTACCGCGCAGTCCGGGCATCGGCACCGTCGGTAAACGGTTGCGGGGCAACGAGAAACGCGGCACGCTCGAGCTCGGCACCATGGCACGGCCGACACTCGCCACCGACCTCGACGACCTGCGCGATCGGCGCCGCGGCCAACTGCGGGCCGCACTGCGCATCCTCACTGTCGCCCGCGGTCGGATGGCCACCGAGCGAACCCGCACCGAAACACACTCAATGCCCCGACAGCAGACCCTGCGCTGTGGCATTCACCAACTGAGACTTCGCTGCGCCAGGTGCAACATCCACGACGTCGCGCATTGTGCTGCAGTACCTGAGGATACGGCGCTAGGCTGGATCTGTGGCTGTAGTCATCGTCGGTGCAGGATTCGGTGGGGTGGCGATGGCATTGGAGCTCGTGCGCTCCGGTCGCCATGATTTCGTCATCCTGGAGAAGGCATCCGAGGCGGGGGGAGTCTGGCGGGAGAACACCTATCCTGGTGCGGCATGCGACGTTCCGTCGCCGTACTACTCGTTCTCATTCGCCCCGAATCCGAATTGGCCGAGACGGTATTCGGAGCAGCGGGATATCAAAGACTACCTGAATCGTCTGATGGACGACTACGGTCTGCGCCCGCACATCCGGTTCAACACAGAGGTAACCGGCGCCGAGTTCGATGCGACAACGCGACGGTGGCGAATCGAGACGAACACTGGCGAGATTTTGGATGCCGACGTGTTGGTGCCCGCCACCGGCCAGCTGTCCCGACCGGCAATTCCGGCAATATCGGGCCGGGAGTCGTTTGCGGGCGTCAGCTTCCATTCCGCGGAGTGGAATCACGACTACGAACTCGCCGGCAAGCGGGTGGCGGTCATCGGAACCGGCGCGAGCGCCGTCCAGTTCGTGCCGCGCATCCAGCCGGTGGTGGCCGACCTGACGGTCTTTCAGCGATCGGCTCCTTACATCTTGCCGAAGCCGGACGCCGCGTACGGTCGTCTGCACCGCTTGACTTTTCGGCGGAGGCCATTGCTGCAAAGCGTGGAGCGGCTGCTGTGCTGGTCGGGTGGGGAACTCGGTGCCTTGGGTCTTGTGGGGGCTCGAAGCATCCGCCGCTTTGTCGGCTGGATCGCGAAATGGAATCTGCACATCCAAATTCCGGACGAGAAACTGCGGGCGGCGCTGACCCCGGACTATCCGATCGGATGCAAGTGTGTGCTATTCGGCAACAACTTCTATGCCTCGCTCACCGAAACCAATGTGCACCTGGTGACCGGGACAATCATCGAGCTCACCCCCCGAGGAATCCGGACTGCCGACGGTGTCGAGCACGAGGTCGACGCCATTATCTACGGGACAGGTTTCCTGGCGCAGGAACTATTGGCGCCGATGAAGATCCGAGATCACAACGGTCGCGACCTGCACGATGTGTGGGCCGCGGGCGTGCGGGCCTACCTGGGCATCGCGGTTCCCGGTTTTCCGAATCTGTTCATCATGTACGGCCCGAACACCAATCTCGGCTCCGGGTCGATCATCTACATGCTCGAACGCCAAGCGCGCTACATCCGCCAACTCATCGAGCATCTCGACGCTCGTCCGGGAACCGCGCTCGACGTTCGTGCCGACATCGAGCGACGCTATGATGCCGAGGTGCAGCGCAGGCTCGCCTCGACGGTATGGGCTTCCTGTGCGAGCTGGTATCGCTCCGAATCCGGTCGGATCACGGCGAACTGGCCCGGACTGGTCAGTGAATACGACCGACGCACCCGGCGAGTCGAGATCGCGGACTACCGGCTCATGTCGTAGGCAGAAGTTTCGGGCGGTCCAGCAGTGCCCGTGCCTCGTCCGAACTGGCTCGTTTCCCGACACCCCGCTACCTCGAGATCCGGCAACAGTGACCACCCGATGGCGACAGTCGTCGCTCTCGCCGCTTTCGCAGCGACCACGCTCTCAGTCGCGGCTGCAACAGCGCGGCCAACCCCGCGCCCTCCACGCCCGCGGCATCCAGCGCGGCGAACCTGGCCCCACAGCTCTGACCTCGACCGCAACAACAACGGCATCGCCTGCGAGTAGCCGTGCAGCGGGTCGGCCATCGACGTACTCCACCTGGCGACGGCCGTGGAGCTGTAGCGACGGAGAAGGTGTAGGCGGCCAGACGGAGGCTGCATCCGGCACTTTGCTGGGCGGCCGAGAAGGAGGGTCAGGTGAGGCCGGCGACTTCTTGGGCGATGGCCGCGAGCCAGGACGGTGGTCAGCCAGTCGACGGTGGCCGATGTGCGGTGATCGACCGCCGCGACCTCGCCACCACCTCGGGCAGCCCGGCGGCGGTGGCGAGGGCTTTGATGTAGCGGGCGCCCGTTGTTGCAAAACGGGTAAGACCCCCACTCAGGTCTCGAATCTGGCCGCCATCCTGAAGCCAAGGACCCCGCCCTCGACCAGTAGTCCTCAGAATTCGTCGGGACAACCGCATGAACCCCGCGTGTGAAGTACTGCTTCGAGATTTACCACTCCGGGGCGGGGCACGTGTTCATCGAGCTGTCGTAGCAGCAGATCAATCGCGGTCTCGCCCATGAGACGGGTGGGCTGGGCCATCGTGGTCAGGCCCGGGCGGGTATAGCGGGAGTATTCGATTCCGTCGAAGGCGACCACCGCGAGGTCGTCGGGGACTCGCAGCCCGGCATCGTAGGCGGCGCGGAGCATACCCATTGCCTGCAGGTCGCTGGTCACGAAAACCGCTGTGGGGCGGCGCGAATCGGCCATAAGATCGGCCAGCGCGCGGTAGCCCGCAGCACCGCCGAAATCCGTGCGCACGATACGTCCTTCGGCAAGTCCTGCGGCCGCCAGAGCATTTCGGTAGCCCTGCACGCGGTCCTCGGCAGTGGACACGTTCGGGCCGCTCAGGCAGGCGATTTCGCGGTGGCCGTGTCCGATGAGATGGGCGACGGCTTGTTCTGCACCTGCGACCGAATCGCACATGACGTGCGCGCAACGCGCCGGATCGATGACGCGGTCCAGCGCCACCAAAACCATGCCCGCCTCCTCACAGGCGTCGGCGATGCCGGTCTTCCAGGACGACGAAATCGCAAGCAGCCCCTCGACTCTGCGATCGATGAAGGTGCGCACATAGGCGCGTTCGCGATCTTCGTCACCGGCGGCATTGCCAACGAAAAGCGGATACCCCCGCGCGAAGGCAGCCGCCTCGATCACCGCGGACAGTTCGGCGAAGAACGGGTTGGCGCCGTCCGGAATCACCATGCCCAGCGCATGCCCGCGGTTCATGCGCAGGCTGCGCGCGGACATATTGGGCCGGTAGCCGAGTTCGGCGATGGCCGCCTCGATCCGGGCCTTGGTCGCGGGCGCGACCTGCCGCGGTCCGCCGTTGAGGACATAGCTCACCAGCGCCGGTGACGTACCGGCCAGCCGCGCCACGTCGGCTCGTGTGACTGCCATCGGAAATCTCTCCTTGCTCCGACCGTCCATCCAAGCACTCCGCATACGTGACTTGACAGCCGGTGACTCGGGTCACACACTACTCATCAACTCGCGTTGATCAACACGAGTTGATACCTGAGATGGATAGGTCGAACTGACGATGAATGCTCGATTCAGGCGTGCAATGGCGCCGCTTGTCCTCATCGGCGCGCTTGCTGCCGCTGCCTGCGGTCGCGGCGGACAGGACGGGAGCGATGGCGATTTCAAGATCGCGATCGTCACCCGGAACTTCACCAACCCCTACTGGGCGGCATTGCGTGACGGTGCCCTCGCGGAGGGACAGAGGCTCGGGGTGAAAGTCACGGTGCAGGCCGGACAATCCGAGACCGACGCCGACGGTGAGAACGCCCAGATCTCCACCCTGGCCGCGCAGGGCTACGACTGCTTCGGCGTGGTGCCGGTCAATGCCACGAATGTGATCACCCCGCTGACGCCGGTGGCGCGCAAGAACATTCCGATTCTCGATCTCGACACCCAGATCGATGCGAAGGCCTCCGCGCAGGCCGGGGTGTCGTATGCGAGCTTCATCGGCTCGGACAATCTCGATGCGGGCCGCATCGCCGGGCAGAAGATGCTCGAGGCGCTCGGCGGTACCGGCAAGGTCGCCATCCTGCAGGGCATCGCGGGCGAGCAGAACGGCATCAACCGCGACCAGGGCTTCACCGATGCCGTCGCGGGCAAGCTGGAGATCGTGCAGAAGGCGCCCGCCGACTACGAACAGGACAAGGGCCTGCAGGTCACCGAGGCGATTCTGAAGGCGCATCCGGATATCACGGGCGTCTTCGCAGCCAATGACACGATGGGCCTCGGCGCGGCACAGGCCATCAAGAACGCGGGCCGGACCGGCCAGATCAAGGTGATCTCCGTCGACGGCATCCAAGCCGCCCTCGACGCAGTCAAGGCGGGCACCCTGACCGGAACGGTGACCCAATACCCCTATGCCGAAGGACAACTCGCGGTGCAGAGCTGCCTTGCCGAACACCAGGGCAAGAAGCTGCCCGAGCGCGTGGTCTCCCCCATTGCCTTCATCGGCAAGGACAATGTCGACCAGCAGATCGCGGCGTTCCCGCGTCCGATCGTCGCCTTCGACAACCCGGTAGAAGGGCTGTTGAACAAGTGACCGCGGAGGCAACCGAAGAACTCCGCGCGCGTGAGGGGCACACGGAGATCCTCGCCAAGGTCGCCGAATTCGCGGCACCGCTCGCCCTGGTCGTGCTGTGGGTGGCGTTCTTCATCGCCACCCCGAACTTCCTGACGGCGGACAATATCGGTGATCTGCTCGTCGCCTCGACCATCCTCACTGTGCTCGCGCTCGGTCAGCAGTTCGCGATCACCGTCGGCGGCATCGATCTGTCGGTCGGCGCCAATCTGCCGTGGGCGGCAGCCGTCCTCGGGTATCTGGCCAGCCACGGCTACCCGATGGCGGTCGCCATCGGGACAGCGATCCTCGCCGGACTGGCGGTCGGCATCGTCAACGGCGTGCTGGTCGGTCGACTGCATATGACCGATTTCGTCGTTACACTCGGCATGCTGAGCGTGCTCAACGGCATCACCCTGCTGCTGACGCACGGCAATACCCAGGCGGTGAGTTCCCGCTTCCTGCAACGGCTCGCACTCGACGGCATCGGACCGGTGCGCTGGTTCTGGCTGCTGGCACTGGTCGCCGCATTGGTCGTGGCGGGCATCGTCTTCCGCACTCGGATCGGCACCCACTTGCTTGCCACCGGCGGACGACTGGAGGCCGCGCGCGACACCGGCATTTCGGTGAACCGGATCCGCCTGTTCGCCTACGCCATGTCCGGATTGCTGTGCGGCATAGCCGGTGTCATGCTGGTTGCCCGCAACGGCGGTGCGGATCCGTCGCTACAGACCACCTACTTGCTGAGTTCGATCGCCGCGGTGGTGCTCGGCGGTTCGTCGCTGTCCGGCGGCAAGGCGTCGGTGCTCGGCACCGTATGCGGTGCGGTGCTGTTCACCTCGCTGATCAACGGGTTCACCATTCTCGGCATCTCGCAGTACTACCAGCCCGTCGCCGTCGGCGCGGTGCTGCTGCTGGCCGCCGGGATCGCCCGCTTCCGAAAGTAGACCAAACATGACGATTCCATTGCTGGAGGCGCGCGAGCTCACCAAGTCCTTCGACTCGGTGCGTGCGCTGGCCGGGGTCTCGCTGAGGATTCCGGAGGGTGAGGTCACCGCACTGGTCGGCGACAACGGCGCGGGCAAGTCGACATTGGTGCGCTGCCTGACCGGCGTGCAGACACCGGATACCGGGCAGATCCTGTTCAAGGGCGAACCGGTGCGCCTGCGCTCACCGGAGGACGCCCGTAAGATGGGCATCGAGACCGTGTATCAGGATCTCGCACTCATCGACGATCTGGCCGTGTGGCAGAATCTTTTCCTCAACCGCGAGCTGGTATATCCGCTCGGCATCGTCAACCGCAGGGCGATGATCGCCCGCAGCGGCGAGATCCTGCGCGATCTGGATGTCGATGTGCCCTCGGTGCGCACGACCGTGCGCCGGATGAGCGGCGGACAACGCCAGAGCATCGCCATCGCCCGCGCGGTGGCCTGGGGCAAATCCATGGTGATCATGGACGAGCCGACCGCCGCGCTGGGCGTACGGGAGACCGCCGCGGTCGAGAAGTTGGTGCGCGGCCTGCGCGAGCGAGGGATCACCGTATTGATCATCAGTCACGATCTGGCACAGGTCATGCGGATCTGCGACAACGTCGTGGTCCTGCGACGCGGCAGATCCGTAGCGGCACATCGGATCGCCGAAGTGGACGGCGACCGGCTGGTCGCATTGATCACCGGTGCCGCACCCGGCAATCTGGAGATCACCCCGGACGGAGCCGAGTCGTGACGGTTGTCGTTCTCGGCTCGGTCAACCAGGACATCGTCTGTGAGGTGCAACAGCTGCCGAGGCCCGGCGAAACCGTGCTGGCACTGCGCTCGCGCACCAACCTGGGCGGCAAGGGTTCCAACCAGGCCGTAGCGGCGGCACGAGCCGGCGGCCGGGTCGAATTCATTGCCAGAATCGGCCGTGATGCCGATCCCGGACTTCGGAAAGCGTTGCGCGAGCATGGTGTCGAGCTGACTGCACTGCGCGAGGTGCAGGACGCGCGGACCGGAACCGCCTATATCACCGTCGCCGACGGCGAGAACCAGATCGTGGTCGATCCCGGTGCCAACTTCGGCTGGGAATCCGAATCCGAACTCGACACCATGGCCGAGGCCCACTTGCTGCGGTCGGCCGAAGTCGTCGTCGCACAGTTGGAAGTGCCGCCGAGCGTGGTCGAATGGGCTGCGCGGCGGGCGCGCCGGTTCGTCCTCAATGCCGCTCCGGCGACGACGCTGCCGGATGAGCTGCTGCGCCGCTGCCATCCACTGATCGTCAACGAATCCGAGCTGTCAGCGCTGACGGGAACCACCGCGCGGACGCCCGAGCAGGCATTCCACCTGGCCCGTACGCTGTGCCTGCGGGGGGTGGAGTCCGTCGTCGCCACATTGGGGGCCGCCGGGTCGGTGTGGGCGCACCGCTGCGATGCGCCGGCGCCGGTTTCCGGGGGATATCAGGCTGCGCCACAGGTGAATGCGATGGATTCCACCGGTGCGGGCGACGCCTTCGTCGGCGCGCTGGCCGTCGCACTCGCCGATGGTATGCCGCTCGGTGGCGCCGTGGCCTACGCCACCGCGGCCGGTGCACTCGCCGTCCAGACACCGGGAACCCACGCCTCCTACCCCACCGGCGACCAGATCGTCACGGCGCTCGCGGCCATCCCCATAGCCCAGCCCCTCGTATGACCCCTCTTCGACAAGGAATCGAACTTTGCGCACCAGCGGACTCATTCACGCCGAATTGCTCGCCGCACTCACGGCGCTGCGCCATACCGACCTCTTCGCCGTCAGCGACTCCGGTCTGCCGGCACCCGTCGGCGTGCCGGTCATAGACCTGGGCATCAGTTACGGACTTCCCCGGTTCGAGCCGATCCTCGAGCTGATCCTGGGAGAGGTAACTGTCGAAGCCGCCTGGGGCAGCCGCGACGTCGCGGACACTAACCCGGAGGCCGCTACCCTGCTCAGCGGCCTCAACGCCGAGTTGATCGACCACGACGACTTCAAACAGCGCATCGGAGCCTGCCGGTTCGTGGTGCGCACCGGCGAGGCCCGGCCGTACGCCAATGTGTTGCTGCGGGCCGGGGTGCCCTGGCTGTAACGCTCGGACATGGCTCGGAGGAAGCGGTAGAGATGGACCTCACGGCCGGGCTGCTGCACGGATTCCCGGTAAGCGGTTCCGGAAGCCGGAAGAACTCCGACCAGGTATGTACCGCGGCCAGATCCCACTGCCGTGAGGGAGGGCGCCCAGAAGGTGACGTGTGTGTAGGGATCGGCATCGGCGCCGAGGCGCTCCGGCGTGGGTCGCTGTCGTGGGGATTACGATCAACGCGATGACGACTCGTTCTGTTCAAAGATTGGGGGTTCCATTCGTGCAAGGTGAGTGCTGATGCTCACTCACGTCGCGAATGGGGTCGACTCCCGTTTTTCCTTCTGACGTCCCGCACCGACACCGGCCAGGCAAGGAAGCCTGGCGGCAGCTTCGCCGGGCGGCCCAGTCGTTTCGAGCTGCTGATGGATTTCTCCCAGACATGCTGTCGCAGTTGGTGATCGGTGGACCGCTCAACAAAAGCGGAGGGGACGCTGATCGACAGCGGTCCGCCGGAGCGATCGAGCAAGGTCTTCGCGCTTTGGGTTTCGCCTCCGACCAGGCGCGACGGGTGATACTCACCCATGCCCACGACGACCACATCGGCTCAGCCGACCTCGCCGAATGGGGAGCCGAGATCTGGGCCCATCACGCCGATGCCGATATCGTGCGGGGCGAGCGTCCGCAGCCGGCACCGGTGTTGCGCGATTAGGAACGTCCGATCGCCGAAGCTCTGGAACTGGGCCCACCTCCGCGTCCAGCCCCGGTCCACCGCGAGCTACGCGGCGGCGAGGTGCTCGACTTCGGCGGCGGCGCCGAATCCTCCATGTCCTTGGACATACCGCGGGCAGCCTGGCGTTGCATCTGCCACATCACCTCGTGCTGTTCACCGGTGACACGCTGGCCAACGTTCGCGGTGTCACCATGCCAGGCGTATTCAACCTCGATAGCGCGGCGGTCGACACGACCGCGCATGGGTAGACCGCACTGGACGTCGATATCGTCTGCGTCGGCCGCGGTGACGAACTGATGAGCGAGCCGCTGCGCACGTGCCGGAGTCAGCGGTCGGCACACCGACGCCGACAGGTCATGGGTACGGACAACACCGGTCTCCTTCCGCTTCCCGACCCGACAACACCCCCGGCATGGTCGAAATGCCCCATGCGCACCGTCCGAGCCAGCGGGAGCGGAGGCGAACCCGCTGACATCCCGTCCCCGCGATCGCACTGGATGCCTGAACTACGGGATGTCAACGATGTAGGTCTACACTAGTCACACACCATCGGAGATTCTGATGACGAGGGAGGCATCCGAGATGGCCGAAGTTCCGATCGATCGCCCGAGCTCTCGCTCTGGGAACCGACGGCCCGACCGCGCCGCCACCGGCCGGGGCAACGGTGCGATCACCAGGACGACCGTGCTGACCGCGGCGCTCGAGATCATCGATCGGGACGGTGTCGATGCGCTGTCGATGCGGCGGTTGGCCGAGGCGGTCGGGCGGGATCCGATGGTGATCTACCGGCATGTGCCGAAC
>NZ_JBIDDF010000030.1:0-36373 GCF_043205035.1 Nocardia sp. NPDC047654
CCACCCCCCGGATCATGAGAAAGACAGGGGCAAGAAGTCATACCGAGCCTGGCGACCGTGGGCCCGATCGCGGTACCCACGAAAAAGGTAACGGGGTGTCCCTATGGTGTTGGTCAAGCTGGATCGGTTGTGGTTGGTTGCGCCGTCGTGGCGTTTGTCAGCGGCCAGCCGAGATTCCCCACGGATGGCCAGTTCCGCGTCCCCGCAGGCGGCCATTTGGCACATCCTGGCGTATGACCAGCCAACCGTGCCGAGCGCGCTCATGCCGAATGCAACGCGATCGGAGGTCCGGGGGTGGCCGCCAACGCACACCCAGAACCCGCCAGCTTCTTGACTGGCGTCCAAGAAGGCTTTACCGTAACCGCGACCTACTTCTTGGATGACGTCCAAGAAGAGTGGTGGTGAAGCGGAAGGACGCGAGGCATGGAAATCAGTGGGCCGGCCGATCGGCGCGAGGCGGTAGCGGTGCGGCGTGAGGTCTCGTTTCCCTCCGGACAGGACGAGTGCGCGGCATGGTTGTACACCGCACCTGACCTCAACGGCCCGCGACCGACGGTGATCATGGGGCACGGGCTCGGGGCGGTGCGGGAGATGCGCCTGGATGCCTACGCGGAACGGTTCGCCGACGCGGGGTGGTCGGTGCTGGTGTTCGACTACCGCCACCTCGGGGCCAGCGGCGGAGCACCGCGCCAACTCCTCGATATCGGTCGGCAACGCGCCGATTGGCATGCCGCCCTGGCCTTCGTACGCACACTACCGGAGGTCGATGTCGACCGGATCGCGCTGTGGGGCAGCTCTTTCGGCGGCGGACATGTCCTTCAGGTCGCCTCCGAAGACACCCGAATCGCGGCGGTCGTGGCCCAGTGCCCCTTCACCGACGGACCGGCGTCGTTGCGCTCGCGTATCCGGACCGGCCCGCTGAGCGTGGTAGCGCTGACAGTGGCAGGCATCCTCGACACGGTCGGTTCCTGGTTCGGCGCGAAGCCGATCCTGGTGCCGATGGCGGGGACGTCCTGGATGCCCGCGTTCGTGGCCTCACCCGACGCCCTCGCCGGCGCTTCCGCACTCCTGCCCGCGGGGACCCGGCTCTCGCGGCGCACCAGCACGTTGTTGAAACGACTGCCCTCGGTGCGGGCTCGGGTGTCGAAGAACATCGAGCTGACCGAGATCGACGCAGGGGAAGAACCCGTGACCGGTGTCGGTCGCGACTGCATATGGGGTGTATTGCGCGGCCCGGACGGTGAATTCGATGCCGCCAACGCCCTGGCCGCACGGCTGGTGCTGCACCTTCCGCTCGATCGGCCTGGTCGCGCGCTGGCTCGCTTCAGCACTCCGACGCTGCTGTGTGTCTGCGACAACGACGCGGCCGCGCCCGCGAAGACCACGAAGCGGCGCGCGCAGGGCCTGGCACACGTGCACGTCCAGAACTACCCCTGCGACCACTTCGGCATCTACCTGGGCGAGCACTTCGAACGCGCCGTGCGTGACCAACTCGATTTCCTGGCAATACGATTCGACAACAGCGCGCACAACACGCAGTAGGTCGCCCCTGGCTCGTAGACGTGCGGAGAGCAGGCACTCAGCCGGCGGCTGCGGCAAGACTGCGAGCGCTGTTCAGCAACGTCTCGAGCACCGCGCGCCGCTGGGGCTGCTCCGTCGGATGCGTCAGCAAGCCCTCGACAACGAAAACGCCGATCGCGACCAGCGGATCCAGTTCGTCAGCGGGCACGCCGAGCTCGATCAGCTCTGCCCGGAACAATCCCTCGGCCAGCGCGTGGAACTGCTCGTGCCATTCCTGAATGGACGCGGACTTCTCGGCGCGCGTGTGCACCGTGCTGACCAACCGCCCCAGTTGCTCCAATTCCTCGACCAGCCACAACAGCCGATCAGACAGCCCCGAGCCGAGCATTTCGCTGTAGGAGGCCATCGAGTCGGCCAGGACCGCGTCCAGGACCGCGATCAATACCGCGTCCTTGTCCTGGAAGTACCAGTACAGCGTGTTCGACACCACTCCGGCGTCGCGGGCGATCCGCGACATCGACGCCGCGTCGTACCCCTGCTCGACGAACAACCGCCGAGCAGCCACCACAATCTCTGCGCGCTTCTCTTCCCGATCCAGCGGACGTCTGTTACGAGGCATCTCCAGTCCCGACCTAGTACCAGCCCCGATGCTATCTTGACCAGCCCCCAAGAACGGCCCCGGCAGGCGAACTGTCAAGCAGGCGGTCCGACGAACATCCTCTTACCGTGTATCACGCCTCCACCAGCCAGCGTCGCCGTTGCTGCAACGTAACCCTGGCGGCCAGATAGCTCCCCGTCAACTGGCCGCCGATGGGGAATTCCAGCTGGCCACTGACAGGCGTTCGGTGTCAGTTCAGTCGTAGTAGGCCGGCGTTGGTGGTTCGGAACCCGCAGCTGTCGCGGTAGAAGCTGTTGAGGTGTGGTTCGTAGTCGACGTGGAGCCACTCGATACCGAGTTCGCGTAGGTCGCTGACGAGTGTCGTGACCAGGCTGGTTCCGATGCGCTGATGCTGGAAGTCGGGGGCGACCACGGTGTCGAGGAGGAAGGCGTGCCGACCTCCATCCCAGACCGCGTGCACGAACCCGACAAGCCGATCGCCGACGAACGCACCGACCCACGATCTGCTGTGCCGTTCCAGGCGCGCCGTCCAAGGGCTCAGCTCGTGGTCACCGCCGAATGCGTCGGTGTGAAGGCGCGAGAGCACCTCATCGTCGACAGCGAAACGGATGCGGAGATCCGCGATCATGCGGCGTCGTCCTCTCAGCGCAGGTCGTCATGACGTGATGTCACGTGATCGTGGCATCACGTCGATGCTGGGGCCAGCGGATTTCGGTAGGGCTGTTTGGTTTTGAGCATGGCGTAGAGGACGTCGCAGCGGCGCCGGGCCAGGCAGATGAGGGCGGCGTTGTGTTTCTTTCCCTCGCCGCGCTTCCGGTTGTAGTAGGTGCGGCTTGCCGGGTCGTGCAGGGCGGCGAAGGCGGACAGGAACAGTGCGCGTTTGAGTTTGTGGTTGCCTGATCGAGCTGGTGATTCGCCGCGGATGGAGCTGCCGGATCGGTGGGTGACCGGGGCGATCCCGGCGTAGGAGGCGAGGTGGCCGGCCGAAGCGAAAGCCGAGCCGTCGCCGACCTCGAGCAGGATGCGGGCGCCGGTCCTGACTCCGACGCCCGGCATCGAGGTCAGGACCTTGGCAAGAGGGTGGTCATCAAGCATCCTCTCGATGTCGGCGGCGATGCTTTGTCGTTGCAGCAAGACCTTTTTGAGCGAGTCGGCGAGTTTCGGTAGCACGACCTCGGCGGCCTTCGCGCCGGGAACGGTGACGGTCTGTGCGGGCAGGGCGGCCAGGATTTCCTCGACCAGGCGTGTGCCCATGCGTGGCGCGTGTTTGGTGGCGATCGTGGTGAGTTTGCGTTTGCCCGCGGCTCGGATCCCTTCGGGTCCGCCGCACCGGGACAAGATCTCCAGAACCGCAGGATGTGCGATCCGGGGCCCCAAGACGCGTTCGAGAGCAGGGTGGATGCTGGGCAGCAGGCCACGGATGCGGTTGCTGGTGCGAGTGGCTTCTCCGGCCAGGTCGTCGTCGAAGCCGACCAGGACGCCGAGCTCGGTGAGTGTTTCGTCGCCGGTGTCGACCCGGCGCAGCGTATGCGGCATGGTGCGGGCGGCGTCGGCGATGATGTGCGCGTCACGGGCATCGGTCTTCGCCTGGCCCGGATAGAGGTCGGCGATGCGGCGCATCGACAGGCCGGGCAGGTAGGCCACGTCGTGGCCGCAGGCGCGCGCGACGGTGACCGGTAAGGCGCCGATGGTGTTGGGCTGGTCGACCACGATCAGCAGGGGGCCGTGGGCGGCGAGCTGGTCGAACACCGCTCGTAGCCGTGACTCGTCGTTCGGCAACGCCTTGTCGAACAACCGTTTGCCAGTCACATCGAGACCGACGGCGTGGTGTTCGCCTTTTCCCACATCAACGCCGCAGAACACGGCATACGCCTGTGCCACTTCGTGAGTTCCTCATCGCGTCGAAACCGGAACGGTCGCCGATCAAGCGTCAACGCCCGGCACCCACGTTACGAAGAGACCTACCAGCAGCCCTGTCCCCATCAGCGGTCCGTCGACGCCACCAGCACCCGGCGACACCACCCCCGGATCATGAGAAAGACAGGGGCAAGAAGTCATACCGGGACTGGCGACCGTGGGCCCGTACCAGGCCCGTGAAGAAGGTAACGGGGGGAGAGAGAGAGAGAGAACGCGAACTCCGGCTCGCCGCCAGAATCCCCGGCGGCCACGCGTTCGGCAATCCGCTTCTGCAGCTCCGTCAGACGGTCGCCGGTCAGGATGTAGATGTGCCACGGCTGCAGGTTTCCGCCCGACGGTGTGCGTGCAGCCCCCGCCAGCACCCTGTCGAGCACATCGCGAGGTACAGGTCGGTCCGTGAACGCACGAATAGACTGCCTGCTCCGCACCGCCTCGTATATGTCCGCGCTACGGCGACCTCTCCGACCTTCCGCCCGCCTGGATCGGCGTCGGCACGAACGACCTGTTCCACGACGAGGACGTCGCCTACGCCCGGTGACTGCAGCAGGCCGGCGTCGACTGCACCCTTCACGTAGTGCCCGGGCCTACCACAACTTCGACTCCATCGAAGCGAATGCCGCCATCTCCCGTGCCTTCGTCAAGGCCCAGACCACCGCCCTGGGCGAAGCACTCGACGGCGGCTGAACGGGCGCTCGCAATGGGTTCAGGTTTGATTTGGCCGTGGCGAGTGCCGTACGAAGGCCACGGCGCTTGCCGGTGACGGGGTCAGCCGGAAACCGATCTGATGTCGCATGCTGGCTCGATACACCGATGAATTTGAGTTCGGAGCTGGTCTCAGGCGCGTCGTCAGCGGTGCGACGCAACAACCTATCGGGCAGCGCAAGTTTATGGATCGTCCGCAATGCCTGCAAAAATTGCTTGGTCAGCGAGCCACTGGTGTAGGGCAAGTCGTATTCGTCACACAGCGCACGTACCCGCACCGCGATCTCGGCATAGCGGTTACTCGGCAGGTCGGGAAACAGATGATGCTCGATCTGATAGCTGAGATTTCCTGACATGAACGCCAACACCGGCCCCGCCTCGAAGTTGGCGGTGCCTAGCAGTTGCCGGAGATACCACTCACTACGGGTTTCGTTGTCGAACTCCTCGATAGTGAACTTCTCTGCACCGTCGGGGAAATGCCCGCACATGATGACGATGAACGACCACAGGTTCCGCAGCAGCAGCGCGGCGGCGTTGGCGCCGAGCGTTCGTTTGAACGCTGGACCTGTCAGCGCCGGATAGAAGACGAAATCTTTGCCTAGTTGGCGGACGATCTTTCGCGCGAACTCCCTGTTCGGCTTCGATAACAACCGCTGGCGCGATGTGTGCGTGAACCGGCGTTCCAGCGCCCAGTCGTGCACCGAGATCGCCCACTCGAAAAACGCCGCGACCACAAGGCTCGACACCGGTTGGAACAGGTGAACCGGACGCCACGGTTCGTCCCGAGTCATTCGCATGACGACGAAGCTCAGGTCGTCGTCCCTGCCGAAGACATTGGTGTATTTGTGGTGGAAGTGGTTGTGCGACCGCTTCCAATGCGCCGACGAACCGACGAAATCCCATTCCCACGACGTAGAATGAATCTCCGGATCGTTCATCCAATCCCACTGACCGTGGCTGATGTTGTGTCCGAGCTCCATCATTTCGATGATCTTCGCTAGAGCCAACATCGCTGTGCCCACCAGCCACGCCGGTCGCCGTCGACTCGCGAACAACGTCAATCGTCCGCCCAACTCCAGCATCCGCTGCGCTCTGATCACACGCAGAATATAATTGGCATCGCGTTCACCTCGCGATAATTCGATGTCTCGACGAATCGCGTCCAGTTTCTTGCACAGGGCATCGATTTCTGCTTGGTTCATATGAGAAAACGTCTTTATGTCCGTGATCGCCACGGGAGTCCTTTCTACTGCTTGGAGCGTTCACTCGTTGCCGTCGAGTGCCGTAGGGCAGGCAGGCGAGTTCGACAGCAAGTCCGCCGCGGACTCGGGCCTCACCGGCGCTGCTTACGCCACCGTGAATCGCGAAGCGACAAGCATCCGCACCTCGAGTTCCGGTCTACCGTTATCGCCGAGGGCCGAGCGCCGCGGAATCTTCGGCCGGTGACACCGGCATCAGCTCACCGAGTACATCTGGATCGACGACGGCGAAGAGTTGGTCGGCGGTGCGGGTGTCGACCCACGTTGCCGCGATGTCGTAGCCGTAGTCGAAGAGCTCCTCGGGCGAACGCGTCGGGGATTGCAGCGCCGACCCATATGGCATCTCGGCGAAAATGGTTCGCGCGCAGATAGTTTCGTCACCGAAAGGTCGTGGACGGCGGGGGATCATCGGCAGTGACGAGTGGACCACCGGGAGGAGTAGACCGCCGCGGCTGTAGTGCGGCTCCGGGCCGTAGAGGTCGAGAATCAGCGCGGGATGAGACCCGAATACCTCATACGGGACACGATGGTGTGTTCCGCCGTCGAAGATGTGATCGAGCGCGGTGACCGCGGGGAAGGCTCCCGGTATCCGTGTCGCCGCGACCAGTGCATCGGCTACGGGCATATCGGTCAAACCCAGCTTCGGCAAATCCTGTGGAAGGAATAACGTGCCGTGCTCGCCCGAGTAGACCGGAATGATCAAGGAGGAAACGATCCCCGACGGCTGCCGCCGAGCCAGGTTCGGTTCCAGCACGAAATCAGCGAATGTCCGATCGCCGACAACCGCGTGTGCGAGTTCGCGCAGCCGAGCATCGGGGTAGAGTGTGCGTTTGGTCAACATCGCGCGAAGGCTTCGGTTGCCGACTACTTCGTTTGCCGGATGATCGGCGGCGATCTGACGTAGCTGCGCGCGACTCATTCCCAATGCTGCGGCGGCGGCCCCGATAGCCCCTCCGCTGACACCTAGTACAACTGGCTGAATAGGTGTCGGCCGTGTGACACCATGTTCAGCCAGAATTTTCGCCCTCCTGGAATTCAAACTATCCACGGCGCCATTGACCATCCCCGCCATAAGAGCGAGGCTGAGCCCGGCTACACCAGCCAGAATGCGAACCGTCACCCGTTCCTCAATCAACAGACTATCCTTCTCGAAATCGAATCAGTTCGGAGCACATAGAATTTAGCAACGGAGGCAGTCATGCCGATCGACCCGGCGAATGATCTCGCCGCCGGCCACCGAGCTCGATTGAAGGAGATCGCCCACCACGGTCGTTCTATTGGGGGCCACTGGAGCCGAAATACTCGCTGCAACCTACCGTAGTCACCCACACCGGAAAATCATTATTCCGACGTCATTGATTTCGGTGTATTCGTAACACTTTCCTGCCGGTGGTGTAGCACCGCGTGCCGTGCCTGCAGAATTATCGGATGATCAGGAGGGTCGGCGCAGGACGGTGGCACCGAGGAAGCGGCAGACCTGCAAAGCCAGCGCAATATCGAGTTTGTCGTGTGGGGCGGTGCCGACGCGGGTGGCCTCGATCGCCTTGGTGACGCGGTATTTGACCGTATTGCGGTGCAGAGTGAGGATTTGGGCGGTACGCACATGGCTTTCGCTGGTGGTGTAGTAGGTGCTGAGGGTGCGGCGCAGGGTGGCTGCCTGGTCGGTGTCGAACGCCAGTTCGCCCAGGACTTCACGGACCCACGCGCGGGTGGAGTCCAAGTCCTTGGCCAGCAAGGAGGTGACGGCCACACCGGGGTCGCCGAAGCCGACGATCATATGCGAGGACGAGATCCCGGGAACGCTGGCGACGAAGTATGCGGCGATGGCCTGTCGATGCGAGCGGCGAAATCCGCCGAGTGCTTGTCCGGGCAGTCCGACCGTCAGTCGCACCCCGTCGGCGGGATCCACCATGGCGTGCAGTTCGGTGGTGTCGATCACCGGGTGGCGGTGGCCGAACGGCAGCCACGCCCATGCTGTGTGGCGGTCGATGGCCGTGACCAGTGCCGGGCTCTCGGCGCGCAGGCCACGGGCGAGTGTCCGTGCTTGGGCATCCAGGAGTTTCCAGGTGCTCGGCTTCTCATGGCCGGGGCGCCACAGGATGAGAGCCAGGTGGGTTTGGTCGAGTCGGTAGCCGGTTTCGGTCTCGAAGGCAGTTGTATCGGCAGTGTCCTCGGACAACACGGCGTGGACGGTGGAGGAGTGCACGCTGCCGCGGGCATTCACCCACCGGCTGCGCTCAGCCTCGTAGGCAGCTAGGACGTAGAGGGTGATCCATTCGACGTAGGTGTAGATGATCTCGGTGAGCCTCTTGACGACGGCGAGCGCGAGCGGCGCGGGCAGGCGGCGGCGATCGATCTCGTCGTGGCAAATCCGCAGCATGTAGTTCTGCCCCATGTGGTACGCCCGTACCAGAGAATGGGACGGAACTTCCCGCTGGGCGAGTCGTAATGCGTTTTCGACGGCCGCGGTGGTGGGTTGCAAATGGTCGACGGGAATATCGTTGGCCAAGACATGGAGGAGGGTGGCGAGGTTGCCGTGCACACTGGCCTCGAACATTTCCATCAATTGTGGGTCGTTGTCGAGGTGGTCGACTTCTCGCGCGATCATGGCGCTCATCGCCTGGGAGGTCTCCCGTTCGCGCGACTTCAGCGTGCGTGCGATGTCTGCTATGACCGCGACGGCATCGTCCATGGCCGGGACCTGGGACAACTGGCGTTGATTGGGGGAGTTGGGAAAGGCGGTCATAGGTGCGCCTCCTGCTTGACCGGCGAACGAGGAGGTGTCCGCGGATACCGCAGTGCCGAACTTCGCCGGCTGCGGTGGATGACGGTCGACTGCCTCCGCCAGTTGACCTTGGACACCGTGCCGGGATATGTGGACGGCTGCGGCGAGCCATCGGGTCCGCCGACGACGACGGCCGTGGTCACGTCCGCCGAATCTCGGCGGTCGAGGATGCGGGGTCGTGCATAGAGACTCCTGCAGATCGGTCTGCTTGACGACCGAGTCGGTATGCGAGTCCAACATCCACTCCATGTCGATTGGTATGGGGTTGTTGGGCAACCAGGGCCGTTCGGCGACCGCGTCGGCGACCCGGTCGGTGCCGGTCTCGATCGTTTCGAGTGCGGCGCCGATGACCATATAGCGTTGGATAGTGTTGCGCATCGGCTGAGATCCGACGGGTGACCGGCGCACGGCTACGTCGGCGAGGTCGGGCGGATAGCTGGTCAGGAATTGAGTATGGATACTCGAGCCGGGCTGGGGTATGAACTGGTCCAGTTCGTCCTCCGCCCCGGGCGCGAAAGCCCATGTCGTCGTCGCCCAGTTGCCTGTGTACTGGCACATCGACGGCAGGAATGAGACCAGGCCGGGCCGCAGACTACCCAGCATTGGGAAGTACCCCGAGCCGGACGTGGCCAGCAGCGGCAACCACGGAATCGACATATCGGTGACCTCGAATCCATCGTGGTTCGGAAAACCCGGAACAGGAATACCGCAGCGTAGGCGAACAGAATGTTCCACTTCGTCGGCACCGCGAGCGGGAACGTCGACACGATGAAGAAGTGGAACGCGACCGCCACACCGAGCAGGATGATCACCGGATGCGTCGCGCGAAACAACAGCAGCGGGATGCTGATCTCCACGAATGTTCCGAATACATATGGCACCCCGCCAGCCGCCGCGGAGCGACGCAGATCGTCGGGAGGGTTTCGATAGCACGCGTATCCGGTTCGGAAGAGACCGTTGCTGGAATATCGGCGGGTCGACCGGCGGAAGATCTCCCGTGGTCAATCCCATATTTCCTCCTCAGGCGACCACGAGCGCGAAAGCAATTCGGGAAAAATAAACTCGGATGGCGTCCGTGCTGCCGAAACGGCCACCTCGAGTGGAGCCGCGGAGGGCCGCGAACCGCTCGGTGAACTCTTAGACATCCTTGTCCTGGAATATACGGATAACCCGATTCGGAGGCGCGCCGCCATATGAAATGTTCAATGGCCGCAGCCGTGACCTCGACCATTTTCGACTTGCCACGAAGTATGAGGGTAATGGGTGTCTCCGAGGCCGGAAAGGTCTGCGGGCACACACTTTCGGACGGGCTTTGTGCTTAGTGCACATCCACCGCTGGATTGGTGCGGGAGCGGTATTCGGCGGAGGACGTTGGGCTGGTGGGCCCCTTCGGCCCCGCGGCGCTGTGCGGGCAGCCACCGGCCACCAGCCTGCGGATCCTCGGTGGCGTCGTGCGTGTGCTGCGTCGGCGAGGAGGCTGAACGTTCGGCAGGTGATGTGCCACAGCGATTCGGACTGGTGCTGGAAGCCGGCCGGGGATTGGCCTGGCGGATGCGCGAAGTGGGGACGCCGACACCCACCGATCCTGCCTCGCACGACGGCTGGGACCATGCTGGCCCGGTTGCGGGTCGATGCCCGTATAACACAGCGCACACACCAGCGTCCTTTCACCCGTGTAGCTCTTGGCGCGCAACGTGAGCATCCCGTGATCGGCGGCATCGATTGGCGCACAGACCGTTTGCCCAGTCGTCGTGTCCAGCGCGACAACGAAGATCGTGGTGTCGTCAGCGAATGCTTTCCACGCTTTGGCGGCACGATCCAGCTTGTCGGTGTCGCCATCGGGGATCTCGCCTGTTTCCGGTGAGCGAGGGTGAGGGCGTGTTCGGCGGTCACGACTGCGGCCTGTGCATTGCGGGCGCTGCGGATCGCTACCGCGTGTTGATCGAGTTCAGCGTGAGCGCGGCGTACAGCGTCGGCAGCGCTGCCTCGCTCATATCGCTGGCTACGTTCGAGGATGAGACCCATGTCCAGGATCGGGTCGAGATCGAAATCGTGCCGGGTCGACTGGATCTCATCTGCCAGATCCCTATCGCTCATGCGGCGCCACCGGCCGACCCGGAGTTCAGAGACCGCGCGGGTGAGTTCGTCGGCGTCGCGGCGCTGCGCGTCGTCGAGCGTTTCGACCAGTCGCCAGCGCAGCGCGGCGGCGGGCTGTTCATCCGGTAACGGGCGCTGCGCGGCGGCGGTGCGGACGGCAGTCGGGACGTCCAGGCCGGTGCCGGCGGCGTGGGACAGCTCCTCGGCCAGTTGTGGCCAGTACGGGTCGGTCGTTATCCGTCTGTCGACCTCTTGGGCGAGCGCTGCCCAGCGGCGGGTGTTGGTGACCTCGGCGCCGTCGACTTCACGCAGATGCGCGGAGATCTCATCATGCGTGAATCCTCTGGCAGACAGCGACAGCGCCATGTTCTCGACGCCCTCGAGTCGGCGCTGCCGTTTCCTGACGATCTGCGGCTCGATTCTGGAGTACCGGTCGCGCGGGACAACGATCTCTACCGGGCCGACATCGATGATCACGGTCTTCGAACGAGTCCCATTGCGTGAGTTGCCCCGTTCCACGGCCCGCAGGATCACCGTGGTCGTAGCCGAGGTGATGGGTGATCTCGCCGTCGAGGGCGGACTCGATCACCAGCTTGGTCAGCTGCTGCAATCCACCCTCGCCGCTGAGCTGCAGCCCGCTCGCGCCGGCCTGGGCCGCCAACTGGGCCACCAGCTCGGATACGACATTCGGACAGGTTCAGGTCGTGATCAAGTCGATCACGAAGACGAGCGTCTCCCCGGGCGCGACGGTGTCCGCGGCGCCTCGGTCGCCGTATGCGAGGTCGGGCGGGATGATCAGCTTCCTGCGGCCGCCGACTCGCATGCCTTGCACACCCTCGTCCCAGCCCTTGATGACCTGCCCGGCGCCCAGGGTGAATGCGAACGGTTCGCCGTGCTCCCAGCTCGAATCGAACTCCGTTCCGGTGGAGAACGTGACGCCCACGTAGTGGACTTCGACGAAATCGCCCCGTCCGGCCTGCGGACCGTCGCCGTCCCAGATCTCCACGATCACCAATTCGCCCGGCGGCGGGCCAGCGGGGATCTCGATCTCCGGCTTCCGCCGTTTCACTACTCCGCGCTCGCCGGGACGACCCAGGAGCCGGGTGATCCACCGCTGCCAGGACTTCTGCTTCATCTCTTCGTCGGACACCGCAACATCATCCCCCAAAACCATTGCGCTGCCGCGAATGCGAGGTTGCGCGGCGTCCACGCGCACGTCGGTGGCCGAGGCGATCGCGACGAACAACTGCACATACGTCGCCAGCCCACGGGTGCCGCGCTCACCGATCGGGATCTGCTGTATCACCGGCATCGCCTTCGCCCGTCCCCGCGGTGACGCGGCCCGCGCCACCGCCAGATCGATCGAATGCTGCGTGGCCAGCCGTTTCCGTCCGATCGACCTGCTGCGCGCTCATCTCGCGTTCGCGGCCATGTTCGGCTACCGGGGTTGCGGCTGTGACGACCTCGCAGAAGATGCTCGGCCGCATCGGCGCGCTGCTACGCAAAGCCGAGGCACCGACAACCAGTACGAGGCCGACGCGTTCCTGGCGATGGCGCGACCGGCCGTTGTGGAGCTCGGCGGGCAGCAGTCGCCACCCGTGGCCGGTCGGCAACCGATCGAACAGCTGCCGCTGCCAGCCGTGTCGGCCGCCACCGTCCTTGTCGAGGGTGTCGACTTGCGTGGCGTATTCGATGCGCACCAACGCCATCACCGCCGCGACCCTCGCCATGGGGGAAGGGTCGACGCCGGGGAACACAGCGATCGAGGTGCCGGACTGGGGCGGGGTCGTGAACGCGGCGTGATACCCCGCGACGAGCACCCGCGCGGTCGGGGCGACGTCGGGCAGGACCGATCGATAGTGGGGGTCGGCCTGCAGGCGGACAACCGCGAATGACGTTGTGTATCAACGCTCCACCGGTCACCGACGGATCCGCTGGACCGAGCCGGTCAAGCGCCGCAGCCCCGCGCGGCTACCGCACTACTCTCATCGGCAGTGACAAGGCTGCGTGGCCCTGGGATGGTGCCGAGCGGTTGGTCCCGCAACCGGGCAGTACCGTTGCGCCGCGCATATAGCAGAGACGCCGCTGTGCCGGCCTCGCTCGGCTCGTGCAGGTTCAGACAGTCTTGATGGTGCCGCCGTCGATGACGAGATCCGCCCCCACGATATTGGCAGACTTATCGGAAACGAGGAAGGCGATCAGTGCCGCGACCTCTTCCGGCTCGGAGATCCGGCCGGAGGCGATATTGAAAATATCACCGAGGTTCTCCAGTAGTTCGGCATGAGAAACACCCTGTGCAGCAGCGACATTTGTTCCGAAACTTTCCGGACCGCGCCACAGCGGACTACCCACCACACCGGGCGACACGGTGTTGACGCGCACCCCGTGCGGGCCGAACTCGTCGCTGAGTCGTTTGCTGAGGGCAGTCAGCGCGGCCTTGGCCTCGCTGTAGCCGATTGGGCCGGGGGTAGGGGTTCGGGCGAAAATCGAGGAAATGTTCACAATCGATCCACGCCGTTGCAGTAGGCTAGGCAGTGCTGCCCGGGTGGCCCATACGGCGCTGAACAAATTGAGGTCGAAGAGATTTCGCCACTGGTCGTCGGTGACATCGAGAAAACCGCCCAGCCCCAGCAGATCCGCATCACCCGCGCCCACGTTGTTGACCAGGATGTCGATACCGCCGAGCTCGGCGAGTGCACCGTCGATCAGCCGCGTTGCTCCCTCCGCGGTGCTCAGATCAGCTGACACCGCAGCGATACACACCTTTTCCAGTTCAGGCGTGATGGTGCGGGCGCCACCGACGACCCGCACGCCTTCGGCGGTCAATGCCTCGGCGATGGCCAATCCGATACCGCGGCTGGCTCCGGTGACAACTGCTGTCCTGCCGGTCAATTCGAGATCCATGCAGATTCTCCTTCCTGAACTGCCAGCCGAAGCCGGTGCCGGGCTCAGCCGCACCGTCGCTTCGGGTCGGCCCGGGGTAGGCCGGGCAGCATGCGGGGATGATATCCGATCATCTCAATCGAGAATGGCAAAGTCGAGCGAGATACCTTGACACACAGGCTAATTCGGCACAGTGGGTAGTTTGCCCCGGCCCAGGCACCGGGGTGATGCACACATGTGGTCGTGTCCCGGTCGCCGCGACTGCGGCTACCGGATCCGCATGACAGCGGCCAGTGAATACCGGCTCTGGCACACATTCGCTCATCCGGTCGGACAGGTCAGCGGTATCGACGACGGTCAGCCGGCTCTCTAAAAGCAGCGCCACGTAGTCATCCAGGGTCAACCGTAGTGCCAGGTCTGCCACTCGGTCGTGGCAGCAGGTGCGGCTCACGGCGCTGACTTATGCCACAGGTGATCGGCACTGCGGCCGGGCCGGGTGTGTGGGCGCGGATGGCGCCGATGATGCGGGTTGCCCAGTCGATGGGCCGGTCGTGGCCCAAGAGGTGGGACAGACGTTTCGCGCGAGTGCGGCGCTCGGTGCGGTCGAGGGACAGGGCGCGGGCCAGCGTGGTGGTGAGGTCCTCGGGGGAATTCGGGTCGGTGAGTAGGGCGGCGTCGCCGAGTTCAGTTGCGGCACCGGCGTAGCGGGACAGCACCAGCACCCCGGGCCGGAAACCGGGTCCGGTCACCGCCGACTGGGCGGCGACGAATTCCTTCGCAGTCAGGTTCATGCCGTCCTGCAGGGACGTTACCCAGAACACGTCCGCGGCCAGGTAGTGGTCGATCACCTCCGGGAGCGGCAGATTATGCGGGATGTAATCAATTGGTTGCCAACTGCCGACACGCCAGGCGTCGTTGATCTCGGTGGTGCGTCGCTCGAGAGTGCGGCGAGTGGTGTCGTATGCGGAGATGCCTGGTTCCGGTGGTGGGCAGACGAGCCGGAACACCAGTCGGCCGTGCAGGTCCGGGCGGTGGTCGAGCAACGCCGCTATGGCGTCGACTTTGTGTACGGGGGCTTTGGTGTAGTCGAGACGTTCGACAGAGAGCACCAACGCGTGTCGGCTGGGTCGTATGCGCGAGGCGCGGCCGCGGGCGAGTGCTTCGATGGCTGGACGGTCGATACCCAGCGGATGGACACCCAAGGCTGGCAGTGCGGGCTGGCCGACCAGGGTTTGTCGAAAGTTGTCGGCGAAGGCATCGGTGTGAAAACCAGCCCAGTCCAAATGTCTGAGTGAGCAGAGGATTTCGTCTGCGGCGGGCAGGGCAGCGAACATCTCCGGCGGTGGGAACGGCGTGTGATGGAACAGTCCGATGCGCAGATCGGGTCGGATCCGGCGAAGCAGGCCGGGAACGAGCCAAAGGTTGTAGTCGTGTAGCCAGACGGTCGCGGCGGGTGCTGCTCGATCGCCTATGCGCTCGGCGAAGCGTTGGTTGATCACACGGTAGTGGGCCCAGTCCGCAGCATCGAAGCGCATCCGCTGCGGCTGGGACATGAGGATCGGCCACAGTGCTTCCTTGCATGCGCGATGGAAGTAGCCGCTCCATTCGTCGGCGGTCACCGGCAGCAGTGATAGTGGAGCCTCGTGCTCGCGTGCGTCGACATCGTCCTCGCCAACCCGAGCGGCGACCCAGATGCCCGGCAGCCCCTGGGCGAATAGGGCGGTCAGGCTGGGTAGAATCCCGTTGGGGCTGGGCGGTGATCGTCGCTCGGCGCGGGGCAGTGGTGGTCGGTGATAGCCGACTACCAGGCAGGACCGGTCGTCGGTGCGGTTGCCCGGCGCGACCCACCCCAGCGCGTGCAGCGCTGTGAGAAGCCCGCCCGCGCCCGGCTGCTCGGGGCGATGGACGCGTGGGTTGAGGGGAACCGTCCGGTAGAGGGCGGCCTCGGCGCCGCCGACTATCACGCCGTGCGCGCCCAGTTCGAACAGCGATACATCGTTGAGCGAATCACCGGCCACCAGGACGCGATCCATTGACCAACCGAACTTTCCGGCCAGCGCCGCCACGGCGTTGCCCTTCGATGCGTTGGGCGGCATGACGTCGAAGTAGCGGTCGGCGGAGTACAGCCACCGGCAGCCCAGCGCGTCGACAGCGGCGGTGAGTTCTTCGGTCAGCTGGTCCGGTGCCAGGTGGTACGAGCAGCGCCCGTCTTGAGCCACCCGCTGGTACGCCAGTTGCTCGAAGTGGTTCAACGCTTGTCGAACGCGTTGTGTCCCAGGCCATCCGGCACGAAGGTGGTCTTGAATATCCCCGACGGGCTGCAGGTTGGTGCCGTCGACGACGGTCGCGCCGACATCGGCGACAATCCAGTATGGTCTCGGCACCAGTGGGTCACACAGCACATCAGCGACCGACGCCACGCCGCGTCCGGTGGCGAAAACCACCGTGACTTCCGGATGTCGGGTAAGCGCTGCACACAGTCGCCGCTGGTCGACGATCTCCCCGCCCAGCAACGTACCGTCCAAATCGGTGACCAAGATTCTCATCACCAATCCAAAGCTAACACTCACAGCATGAATTCTTCGCCGCCATATCCATCCGACCACCCGCATCCGGCACCTCACGCCGGTACGGTCATCGGATGGACACAGACGAGCCTGGTCGTCGGGAAATTCTGGTGGTGGGGGCCTATTTCGTGGACCTGATCTTCCACGGGCTTCCCGAGCCCGTCCGACCGGGCCGTGAGGTCTTCGCCGACGGGTTCACAATGATGCCCGGTGGCGCCTACACCCTGGCCATGGCCGCGCATCGACTCGGGCACGATGTTGTGTGGGCGACCGACTTCGGCACCGACCCCTTCAGCGCCCATGTCCTCCGCGCGGCACGCGCGGAGGAATTGGACGAGAGCGCCTTCCGGCATCAGCCGCACCCGCTGCGCAGCCTGACCGTCGCCATCTCCACGCCGGAGGACCGGGCGATGGTCAGTTTTCAGGACCCGACCTCCCCGCAACCGCTCCCGTCGCTGCTGCGGCGATACCGACCACGTGTCCTGATGGTGCCACAACTACGCTACGACGCCGACACGGTGCACGGGCTGAAGCTCGCCCGCCACCTCGGCATCACCGTGGTGATGGACTGCCAAGACGTCGGCGTCGATGTCGGCACCCCCGGAGTGCGGGCCGCGCTGGCTTCCACCGATATCTTCGCGCCCAACGCTGAGGAAGCACTGCGGCTGACCAGGGCACCGACCATTGATGATGCGATATCGCGGCTGAACGAAATTGTGCCGACCGTTGTGATCAAACTCGGCAGCGCCGGTGCCACCGCAACACAAGACGGCAAACGTTTTGACGTTGTTCCCCAACCTATTTCGGCTCTGGATACCACCGGCGCCGGTGACTGCTTCAACGTCGGTTTCGTTCATGGCCTGCTCGCTGGATGGCCGCTGGCGACATGCCTTGCCGCCGCCGTGGCGTGCGGAACGGCCGCGGCCACCGGCCCGGGGTCCGACAGGGCTCCGGGGACCGCCGACCTCGAACGATGGATCGCGCGAACCACAATATCGAGTCGCGCGACTGCGGAGCGCGAACAACGCTGACCAACGGTTCGCAGGTTCGGCTTTCATGCGACGCGAACCTCCGTCGCGGCGGGACCGATCAATCGGGTTCTCGGGTCGAAGTCATGCACCACGATCATCCAGGCCTCCTCTTCGAAGGGGTGACCAATTCCGCCCTCGTAGAAATTCCTTCCTGGATATCGGTAACCACGTCCTGATATTCAGGAGTCGCGAAGTTCGAGCTGGCGTGAGATCGCCGCGGCTGCGTCTTTCACTGCCGACTGGACATCGCGGAGCCGGGTGCGGGGCACGCGGGCGGCGAGGGCGGCGACGCTGACCGCGGCGCAGACCGAACCCGCGGCATTTCGTACTGGTGCGGCCACGCCGAGGATGTGGGGGTCGAGTTCGCCCTGCGACACCGCGATTCCGGCTTCGCGGATGCGAGACAGTCGTGTGCGCAATGCTGCGGGATCGGTGAGAGTCTTGGCGGTAAAACGTTCGAGCGGGGCTTGTTCCAGTACCGAGGTGACCTCGTCGGGGTCGGCCCAGGCCAGCAGGACTTCGGCCGCCGCGCCCGCGTTGATCGGCAGGACCTGGCCACGCTCGTAGGAGAGTCGAACCGCGTGCTGGGCTTCGACGAGATCGAGGCAGACCACCGAGCGACCGGAGCGGCGGGTCAGTAGCACCGTTTCGTCGACGTGTGCGGCCAGCGTCCGCATCACCGGCAACGCGGCCTCGGAAAGCCCGAGGCCGGCACGGGCGAGGCGAGCGAGTTGAAAGATCCTGGGCCCGAGGCGAAATCCGCCGGGAGTTTCCTCGACGAACCCATTGCTGGACAGGCTCTGCAGGTAGCGATAGCCGGTCGAGCGGGCGACGCCGAGTCCGGCGGCGACTTCGGCGCCAGTCCATACCGGCTTTTCGGCCGAGAACAGGAGCAGGATGTCGAGCGCGCGATCGGCCGTGGAGTTGCGTTCCCGATAGGTGCTCGGTGCGGCGTTTCGTTCGGTCATGTACACACGCTAGTCACCGAATGGTGTCCTGTAAAGCAGGATGTATGTGCTGCTATGTAGGATGTCGAACCTACGGTGGGTTGTGTAGCAGCAGCGATGGATCTCCCATACGCTTGGCATGGTCGAAGGAGGCCCATGGAAGACCCTAGGTACGCGGTGGTCCAAGCCAGTCACGCGTTGGCCGCCGCGGGGCTCGGCGACATGGTCTGGGGGCATGCCTCGGTGCGTGACCCAGGGGGTGACGGGGTGTGGATGAAGGCATCCGGGTGGGGGTTCGAGGAGATCGATCTCGATACGGTCGTCCTGGTCTCGCCGACCGGTGAGGTGCTGGCAGGGTCGGGGCGGCGGCATCTGGAGTTCCCGCTCCATACCGAGATCATGTCTGCCCGGTCAGATGTCGGCGCGGTGGTGCACACGCACGCACCCGCACTTGCGGCCTTCGCTTCTTTGAGGTGTGAGCTGTTGCCGATTTCGCACGACGCGGTGCCCTTCGCGTGCCCGCAGGTGCCCCGATTCGAGGAAACCGGGGCGCTGATCGCGACGACGGAGTTGGGGCGCGCACTTGCTCGCGGGCTGTCCGGTGCCAACGCGATCCTGATACCCAACCACGGCGCGGTGACGGTGGGATCCGACATCGGTACCGCCGTCATGTACGCCGTGCTGCTCGAACGCGCGTGCCGGACACAGCTTCTTGCCGCGTCGGCGGGTGGTCCGGCGGTGTGGTCCGACCAAGCGGAGACGGAGTTCAAACGCGAGCAGGTCTGGAACCATGCTCAACTCGATGCTGGATGGCGATACCTGATCAGGCGGAGCGAGGCGGGGCGGCCGGATTCAGGGCTGTGAGCCGAGCGCTTCGGCGAGCGCGCGCAGGTCCGGCAGTGCCGCCGCGATGCGGTCGCGGGACTGCTCACTCAGCGTCGCCAGCGCATCGGAAACCCCGGCGTCGAGACGATCGGCGAGTTCGGTGCTCGCGGCTCGCATCTTGGCGGTGGGATGGAGTTGGATCACCCGGCCGTCCGCAGGGTCGGCGCGGCGGTCGAGGAATCCGTCCTTGGTCAGGTTCGAGACCAGTGTGCTGACATTATTGGCCTGCATGCGCAGTGCCTCGGCGATCTCGCGGACGGTGATGCCGGGGCGGCTATCGACCAGTTTGAGGACCTCTACCTGGGCGAGCGGTCGTGGATTTTCACCGCGGGGCGTTCCCTGACTCTGTCGGAGTGCTCGATGCAGCGTCCAGCTCGTTCGGGTGATCTCGGCCGGCAGGTCGCCGTGGTCAGTGGGAGGCACACCCCAGTTTACCTCTAGTGGTAGATCATTCATCCTGTTCGATGTGTCCTGTATTACAGGATGCTACTTTTGTTATGCAGGACACCATCGTAGCGTGGCGTTCATGCCGATAGATTCCATTGCCGCTGTCGCCCGTGCAGCAGCGGACAATTTCTGCTGGGAGACCGTCCTCGTCGAGGACCCCGGTCCCGGTGAGGTGCTGGTCCGCCTGGTCGCCACCGGGGTCTGTCACACCGATCTGTCGGTCCTGGCGGGCCGGCTGCCGACGCCCCTGCCCGCCGTTCTCGGACACGAGGGCGCCGGTGTGGTCGAAGCAGTGGGAGCCGGTGTCACCACCGCGGCGGTCGGTGACCGTGTGGTGCTGTCGTTCGCGTCCTGCGGCGCGTGCGCTCGCTGCCGGACCGGGCGTCCCACACAGTGCCCCACCTACTTTCTGCTCAATTTCGGAGCCTGCAGGCCTGATGGGACAACGCCGCTGCGGGATCGGTCGGGACAGCCGGTCGGCGGATTGTTCTTCGGTCAGTCGTCGCTGGCACAGTATGCGGTGGCGTCGCAGCACAGTGTCGTGCCGGTAGTCGTCGAGGACGACGACGAACTGGCGATGCTCGCCCCGATCGGGTGTGGCATCCAAACTGGTGCCGGCGCGGTGCTCAATCTCCTTCGCCCGCCGCCGGGATCGCGTGTCGCCGTTGTCGGGGCGGGCGCGGTCGGCTTGTCGGCGGTGATGGCCGCACGGTTGTGTGGTGCGAGCGAGATCGTGGCCGTGGACCGGGTCCCCGCCCGGCTCGGCTTGGCGCGCGAGCTCGGCGCCACCGCGACGACAAAGGACGCGGGCGAACTACGCGAGTTCGACTTCATCATCGAGACGACCGGGGTGCCGAGCTTGCTCGAAGGGGCGCTCGAACAGATCCGGGCAGGCGGCACCGTCGCCATCATCGGCGCACCTGCGGCGGGAACCCGCATTGTTGTCGACGTCAACGCCATGATCGACGGCCGGACCTTGCTCGGTGTCACCGAAGGCGGCAGCGACCGGGTCACCTTCATCCCGGCGCTGATCGAGCTGTACCGCGCTGGACGGCTGTCGTGGGATCGACTCGTGCGCTTCTATCCACCGACCGAACTGCAATGCGCTGTCGACGACGCGCGCTCCGGTATCACCGTCAAACCTGTCATCCGATTCGAGGCCCCATGACGCTCCCACACGCCCGCAACCTCATCGACGGCCAATGGCGCGACGGCCACGCCATCGGCACCAGCCTCGACCCCGCCACCGGCCGGCCGTTGGGCACCTTTGCCGACGCGGGCGCGGTCACCGCCAGGGCTGCGATCGATGCTGCCCGCCGGGTATTCGACACCACGACGTGGTCGCAGGACCGGCACGCTCGGGCAACGGCGCTGTTCGCGCTCTCCGACGCGATGACCGTTCGCCGCGACGAGCTCGTCGAGCTGTTGTCTCGGGAAAATGGGAAGAAGCTTGCCGATGCCGCCATGGAGGTCGACGGCACCATCCCCAAGCTGCGATACAACGCCGCCCTCGCCCTGACCGACAGCGGCCGGGCCGCGCAGCTGGCGCCGGGGATGTATTCGATGGCACTGCCCCAGCCCATCGGTGTAGCCGCGGTGATCGTTCCCTGGAACTCGCCGATCATCCTGGCGGTGCGCTCGTTCGCGCCCGCGTTGGCCGCGGGTTGCACCGTGGCGATGAAGATGCCCGCGCAGACCGCGCTGACCAACGGGCTGCTCTACGAACTCATCGCCGAGGCGATGCCCGCCGGTGTCGTCAATGCGTTCACCGAGTCGGGCAACACTGGTGCCCCAGTATTGGTTTCGGACCCGAACTCCGATGTGATCAGCTACACCGGCTCCACCGTGGTGGGGCGCGCCATCATGGCGGCCGCGGCACCCGGCCTCAAACCGGTCTCCCTCGAACTCGGGGGCAAGTCGCCGATGATCGTGTTCGACGACGCCGACCTCGACGCGGTCGTGCCGACTCTGACCGCCGCGATCACCACCTTCAGTGGCCAATTCTGTATGGCCGGTAGCCGAATTCTGGTGCAGCGCGGCATTGCCGACGAACTGCGTGAGTTGATGGCCGAGGCGTTGACACGGGTCAAGGTCGGTCCCGGCACCGATCCCGAGACCGACATGGGTCCGCTGATCGACCGGGCCGCGGCCGAGCGCGTAGACCGGCTCGTCGACGAAGCGGCCGGATACGCGAAGGTACTGGTCCGCGGCGGGCTGGTCGAGCCTACCGGCACGAGCGCCTTCCTCCGTCCCGCGTTGATCGAAGTGGCCGACGTGACGATGCCGGTGGTGCAGGACGAGATCTTCGGGCCCGTGGCGACTTTCGAGATCTTCGATACCGAGCTCGACGCGATCGAGCGCGCCAACGCCACCCAATACGGGCTGGCCGCCTCGATCTGGACTCGGGATGTCGATCGCCCGATGCGGGTCGGACGCCGGATCGACGCAGGCACCGTGTGGACCAATACCTGGGGCGTCATCCACGACCAGATGGAGGAAGGCGGCTTCAAGCACAGCGGTGTCGGCAGGCTCAACGGCCACCGAGCGATCGAGGAGTTCCAAGAGATCAAGCACATTGTCCACCAGGGCAACTGAGAACCGTTCAAGCGAGGATCAATGCTCAATCCAGATCACGACGTGGTGATCGTCGGCGCGGGACCGGTCGGGCTGGCCACCGCGCGAATGCTCGCGCTCCGCGGCCATGATGTCGTCATCGTGGAACGCTGGCCGCAACCATATCCGCTGCCACGCGCAGTGCATTTCGATGACGAGATCGGCCGGGTATTCGGATCGATGGACCTGACCCAACAGGTCCAGGCCATCTCGGACCCAGTTCCCGACCATTACGAATGGCGAAACGCAAACGGCGAGGCGCTGCTACGCATCGACTGGTCGGGCATCGGGCCCAACGGCTGGCCCACAGCCAACTTCTTCTCTCAGCCGCAACTCGAACAGGTACTGGCCGACGCTGTCGAGACTATGCCCAACGTCACGCTGATTCGGGGCGCTGAGGTCGTCACCGTCGACGAGCATCCCGGCCGGGTCGCCGTCGGTGTCGCCGACACCGTGCCGGCCTCGGAACATCCCGTGCCCAGGTCGACCATCTCCCGGACACTGACTGCTCGCTATGTCGTCGGCTGCGACGGAGCCAACAGCCTGGTGCGCAAGCGTATGGGCGCGACGATGCACGATCAGGGCTTCTTCTTCGATTGGCTGATCGTTGACACGATCCCGACCGACGACATCGTCTGGTCGCCGCAGAACTGGCAGCTGTGCGATCCGGCACGCCCGACCACGATAGTTTCCGGTGGACAGGGTCGGCGCCGCTGGGAATTCATGCGGCTACCCGGCGAGGATCCCGCCGAACTCGGCACCGTCGATCGGGCCTGGGAGCTGTTGTCTTCGTGGGGCCGGACTCCGGCCAACACTCGACTGGAACGGCACGCGATCTACACCTTCGCCGCCCGCTGGGCCGATCGCTGGCGCAACGGACGAATGATGATCGCCGGCGATGCAGCCCACCAGATGCCACCATTTGCCGGCCAAGGCATGTGCTCGGGGCTGCGCGACGCAGCCAACCTGGCGTGGAAACTGGATCGAGTCCTGCGCCGGGTATCGCCGCCGGATCTGCTCGACACCTACACCAGTGAACGAAGCGTGCATCTGCAGCATGCGATCGCGATGTCGGTGGAGCTCGGAAAAGTGATCTGCGTGCTCGATCCGGAACAGGCGGCGCAGCGCGACGCCCGCATGATCGCCGGAAACGCCGATCCCGCAGTGGTATTGCCCGTCACGGCCCGTCCCGTGCTCGGGCCGGGAGCGGTACGAGCGAGCGGGGAACTCTCGGGGACGATGACCCCACAATTCCCCGTCGCTGTCGACGACGCCGCGGTCCTGCTGGATGCTGCCACCGGCTACGGCGCGCTGTTGATCCTCGCCGCAGAACGACCAGTCGCCGACCTGCTCGACGAGCCACTGCGCGCGTCGCTGGCCACGGCAGAGGTGACCGCACTATCACTGGCAGCCAGCGGCAACCCCGACCTGCGCGATTGCGACGGAGTCTGGACGGCATGGCTTGCTGCCAATTCCATTGCCGCCGTTTTGATCAGGCCTGACCACTACGTGTTCGGCACGGCCGAGGCCATCGAGGGGGCCGCAACCCTGGCGGCCGACTACATCGCCTGCCTGACGACCAGCGTCTCCTGACGCACAAACATCACACAGAGGAGAACAACTGTCATGCGTATAGCGAACTTGCGGGGCCGCGGAGCCCTTGTCTACGGCGAGCGGGGCCAGGAGCGCACCGTGGACATCGCCGCGGCGTCGGGTGGTCGGTTCAGTGGCGACTTCGCTGAGCTGTATGCCAACTGGGACACCGTGCGGGAATGGGCGGCTGCTCTGACATCCGAAGAGATCGACGGCCACTCGGTCGCGCTGGACCGCTCCGAGTTGGGCGCACCATCACCTGCCCCGCGGCAGGTCTTCGCGGTCGGACTGAACTACCGGGCACACGCAGCGGAATCCGGATTCGATGCGCCCGAGCATCTGCCGCCGGTCTTCACCAAATACGTTTCCAGCTTCAGCGGCCCCGACACCACGGTGACCATTCCCGAAGAGGGAAGTGTGGACTGGGAAGTCGAACTCGTGGCGGTCATCGGACAGACACTGCGGTGCGTCGAGCCGTCGCAGGTGTGGGCTGCGGTAGCAGGGTTGACTGTCGGTCAGGATATCTCCGAACGGACTTCCCAGTTGCGCGGTCCGGCTCCGCAGTTCGGGCTTGCCAAGTCCTTTCCCGGGTTCTCGCCCCAAGGTCCGTGGCTGGTGACACCGGATGAGTTCGCCGATCCCGACGATCTCGAGCTCGGGTGCTCCATCGATGGTGAAGAAGTGCAGAAGGGCCGCACCAGGGACCTGATCTTCCCGATCCCGTCCCTGATCGCTGCCTTGTCACAGACGGTCACGTTGTTCCCCGGCGATGTGATCTTCACCGGCACACCGGCCGGAGTTGGTGTCGGCCGCGAGCCGAAACGGTTCCTGCAGCCTGGTGAACGTCTCGATTCCTGGATCGAAGGAATCGGTGCATTGCAGCAAACCTTCGTCGCGACGCGCTAGGAGCCGACATGGCACTGCACGGACTGGGCAAAGTCACCATCGGAGTCCCCAACCCTGCCGAAACCATCAGCTACTACACCGATTTCGGCCTCGATCATCTCGGAGAGGGACGATTCGCAACCCGCGACGGCGGTGAACAACTCCAGGTAGTACACGCACCGCTGCGTAAGCTGCTCGACCTCACCGTCGCCGCCGACGACAACGATGACATCGCCTCGGTGGCCGGGAAGCTCGCTGCGATCGGGGTGTCGTGCGACAGCAATCCGCTGTCGGTGCGTGCCGTCGAACCGGTCACCGGCACCGTGGTGCGCGTGCTGGTGCGACCGCGAATCATCACCGAGCCGGCCGTAGCGCCGACACCGTACAACGGCCCCGGCCGCATCGACCGGTGGGGCCGGGCACCGTTTCTGTCGCGAACCGAACGGGTCCGGCCCCGGAAGCTCGGGCACGCGGTGCTGGGGAGCACCGACCTCGCCACGACCATGCGCTTTTTCGTCGACGGACTGGGTTTCAAGGTCAGCGACTACATGGGCGACAAAGCCGCGTTCTTGCGTTGCTCGGTCGAGCACCACAATGTGCTGGTGCTGGCCGCGCCGGTCAACTTCATGCATCACACGAGTTGGCAGGTCGACGACATCGACGAGGTGGGCCGGGGCGCGCAGTCGATGCTCGAAGGCCATCCCGAACGTCACATCTGGGGTCTGGGCCGCCATTTCGCCGGCGCCAACTTCTTCTGGTACCTCAAGGACCCGGCGGGCAACTTCTCGGAGTACTACTCCGATATGGACACAGTGCCCGAGGACGAGCTCTGGAGCCCTGCGGTACTCGAAGGTTTGCAAGGCCTCTACGCCTGGGGTCCACCGCCCCCACCGTCGTTCCTGGAACCTGACGACCTGGCCGCACTGATGAGCGGCGCGCACTCCACCCGAGGGTGACATCCAGTGAATCCGGGCCATTGCCAACGGATCTGAGCCATGGTCAGCGATGCGGACCGGACGCGCATCCACCACATGACGAGCGGCTGGCCTACTGACGCGGCGTCCGTCGCGACATATCGATGTGACCCCTACGGCTTTGCCGACGAGGTGGTCGGCGGTCCGACCGGGACCGCGGAGCCCGATACCTCTGCGTGGTCGGGCAGCTCGATACCGTTGATCACGCGCTCGATCAGCATCCCATCGCCACTGGGCGACCGGGTTTCGAGGTAGAGGTCGGGGGTGTCGTTCAGGCGGGCGAGGATTGCGCAGGGCCGACCAGCAAATTCCGCCATCCGCTCGCTGTCCGAGGGAGTGCGGGACCTCCTCGAACAGGGGCCGGAGGCGGCATCGACTCTCCCTGACCTGCCCGCCCGACAACTCGGGCGGGCAGGTATCAGGTCGGCGTGCTCTTTCGCCGGGGCACCACCGCGCCACCATGCCGACGCGCCGAGGACCGCTTGGGCGCGCGGGGTGAACGACTCCGCGACCTGCTCGACTGCGGCGTGCTGACCAGGTCGGTAGCCGCGGTCATCGGGGTCGTTCTCGCGGTCAGTCCGAAGACCGTGCTCACCACGATGCCGATCGGGCCCAACAAGGTGACCACAGCGAGAGTGCCCGCCCCGATCGCGTTGATCGCGAGCAGGCGTGAACAGCCACAGCAGCCCGCAGTGCGGCAGATCCAGATCGACCACGAACACGCTCACGGCCAGAATCGCGGTCGCTGTCGGTACCGGAGCGACCACCAAGGTGAGGCAGTTGGCCGAGTAGTGCCTACGCGGGTGATCCGGCGCGGCGGCAACATGTGCCGCTTGGGTCCCATCTCGGTCGGGCCGAAGCCCAGTTCGGCATCGACGAGGCCGTTGACCACATTGGCGCCGAGGAACCGACCATCATCAGGAGCAGGGCGTAGAAGAAGGCGGTCATGCCATTCCGGTGCGGTCGCCGAACGGCAACGCCTGGTGATGGGCGATGGTGACCGGGTCGGTGATCAACACCGCGTCGGCGGGGCTGATCGCGCCTGGCGCGTGCGCGAGCAGCTGCCCAGCGGCCGCCATCGAACCGCCTCGCGTCGCCGATTCGGCGATCGGGCTGCCGATTGCGGCGGCCATCGTGCCCGAGCCGGGGTTGGTCAGCACCGTGATCTCGGGTCGTTGCAGGTTCGCGACGAGCAGCGAGCTGAGCTTGGCGGAGTAGTCCTCGGGAAGGATGATCGCCGCGAACAGCTGGTTGTCCGCGATCGCCGTGGTGGCTGCTTCTTCTACGGAGTGGAATTGCTGCCAACTCACCGCCTCACTCGGCTGCTGTGGCTGGTTCACGATGCCAGCCACCACTCGCTCGCTGATGTTCATCGGGCCGTCGGGGACGCCTTTGTCCAGTTTGATTACGCCGATACGTGCGTGGTGCGGATCGGCCGTCGGGTTGGCGACGCTACCAGTGAAGATCACGGTGGTCACGAACAAGGCGGTAGTGAGGACGACGCTGGGAATCAGCCAGTTCTTGGGGTGGCGAAGTAGCTCAGCACCGACATCGGGGGCGGCGCGTGGCCAGGGGGACTCGGGACATCATTTAACTCTACAACTATAGCTATAATGCTAGAGTGTCATCGCCAGTGTGAGGTGGCTCACGCGCAAGCGGACCAGGTCAGAAGTGTCCTGTTTTGCAGGACCCATCTTTTGTAATGCAGGACACCGTGCATAGGGTTGGTCATCGAGTTCGTCCGACAGCGGGAGAAGGTGAGGTGATGGCGCCGGTGAAGTCGCCAGACGAAACCGAGGTGGTGATCTGCGGTGCCGGTCCGGTCGGTCTGACGGCTGCGGCCCTGCTCGCCGCACGGGGCGTCGACGTGGTCGTGGTCGAACAGAATCACTCGACCAGCGACGAGCCCAAGGCGATCAGCATCGATGACGAGTCCCTGCGGGTGTACCAGCGCGCGGGCATCGTCGAGCAGGTGCTGCCGATCGTGGTTCCGGGCACGGGCACTCGCTACTACGACCGCCACGGGATGCCGCTGTTTCATGCGCGCGGTCCTCGACCGTTCCGTTTGGGGTACCCGTTCAAAAACCCCTTCGCTCAACCCGATCTCGAGCGCGTATTGGTCAAAGCGCTGGCACAGATGCCCAATGTGTCGTTGCGATTCGGTGTCGAAGTGACCGGATTCGACCAGCTCGCCGACTCGGTGCGAGTCCACGCTCGCTCCGACAGCGGCCCGGTGACCCTCGACGCTGCCTACGTCCTCGGCTGTGACGGCGGTCGATCGGCGACCCGACTCAGCCAGGGCATCGAGATGACCGGGCGTAGCTACCCTGACGTGTGGTTGGTCGCCGACACCCTCGACGATCCGCACACCGAACGCTTCGCGATGCATCACGGAGATCCGGCCCGGCCGCATGTCATCGTGCCCGGGCTAGACGGCCGCTGCCGTTACGAATTCCGGCTCTTCGACGGTGAGGGGACACCCGCCGAGGCGCCGTCATTCGAGCTGATCCGCGCGTTGGTCGCGCCCTATCGTGACTTGACACCGACGCAGATCGAACGCGCGGTGAACTACCGGTTCAACGCGGTCATCGCCGACGAGTGGATGGTCGGGCGTTCCTTCCTGCTCGGCGACGCGGCGCACATGATGCCGCCCTTCGCCGGACAGGGGCTCAACTCCGGCATTCGTGACGCGGCAAACCTGACCTGGAAGATCGCTGACGTGCTCGCCGGCAGACTTGCCCCGTCGGTGCTGGCCAGCTACCAGAGCGAACGCGCTGCCCATGTACAGGCAACGGTGCGGATGTCGGAGCGCATGGGGCGTGTCGTGATGACCACATCGGCACGATTCGCAGACCGGCGCGACGCATTGATCGAGCAAGCACTGGGTACCGAGGAAGGCCGCGCCTACCTCGAGGAGATGCGGTACCGACCCTCGCAGCGTTTCACCGAAGGTTTGGTCCTCGGCGCCGATCGACATGCCGGTGTCGGTGTCGCGGTGGGGCAACCCCTGGTCTTCGACACCGCCGACCATAGTGTCGCCCGGCTCGACGACGCGCTCGGCATGGATTGGGCGCTGATCGGCGTCGACGTCGACGAGCAGGATTGGGCAGCGGTCGAGCCGGTAGTCCGGCAGCTCGGAACGACTACGGCGCTGCTTGCGCTGGGGGAGTACCTCCCACGGACCCGACGTCGGGTCCTGATCGATATCGACGGGGCAGCCGCCCGCGAATTCGAACCTTATTCCCATCAATTCGTGCTTCTCCGACCAGACCGGGTGGTCGCGGCCGCCTGGCATCCCGCCCGGACCACCGACACGGTGACCGCCATCTCGACCTGGACAGAAAGGGCTTTGAGCCATGGATAAACCACAGCGGATCGTCTTACAGGAACGCGCGGCAGCAGGCACTCTCACCCGTACCACCGTGTCCCACATCGGATTCCGCGTGCCCAATGTCGCGGCGTCGGCAGCGTTCTACGGTCGGGTGCTCGGATTGCAGGTGCACGAGCAGCTGCCTGAGGGTGGACTTCGCTTGGGCTGGGGCGCCGGACATCACGTCATCGATCTCGTCGAAGGCGAGAAGGGGCTGCACCACTACGGTTTCGAGGTCCGCGACCTCGACGGCGTCGAGGGCATCGCCAAGCGGCTGGCCGCCGCCGGGCACACCGTCTCTCCACTGGACCCGACCTATCTCGACGCGGGACTCGGCGAGGCCACCGGCGTCGTGGTCACCGACCCCCACGGCACACCCGTCCACTTCCACACCGCGGTGGCACGCGAGGGCGAGAATGCCGCCGACACCGGTCGCCGACCGATCAAATACCAGCACATCACCCTGGCCACCGACGATGTGGTGCCGATGGTGGAATTCTTTGTCGACACCGTCGGATTCCGCATCTCCGATCAGCTCGAGGACGGCCGATTCGCATGGCTGCGCAGTGACCGCGACCACCACACCCTGGCTGTGGTCAACGTCGGTGCAGGCGGCGACATCGACCACTACTCCTTCGACCTGGCCGAATGGGAGGACTTCAAGGCGTGGTGTGACCGGCTGACAGACGAGAACGTCGATGTCAGCTGGGGTCCCGGTCGCCACGGCCCGGGCAACAATCTGTTCATCTTCTTCGACGACCCGGCGGGCAACCACATCGAACTGTCCGCCGAGATGGAGAAGTTCCACGACGACCGCGTGACCTATGTGCCGCGCCGGTGGAAGCCGATCCCTAATTCCGTGAACCTGTGGGGCGGCCAGCTCGCCTCCTGGCGCAAGACCAGCGAAGGACACTGACATGGCGTACGTAACCTACGAATATCGCGGCGAACGCCGCGTCGGCGAAGTGCGGGGTTCGGCCCTGGTCCCGTTGGACGGCCTCACCGAGATCGGCTCCAAGACCACCTCGGAAGCGCTGGCCGACGCCGAACGTGATACCCGTGGCCGAGTCGAGATCGATGCGGTCCGGCTGCTGCCGGTGGTGCCCAGCCCGTCGAAGGTGTTCTGCGTCGGGCTGAACTATCGCGAGCACGTCACCGAGACCAAACGCGAACTGCCGACCTATCCGGTGCTGTTCCCCAAATTCGCCGACAGTCTCATCGGTGCCTACGACGACATCGTGCTGCCGCCGGAGTCGACCCAGGTGGACTACGAGGGTGAACTGGCGGTCATCATCGGCAGGCCCGGCCGTCGCATCGCCGAAGCCGACGCAGCCGAGCATGTTCTCGGGTACAGCACGGCCAACGACATCACCATGCGTGACTTCCAGTACAAGACCCACCAGTGGATGCAGGGGAAGGCTTGGCAGGCGAGCACGCCGCTGGGCCCCTCGTTGGTGACGCCGGCCGAGGTCGACCTGTCGACGGCGGGTATCCGCACCGTGCTCAACGGTGAAAAGGTCCAGGAGTCGGATCTGTCGATGCTGATCTTCTCCATCCCCCGGCTGATCGCCGAGATCTCGACCTTCACCACCCTCGCCTCCGGCGACGTGATCTTGACCGGCACCCCCGGGGGCGTCGGTTATCGCCGCGACCCGCAGTTGTTCCTGCGCGACGGTGACCAGGTCAGTGTCGAGATCGAGGGCGTCGGATCGGTCCGGAACCTGGTTCGCAGCGAGGTGGTTCCGGCATGAGCACTCGGCCCGCCGAACCCCGGATCGACCGATCGCTGCGACTGCAACTGCAAGGTGATTGGGGTAATGCCAATCTGCACCGGGTGTGTGGCTGGATCTCTCAGGAACTGACCGACCGGGCAGGCCCACATACTCGGGTCGGCATCTGGAACGGCCGCGGATTCTCCGACAACGTGCGTGCGGTAGGGCGCGGTGAAGTCGACATCGCACTGACCACACCTGCCGCGTTCACCGCTGTCGCGCTCGACGGCCGCGGCACCTACCGTGACGAGCACTATCCCGATTTGCGCGCGCTCGGCGTTGTGCCCCAACGTGATCGACTGGTCTTTGCCGTGCACGGCGATCTCGGGGTCACCTCGTTCGCCGAGCTGCGCGAGCTGAAACCGGCGCTGCGAGTGGCGACCTCTGTCAACGACGGGGTCAACGCCGTGGGCCTGGCGGCACACGAACTGCTGATCCGGTCGGGCGTCGATGTCGAAGGCTGGGGCGGGCAGTTCCTCGGCGACGAACGGCCCTTCGAATCACTCGATCATGTCCTTGCCGGCCGCGCCGACGCGATCGTGCACGAAGCCGTCATGTTGCCGCACTGGCAGCAGTTCGGCGCCGACTACCGCTTCCTCGAAGTCGAACCCGAGGTACTCGCCTCATTCGACCGGGACTTCGGGTGGCCCTCCGCCACGGTCGCCGACGAATTCTTCCCCGGCCGCAGCGCGTTCCAGACCTTGGACTTCTCCGATTTCCTGGTCGTGACCCGCGCGGATATGGCCGAGGACCTCGCCTATGCCGTCGCGTGGATTCTGGGTGAGACCCGCCACCTCATCGAGGCGCAGTACCGGCACCTACCGCCCGAGCGCAGCCCTATCACCTACCCTCTCGACCCACCGACCATGGGCATCACCCCGATTCCGCTGCACCCCGGCGCGGCGGTCTACTACCAGGCACTGCCTGTCGCCGAATTCGTTTCCTGACGAGACAAAGAGGTCTCTTTATGAGTGTTGTCATCGAAGACATCGTGACCATGACGTCCGAGGTTCCCCTGCGCAGCATCGACCGCGACGAACGGAACTTGCTCTCCCCACCGCACGTGGGCAAGATGCCGATGAAGCTGTGGCGCGATCATCCGCCACTGACGGTCGTCCACTTCCCCCAGCAATACCAGGCACAGCCGTTCGCCCCACCGCGCGGGGTCTACGAGAACGACCAGATCCGCATCGAGTGGCAGACGATGGACAATCGCCAGCCCTTTTATCACCGCAATTGCGATGTCGACGAGATCTCCTACCAGATCGACGGCGAACGTACCCTGATGACCGAGCTCGGCACCATCGAACACCGACCCGGCGAGTTCTCCCGCATCCCCCGCGGTGTCGCCCACGACAACTACGGACGCACCGAAAGCCACCTGCTGTTCTACATTCCGGCACCGGTCACCGAAACAGGCAGTGCCGTGCGCACATCGACGGCAGCGCTGCCACCGTTTCCCGGATGGCAGCCAGGACCGCTCAACGAGGCCGTCACCCAGTGCATGGGATCACTGGGCCACGACATCACCGTTTTTCCCATCGACGAGCACGCGCTGCTCGACCGCGTCAACGACGAACACGACCGGATGTCGGTATTCGCTGTCGGCCCGGGGTCGAATCCACTCTTCGCGACCGACCAATTCAAATTAGGCACAGAAACGTTCACGTCCGAGCAAGGCAACGTGCGGCGCTACAAACGTACCCTCGACGCCGACGAGATCCAGTACCAGATCAGCGGTGTACGCACACTGGTGACCCAACGCGGGATCATCGAACTCGGTCCGGGCGACTTCGTCCGAATCCCGCTCGGCATCGCCCACACCAGCGTCGGTCATGAAGACGGCGCCTACCTCAGCGTGCTCTCCCATCGCGAACTACCCCAAGTTGCCGAGACCTCGCGCACCGCACAGCCCTGCACACCCGAATACCTCGACGCCCTCGCCGGGGAAAGTAGCTCGCGATGACCATGCTCGCCGCACGTGCCACCCAAGGCGCGCACACCCTGACCCTCGAACAGATCCCGATTCCCCAGCCAGGACCACTCGACGTCGTAGTCAAGGTCGTCTCGGCCGGGCTGGCACCTGGCATGATCGCCCTGCTGAAAATGGGCGCGTTCAAACACCTTCCGACGACTCTGGGCCACGAAGCGGCCGGCACAGTAGCCGCGGTGGGCGAGCAGGTCACCGAAATCACGGTCGGCGATCGAGTACGGGTGCACCCCAACCTCAACTGCCGCAGCTGCGACTACTGCCGCACCGACCGCGACATGATGTGCCCGCAACAGGCGATGATCGGGCACGCGGGCTTCGGCGCGGTGCCGATGCCGCTCTATGAGCGCTACCACGACGGTGGCCTCGCCGAATATGTCCGAGTACCTCACTGGCTGATCGACCAGCTCCCGAGCAATCTGAGCTTCGACGTGGCCGCCAAGGTGCACGATCTGGCAAATGTCGTGCGGATTTTGAAGTGCGCGCAGTTGCCGCTGGGTTCGACGGTTGTCACCACCGCCGCCACCGGGACGATGGGCACCGCGACGATCAAACTGGCCGAGCATTTCGGCATCGCCCGGTTGCTGCTGGTCGGCCGCTCCGCCGAACGGCTCGCCGCGGTAACGCCGCTGGCGGGCAACGTCGAGGTCGACTCCATCGCCCTGGATGAGTTGCCGACCGATTGGGAGAGTACCGGCGGTCTCACCCGCCGACTGCGCGAGCTGGCCCCGGCCGGTGTGCACGCCGTCGCCGACTACATCCCGGCAGGCGCGGCCACCAGCCAGGCGATGGCTGCCTTGCGCACCGGCGGCACCATCGCCCACATGGGTGGCAACACCACGCCGTTGTCGCTGCCGCCCCTGGCATTGATGGTGAACTGCTGGCGCTTCGTCGGCACCCGCGCCTGCACGCGGTCCGACGCCGAACAGGTCCTCGCCCTCCTCGGATCCGGCGCACTGAACGTGGACGAACTGATCACCCAGCGCTTCCCCCTATCCGATGCCGACACAGCGGTCGAAGCGATGGTGAACCGCAAAGAGCCGATGTGGATGACCGTGGTCAACCCCTGAAAACCAAGTCTCCTACGGAAGGCGAAAAGCTATGAATATCACCCACTTCGGGCACGCCTGCGTTCTCGTGGAGATCCCGCGCGCGGCTGCCTCGACGCGAATCCTGTTCGATCCGGGTACTTATTCGCAGGATTTCGAGGACTTGGCCGACCTCGACCTGATCCTGATCACCCACGCTCACCCCGACCACCTCGACGTACCCCGGCTCGCGGCGCTGCTGGCGGCCAACCCTGCCGCCCAGTTGATCGTCGGCGAGGACACACTCGCGGTACTGGACAACCCGGACTATCCCGAACACATGCGTCGGCCCGCGCACGTGGCGCAGCCCGGCCAGAAGCTATCGGTGCTCGGCCATGACATCGTGGTCACCGGTGGTGAGCACGCCTGCGTCCATTCGGCGTTGCCCACATCGGAGAACGTCGGCTATCTGATCGACGACGCCGTCTTCCACCCGGGAGACGCTTTCGACGAGATCCCTGTCGCGGTCGATGTGCTGTTGCTGCCGATCGGCGGGCCGTGGATGAAGATCGGCGAGGGTATCGACTATCTGCGGTCGATCGCTCCGCGCGTCGTAGTGCCGATTCACCAGGCCGGTTTGGCGACCGCACATCAGAACATGCATTGCCGGCTGCTGAAAAGTCTCGCGCCCGAGACCACCGAAGTACGGGTTCTCGACCACGCGACCTCGCATCCGATCTCGCCCTAGCGGTGCCCTGACTTGCGGTCGGCTCGCCAACTTCGACGCCGGTCGCGAGCCGAAGCCAGGCCCCTCTCGAGCTATCGACCGTGTTGCGGTCCCCGCCCGGCGGCAGCAGCTGCGTGACGAAGCTCGGCCTGGCTAGGCCGTCGGCGAGTTGTTGACCCTGCTCGCTTGGCCTCCGACCTTCCATGACCGCGTCCGGTCATGGAAGGTCATCCGGCTATGCCTTCTCATCAGGAGGCGCCCGATGTGGCGACAATTTTCGAAACCGTTTTTCTGGCACCACCTTTCGACAGGATGGGTCTTGCTCGGCGCTTCCGTCAGCGGATCCGCCGACATCTATCGCGCCTACGTCGGCCAGCAACGCCAGCACTACGAGATCGATCACGCGCACTGGGACTGACCGCCGGTGCGTGCGCCGTAACTCGCACATTTCGGCCTCGACTCCGCGGGGATCCGGGCCGAACTGTGGTGCGGGCGGCGGGAGCGTTCCCTCAATCCGTCCAGGCCGTCCTGCTCGTAACGCTTGCGCCACGCCGTCACCGATTGCCGAGTCACGCCATATCGAGCGGCGACCTCACCCACCGGCGGCCCATCGCGGACCTCCATGACCGCGCGATACCGCTGCTCCCACAACATCTTTGCGCGTTCAGCTTGCTCGTCGGCTCGGCTCTCATCGTGATGCACCGCACACAGTTATCAGAAGTCGCTGCTGCAATCTGACAGCGGGTGAGGCTCTCATGAGCACGGAAGGGCACGGAACTCCTGATACCTCAGACATCAATGCGAGAAAGTCGCGCCTGATGCGAGTCAGACCAGACGGTGGGCGGAGACCTTCGTTTGCGAGACAACCTCAGCGGCAATGTGTTTCCGCAGGTCGAGTGTGCAACGCATGCCGTGTACGCGGCAACCGTCAACCTTCGGGGGTTAGCGATACACCGCCACGGGCCAGGGCCAACGCCCATATCCGTTGTTTTTTCGGCGATTACTACTGGCACCCCAATAAATTGCAGCAAGCCAAAGTTTCGCCGTGCGTGGACGGGATGGTGGGGCAGACTGGATCTCTGGATGGAATCACTGGCACAACGCATAGGAGACGCGAATGACTGAGCAGAGCAGCGCGATCACCGAAGTTGAGCTTGCAGCACGGCGCGAGGCGGAAGCGATCGCCACGAACATTTTGACGTTCGCGTTCTCGCCGGAGGCGCCGAAGGGCCCCGAGGGGTCGGAAGGGTACGACGGCCCGTTTCCTAACAATCCCGCCGTGAAGGGCCACCCGGAGGTCCAGGCGGCTCTGATGGATCTGGTCCGGAAGGGGACTTTGGGCCGACTCTTCGGCCTCTGCTGGGGCCATGCCAACGAGCGGGATGGTGGCCTTCTGGCGGCTCTGCGGCAATTGGGCTACAAGGTCTGACTGGCGAGATCCACACGACACGCAGGCAGCCCCGGGCGCGAACCCGGGGCTGCGCCGTGGCGGTGGGGCACATCCCGAACTTCGTTGGATTATCGCCGACCTCGACGCCGTGGTGGTCGCCGATCTGTTCGGCATCAGGCCGAAAACCGGGCATAAGTGGGCGCAGTACGCCCAAGCCAGTTGGGCCTGCTACCTCGCCGCGCGCAACCGACTCACCTGTCCCTGAGGGTTCGCGCGTCGACTGACAGAGAGGATGTGGGTGAGCACCTCCCGCTGGGGTCTGACCCATCGACTGACTGACTTGGGGTCTTCAACGGGATTTGTCGGCCTGG
>NZ_JBIDDF010000031.1:0-36243 GCF_043205035.1 Nocardia sp. NPDC047654
TACGGATCCTCGTGAAACCCGTAGTCATACGGATCGAACGTCACCGGCTCCACCGCGGCGGTCATCACCCACACTCCGAAACCGATAACACGTTCTCAACGGGAAGCGGTCCGGCTTCCACTCGGAGAGACACATAGCTGGACATGTGTCTGGACGCTACCACTGACGGATTTTCAGGACAATCCCGAACGAACGATCTCTTCGAAACCGCGACCCAGCGCCCCGGCACACGCCACGCCGGACCGAAAACGAGAACGCGTTCTTGCAGGCCGTATATGATCGGACTACAGTCCGAACAGCTGTCCATATGCTCGGCTGCCGAGCCGCACCGGTGTCTCCGACCCGGAACGCGCGCCATCAGGAGCGCCACCGAGGCGCTTACCGGCGAAAGACCGAGCACCACACCGAACGACCCGACAAGACAGGGGTTCCCATGCGATTCGGCATCGTCCTGTTCACCAGTGACCGTGGCATCGCCCCCGCCCCGGCCGCCCGCGCAGCGGAGCAGGCGGGATTCGCCTCCTTCTACGTCCCCGAGCACACCCACATCCCGGTGGCGCGCAGCGCGGCGCATCCGCAGACCGGCGACGCGTCGCTACCCGACGACCGATACCTGCGCACGCTCGACCCATGGGTGGCGCTGTCCATGGCGGCCGCCGTCACCGAACGAATCGAGCTGGCCACCGCCGTCGCACTCCCGGTCGAGCACGACCCGATCACCCTGGCCAAGACGATCGCCTCACTCGACCACCTCAGCGGCGGACGGGTCCTGCTGGGCGCCGGATTCGGCTGGAACACCGACGAACTCGCCGATCACGGCGTGCCCGCGAACAAGCGGCGCACGGTGCTGCGCGAGTATCTGACGGCGATGCGGGCACTGTGGAGCCAGGACGAGGCGAGCTACGACGGCGAGTACGTGAGCTTCGGGCCCAGCTGGGCCTGGCCGAAACCGGTGCGGCGCTCGGTGCCGGTACTGATCGGCGCGGCGGGCACCGAACGTACGTTCCGATGGATAGCCGAGTCCGCCGACGGATGGATCACCACACCGGGGGAAACGGAGATCTCGGATCGACTCGCCCTGCTGCACGACATCTGGCAGCAGGCGGGGCGGACCGGACGTCCGCGCGTGGTCGCTCTCGACTACAAACCCGACGCCGCGCGCCTGGCCGAGTGGGAACTCGGGGGCGTCACCGATGTGGTGTACGGCCTGCCGGACAAGGACGAGCCCGCGATTCTCGGCTACCTCGAGCGATTGTCCGGCAAACTCGCGGACATCGGCCGGCCGCTCGGCGTGAGATAACCGGCCGCGGTGTCCGCGGCCGTCGAACAATTTCACCGTGGCCGGAAACACAGCGATTTCCGCAGCGTGCACGTTGCTCGAACAGAATAACGACACTACCATCTAGACACATGTCCGAAAGCGATTCCAGAACCGTCGAGGCGACGCGGCGGCGCTTGTCCGGAAAACAGGCCGACACCGTCGAGAAGCTCACCAGGTCGGCGCTGGAAGTGCTTTCCCGGGAGGGGTTCGCGGGCCTGACCATCCGCATGGTCGCCGCCAACGCGAAAGTCGGCACGGCCACCGCGTACACCTACTTCTCCTCCAAGGAACACCTGGTCGCGGAGATCTTCTGGCGCAGGCTGCGCGCGACGCCCTCGCCGGTGAGCGAGGACGCGGACGTCACCGTGCGCGTGATCGCCGAACTCCGCAGCATCGCGTTGCTCGTCGCCGACGAACCGGAATTGTCCGGCGCGGTCACCAGCGCGCTGCTCGGCCGCGATCCGGATGTCGAACATTTGCGCGCGCGCATCGGTTTGGAAATTCGCGCCCGCCTGGCGCATGCGCTGTCCGGAAGTCCCGACGAGGATATTCTGAAATCGCTCGAATTACTCTACGCGGGCGCGCTGGTACACGCCGGGATGGGCTACGAATCGTATTCGGACATCGCGGACCGCATCGAGCGGTCCGCGATGCTCATCCTGAAGTGACGCAGCGCGTTTCGCGTCACTGCCCCGCCAGCCCCAGTTTCAGCGACGCCCCGCCGTCGACGAACATCTGCAAGCCGGTCACATAACGCGACTCGTCGGAGGCCAGGAACGTGACCGCGTGGGAGATGTCCGAGGACTCGACGAAGGGAATCGGCATGGCCTGCATGAACGGAAAGGTGACCTCGGCGTCCTCCCGCGTCGGGTGCTGCACGTCCGGACGGAAGATCTGGTACATGCCGGGGTTGTGCAGCATGTCGGTGTCGACGTTGGTCGGGTGCACCGCGTTGATCCGGATCGAACTCGGCCCCAGTGTCAAGGCCAAAGTCTGCGTGTAGGAACGGATCATCTTCTTCGACAGACCGTAGCCGTCGCCGCCCGGGCCTTGCAGCGCCTGCTGGCCGTTGAATCCGGTCTGCGGCACCAAACCCGCCACCGAGCCGGTCACGATGATCGAGGCGCCCGCCCCCAGATGCGGCAGCGCGGCGTGCACGGTGTTCACCACGCCGACGAAGTTGACGTCGAAGACGTCGACGAATCCCTGCAGCGGCACATGGTGGCCGAGCGGGCAGATCCCGGCGTTGGCCACCACCACATCCAAGCGCCCGAGTTCGGCGACGGCGGCCCCGATCGCCTCGTGCAGCGCGGGACGATCCCGCACGTCGACCTTCCGGGCCACCACCCTGCGGCCGGTCTTCGCGACCAGGTCCTCGGTCTCGGCGAGGTCCGCCTCTGTCGCCAGCGCGTAGTCGTTGCTGGCGATGTCGGCGCAGATGTCGAAGGCGATGATGTCGGCGCCCTCTTCGGCCAGGGCGAGCGCGTGACTGCGGCCCTGCCCCCGCCCCGCGCCGGTCACCAGGACGACTTTACCGCTGACCCGATTCATGTTTCCTCCACCGTGCTGGTCACCGGTTTCCGATACCCCTGCGACACGCGCCGCGCGTCTGTGGAATAGTAACCGGACATCTGTCTGGACGATACTACGGACAAAGGTATGGATCAATCACTCTTCATCGCAGCCGATTCGAGCGCCGCACCCCGTTCCCGCCCGGCCGAGCGGAGCGTCCGATGACGCCGAACCGCCCGCGCAATCTCGATTCGCCGCTCGTCGGGGCGCTCATCAAGTACATGTCGAAGGCACAGGTCTGGGTCTTCCGCCGGACCGGAGGACGCATCGGCGGGCGATGGCGGATCGGCGCGGGCTTCCGGAAGCCGGTGCCGACCTTGCTGCTCGAGCATCGCGGCCGCAAATCGGGCAAGGTGTTCACCGTCCCGCTGCTGTATCTGGTGGACGGCGCCGACCTGGTGGTCGTCGCCTCGCAAGGCGGATTGCCGAACCATCCGCAGTGGTACTTCAATCTCTCGGCGCATCCCACCACCCGGGTGCAGATAGGCCGCGAGCACCGCCGCGTCCGCGCCCGCGTGGCGACCCCGCAGGAGAGGAAGCGCCTGTGGCCCTTGCTCGTCGCCCTCTACGCGGACTTCGACGCCTACCAGTCCTGGACGGAACGCGAGATACCGGTGCTGATTCTCCAGCCGGAGGACCAGGCGCACTGACCTCGCGCCCGGCGCGTCGAGTGGGGTCCGCACCCACACTCCCCCATGATGTTCAGCGTTCCCGGCGCGGCGGGGCTCGCCCGCCGCGGCAGTGCGACGCAATCGATCGACTCGACAGAGGATGGGAGAGCGTGTGGCGAAAATGGGTAGGCGGAAACGGTCCAGGCTGATCACCAGCGGAATGCTGCGGGAGAAGCGCCAAGCCGAAGAGCACGAAGCGCCGGCGGCGGCTGAGGTCGTCGCGGACGATGTCGTCGCGGACGATGTCGTCGCGGCCGAGGTCGAGGCGGTTTTCGCGCTCGATCTCGACGCGCTCGCCGCGCGCGTGCGCGCGCGGCGGCGGGAGATGAAGTGGACCCAGGCGGACGTGGCGGGCAACGGCGGCCCGCCGGCCAAGGTGATCAGCGAGATCGAGCGGTCCCGCAATCCGCGGCCCAGCGCCGAGGTGCTCGACCGGCTCGACGCGGCACTCGATTGGCCCCCCGGCACCAGCGCGACGATCCTGGGCGACGAGCAGGCGCGCGAACTCGCCGCGGCGCGCTGATCGCCCGAGGCGAAACCCGGCCGGTCGGAGAATTTTTCGATATCTCCGACCGGCCGAGCCGGAACGCTCATCGGTAGCTGCATGCGCTGCTAGGCTGCTCAGCGACCTGGACGACTGCTCTTGCGCCGCCGGAGTGCGCGGGTCCGGCCGTGCTGGACGCAGGTGTGAACCCGATGAAGGAATGGACGAATCATGCAACTCCGCGGCATCACTGCGGCAGCGATACTCGCCATCGGCTCGCTGACCATCGGCTCCGGCGTCGCTCACGCCGAGCCGGCTCCCGACATCACCTACTCGGCCAGGATCGTCGAACAGACGGTGGTCGCCGCGCTCCGGGGCGGAACCTTCGAATTGTCCAAAGCGCTGCGCGATCAGCCCGCCGGTGCGGAGAACGCTCGACTAACCGAGCGCGACGGGGTGCTCGTCGACCACACCGGCGCCCCCGCCGACATCGCTCGAGTGATCGACGTGGTCGACATCCGCGCCGAGGACGGCCACGTCGCCATGACGTTGCCGCTGGACTTCCGGATCGCGGGCACCGCCATTCCCGTGCATCCCGAAGTGAAGAAGGACAGCACGGTGCTGGAGCTGAAGCCGACCAGGCCGGAAGGCATAGCCCCCACCGAAACACTGGTCGCCAAACCGGTCGCGTCCATGACCGAGAACCAGCGTGCCCGTGACGAATTCGCCAGCCAGTTCGGACTCGCCACCGCCATCGGCGGTTTCATCGGCACCGCCATCGGCGCCACGATCGGCTGCCTGGTCACCATCGCCGTCGGGTGCGTGGCCGGTCTGCTGACCGGCGCGAGCCTCGGCGGCATCCTCGGAACCATCGCGGTCGGCGGACCGACCCTGGTCGTGGCGGGTGTCGACCTGCTCACCACGCTGCAGGCAGCCGAGGGCACCACCCGCTTCGCCGACAAGCCCGTCCAGGTCACACCCGCACCACCCAGGTGACCTCGTCGCGGCGGCGACCACGCCACCGGGACGAGACCTCCGACGACCGCGCCGCTACAGCGGCGCGGTCGTCGTGTTCGAGCGGCCCACGCGCTCGTCGTTGATCAGGTGATAGGCGCGCCCCAGATCGTCGAGCGCTCGCTCCCATCTGGTATCCGCGTCGTGGCCGCGCGGGTTGCGGCTGAGCAGCAGCAGTGTCTCGGCCGCGTCCGTCGACCGCGCGGCGGCGTCCAACAGGACCGGCACCGGCTCCACGGTGGTGCCCGCCGCCAGCGCGCCGATCCGGTCGTGCAGCCAGTGCGCGTCGAAACGCACCTGCTCCGTGGGGTTCTCGCCGTTCACCGGGAAGGTGCTCACCGCGGCGGCCTTGGCGGCCTCCTCCTCGTCCATCGTCGTGGTGACGACCTGACGCAGTTCACTGCTCGCGATCCGGTGTAGCAAACCGATCAGTAGGACCCGTTCGGCGTCCGGACCGCGCAGACCCGTGCCACCCAACCACCCGCCGACCTCGTCCGGGTCGACGCGCAGAATCGACAGAACCGCTCGTAACTGCGCAATCGTTACCACTTCGTCCGCCCCTCCTCATCGTCGCGGCCCCACCATCACACCTCGGCGACAGCCTGCCAAACCCGAGGCGCGTTAACCGTCCGGTAGCCCTTTTGCCGATCCGGCGTGTCTCCGCTCTGCGGCCCAGGTCACCTCGAACCGCAGGATAAACCGGGGGCCTACTTGGGTACTCCAGAATTCATGAGAGCGATACCGGCGCGGGTCACTGGTGACACGACCACGTCCGCAGTGCGCGAGTCCGAACACGGCGGTGCGATCGCGAGCACGAAATGGCGACGTATCAGGGAGGTGATCGCCACCCGAACCGTCGCCGATGCCACGCGAGAAGTGTCGATCGAGGTGGGGAAACCGCAGATGGCACCGGGCGCCACCGGCGTGGTGTGCGGATTCCGCATCCAGGGCATCGGCGAGCGATGGGCGCACGGCCCCGACTCCATCGCCGCGCTGTACCGCGCTTTCCAGGAGATCGCTCAGGAGCTGCGGCAAGCCAACAGCCACGGCGCGCACTTCGCGGTGACCGAACCGTGCGACCCCGGCTTCCCCGCCGCCCCCACCCGCCCTTCGTGCGCCGCCACGACGGCCGAGCACGAGTCGCAAGCTCTGATCGCGGCCCGCACGCTGCGCGATGCCGACAGCTCGTTGTCGATCATCATCGGCAGGCCGTACCTCGCGGCCGACCGGCGCGAGCATCTGTGCCGGTTCCACATCAGCGAGCAGGGTGCGTCGCTGGCCAGCGGCGTCGACGAGATCCAGGCGCTGCACTCCGCGATCAGCATGATCAGCGAACGCCTCGAGCTGCCGCAGGATTGGCCGGTCAGCCGCCTGTCCTGAGCCCGAGACGCACAATCCGCGGCGAACCGCCCAGCCGGTCCGGATTCGGCATCGAATCACCGGTTGGTGGATCGTCGTTCGACCGGCGCGGGTGGCCCGCGCCATGAGCAGTCCGGCACGTCCGTCGCCGACCTTCCCCCACGTCCTGATCCAGACCGTGGCGAAGTCGCGGCGTCGCCAGGAGGGAACTGCCCATGGAATTCATCTCGCCGGTGGACGCCCTGTTCCTCATCGCGGAATCGCGCGAGCACCCGATGCATGTCGGTTCGCTGTCGATCTTCGATCCCGCGGACGGCACCGGACCCGAGTTCGCCCGGCGCGCGCACGCGACGCTGGCGGCCGACCAGGACTTCCACCCCATGTTCCGCAAGCGCCCGGCTCGCCTGCTCGGCACTCCCCAGCTGGCCTGGACCGTGGACAGCGCCGTCGAACTGGACTACCACGTCCAACGGTGGGCGCTGCCGGAATCGGGTGGCCTGGACGCCCTGACCGAGATGGCCGCCGGCCTGCACAGCACCCTGCTCGACCGGCACCGGCCGCTGTGGGAAGCGCACCTGATCGAAGGGCTCGCCGGCGACCGGGTCGGGTTGTACGCGAAGATGCACCACGCGCTCATCGACGGCGTCGGCGCGCAGCGCCTGTTACAGCGCACGCTCAGCACCGATCCCGAGTCCGGTGCCGCGCTGGTGCCCTGGCATCTGCCGCCGTCGACCGGGCACCGGGAGCACGCACCGCGCAGGCACACCCTCGGCTCCCGCGCGCGTGCGCTGTTCGCCGCAGCGGGCTCGGCCGCTTCGGCTCTGCGCCTGGCCCGCACCGCGCTGGTCGAGCAACAGCTGACGCTGCCCTTCGCCGCACCGCGCACCATGTTCAACGTCCCGATCGGCGGAGCCCGCCGCTGCGCCGCCCGCTCGTGGCCGCTGGACCGGATCCGCCAGGTCAAGAAGATGACCGGCACCACGCTCAACGATGTGGTGCTGGCCATGTCGGCGGGCGCGCTGCGCACCTATCTGCTCGAACACCTCGCCCTGCCGGACAAGCCGCTGATCGCCATGGTTCCGGTCTCGCTGCGCCCCGATTCCGACGACGGGGGCAGCGGGGGCAACGCGGTGGCGGCGCTGCTGTGCAATCTCGCCACCGACCTGCCCGACCCGGCCGCGCGGCTGGCGGCGATCAGCTCGTCGATGCACCGCAGCAAGGAGATCTATCGCACGCTCTCCCCCGTGCAGGCGGTCTCGCTCTCGGCGCTGACCCTGAGTCCGCTCGCCCTGTCGCTGCTGCTCCCCGCCACGGTCGCGCTGACCAGCCCGCCGTTCAACGTCGTCATCTCCAACATTCCGGGGCCGCGCGAGCCCCAGTACTGGAACGGCGCGCGCGTCGCCGCCAGCTATCCGCTGTCGATCCCCCTGGACGGGCAGGCGGTGAACATCACCCTCACCAGCAATGCCGACAGCCTGGACATCGGCATCGTCGCCTGCCGCCGCAGCGTGCCGGACGTGGCCAGGCTGCTCGACCACTTGGAATCCGCATTGACCGACCTGGAGGACACCGTCTACTGACCGGGCCCCCGCCCAGCGGCGAGCCGACAGCGGCCGGGCGGCCGGATCACCGCTCGGAGGTCAGGAGGAACTCGCCGTCCCGAGTCCGTTGATCGACGGCGGCAGCTCCGGCTTCGCCGCACCGGGGCCGGCCAGCAGGCGCTTGAGGATCTTGCCGGTGTCGCCGCGCGGCAGCGCCGAGAGGAAGGTGACGTCACGCGGGACCGAGAAGCGGCTCAAGCGGTTGCGGATGTAGGTGCGGACCATGTCCGAATCGAGCCCCGACCCTTCGCGCTTGACCACGAAGGCCACCAGCCGCTGCCCGAATTCGTGGTCCGGCACACCGACCACCGCGACGTCGCTGACCTGCGGCAAGTGCGCGAGCGCCTCTTCGACGGGGCGCGGGAAGACGTTCTCGCCGCCGGAGATGATCATCTCGTCGTCCCGGCCCGCGATGAACAACCGGCCCGAGGCGTCCAGATAGCCGAGGTCGCCGGTGTCGAGCATGCCGTGCGCCTCCTCCGGCGGCGCCGAGTTGACGTAACCGTCGAACAGCATGTGATTGCCGACGAAGATGTGTCCGGTGGCGCCGATCGGCAACCTCCGGTGGTCCGGCCCGAGCACGGCGACCTTGGTGCCCAGCGGGGGGCGCCCGGCCGTGGTCGGTGAGGTGTGCAGGTCAGCGGGGGTCGCGATGGTCGCCCACGAGACCTCGGTGGAACCGTAGACGTTGTAGAGGACGTCGCCGTATGCCGCCATGAATCGCTCGACGGTCGCACCCGCCAGCGGCGCGCCGCAGCTGATCATGTGCCGCAGGCTGGAGGTGTCGTAGCGGGCGCGCACGTGCGCGGGCAGATCGAGGATGCGCTGCACCATGGTCGGCACGACGATCACCGTGTTGACCCGGTGCTCGGCGATGCTGCGCAGGCAGTCCTCGGCGTCGAACCGTCCCGTCAGCACCACGGTCGCGCGTAGCGCGGTGCTCAGCTGTAGCCCGGCCAGCCCCCAGGTGTGGAACAGCGGCGCCGGGATCAGCATGGTCTCGTTCATCTGCATCGGGATGCGCGACAACAAGGCCGCGATGGACCCGAAGCCCTTCGGGTGCGGCCTGCGCGCTCCCTTCGGCGTCCCGCTGGTCCCCGAGGTGAGCACGATGAGCCGCCCCGGCTGGGCGGGCGTGCGGAAGGTGGTGTGCCCCTCGGCCACGAGTTGATCCACGGTTGTCCGCTCGGGCACCGGGGGTCGTTCGTCGGTGTTGTAGCGCGGGATGTCGGCGTGCAGGTAGCGCACCAACTCCTCCAGGTCGCCGTCGACGAACAGCGCCGAAAGCCGGTCGCGCTGGACGATCTCCTCGATGGTGCGGCCCGCCAGCCCGGCGTTCAGCAGGGCGACGTCCACGCCGAGTTTTCCCGCGGCGACCATGCATTCGACCATCGCCGCGTGGTTGCGCGCGAGCAGTCCGATGGCGTCACCGGGGCCGAGACCGTGCGCGGCCATCGCGCCTGCCAGCGCATTGGTCCGCTCGTGCATGTCGGCGAAGGAGCGGGTGCCGTGGTCGTCGATGATCGCGACCCGGTCCGGGGCGTACGCCGCGCCCGCCGCGTATCCGCCCGCCAGGTTGAAACCCCACTTCGCCAGTGAACGCAGCTGTTTGAAACTGCGATCGAGACGAACCGGCAGCACGACGCCGCTGGCCACCATCTGTCGTGCGACGCCCGCGTTGCGCCGGATCGGCGAATCCTCCCCGTTGACCACCAGGGAGGTCCGCGCGCCCTTGGCGACGTCGGCCACCCGCTTCAGTCCGCTCTTGGTCCATTCCGCGATCGCCACATTGGACAGCTCCGCCACGCGGGGGTGCACGCGGCTGGGCGCGAAGAAGGTGACCGTGATCTTGGTGCGCTCCTCGTCGCCGTGTAGTCGCACCGACGCGAAGCTGCCCAGCGCGGCGTACTGCATCTCGAAGCTCTCATACCAGCGGCCCACGCTGATTCGGATCTGGTGGGTGCGGATACCGGACTCGTAGGTGCCGACGCGCATCTGCCAGACCACGTTCCCGTCGGCCGACTGGATCTGCTCACACGCGCCGATACCGGTGAACATGCGCGGATACGTCTGCGGTTCGAGCAGCAGGTCCCAGATGGTCTTGCGGGCGATAGCGAATTCGGCGACTACATCGATGACGTCGGTAACCAACTTGTGCACTTCTCGTCGGCCGGTTCGAAGAACTTCGGGTCGGCGGGTAGCTCCTTTGTAACGTCAGTCACAGGTAAGGTCAAGTAGCTCGGGCCTCGCCGCCACTACCAGCGACACGCAGGAAATACCCTGCGATTGCCCAGCATTCACCTGGGGCTGGGAACCGGCCCAAATCCCCCGCGCGACGCCTGTGAATGAACCCAACGATCACCGAAACTCCCGCCCGGCGGCGACGGCCGATCCTAACGTCGCAGATGCCTGCTCGGCAGGACCGCCCGCTGGCTGGAGAGGTTATGGACCACAACCCCGCACGACGCATCGCGCACTCCCGCGCCGAGGAGATCCTCGACTTCTTCGGCAAATGCCGAGCGTGCGGCTATCCCGCTTACGCGGAGAGCACCACGCTGCACTACGACAACGGCGACATGGAGACCAAGGTCATCGCCAGCTGCGCTTTGCCGTGCGGCTGGACGGGCGAGGTGTCCGCCACCCCGATGACCGGCTCGGCCGCCCGCCCCCGTCCGTAGGGAAGTCAGGCCGCGCGCGAGGCGAGTTCGTCGGAACCGAGCGCGCGCTTGCGCAGCTCGCCCAGGATCCGGGCGAGGATGCGCGACACCTGCATCTGAGATACGCCCAGTTCTTCCGCGATCTGAGTCTGGGTCCGGCACTCGTAGAAGCGCATGATCAGCACCTGTCGATCGCGCGGCGGCAGCTCGGCGATCAGGGGACGCACCGCCATCGCCTGCTCGAGCAGGTCGTAGCACGGCTCCTCGGCACCGAGCGTGTCGGCGAGCGCCTGCGGCGCACCGTCACCGTCCTCGCGGCCACCGGCATCCAGCGAGTTGGTCTGGTAGGCGTTGCTCGCGATGAGCGCCTGGGTGACCTCGCCGAGTTCGACGTCCAACTCCTCGGCGATCTCCCGCGCCGTCGGCATCCGCCCGAGGCGGTGCGACAACGTCTCGGTGGCCGGGCCGATGCGCAGCTGAATCTCTTTGAGCCTGCGCGGAACTCGCAAGGACCACGTGTTGTCCCGGAAGTGCCTGCGGACCTCGCCCATGATGGTGGGGACCGCGAAGCCGAGGAAGGAACTGCCGCGGGAGACGTCGAACCGGTCCACCGCGAGCACCAGCCCGACCCGGGCGATCTGCAGCAGGTCCTCGTAGGACTCACCGCGGCCGGAGAACTTGCGGGCGATGTGTTCGGCGAGCGGGAGACACCGTCGCGTCACCTCCTCGCGCAGCGCGGCGCGATGCGGATCGCCCTCCTCCATCGAGGCCATCTTCTCGAACCACGGCTCGATGTTGTCGTAGCTGTCCCCTGCGCGCTTACGGCCCGTCGTGCCATTCCCGTCGGTCGTGAACTCACGTGTCATCAAATGGTCCTCGTTCCCAACTGAATTCGATAACGGTCGGATACCCGCCGATCTCGGAATCAAAAGGGTCACGAGAAATCGACAAAGAACTGGTGAGCATGCGCACGAGTTCCCAGCTCAACGGATCGCCTTCGGCAACCTCGTCACCGAACGCGGCGACGGAATCGACGCGCACACTCATCCGTTCCGCGCCGTAGGTGAACGCACAGCCGAGCATCGAGCCGGGCGCGGCGCCCACCAGCAGCATGGTGGCCGCCTCGTTGATCGCCAGGCGGATGTCCGCGGCCGCGTCGAACGGAACGTCGGCGACCAGGCAGACGGTGTCGGTCATCGCACGGACCAGGGCCAGGTGTCGCGCGTCGGCGGGGATCCGCACCGCGACCGTGGTGGTCTCGGTGGCGGGCGCGCCGAACGCGCATGTGATCACCCGCATCAGACCGTGGCGAGCTGCGCTTGCCACATCCAGTGCAACTGCTCCAGTCGCGCCGCGATCGCCAGGAACAGATCCTGGGTTACCGGATCGGCCTTCTCGGTGGCCGCGATCCGCTCACGCAGCCGCTTGATCACCGCGGCGAGGTTGCCGACGATCGTGTCGATGATGTCGGTGTCCTGCTGCCAGCCCTCACCGATACCGATCGCGCCGGAATCCTTGGCCACGGTTCCCGCTCGACCGTCCGGGCTGACCCCGACGGCGGTGGCGCGTTCCGCGGCCGCGTCCGTGAACTCCCGTGCCACGGTCACCAATTCGTCCAGCGCGAGGTGCACCGACCGGAAGTTCGAGCCGACCACGTTCCAGTGCGCCTGCTTGGCGATCAGCGACAGGTCGATCAGGTCGACCACCGTGTCCTGCAGGGTCTCGCCCGCGATGCGCTGCTGCTCCGGGTCCAAGGTACTGGTGATGGGTTGGGACATCGTTTCGAACCTTTCTGCCGTTCATCCGGGTCATCGACGGTCTACCCAGTCATGCCGCGATAAACCTCCCGGTAGGTCCAGCGGACGGGAAACGGGGTGGGCGCCCCGGCGCCCCGCACGGGTCTCCGGCGGCCCGTGCGGAGTGCACGGGTGACCCAGGCGCGACCGCACCGCACCGGGGCGGCGGTGACGATCCGACCCCGCCGCGCCGGGCCGGTCCGCAACCGCCGCTGCACTATGGTGTGATCCACACAACACGGGGAGGTGCGTGATGGCGGAACGGACCGCGACGCCCTTGCGGGCGGCGACCTTGACGGAGTTCGCCGGTCGCGTCTCGACACCGACCTATGACCGATCCCGGATCTCGACCGGCATAGCGCATTTCGGGGTCGGCGGGTTCCATCGAGCGCACCAGGCGATGTACGTCGACCGCCTGCTCGAGCGCGGACTCGGGCAGGACTGGGGCATCTGCGGTGTCGGCGTACTACCCGGCGATCGCCGGATGCGCGATGTGCTGCGGGCGCAGGACGGCTTGTACACGTTGTCGACGGTCGCGCCGGACGGCGCCTGGACCACGCGCGCGATCGGCTCCCTCGTCGAGTACCGGTACGCGCCCGATGATCCCGAAGCCGTCGTGGCGAAGCTCACCGATCCGGTCACCCGGATCGTCTCGCTCACCATCACCGAGGGCGGCTACCACATCGCGGCCGCCACCGGGGAATTCGACGCCGACGACCCCGGCATCCGCGCCGATCTCGCCGGCAGCGCCCCGCCCACCACCGTTTTCGGGCTCGTCACCGAAGCGCTGGCGCGGCGCCGATCAGCGGGTCTCGCGCCGTTCACCGTGCTGTCCTGCGACAACATCGAGGGCAACGGCGACGTCGCGCGCCGGATGTTCGGCGCGTTCGCCGCCCTGCGCGATCCCGGGCTCGGATCCTGGGTGGCGGAGCAGGTGCGCTTCCCGAATTCGATGGTGGACCGGATCACCCCGGTGACCCCCGCCGGGGCGACCGGCGAGGTCGAGCGGCGGTACGGGCTCATCGACCGCTGGCCGGTGGTGACCGAACCGTTCGCGCAGTGGGTGCTGGAGGATTCGTTCGGACTCGGCCGCCCTGCCTTCGAGGAAGTCGGGGTGCAGGTCGTCGACGACGTCACGCCGTACGAACTGATGAAACTGCGGTTGCTGAACGCGAGCCACCAAGCGCTGTGCTACTTCGGATATCTGAGCGGCTACCGGCTCGTCCACGAAGCCGCACAGGATCCGGTCTTCCGGCGCTTCTTGCTGCGCTATATGGACGCCGAGGCGACGCCGACGCTGCGACCGGTACCCGGGGTCGACTTGGACGCCTACAAGCGCACGCTACTGGACAGGTTCGCCAACCCCGCGATCGGCGACACCATCGCCCGACTGTGCGCGGAGTCCTCCGACCGGATCCCGAAGTGGTTGCTGCCGGTGGTCCGGGCGCAGCTCGCCACCGGCGGCGAGATCGACTGCGCGGCGGCGGTCGTCGCGAGCTGGGCGCGCTACGCCGAGGGTGTCGACGAGCACGGGGCGAAGATCGAGATCGTGGACCGGCTTGGTGACCGGCTGACTCCCCTCGCGCGGCGCCAACGCCAACAGCCCACCGCCTTCCTCGGCGAGCGCTCGCTGTTCGGCGACCTGATCGACCATCCCCGGTTCGTGACCGCGTATCTGGCCGCGCTGGACAGCCTGCGCACCAGAGGCGCCCACGCCACCGTCGAGGAACTGGCCCGCTAGCGTGGGGTGACGCGGGCGATCGCCCGGCAGTCGGCGCCGACCGCGAACCAGACATCCAGGCTGGAGTCGGTGCACCGGGCCACGAGCTCGACGTCCTCGCCCGATCGCACCGGCTTGCCGTACTCGACCACCACACGGTGCGGACCGGACTTGAGGTCGGCGTGATCGGCGAGCACTTCCTCGAGCGCGGTGAGGTAGACCGCGTTGTTCATGTGGTCGAGCAGATCGATGTCGGTCGCTCGCAGCGGAAAGCGCCTGATCTCGACGCCGGGATCCCCTGCGGCGGGCATGGGGTCGGCGAGTTCGGCTTTCCAGCGCAGCCGATGCTCGGTCGTGCAGGCCAGCATCGGCGCGAGGAACCGGTCGCTCATCCGGGCAGGGACCCCCGACTCGGTGCCGAAATGGATCAGGAAGCTCTCGGTCTCCACCAACCCGCCCGCGCTACCGCAGATCTGGACCCGCATCGTGCACCACCGGGTGGATGTCGCCGAGGGCCAGCGCCGCAGGGTCGCCCACTCACCGAACGCGAGCGGCTTCAGCGCGTCGACCACCGTCCTGCGGATCACCCACAGCCGATGGATATCGCCGTCCTCGAGGACATCGAGATGGTCGTAGCCGACGTCCTGCAGGTAGCGCGCGACACCGTCGAGCCGCAGCCGCTGGTCGCGATCGGTGTCGGCGAGACGCACCGGCCATCCCGTCTCGAAAGGAGTCAGGACGGCCGGTGGTTCCGGCAGCACGCTGGGAATGGCCATAAGCGGATGATGCCAGCCATTTGCCACAATCGCACCGCTACGCGCGGATCGTCATCGACCCGAGAAGATAAGGTCTCCTATTAGGTAACTTTACCCGAGGCGTGCTGCCGAAATTGATCGCTAATAGTTAGCCTGACTGCTCTCTATTTCTTGCGATCCCGCTTCTCCCGCACCCGCACCGAGATGCGCACCGGCGAGCCGTCGAAGCCGAACTCCTCGCGCAACCTGCGTTCCAGGAAGCGCCGGTAACCCGCCTCCAGGAAGCCGGTGGTGAACAGCACGAACGTGGGTGGCCGGGTGGTCGCCTGGGTGGCGAACAGCACGCGCGGCAGCCTGCCGCCGCGCATCGGCGGCGGGGTGGCGGCGATCACTTCCTTCAGCCAGGTGTTGAGCCTGCCCGTCGAGATGCGCTTGTCCCAGGACTCGAGTGCGGTCTCCATGGCGGGCACCAGCTTCTGCACCGCGCGGCCGGTGTGCGCGGAGATGTTCACCCGCTGTGCCCACGGCACCCGGACCAGATCGCGGTCGACCTCGCGGTCCAGTTGCAGACGGCGATCCTCGTCGACCAGGTCCCACTTGTTGAACGCCAGCACCAGCGCCCGCCCGGAATCGGCGACCATGCTGATCACCCGCAGATCCTGCTCGGTGATCGGCTGCGAGGCGTCGATCAGCATGATCGCCACCTCCGACGCCTCCAGTGCCGACTTGGTGCGCAGCGAGGCGTAGAACTCGGTGCCGCTGGCATTGCTCACCTTGCGGCGCAACCCGGCGGTATCGATGAATTTCCAGATCTTGCCGCCCAACTCGACGAGGGAGTCGACCGGGTCGACCGTGGTGCCCGCGACATCGTGCACCACCGAACGCTCGTCGCCGGCCAGCTTGTTCAGCAGGCTCGACTTGCCGACGTTCGGCTTGCCGACCAGCGCCACACGACGCGGGCCGACACCGCCGGTCCCTTCACGCGGCGTCTCGGGGAGCACCGCGAGCACGTCGTCGAGCAGGTCACCGGTGCCGCGGCCGTGCGCGGCGCTGACCATGCGCGGCTCGCCCAGTCCGAGCGACCACAGCGCCGCCGCTTCCGCTTCCACCCGCTGGTCGTCGACCTTGTTGGCGACCAGGATGACCGGGACGGCGGAGCGGCGCAGTTTCCGCACCGCGGCCTCGTCGGTCGCGGTGGCGCCCACGACGGCGTCGACCACGAGCAGGATCGCGTCGGCGGTCTGCATGGCCAGTTCGGCCTGGCGGGCCACCGATTGCTGCAGCCCCTTCGCGTCGGGCTCCCAGCCACCGGTGTCTTGAACGAGAAATCGGCGGCCCGCCCAATTCGCCTCGTAGGACACGCGGTCGCGGGTCACGCCGGGAATGTCTTCCACGACCGCCTCGCGGCGGCCGAGAATCCGGTTCACCAGCGTCGATTTGCCCACGTTCGGGCGGCCGACCACCGCGAGCGTCGGCATCGCGACGTGCGCTCGGTCCTCGAATTCGCCCTCGAGTTCGGCCAGCTCCCAGTCGGCCTCGTCGCTCCAGACGCCGTCGCCGGCGAGCACGTCCTCGTTCATCGGTCACCTCCGGTCCGGTACGCCGAGACCTGCTGCGCGACAACGCGATACAGCTCGTCGATGACCTCGTCCATGGACAGTTCGCTGGTGTCGACGCGCACCGCGTCCTCGGCCGGGCGCAGCGGGGACACCTTGCGGGTCGAGTCGAGGGTGTCGCGGCGCTGCACGTCGGCGAGCACGGCCGCGTAGTCGTCGCCCCGGCCCTCGGCGATGTTCTGCTGATTGCGCCGGTGCGCCCGCGCCTCGGCGGACGCGGTCAGGTAGATCTTGGCGTCCGCGGCGGGCAGCACGACGGTGCCGATGTCGCGGCCCTCCACCACGATCCGCCCCGCGGCCGCCGTGATGTCGCGCTGCATGGCGACGAGCAGGTCACGCACCTCGGGTACCGCGGACACCGCGGACACGGCCTTGGTCACGGCGTCACCGCGAATCTCCGAGCGCACGTCCTCCCCGTCGAGCTCGATCACCTCGCGGCTGGGATCGGTGCCGATGGACAGCGGCAGTTCCTTGACCGCGGCGGCGATGGCGGCGGTGTCGGTCAGCTCGATGCCCGCGCGCAGCACGCGCAGCGTCGCCACCCGGTACATCGCGCCGGTATCGAGGTAGCGGGCGCCGAGGCGGGTGGCCAGGCGCCGCGAGACGCTCGACTTCCCGGTGCCCGACGGCCCGTCCATGGCGACCACCAGCGGGCTCGTACCGGCCGGCCGCGCCGGCGCCTGCACCGGGATCTCCACACCGTTCACAACGACACCGCCTCGTAGAGTTTGCCGATCTCATCGCGGCCGAGCACCCGCAACGTGCCGGGCCGTTGGTCGCCGAGCGCGACCGGGCCGATATTCGTGCGGACCAGCCGGACGACCGGATGGCCCACCGCGTCGAGCAGGCGGCGCACGATGTGCTTGCGCCCCTCGTGCAACACGATCTTCACCAGGGAACGTCCCTCCCCCAGCTCGAGCACCTGGAAGCGGTCGACCTTTGCGGGACCGTCCTCCAGTTCGACGCCTTCCTTCAACCGCTTGCCGACCGCGCGGTTGTTCACCTCACCCTGCACCGTGGCCAGGTAGGTCTTCGATACCTCGAAGGACGGGTGCATGAGCCGGTGCGCCAGATCGCCGTCGTTGGTGAGCAGCAGCAGGCCTTCGGTGTCGGCATCCAGCCTTCCGACATGGAAGAGGCGCTGACCGGCGGCGATCCGCTCTGCCACGATGTCGCCGACGCAGGGGCGCCCCAAATCGTCGGACATGGTGGACTGCCAGCCCTTGGGCTTGTTCAGCGCGACGTGCACCAGTTCCTCGCGCACCACCACGCGGGTGCCGTCGACGCGCACCACAGCGTGCTGCGGGTCGATGCGCAGGCCCTGCTCGCGCACGATCATGCCGTCGACCTCGACGCGGCCCTGCGCGATCATCTCCTCGGCGGCCCGCCGCGACGCGACGCCCGCCTTGGCGAGGACCTTCTGCAACCGTTCCCCCTCGCCCCAGGGGAGTTTGGCGTGACCGCCGGACGCGTCGGGCTCCACGTTCTGGTGGCGCGCGGGCTTGGCGTTGCTCAGCAGCGGCGGCGCGGTGACCTGCCGCTGCGGCTTGGGCTTCTTCTTGCCGGCCGGGGCCGGGTGTCGCTGCGGGCTCGGCGCCTGCGCCGATCCGCGCTGGGCGGATCCGCGGCCCGCGCCTGCCTGCTGGGCGCCTCGGGCGCTCGTGCCCCGTTGGGCCGAACGGGCGTCGCGCGAACCCGAGTTGCGGCTCGCGCCGCCTCGTTCGGGCTGTGCGCCGCGTTTCCTACGATCCGGTGTGCCATCTCGGCGAGCGGGCGTATTCATGATGTCCTGTCACTCTGCGGTACCGAGGTCCAAATCGGCCTCGGCGGGTTTCCTCAACCTGGTGTAACGGGGGTCCGTCTCCAGGCTCTCGTTGATCTCATCGATCAGGTCGACGCCCGGAAGCAGGGGCGCCAGTGGCGGCAGGTCGCTCAGCGAAGCGAGCCCGATCCGTTCCAGGAACAGCTCGGTGGTGCGGTACAGCGTCCCGTTGGTCTCCGGGTCGACGCCTGCCTCGGCGATCAAGCCCCTGGCCAGCAGGGTGCGCATCACCCCGTCGACGTTCACGCCACGCACCGCGCTGACCCTGGTCCTGGTCACCGGCTGACGGTATGCCACCACCGCCAGTGTTTCCAACGCCGCCCGGGTCAGTTTCGATCGGGAGCCGTCGAGCAGCATCCGTTCCACATACGGCGCGTACTCGCTGCGAGTATAGAAGCGCCAGCCGTCACCGACGAAACGCAGATCTATCCCGCTGGACCGCGCCGACAGCTCGGCGGACATCGCACGCAGGGTGTGCTCGACCCGCTGCGGGCTGTCGCCGAGGGCGGCCGCGAGCTGGTCCACCGGCGCGGGAGCGTCGACGACCAGCAGCATGGCCTCCAGCGCCGAACGCAGATCGGCGTCCTCCAGCGGCTCGGGGGTGAGTTCCACCACTGCCTCACTCACGACTGCCCCTCGCCGCTGTCCGGGCGCGATCGCGCGCTGTGCTCGCTCACCCGTAGTCCTCCTCGATTGTCACGGTTTCCGTCTGTTGCGCGGCCTCCTCGCCGATCCAGCTGACCGCCAAGGGACCGAGCGGATCGGGCTGGTCGAACTCGATCGTCTTGCCGCGATACAGCTCGAGCAGCGCCAGGAAGCGGGCGACGATCTGCACCGGGAGCTCGCAGTCCGCGACCAGCTCGCCGAAGGAGGTCCACGCACCCGCACCACGCTGTTTGAGCCGCTCCAGCACCAGTGCCGCCTGCTCGGCCACCGAAATCGCGTGCGTGTGCAAGTGGTCGAGCCCGACCTTGGGTACCGGACGGGGCCGGAAGGCCGCCGCGGCGATCTCGGCGAACTCGGCCGCCCCGACACCCAGCCTAACCTCGGGCAGCAGGCCGGCGTAGCGCTCCTCCAGGCCGACCGCGCGTGGATAACGGCGCAGCGCGGCCGCCTCCAGCTCCCCGAGCAGTTCGGCGACCTGCTTGAACGCGCGGTATTGCAGCAGCCGGGCGAACAGCAGGTCGCGCGCCTCGAGCAGCTCGAGGTCCTCGGCGTCGGTCATCTCCCCGGACGGCAGCAGCCGCGCCGCCTTCAGATCGAGCAACGTGGCGGCGACGACCAGGAATTCGGTGGTCTGATCCAAGATCTTGTCCGCACGCAACGTGTTCTGCCGCGCCATGCTCGCGGTCAGCGCCTTGGTGTAGGCGATGAACTCGTCGGTGACCTTGTGCAACGCCACCTCGGTGACGTCCAGCTTGCGCGAGCTGATCAGGGTCAGCAGCAGGTCGAACGGCCCCTCGAAGTTGCTCAGCCGCAGGTGGAACCCGGACGCCTGCGGCTCGTCCGCCTGCGCCTCCTTCCCCGGCCGTGTGTCCGGCTCGGAGCCGGGTGTGGCCGAAGCGGCACCGGGCGCGTCGGGCACGGAGCCGGACACCTCCAGGCCGGAGTGGGCCACCTCGGGCACCGGACCGCGTGTCCCCGGGTCGGAGCCGGATACCTCCGACTCACGACGGAGTGTGTCCGCCCCTCGGCCGACCGGCTCAGGCGCGGAGTCCGGCGTGTCCGCGTCGGCGGCCCGGGCGGCATTCGCCTCGGCGACCTCCCGCGCGACCGCCTCGGTGCGATGCGTGCCCGGTTCGTCCGCACTGTCCCGGGAAGGTGGGCCGTCATAGTCCGGTTCGGGAGCGGTCGGTCCGGCGACGCCCCCGACGACGGCCGGGTTCGGGCGCGTGGGCGCCGCGTCCCGGCCCGCCGCGATGAACGCGGCTGCCGCGTTACCGAGCGCGGGTGCGTTCCCCGGAGCGGTCGGGTCCGGCCCGGCGGTATCGGGCTCGCGGTCGTCCGGTGTGGAGGTCGATCCGGCCGAGGAAGACCCCTGGCCGGACGGGTCGTGGTGGGACGCAGACGAGGGGTCGGAGCGGCCGCTCACCGGCCGGATCGGTGGATGACTTCCCGGGCCATCGACCGATACGCTTCGGCGCCACTCGATTTCGGCGCCCATGTGGTGATGGGCTCGCCCGCGACACTGGCGTCCGGGAAACGGACGGTGCGCGCGATGGCGGTGTCGTAGACCAGCTCACCGAACACCTCGACGACGCGCGCCATGACCTGGCGGGAATGCAGCAGTCGAGAGTCGAACATGGTGACCACTATTCCGTACAGGCTCAACCGCGGGTTCAGCCGGTCCCGCACCTTCTCGACGGTGTCGTTGAGCAGTGCGAGCCCGCGTAGCGAGAAGTACTCGCACTCCATCGGGATGATCACGCCGTCCGAGCAGGCCAGGGCGTTGACCGTGAGCAGGCCCAGCGAAGGCTGGCAGTCGATGAGGATGTAGTCGTAGCGGTTGCGCACCGGCTCCAGCGCGCGGCCGAGCGATTGCTCCCGGCCCACCTCGTTGACGAGCTGGATCTCGGCGGCGGAGAGGTCGATGTTGCTCGGCAGCAGGTCCAAGTTCGGGACCCGCGTCTGCATCAGCACGTCATCGATGGACACCTTGGAACCGATGAGCAGGTCGTGCACGGTCGAGTCGAGATCGTGGTGGGCGACGCCGAGACCGGCCGACAGCGCGCCCTGCGGGTCCAGGTCGACGAGCAGCACCCGGCGGCCGTATTCGGCCAGCGCGGCACCGAGATTGATGGTGGAGGTGGTCTTGCCGACCCCGCCCTTCTGGTTGCACATGGCCACGATCAACGCGTCACCGTGCTCGCCTACCGGCGGCGGATCCGGCACCAGCCGCAACGGTCGCCCGGTCGGGCCGAGCGTCGCGTCCTCGGGGACCGGCTCGACTCCGTGGCCCCACAGCGTTTCCGCCGCGGCGTCCGAGTACGGACCCGGTCGCGAGCCCGTAAGCGGCTCCGCCCCAGCACCCATCGGCGGCTCTGCCGCTCCGGCTGTCGTCACGATCCGCTGCTCCTTATACGTTCCTGCCCGTTGCCTCGCCGAGCGTAGCGAGGCCGATCAGGGCCGACCTCGCTTTCGTGCGGTCCAGCTCTGGATAGACGCTACCGCTTGACGGCACTCGAGTGCCGCGCCTGCGTGCGGCGTGTTCGTCCGGCGCTGGTCAACGCCATCGCGCAATTCGATCACGCTGTCCCAGTCCGCCTCCCCGCGCGCGATCCGGCCGAGTCGCCGGAAGTATTCGAAGCGGACGATACCGGGTGTGAGCACAGCCAGGAACTCCGCGGGCCCGTCGGCGGCGTCGCCGAAGGCGTGCACGGCGCCCGGCGCAAGCACGACCAGACCACCTTTGCCCCGAAAGGCTCTGCCGGTCAACTCGTCTCGCGTCATGGTGTGCCGCGGAGCGCGAAGATCTCACCGGGCGCGGGGGTGTGCGGTAGCCCAGACTTCGCGCAAGGTGTTGACCGTGACCAGGGTGTAGATCTGGGTCGTGGTCACGGAGGCGTGGCCGAGCAATTCCTGCACCACCCTGACATCGGCGCCACCGTCGAGCAGATGGGTGGCGAAGGAGTGGCGCAAGGTGTGCGGCGACACCGCCGCCGCGATGCCCGCGCGTTCGGCGGCGGTGTGCAGGACCTGCCAGGCGCTCTGCCGGGACAGCCGGGCGCCGCGGGCATTCAGGAAGAGGGCCCCGGCGTTGCCCTTTCCCCGCGCGGCCAGCACGGGCCGTCCCCGGACGAGGTAGGCGTCCACGGCGGCGAGGGCGGGCCGTCCGATCGGCACCAGGCGCTGTTTCCCGCCCTTGCCGCGCAGCACGACCGACCGTTCCCCGAGGTCGAGATCGTCGACGTCCAATCCGACCGTTTCCGAGATGCGGGCGCCGGTGGAATACAGCATTTCCAGCAGCGCGCGGTCGCGCAGGCCGCGCGGGCCGCCGTCGACACCCGCCGCGGGATCTCCCGAGCCACCGCCGGCCGCCTCCAGCAAACGCAGGACCTGGTCGTAGGGCAGCGCCTTGGGCAACCTGCGCCCCGGCGCGGGCGGCTTCACCGCGTGCGCCACGTCGGTGTCGGTCAGCCCCTCCGCGGCGGCGAAGCGATGCCAGCCGCGCACCGCGATCAGCGCGCGGGCCACCGAACTCGCCGCCAGCGGCGGGTGCCCTTGATCGCCCGAGCGCAGCGCCATGGTGAACTCGGCGACATCGGACTCGGCGACCCGGTCGAGCGAGCGGATGCCGCGCCCGGACAGGAAATCCAGGTAGCGCCCGAGGTCACGCCGGTAGGCGCCCAATGTGTTGGGCGCGACGCCGCGCTCGACGGCGAGGTGGTCGAGATAGGCGTCGAGCTCGCGACCGAGCACGTCCGGTCAGTCTCCGGACTTCTCGGCCGCCTTGCGGCGGAGGAAGGTCGTGGGCTGACCGTCCCAGGGTGCGTCCGGCGGCCGCAACTCGATGCCGCCCGCTTGCGCGGCCGCCAGCGCGAGCACGCCCGCGACCGCCGTGGCGTTGACGATCTCGCCGCTCAGCGCCGCGCGGACCGCCGCGTCGACCGGCATGCGGACCACTTCCAGATCCGCCTCCTCGAATTCCGGCTCCGGACGGTCGGTTTCGTACAGACCGCGCGCCAGGTAGACCCGCAGCGCTTCATCGGTGAACCCGGGCGAGAGCGCCACGTCCACCAGCACCGCCCATTCCCGGGCGGCCAACCCGGTTTCCTCGGCCAGCTCACGGCGAGCCGCGAGCAGTGGATCCTCGCCGGGCACGTCGAGCAGACCCGCGGGCAGTTCGAGCAGCCGCCTGCTGATCGGGTGACGATATTGATTGATCAGCACCACATTGCCGTCGTCATCGATCGCGGCCACGGCGACGGCGCCGTGGTGTTCGATCACCTCCCGCTCGACGACCCGGCCGCCCGGCATACGCACCTGGTCGAGCCGCAACGCGAGGATCGCGCCGCTGTAGACGGTCTCGGCGGAAACTGTCTCGAAGTCGTGGCTGCCCGGCTCGGCAGCGCCCCCGTCGGTCATGCCGCTACGCCTGTTCCGCCGCACCCGCCAGTTCTTCACCCGGGATATCCACCGGGAGCCGTTCGGCCGCCTTGTATCGCAGCGCCGCCGAGATGAGCGCCGCGAACAGCGGATGCGGGCGCGTGGGGCGGCTCTTCAACTCCGGGTGCGCCTGTGTGGCGACGAAGAACGGATGCACGTCGGCGGGCAGTTCCACGAACTCGACCAGGTGCCCGTCCGGCGAGGTGCCGCTGAACTTCAACCCGCTCTGGGCGATCTTGTCGCGGTAGGCGTTGTTCACCTCGTAGCGGTGGCGATGACGCTCGGAGACCTGTTCGATGCCATAGGCATGGGCGACGACCGAGCCCTTCTCCAGGATCGCCGGGTAGGCGCCCAGCCGCATGGTGCCGCCGAGATCGGCCTCGCCGGCCACGGCCTGCTCCTGGTCGGCCATGGTGGAGATGACCGGATGCGGCGTGTCCGGCTCGAACTCGGCCGAGTTGGCCTCCGCCAGCCCCACCCTGCGCGCCGCCTCGATCACGACGCACTGCAACCCCAGGCACAAGCCGAGCAGCGGGATGCCGCGGGTGCGCGCGTAGTGGATCGCGCCGACCTTGCCCTCGATGCCGCGGATGCCGAAGCCGCCGGGAATCAGGACGGCGTCCACGTCACGCAGCGCGTGCTGGGCGCCGGAGGGGGTCTCGCACTCGTCGGAGGGCACCCAGCGGATGTTCACCTTGGCGCGCGAGGCGAACCCGCCCGCGCGCAGCGCCTCGGTGACCGAGAGGTAGGCGTCGGGCAGGTCGACGTACTTGCCGACCAGCGCGACCTCGACCGTCTCGCGCGGCGAGTGCACACGGTCGAGCAGGTCGCCCCACACGGTCCAGTCCACGTCGCGGAACGGCAGGCCCAGCCTGCGCACCACGTAGGCGTCCAAGCCCTCCCGGTGCAGCACGCGCGGGATGTCGTAGATCGACGGCGCGTCCGGCGTGGAGATGCACGCGTCCACCTCGACGTCGCACATCAGCGCGATCTTGCTCTTCAGCGCCTGCGGGACCTCGCGGTCACAGCGCAGGATCAGCGCGTCGGGCTGGATACCGATATTGCGCAGCGCCGCCACCGAGTGCTGGGTCGGCTTGGTCTTCAGCTCACCGGAGGGCGCGAGGTAGGGCACCAGCGACACGTGCAGGAAGAAGACGTTGTCGCGTCCGACGTCGTGGCGGATCTGGCGGGCGGCCTCCAGGAACGGCTGCGACTCGATGTCGCCGACGGTGCCGCCGATCTCGGTGATCACCACGTCCGGGGTCTGGCCCTGCAGATCCGGGCCGCGCATGGCGAGGATCCGGTTCTTGATCTCGTCGGTGATATGCGGGATCACCTGCACCGTGTCGCCGAGGTACTCGCCGCGGCGCTCCTTGGCGATGACCGACGAATAGATTTGCCCGGTGGTCACATTCGCGTCCCGGGACAGGTCCCGATCGAGGAAACGCTCGTAGTGGCCGACGTCCAGGTCGGTCTCCGCCCCGTCCTCGGTCACGAACACCTCGCCGTGCTGGAAGGGGTTCATCGTGCCGGGATCGACGTTCAAGTACGGGTCGAGTTTCTGCATCGTGACGCGCAGCCCACGCGCCGTCAGCAGCTGACCGAGGCTGGAGGCGGTAAGACCTTTACCCAATGAGGAGGCGACACCACCGCTGACGAAGATGTGCTTCGTGGCCGTTCGCGCCTGAATCCGTGTTTGACCCACGGGTCTTCACGGTAACACGAATCCGCCCGTCCGTTCGAATGCCACGCACGTTTGCCCACCGATCGCCGGAACGGCGATCAGAGCGCCGGGAGCCGAAGTGTGAGCCGGGTCGCGTCCCGGCATCCTCCGGATGTCCGCCGACGGCCGCGCGCCCGGTCAGCCCGGAACCGCGGCCAGCGTGAGCGCGGTGGCCTTGGCGCCGGTGCCGTAGCGTCCCGCGCCACCGTTGAGCTGCTCACCGAGCGCAAGCACGGTCGTGACCCGGCCGAGTTCCCGCTCGAGATTGTCGACGGTGCTCACCTGGGCCGCGAGCGCGGCGTCGGCGCGGACCACGGCGATCGGCCCCTGCTGGTCGGCGGCGCCGGCGCGGCCCGCGAGGACCACTCCCGCACCGCGGCCACGTAGGGCGCCCGCGAAACGCGCGCTGTTGGCGCCCACGCCGTTCTCGGCGGCAGCGACGCCGTTGCCGGTGATCACGACCGCGAGCTGCGCGGGCCGCACCGGCGTTTCGCCGTAAGCGAGGAAGCCGCCGCCGCGCAGAGTCTCCAGGACCAGCCCGAGCTCCTCCGGGGTGCTCCGGGTTTGCCCGGTGGCCGGGTCGAGCAGGAGTACCAGGCCGAGCAGATCACCGGCCATACTGCCCTGATCCACCGCGCCGGTCCGCAGCTGCGCCCCGGCCGGGATGACGTTCGTGACGGCCGAGCGCATCCGGTCGCCCTCGGTGGCGTCGACGAACGCCTCGGTGAGCGCGATCCGGCCGGTGACGCCCGCGCCGGCGACCTCGAGCGCCTTGGTCACCGCGTCGACATCTCCGGGATCGGCGTCCGGGGTCGTGAACACGACGACGCTGCGGTCGGTGAGCGCGCCGCCGAGAATGCGGCCCGACGATCCGGCGATGAACCGATCGGCGGCCACGGCCTGCTCGCCGAGCCGCCGGTTCTGCTCGGTCAGGATGTCCACCTGCTGGCGCAGGTCGGACTTGTCCGCCCGCAAGGCCGACAGCAGGTCGGCCGCGAGCGTCTGGGATCCGAGCACCACACCGATCGCGAGCGCGAGGAAGATCGCGACGATCGAGACGGCGTGCTGGCGCAGCGAAATCATCGTTCTCCTCAGAATTCCAACGATCCGGCTTGCCCCTGCACCCATCGCGCGAGGCGGTTCCAGGCGTCCACACCCCAATCCACGACGTCCCCGCCGCTGTTGGACGCCAGCAACACGACGATCACCGCGACCAGCGCGGCGAGCACTACCAGCGCGACGGCGACTCCGGACACGCGGTTGCGATACAGGGTGGCCACCGCCTGCGCGTCCATCAGCTTCGTACCGACCTTGAGCCGGGTGAGGAAGGTGGCCGGATTGCTGTCGCGACGGCCGCGGTCGAAGAAGTCGTCGAGCGAGGCGGGCGCTCCCGCGGTGACGATCAGCGCGGCGCCGTGATGGTCGGCCAGCAGCAGCGCCAGATCGGCGGCCGAACCCGAGGAGGGGAAGGTCGTCGCGCCGATGCCCAGGTCCTGGATGCGTTCGAGTCCCTTGGCATGTCCGTCGGTGTCGGCGGGCAGGATCACCTCGGCGCCGCATTTCATGGTGGCGCTGGTGATCTCCTCGGGGTCGCCCACGATGACGTCGGGCCGGTATCCCCGCCTGCGCAGGGTGTCGGCGCCACGGCCGACGCCGATCAGGATCGGGGTGTACTCCTTGATGAACGGCTTGAGCCGCTGCAGATCCTCGGCGTGCTCCGGGCCGTCGGCGACGACCACCACGTGCCGGTGCTTCATCACCAGATCCAGCTCCGGAACGCCGAACCCGTCGATGAGCAGCGCGCTCTCGGTGCGGATGAACTCGATGGTGTTGCCCGCGAACGCCTCGAGGTGATCGGCCAGGCCGTTGCGCGCCTCGAGCATGCGCTCCGCGATGGCGGTCTCGGTGAGTTCGATGCCCTCGACGAGAACCTCCGGCTCCTTCTTGATCAGCTTGTCGGCGTAGACCACACCGTCGACCACGCGGACCTTCACACCGTCCTTGATCTTCTTGAACGCATCCGAGCTCACCGTGTCCAGCAGCAGGATCCCGTGGGCCACGAGCGCCTCGGGGCCGAGGTTCGGGTAGCGACCGGAGATGGACGGCGAGGTGTTGATCACCGCGCCGACGCGGGCCTCGACCAACCGGTCGGCGGTCATCCGGTCGAGGTCCATCTCGTCGAGGACGACGATGTCGCCCGGTCCGACCCGGCCGAGCAGCCGCCGGGTGTTGCGGTCGACCCGGGCCGTCCCGATCAGACCAGGCAGCGTTTCGGTGTTTCGCGACAACAGCGCCGGCATCCTCATGGGGCGATGATGAGCGCAAACTCTCAACCATTGGTGGAGGCGCGCCGTCTCACCGACCGCATGACGCCTCTGTGTTACCTGTTAGCAATCCGACCAGCACCGTCGCTCGCCCACGCACGGAAGGCGCCCCACATTCATCAGGGCAGATCACTCCCTTGGAAACCCTCGGTCGACATCCGCAAACCTGCCAACTTATGAGAGATGAGACCTGGCCTCCAAAGAAACACCAGTGTCAGCAATCAGGACGCGAATGTTTTGCCGATCGGCGGTGACGCGTATAAACCCTCCCCTCCAGCAGACAGCGAATCCAGTGCTACCCATGCGCGACAGACGGGTCGGATCAGGTCGGATCGCCGTCGTCGCACGGACTTGCCGAGCGCCACGACTTCGCCGGACCGGTCGCGCACCAGCAGCCGAACGAGTTTCCATCCCCGTGGTTCGGCGCAGCCGCCGACAGCTCGCGTCTCGATCATCGATCAGCACCACTTCGCCTGCGGGCGGCACACGGTCCAGCCATCGCCGTCCGGCCGCTGCGTGCGCGTCCACGCCGATTTCCCGGCGCCGTTTCCGGCACTGCTCTCGTCCGGACCGGGCTTGTTCCGCCGGTGATACTCGCGCAGCGCATGCTGATGCTCGTTCTGCCGCAGTGGATTCGGATCGGAGTGCTGATATCCGAACGGGTCGATCGCGTGCCACCCCGTGGAGTCGCGCGAACCCGAACGACCGGAGTGGTCGGAGCCGGACAACGACTCCGCGGCCGCTCCGCCCGCCGCGGCCACCGTCCCTGCGGCGAGACCGGCGACGATCAGCGCGAAGGCCCTCTTCTTCGATGATTTCCGGCCGCACCCGGACACCAGCCCGAAGCACCGCGCTTCGCCCGTCCTGGTCCTTGCTGGGAGAACGCTGCACATGACGGCCCCTTCGCCTCGGTGCTTCCCGCTATCCGACGGAATTCATCCGCCGTTCATCTACTGAGTTCCATAGTAGATCAGAAATCGGACATTGCGGACATCGACCGGGTGCGACACAGAGGGTCAATTCGAAATGCCTTGATCGAGACCTTATTTGCCGAATCGAACCACCCTCGGGCGCGTACACTCTCAATCGCAGCCGACAGCGAGCACTGCACTATTGCCCGTCGTTTCACGGATGCCATCCGTAGTTCGACATACCGTTTCCGTGACGACCGCCGCTACCTCACACCGACCCTCGGCTCCGGACGCCTCCACCGCAACGGCTCGGTAGAGCCGACTACTGGGCGACTCGCCGCCGATTGTGATGCGGGCGACACGATCACCGAGCCGCGCCCGCTGTAGCTATATGCTGCCGGTCACACGTAACTGGAAGAGGAGATTTCATGGCCAGCACCACCGTCGACGCCGTCATCGCCGCCCCGCGCGAGGTCGTGTACCGGCTCTTCGCCGACCGCGAGAGCATCAGCCCCTACATCCCGGTCCAGGTCAAACTGGTCAAGCCCGGCCTGACCGAGCGAGAAGGCGTCGGCGCGCAGCACCTGATCGGCCTCGGCCCGGTCGGCGTCACCGAGGAGATCACCAACCTCGTGCCCGGTGAGCGGATGGAGTACAAGATCGTCAAGGGCGCGCCGGTGAAGCGGCACGTCGGCATCGTCACCTTCGCCGACGCCGACAACGGCACCCTGGTCTCCTACACCATGGAATCGGACCCGTCGCTGCCGGTGCCCGCCAAGGTGCTGGAATTCGGCCTCAAGAACCTGATCGGCACGTTCATCAAGGGTGCGCAGAAGGCGGTGCGCTGACCGGCGCGCTCAGCGCGCGGCCACCTCGGCGCCCGCCTTCTCGGCGCGCGCCGTCGCCAGCAGTTCCTCCGCGTGCGCGCGGCCGGTCTCGGTGTCGTCGAGACCGGCCAGCATGCGCGCCAGCTCGACCACCCGCTCGTCATTGGTGAGGGCCCGGACACCACTGTTGACAGCGCCCTTGCCGTCGTCGGATTTGTCGACCACGAGGTGGGTGTCAGCGAACGCCGCGACCTGCGGCAGATGCGTCACCACGATGACCTGGTGAGTGCGCGCCAGCCGGGCCAGCCTGCGGCCGATCTCCACCGCGGCTCGCCCGCCGACGCCCGCGTCGACCTCGTCGAACACCATGGTCGCTCCGTGATCGGAACCGGCGAGCACCACTTCCAGCGCCAGCATCACGCGCGACAGTTCACCACCCGACGCACTCTTGCTCAACGGCAACGACTGCGCACCCGAATGCGCCGCCAGCCGGAACTCGGCCTCATCGGTGCCCGTGGCGCCGGCGTGCAATTCCCGGCCGTCGACGGTGAGCGGCGCCGAGTCCTGCGCTCCAGCGAGCAACGGCCGCACCTCGACCTCCAGACGCGCCTTGCCCATCGCCAGGCCGCCCAGTTCGGCGCTCACCGCGGCCGCCAGCTTCCCCGCCGCTTTGCTCCGCGCGGCGCTCAGCTTCTTCGCCGCCTCCCGCACCCGTTCGGCGGCGGTGTCCACTTCGGCGGCCAGTTTGCCCAGCGCCTCCTCGGAGACGTCGAGCGAGCCGAGCCGGGTGCGCGCCTCCTCCGCCCAGGCCAGCACACCGTCGATGTCGGGTGCGTACTTGCGGGTCAGCGTCTTCAATTCGGCCTGCCTGGTGAGCAGTGAATCCAGCGCTCCCGGATCGGACGGCAGGTCCGAAAGGTATCCGCTCAGGTCGGTGGTCACGTCCACCACCACGGCGATGGCCTCGGCCAGGCGCGGCGCGAGCGCGACCAGCGCCGGGTCGTCGGCGGCTTCGATGCGGGCGCGCGCGGCGCCGAGCGCTTCCAGGGCGCCGGAACCGTCTTCGGGCGCTTCGGCAGGGCCGGCCAGCGCGTCGTGCGCGGTGGCCGCCGCCTCCCGCAGCGAATCCAGATCGCTCAGCCTGCGCACCTCGTCGACGATGCGCACGTCTTCGCCGGGTTCGGGCGCGATGGCGTCGATTTCCTTCAACGAGTGCTCGAGCCGCTCGGCCTCGAGGGCCAATTCCCTGCTGCGCGCGGTTCGTTCGAGCAGCTCGGTGCGGGCGTCGAGCCATGATCGGCGCAGCACCTGGTATTTGCGCAGCAGAGCGCCCACGGTGTCGCCCGCGAACTGATCCAGCGCCGACAACTGCTGGTCGGGGCGCTGCAAACGCAGCTGATCGTTCTGGCCGTGCACGGTCAGCACAGGCGCGGTGAAATCGGCGAGCACCGAGGCGGGAACGCCGCGGCCACCGAGATGCGCGCGGGAGCGCCCATCGCTGCCGACCGTGCGGATCGCGATGACGCTGCCGTCGTCGTCCTGCTCGGCCGCGGCCGCTTCCAGCACCCGCGCGACCTCGGCGCGCGCGGCGTCGTTGACGTCGTCGATGGTGAACCGGCCCTCCACCACCGCGCGGGAGGCGCCGAGCCGGACCCGGCCCGCGTCCGCGCGGGCACCGCTGAGCAGATGAAGGCTGGTCACCACCATGGTCTTGCCCGCGCCGGTCTCGCCGGTCAGACAGGTCAGTCCCGCATGGAACTGCGCGGTCGCGGTGGAAATGACGCCAAGCCCGTCAATCCTGATCTCTGTCAGCACGTGTGCTCTCCGTTCGCCGTCGGCCACGCCAGCCTGTCACGGGCAATTGGAACTTGCGCACCATCCGGTCGGCGAACGGTGCGGAGTCCAGCCGCACCCAGCGCACCGGTCGAGCGCCGCGAACCGCCTCGACCCGGCCACCGCTGGGGAGTGCGAGCGTGCGCCTGCCGTCCAGGAAAACTATCGCATCGTGTCCGGTCGCCACAGACTCGACCGCGATACGCGAATCCGGGCTGGTCACCAGCGGCCGCGCGAACAGGGCGTGGGCATTGCTCGGAATCACCAGCAAGGCTTCGAGTTCCGGCCACACCACCGGACCGCCCGCGGAGAAGGCGTAGGCGGTCGACCCGGTCGGCGTCGAGACCAGGATGCCGTCACAGCCGAACGACGACACCGGGCGGCCGTCGACTTCCAGCACCACTTCCAGTACGCCCATGCGCGAGGCGTTTTCGATGCTCGCCTCGTTCAGCGCCCAACCGCTCTCGACCACCTCGTCCTCGACCCGGACGGTGACGTCGATGGTCATCCGATGCTCGATGGTGTAATCGTGCCGCACCACCTGGGCCAGCGCCTCGTCCAAGTTCTCGGCCTCGGCTTCGGTGAGAAACCCGATGCGGCCGAGGTTGATCCCCAGCACCGGCACCCCCGCCGGGCGCGCCAGTTCGGCGGCGCGCAGGAACGTTCCGTCGCCGCCGAGCACGAGCACCATCTCGCAGCCGACCGCCGCGTCCGGGCTGTGCTCGACCACGCGCACCGGGTAGCCGCCCGGCTCGGCGGCGAAGCGCGTGCTGTCCGCCTCGTCGGCGAGCACACGCAGGCAGATGCCCGCGTCCGCGAAGATCTTCGCCACCCGGTGGGCGGTCTCGATGATCTCCGCGCGGCCGGGGTGTGAGACCAGCAAGATCTCCCTGCCGCAGGGTTGGGCCGGCGCGTTCACTGTGGACCCTCCTCAACCGCACGCTCGACCAGCGCGGCGACCTGTTCGGCGTCGTATTCGAACGGCCCGTCGTTGCGCAGCCACAAGAAGTATTCGACATTGCCGGACGGCCCCGGCAACGGGCTCGCCACGACGCCGGCGGTGCGCATGCCCAGCTCCGCGGCCACCGCCGCCACCGTGCGCACCGCGTCGGCGCGCAGCGCGGGATCACGCACGACGCCGCCGGAGCCGACCCGTTCCTTACCGACCTCGAACTGCGGTTTCACCATGGGCAGCAGATCGGCGCCCGGCGCCGCGCAGGCGGCCAGCGCGGGCAGCACCAGGCTCAGCGAAATGAAGGACAGGTCGCTCACCACCACTTCGACCGTGCCGCCGATGGTTTCGGGCGTCAGGTTGCGCACGTTGGTCCGGTCGAACACCCGGACCCGCTCGTCGGTGCGCAGGCGCCACACCAGCTGGCCGTAGCCGACGTCGACCGCGACGACCTCCCGTGCTCGCCCGGCCAGCAGGACGTCGGTGAAACCGCCGGTGGAGGCGCCCGCGTCCAGGCAGCGCTTGCCCGCCACCGACAACCCGTCCGGCTCGAACCGCTCCAGCGCGCCGAGCAGTTTGTGCGCGCCGCGCGAGGCCCAGGACACCTCGTCGGGCTCCTCGCGGACCACCAGCGGCGTGCCCGCCTCCACCGCGGTCGCCGCCTTCACCGCGACCGTTCCAGCTATCAGGACGCGGCCAGCGCCGATCAGCTCGACCGCGTGTTCTCGCGATCGCGCCAATCCGCGGCGAACCAGTTCCGCGTCCACCCGTGCGCGCCTGGCCACCTCAGATCTTGTCCACCGTGGCCAGGGCCTGTACCAGCACGTCATGTGCCTGCTCCAGGATGCGAGCGCGGCGGGTGATGTCGACGCCTGCCTCGGCGCTGTCGGTCGCCGGCGCGGCTCGGCCGGGGCGGTCGAGTTCGGCGAGCAGGCTGTCGACCTCGCCGCGGATTCGATCCGGGTCGGCGGGCTCCGGGCCGCCTTGCGTACCCGGCAGGTGCTGACCGGGCAGCGGGACCCCGGGGCGGGGACCTTGCGCACCGGCGGAGCCGGGACCGTTCGGACGAGGTATAGGACTAGTCATCGTGGCGTCAACGCTATCGGATTTCCGAATCGGACGCGCGGACCGTCACAGCTCGTCCCGGGTTCCGCCGCAGCATCTCGCCGAGGTCGGTTTCCGGCTCGGCGGCTGCGGCCGCGTGATTGAGGGCGTCGAGCGAGTCGGCGACATAGGTCGGGATCTGCCCGTCCGGGGCCTTGCGCAGTTCATCGATTGTGCTGACACCGGTGAGCACCAGCAACGAGTCGAGGCCGACCCGGTTGGCGCCCTCGATATCGGTGTCCAGCCGGTCGCCCACCACCAGGGCGGAACGGGAGCCGGCCCGGATGAGCGCGTCCTCCAGCAGGGGCGCATACGGCTTGCCCGCGACGATCGGCTCCCGATCGGAGGCGGCGCGCAGCGCGGCGACCATCGCGCCGTTGCCCGGCGCGAGGCCGCGTTCGTTCGGCAACGTCCGGTCGGTGTTCGCCGCGACCCACAGTGCGTCCGTGCGCAGGGCGTAGGCGGCTTCGGCGAGGTCCGGCCACGCGGTATGCGGTGAATGTCCTTGCACCACAGCGGCGGGCGCGTCGCCGTCGGAGCGCCGGATCGGTCGCAACCCGACAGCCTCCACCTCGGCGGCCAAGTCGTCGGTGCCGACGACCAGGACCGGCGCGCCACGGTCGAGCCGCTCGGCCAGCAACCGCGCCGCCGCCTGTGCGCTGGTCACCACGTCGTCGGCGGTCGCGGCGAAGCCGAGTTCGGACAGATGCGCGGCCACGACCTGCGGACCACGGCTGGCATTGTTCGTGACGTACACCAATCGCCGGCCCGCCTGCCCATCCGCGGCGAGTGCCTCCGGCGCTCCGTCGATCACCTCGTGCCCGCGATACAGCGTGCCGTCCAGGTCGAGCAGCAGGGCTCGGTAGCGATCTCGTAGTCGCTTCACACCACTCTCACTCCGTGTCACCGATCGGCCGTGCCGACCCATCACCGCCGGGCCCTCCGGCAGCCCATCCGCTCGGCAGATCCGAGACACCCGACACTACGCCGACGCGCGGGCCGGACAGACGTGGCGTCAGCCACTCCAGCCGCACCGGATCTCGAGCGCCCCAGCATAGATTCGCAGATCACGAGTTCATGATCGCGGCCACCGCTGATCCGATCGGCCTTGCTCGCCACATGCCCGCGCCTGCGGCGAAATTCGCGCAGGCTCCCGGCCACTTCCCGAACCATCTGTCCACGTGCCCGGCACTGGGCCCCGGGCCCTCGGGAGCCGGCCACCCACGGGGCGCGGCAACCGCTATCGCCGACAGGTTCAGATGTCGCTGTCACCCGTGAGTTCGGCGGCGCGTTCTTCGGCGTCCGTGTCTCCGTCGAGGTCGGCCGAGGCGGCGTTGAGGAACCAGGTGAGGCCCTCGTCGGTGCGCCCCGCGGCGACGAGGGCGTCGGCGTAGGCATAGAAGAGGCGGGCCGCGGCGGAGCCGGTCCTGGACGGGTCGAGATCCGAGGTCTGCAAGGTCACAACGGCTTGGTCGTACTGGCCGAGGTCCATTCGTGCGCCCGCGACGACCATACGCAGTTCGGTGGCATCGTCACCGCGCAGGGCACGCGCCTCATCGCTGCGACCGAGCTCGATAGCGCGTTCAGGACGGCCCAAGCCACGCTCGCAGTCGGCCATGACGGCCAGCAGGCCGGAACCGCCGGACATCCGGCGCGCCGTGCGCAGCTCCGACAAGGCCTCCGCCCATTCGCCGGCGTGGTATGCCACCACTCCCGCGGTCTCGCGGACGACCGCGATCCGCCCGGCCCGCTGCCGCGCGGCCCTGGCATGGGCGAGAGCGAGGCCGGGATCGTCGTCGACCAGGCGCACCGCCATCACCAAGTGCCGGGCGACCGTCTCCGCGTTCCCCTTGTCCAAACTGAGCAGGTCGCGCCGCACGGCGGAATCCAGATCGGCTGCCTGCACCTCGTCCGGCAGATCGGGTTCCTCCGGCCGCGGCGGACGACGGTCGAGGGAACGGCCCCCACCGACATGGGCGCCTTCGCCGCCACGGCGGCGATCCGGTGATGAGTCGTCGCGCGGTGTCCGATCCCCGCGATCCGCGCCGCCGCGCTGCCCTGCGCGATCCGGTCCCTGGCCACGGCGATCGTCATCGCGGCGCTGGAATCCGGACGCGCCGCGCCGCCCCGCGTCACCGCGCTCGCCGGAATCGCCACGACGCTTGAACCCGCCACGCTCGCCCGGTTCATCGCGGCGGGCATCGCCCCGATCGCCGAAATCGTCCCGGCGACGCGGGAATCCACCACGGGAATCGCCACGATCGGATCCGCCGCGCGCGCCGGACTCGCCGCCGGGGCGGAATCCGCCGCGCGAGTCGTCGCGCCGCTCTCGGGAATCACTCCGGCGTTTGAAGCCGCCGCGTTCACCGGAGCCCTCGGAGCGCTTGAATCCGCCCCGATCGCCCGATCCGCCTCGGCCGGCGGAACCGCCGCGATCCGCGGACTCGTCCCGCCGCTGGAAACCACCGTGCTTGGGTGCGTCGCCGCCGCGGCGGAAGCCACCGGTGTCACCACTCCGGTCGCCGGAGTCCTGACGCCTGAACCCGCCGCGCTCGCCCGATCCGCCGCGCTGGTCGGAACCGCCACTGTCGCCCCGGCGGTTGAACCCACCGGAACTCTCGCGTCGCTGGTAACCGCCTCGGTCGGACGTATTGTCGCGGGAGCCGGAGCCACTCGAGTCACCGCGGCGACCGAAGCCCCCGCGCTCCCCCGAGTCACCGCGACGGTTGAACCCGCCGCGCCGGCTCGCATCCTGCTGGTTGTCATCTCGTCGGCCGGACCCGGAGTCGGGAGCGCCGCGCCGGAAGGGCTTCCGATCGTCATTTTGTTCCGGCACGGTGCTCCCTTTCTTGGTATCGCGAAAGTCTGTATCCCACGAATTCAATCACGTACCCGTCGTGGGGCGCGGGGCACGGCAAGTTCGCCGGAGCACCGTTTGGTGCTCAAACGCCGATAGGGGACCCAGATTCTGGGTCCCCTATCGTGAAGGATGTTCCGGCGGTGTCCTACTCTCCCACACCCTGTCGAGTGCAGTACCATCGGCGCTGGCAGGCTTAGCTTCCGGGTTCGGAATGG
>NZ_JBIDDF010000032.1:0-34991 GCF_043205035.1 Nocardia sp. NPDC047654
CCAGCCACCGACCCCTCCGGCGACCACGACCACGGCTGCGCCCGCCCCGGCACCACCACCGCCGACAACGCACCCACCGCCCCCAACACCCCACCCGCCCGCAACGCCTCACGCCTACTGAAACCATCCATCACAACACCACTCCTCATTGAGCCGGGGGCGTCACCGTGACGATGCGACGAGAGTCGGCGACGCCCGTTTCTCGCCGTCGCAACGATAAGAACAGTGATTAACTTAGCAAGTGATGACGCCTGCTGTCTCCACTTTCGACGACTTGCCGATACAGGCTCGCGCGGTAGCGAACGATCCGCGTCGGCAGGCAAGATCACCGGCTACGACCAGCAGATTCACAGCTGTGCTGCGCGAACTTCGTAATCAGTCGGCGCACCGGGGTTGGATGATCCAGTGACGGAAGCACTTCAGCGCATATCCCCATAGATCGCTAATAAAGAGTCACATAAATGAGGGCAGGAGACCCTCCTCGACGCCCCGCGATCGCCCCCCCGGGTGTGGCCGTGTGTGGACAGACGAGACGGGCCGGGCGGTTGTTCCGCCCGGCCCGTGTTCTGCTCGACGTCAGCGACCGGCGTGGCTGTGCTGACCGCCGCGCACCTTGGCCTCATGGGGCTGCGCTTCGGCGCCCTTGCGTCCGGCCGCACTCGGATCGGCGGAGTTGCGGTCGCCGAAGCTGCCGGTGCTGGCCTGGCCGCCGCGACGCGCCTGCTCCTCGGTATCGGAGCGGTTGCCGAACTGCCCGGGGTTGTTCTGGTCTGCCATCACATGCTCCTTTCGGTAGCGGATGAAACCGACTGTGGCTCTATGCGCCACGTCGTCGTGCTACCCGCACTCCGATGGGCGAATCGGCCTCCGCCCTTCTTCATACGATCGAAAAGAACCGCCCCACAGCCGCTTCGAGTACCCGTCAGCCGAACGCGTTATCCGGCTGCCGATCTGCTCTCAGACGTTCGAAACAGCCGGCACGAACATCCGGGTGATCGTCGACTCGACAGGCTCCGTAGTCCTTTCAGCGCAAGCGATGATTCCCCGAAGCGAGGACGCGCCGGACTTCCGCGACAGTCTGTTCCGCGTCGATGTGCCCGGTGTCGAGCACGTGGTCCTCGAGTTCACCCAGGTCCGCGAACGCGGTGTACAGGCCGGTGATCGCCTCGACATCCTTCAGTTCGCGCCCGGCGCGCTGCTGCGCACGCGCCAACGTCGTGTCCAGATCGGGCCGGAGGACCAGGTAGGACAGCTCCAGGAGGTCGGGTTCGGCGGCCGCGCGAAACGGCGTCAGGAACCACGGCCCCACGATTCCGTCCACCACGACGTCGTAGCCACCACGCGCGAACGTCGCGACGGACGCGACGATCGCGTCGACGACCACCTCGTTCTGCCGCTGCGCTTCGGGCAGGTACGGCGGGACGAATCCGGTGCGGATCGAGCGATAGAACCAGTCGGTCGTCACGTGGACCGTCGGCCTGCTCGCGCCTGCGGCGAGCAGTTCGGCCACGGTCGTCTTTCCCGCCCCGGGCGGGCCGGTCAGGATGATCACTTCACCGTTCACGATTCGCGAAGTTAGTCTCACGACCTGGAGAGAACCAGTCTTTTCTTTTCGTCGGCGTTCAGCCACCCACGGGGAGCACGAGAGTTCGAGACGCCACGAGCGCAATGTGGGTGGCCGCGAATGCTCTGCTCAGCGGATCACGAACGGAGTGCGTCCAGTTTGTCGATGTCGCCGAGTACTTTTTCGTGCCAATCGATTTCGGCCTGGATCCGCATCGTGGCGTGTTCGACGATGAGGTCGTCGGCGGCGTTCTGGTCGGGCCAGCGCCGGTCGAGTTGGTGTTCCACGCGAGTACGTCGGGCGCGCAGCGCGGCGAGGCGGTCTTCGAGGTATCCGCGCAGCAGCTCGCGGTCGAGATCGTCGCTGACGGCCAGTGCGAGATCCACCGGATCGGGCCGGATGTCGACTTCGGTGAAGGCTTCGTCACGCAGCGCCCGCAGTTCCCGGCGCCCTTCGTGGGTGATCTCGTAAACGGTGCGGGCGGGCAGCGCGCCGTCTTGCTCGGTGCGCAGTGGCCGGATCAACCCTTCGTCGGCCATCCGGTGCAACGCTCCGTAGAGCGAGCCGGGCTTGACCCGCGACCACAGATCGGCACGGTCCAGGCGAGCGTCGCGGCGCAGCTGATGACCGTGCATGGGCCCGCGTTTCGCGAGGGCGGCGAGGACGAACAACCTGGTCTCGTTCACCACACTAGTCTGACACGACTACTCATATTTGAGTACCCTGCGGACCATGGCTGTTCGACCGATCCTCATCGCCGGTGATCCCCGGCTGACCATGCCCGCGATCCCCGTCACCGTTTTCGACGACGACCTCGCCGCCTTCATCGACGACTTGTTCGACACCAACACCGCTGCCGCCGGGGCGGGCCTGGCCGCGAACCAAATCGGAGACCCGCGAGCGGTCTTCGTCTACGACCTCGTCGACGCGGGCCGCAGGCACCGCGGCCATGTGATCAATCCGGTCCTGCGAACCTCGCCGTTGCCCGAGACGATGCCGGACCCCGACGACTTGGAAGGGTGCCTGTCCGTGCCGGGCGAGTGGTACCCCACCGGGCGAGCGCATCGGGCCGAGGTCACCGGCGTCGATCTGGCCGGACGGCCCGTCACCGTCGAAGCCACCGGCTATCTCGCCCGCTGCCTACAGCACGAGACCGACCATCTCGCCGGCCGCCTCTACCTGGAACGCCTCATCGGGAGGAACCAGCGGGCGGCCCGCCGCATGATCAGAGACCGCCGTTGGACCCAGCCCGGCAACAGCTGGCTTCCCGGCACGGATACCCCGTGATCGCCCTTCGGCTCCACCGGGCGCGATCGGTTTCCTCTCGGGAATCCCGGTGCTCAGCGTCTCGCTCCGACCCGCGCGACAGCAGCGCCGATGAAAACGAGTAGTCGCCTACTCACGATCAGGCGACTATCCGCGACGAGCATTCGGTACTGCGAAACCCTTCGTGACCGGTAGGCGTCCGGAGTCGGCCGAAGCCCATCTGCGGCGACGACGAATCCCGCCGGGTCGCGGCTCCCACCGGCGGCAGTCTCGGAAAAGGCGGAAGTAATGAAAAAGTACGAAGTTCGACCCGGCGACACCCTCTCCGCGATCGCGCATCGCGAGTACGGCGACAGCAGTCTGTTCCCGGCGATCGCGCGCCAGAACCATCTCGCCGATCCGAATTCGATCGACGTCGGGCAACAGCTCCTGCTCCCGTACATCACCCGGCGCCACCTCGTCACCACTTCCGACTCCACCGCGGCGCGCAAGCAGATCACCCAGCGCTACTACGGCAGCGAGGACACCAATGTCCAGTTGATCTGGGAGGTGGTCAACGGTGTGGCACAACGCGAGATACAGCAAGGTGCGTGGCTGCACATCCCGGAGCTGGCCGATGTCGGCCACCACACGGTGACGGAAGGCGAGACTCTCGCGGTACTCGCCGAGCGCTGGTACGGCGACGACCACCTCGCCCTGCTGATCGAACTGGCGAACCACCTGCCCTCCGGGAGCGAACCGGCTCCCGGCCACGTACTCATCGTGCCCGGCCTGAACCGCCGCCGCACCGTCGCCGGCGATACGCTGCGGACGATGTGCCACCACGCGTACGGCCCCGCCGACTTGGACACCAGGGTGGGGGTGGTCGCGGCGGCGAATCACCTCGCGGATCCCGACACGGTCTTCGCCCGGCAAGTGATCCACTTCCCGTCGTGACTCGTGGGACGGCTACGCCCTCACGCCGTTGCGACGGCGTTCGGTTCTGCGGCGGAACAGCCAGGTCGACAGCCCGGTGACCGCGAGCGCGAGCGGAGTCAGTCCGAAGACCAGCCAGACCAGTCGCCACCACCCGTTCACCAGCCAGCCGAAGTGGGCGGGTTCGAAGACCTTGGCGTAGAAGGTGTTCGCCAGCGGCCGGTCGTGGCTCGCGTCGACCACCTCGAGGTCGGCGCCGTCGTAGGCGTTCACATAGACCAGGACGTCACCGCTGTAGAAGAGGCGATGCTCGCGTGGCGAGTAGGCGCCGGCCACGGCGGCGCGGTAGTACGGGGCGGTGTCGGTGGGCAGCAACAGGTAGGCGAGTCGGCCCGGCGCGGCGCGCCGCGCGATCGCACCGGCCTCGCCGATGGATAGCGGGGCCCGGCCCGGCACGCCCGAGCGCGGCTCGAAGGACCTCTCGGTTCGTTCCAGAGTCGTGTTGCCGCCGGTAGCGAGGAGCCAGGCCCGCTGGACGGCCGGCCATTCGATGGTGGTCCCGGTGATGCCCCACACCAGCAGGAACGGTACGGCGAGAACGCCGATGACGTCGTGCAGGTCGCGGTCCCGGGCGAAGCGCCCCTTCCGCAGGCGGACCCGGAACCCGTTGCGGGACCGCCTGAGCGACGGCCACCAGATGACCACACCGGACACCGCGAGCGTTACCAACAGTGTGCCGAGCGAGCCCAGGATCACCGCGCCCCACTTGATGTCGATGAGGGGAGCCTGGTTCTCCATGATCGGGATCGCTCCGGAGTAGCGCGCGCAGCCGAATGCGCAGTTGTGCAGATTGGCCAACCAACCCAGCACACCGTCGGTCAGGTTCACCCGCTCGTTGATTCGTCCGGTACCGGGATCGACGGAGTAGGCGGCGGTGTACTGCGCGTTTCCGATCGCGATCACACCGCCGTCCACGCCGACCCAGCCGACGGCGAAGTCGGGATCGGTCGCACGCACCAGCGCGACGGCCTGCTCGGTGTCGATCACCGGCGGCGCGTCCGTGTGCCGATAGAACGAGGCGTGCTGGGCCCGGAACAGTTCGGCGTGGTAGAGCAGGATCGCGCCCGATGTCGATTGGACCACCAGGACCGTGCCGAGGATCAACGCCGACCAGCGGTGGATCGAGATCAGTGCGCGCCGTACCGGTTTGCGGGATCGCTCGCGCGAGCGGACGATCCGCTTGCCGGGCTCGTGCACCACCGTGCTCGCGTTCATAAGGTTAGGCTAACTTGAAATAAGCCCTTCCCAGCTTCGGCGAGTTCCGATCCGCCTGGGCCTGCCGATCACCCGGCGGGCATGAGGTCGACGCCGTATCCCGGGTACATCCGCGATGCCCCTCCCGTCCGGAACACCTCGACCGGACCGACCACCTCGGTCGCGAGCCCCGCCGCCCGCATCGCGCACGCTTTGAAGGCCCGTCCGGCGAGGCTGACCCGATGCTGCACCGAACCGACCCGATGGTCGAGTTCGACGGGAAGACCCTCGCCCCACATCGTCACCTCGGTGCGCCCTCGGTCGAGACAGTCGAGCACGCCGTCGCGAACCCGGCTGTCGGACAGATACGTCGCGGAGGCGACGGCGACCGCCTGCGGCCACGTCTCTCGCACCGGCGCGGCCGAGAACTGCTCGAGATCGAGCACCGTCGCCCCGAGGATGCGCAGCGGGCGGGTGTCCCCCGGATCGGCCACCAGCACCGTGACCTCCCATCCCGCGACGGTGCGATCGAAAAGCCACCCGCCTGTCCAGCGCACCACGTCCGCGATGTTCGGCGCGACCACCGCCAAGCGGTACCGATGCGGGCACCGGCGCGTCCGGTCTCGCCAGCGAGTGAAGGAGGGCGATACTGGAGCGCCTCGGTCAACGGAATCGACGGATCGTACAGCCATGGTTCCCATCCCGGTGTCACCGATGAAGATATCGACAGGTCCGGCCGCGGACACCGACTCGATGGGTACCAACCATCGCGCCGGCCATCGCGGATCAGCGAGCCGCGCGGCCGAGGGGCGGCCGCGTGCCGAACCAGCGAAGGATCCGGAGAGCGGAGCGGCGGGGTGAGAGCGGATCGCCGAGCCCCTCGCCGGAAGGTTCTGCCGCACACACACTAAAGCGGTCCACGATCCGATGGCGGCGCTTCTGCCGAGCCCAATTGTGACCTATATCACCACGTCAGCAATTGCCTGGTCAAGACCCTTCGTTCACCTACCGCAGCCCCTACGAGCCACCACATCTCCCTGCGTTCCCGACTGCGGGACATCAGACAACGAGCGGTCGTACGTTGCGCGACCTACCCGGAACGCAAGCGATCACCACTTGTCACCTGTTGCCCGAGAATGCTTTACACCAGCACTTTTCGCTGCCCGAATATTTGAGTCACAGCCGGTCCCAAGCCCTGCGGGAACCTGGACCGCGCCGCGAGGGCGGCTTGACGACACCGCGCTCATGGTTCAAACTGGTTACCTACCGGACAAACCTATCCGGATCGTCCACCGGTCCGGAACCCAGCCGCTGGCAATCACTCGGCAATCACAGGTCGAGAGTCTTGTCATGCGACGATTCCATCTGCGACCGAGGGGGGCGGCATGGGCAAGTCGGCGTCTCGGCGACGAGCACCAGGAGACGTATGCGAACGCTCACCAGTCGCGCCGATCCCGACGACTCGCTCACCGCGACAGCCTTCGACCTGCGCGCGGGCGCCATCGTTCTCGCCGAATTCGGCGCTCCCCCGGCCGATCCGTTCAGCATCCGGCACCGCCTGGCGGACCTCACGCCGCTCGGTGCGCCGGTCCATCCGCTTCCCGGACACCTGCACCGGCTCGGCATACTGCTGCGCTGCTGCATCGACCACATGGCGATCACCGCGGAGATCGCGCAGATCCATGATCTGATCGGGCTCGCCGACGAACTCGTCGAATTGGTGGACATCATCAGTGACTCCGCCGTCTACACCGCCGAAGGCGTTGTCGCCGTGGCCGACTCGGTACAGCGACACGCACACGCCACCGCGGTGAGACTCCGTACCCGCGGTGCCGACGCCACGGTACACCGGTTGCTCGCTCGCTGGTCGACGGAAAGCGGAATAGATTTCGGGCAACGCGAATTCGCCAACGGGCTCCTGCACGTCATCCGGTCGTTCGAGCGCGTCGCCGACGAGCTGGCGTCGATCGAGCGCGCGCCGTGACAGGCGGGCGTGCGCTCAGCCGCGCAACGCGCGATCCAGCAACGCCCATGCCTGCCGGGCGGTTTCCTTCTTCGACTGCGCGTCGGTCTTCGACAGCACGGCGGCCAGCATCGCCAGCGCCAAGACCACGTCCGCGGTGGTGATGTCCGCACTGATCGTGCCGCGCTGACCCGGATCCTCCAGCTTCTCCGCGATGAGGGCGATCAGCCGCCGCGCCACCTCGAACAGGCGCATGTCGTCGGTGTTGGTGGGGTGGATCATCGCGATGAACGCCGCCGAGGTGGTGATCTGCTCGACCATGATCGCCAGCAGGTCGTCCACGGTGACCGCGGGATCGGCGGCCAGCGCCTCGATACCGTCGATGTTCTCCTCGAACACCGCCAGCGCGATGCTCTCCCGCGTCGGGAAGTGCCGGTAGAGCACGCCCTGCCCGACTCCGGCGGCCCGCGCGATGGAACTGAACGGCGCGTCGAAGCCACTGTCCGCGAAGATTTCTCGCGCCGCCTGGATCAAGGCTGCCCGGTTGCCGGCCGCCGCCTTCGGCCCCCTGTTCACACGGCGTGGCGAGGTCATTCGGGCAAGATTACCGGACCATTGTGGCCGTCCTTGCCCCGCGGAGCGCCCGGCACGGCATCCCATACCGGGACGTGTGAGCCGCGCCCCTTCGACGTGGCGTCGTGATCTGACGCACACTACGAGACATAACCGGACAATACAGTCCGGTATGCCGATGCGGCCGGATCGGCGGGCAGGGACGCCGTCGCACCATGCCCGATCCGGTGCCCACTCGACGCCACTGCACCCCACCGGGTCCTTCGGATGCATGACACCGCTGCCGCCCGACAGCCGCACCACCAGCGCTCGGAACCGACCACCAGCCGTCGGAGACCGCAGGGGACCGGAACATCTGTTCGCCGCCTCCGCCCGCCGAGTCATGACCGGTCGGCCCCGGTTCAAGGTTGCCGCGCTCGCCGCCTTCGCCGCGCCGCTGCTGGTGGCGGCACTGCTACGACGAAACCGCCTGCTGCTCGGCGAGTTCGGCGAGGCGGTCGAGGGAGGCCGACAGTTTGTCCGCGGTGGTCGCGCGGGCGCGGATCTGACGCTTCTCGTCGGTGAGCGACGTCCAGTCATAGGTATGGGTGACTCGGGTGCGGCCCTCGCCCACCGGCTCCAGCTCCCAGCGCCACAGGTGGCCGGGCGGCTGTTTGCCCGGCTCCGACGGACGCCACGCGATGCGACTGCCCTCCGCGAACTCCACCACGTGGTTGTCGCGGACGGCTCCGTTGGTCAGGGTCGTGCTGAACACCGCCCCGGCTTCCCGCACCCGCTGCCCCGTCGCGGCCTCGGCCAGGTTGTCGTTGCCGTCCCAGCGCGGCTGCTCGGCGGGATCGGCGATCAGCTCGAAGATGGCCGCCGGGCCCGCGTTGATCTCACGGCTGGCGCTGACGATACGGGGAGGCTCGTTCTGGTCGGTCACGTGCCGATCGAAACATCGGGCCGGGAGCGGAGCAAGCCTTCTGCTCGAGAGTTGTGGTAATTCACCCCGCGCCGATTCCGGCGGCGTGCTCGGCGGCCGGTCCTCGCCACGGCGACAGGCCGGTGCGGTATGACTGATTCGATATCCGACCGACGAAGGGACGCGTTCATGGGCGAGCGAGTGGCAGTGGTTTCCGGCGCCGCGCGAGGGATCGGCGCGGCGATCGCCAAGCGCTTGGCGGCGGACGGGCTTCGTGTCGGCGTGCTCGACCTCGATGCGGCCGCCTGCGCCGACACGGTCCACGCCATCACCGAGGCGGGCGGACGAGCCGTCGCGCTCGGCGCCGACGTGTCGAACGAGGAGTCGGTCGCCGCCGCCGTCGAGCGACTGGACAACGAGCTGGGCGCGCCGACGGTCGTGGTGAACAACGCCGGCATTCTGCGGGACAACTTGCTGTTCAAGATGAGCGTCGCGGACTGGGACGCCGTGCTGAACGTGCACCTGCGCGGAGCCTTCCTGCTCACCCGCGCGGTGCAGAAGTACATGGTCGAACAGAAGTGGGGACGCGTCGTCAACATGTCCAGCACCTCCGCGCTCGGCAATCACGGACAGGCGAACTACTCGGCGGCGAAGGCAGGGTTGCAAGGCTTCACCAAGACCCTGGCGTTCGAGCTGGGCAAATTCGGCGTCACGGCCAACGCGATCGCTCCCGGCTTCATCGTCACCGACATGACCGCCGCCACCGCCGAGCGTGTCGGCGTCTCGTTCGAGGACTTCCAGAAGGCCGCCGCATCGCAGATTCCCGTGCAGCGGGTAGGCACTCCCGAGGACATCGCGCACGCCGCCTCGTTCCTCGTGAGCGAGGGCGCCGGTTTCGTATCCGGCCAGGTGATCTACGTGGCGGGCGGCCCCACCGACTGACTCCGCCGCCCCGCGCGCCGTACGGGAGCGGGCGGGGGCGGGCGGGGGCGGTAACGTCGCAGCACATGAACCGGCGTGCGGCTCGTCGTACCGCGACGAGCTATGTTCTCCTGCTGCCGAGCCTGATCGGCGTCGGCGCCTTCCTGCTGCTACCGATCCTGGTGGTGACCTGGCTCAGTCTGCACAGCTGGAACTTGTTGGGGCCCAGGGAATTCGTGGGACTGCGCAACTGGCGCTCGGTGCTGGGCGACGCAGCGTTCGGCCATGCCCTGCTGGTGACGCTGGCGTTGACCGCCATCGTGGTGCCCGCGCAGACCGTGCTGGGTTTCACGGTCGCGGCGTTGCTGGCTCGGCGGCGCGGCGGGACGAGCCTGCGAATCATGTACGCGTTGCCGTGGATGTGCGCTCCGGTCGCGGTCGGTGTGGTGTGGCAGTGGATGTTCGCCCCCACCGGGGGTGCGGTCAACGCCGTCCTCGGCAGGCGCGTCGAATGGCTGTCGGATCCCGCGCTGGCGCTGCCGTCGGTGGCCGCGGTGAGCGTGTGGGCGAACTTCGGGTACGTGGCGCTGTTCTTCGTGACCGGGATCCGCGCGATACCGAGCGAGATCCTCGACGCGGGGGCGCTGGACGGCGCTACCGGCTGGCGCCGGATCCGCTGGCTGATCCTGCCGTTGCTGCGCCCCACCATGTTCTTCGTGCTGGTCACCGGCGTACTGACCGCGTTCCAGACCTTCGACACCGTGTACGCGTTGACCAAGGGCGGGCCGGGCGATCGCACGGATGTGCTCGCGATGCGAATCTTCTCCGAGGCCTTCGACGCCGCGCGTCCGGGCCGCGCCGCCGTCATGGCGCTGGTGGTGTTCGCGGTGATGTTCGCGATCACCGTGGCGCAGCACCGCTACTTCCGGAATCGGACCACCTATGAGTTCTGATCGCCTGCGGTCGGCCGCGGCCTACGCGGTGCTCTCGGCCGGCGCGCTGCTGACCGTGACACCCCTGCTGCTCAGCGCCCTCACCGCGGTGAAGACACCCGACCAGTTCGCCACCGGGTCACCGCTGGCCCTTCCACATCCGGCTACGGCGGACAACTTCCGGACGGTGCTGGATTACGGGTTCGGGCGTGCGGTGCTGGTGACCGCGCTGATGACGGTGTTGGTCACCGGCGGCCAGCTGATCACCTCGGTGCTGGCGGCATACGCGTTCGCCCGCACCGAATTCCCGGGCCGCGACGGGCTGTTCTGGGTGTATCTGGGCACCATGATGGTGCCGCCGATGGTGACCCTCATCCCCCTGTATCTGATGTTCGCCGAACTGGGCCTGCTGAACACGTTCTGGGCGCTCGTGCTGCCGTTCGTGTTCGGATCGCCGTACGCGATCTTCTTGCTGCGGCAGTACTTTCGCGCGATTCCGCAGGAGTTGATCGGTGCGGCGCGGCTCGACGGCGCGAACACCCTCGACATCATCGTGCACGTGATGGTGCCGATGAGCCGGCCGGTGCTGGCGACCTTGACGCTCATCACGATCGTCTCGCAATGGAACAACTTCATGTGGCCGCTGGTCGCGAGCAGCGGCCGTTCGTGGCAGGTGCTGACCGTGGCAACGGCTAACCTGCAGACCCGCTACAACGCGCAGTGGACCCTGGTGATGGCGGCCACGACCCTGGCCATCGCGCCGCTGGTGGTGCTGTTCGTGATCTTCCAGCGGCAGGTGCTGCGCTCGATCGCGTGGACGGGGGTGAAATGAGGACGTCGACCCGCGTCGTACTCGCTGTCGCGCTGGCCGCGGCGCTGCTGGTCACGGCCGTCCTGTGGCTCGGCCGCAGCGGCGACGGGTCCGGGCGTACCGTGCTGGGGCTGCGCGTCTGGGACGAGAGTCTCGTTCCCGCCTACCGTGCCTCCCTCGCGGAGTTCGAGCGGGCGAATCCGGACGTCGAGGTGCGGCTCACGGTGGTGCCGTGGTCGTCCTATCAGCAGAAGTTGCGCTTGGACGTGGCCGGGGGCACCGCCGACGATCTGTTCTGGACCAACTCCTACGAGGACTACGCCGATACCGGGCGGTTGATCGATATCGGGGCGGCGCTCGGTCCCGAGGCCGCGGCAGTCTGGGATCCTTCGGCGGTAGCACAGTACACACGCGACGGAAGGCTCTGGGCTGTACCGCAATTCGTCGACGCGGGTACAGCGGTGTATTACAACCGGGAACTGCTCGCGGCCGCACACGTGGATCCCGCCGAGCTGAGCGCGCTGCGGTGGAGCCCGGACGGCGACGACACCCTACGACCGATGCTGCGCAGGCTCGCGACGGCCGCCCCATGGGCGTACAACGCGGGCCACGACTTCCAGTCCATCGAGCTGCCCTACCTGGGCTCGGCCGGAGCGCGATTGCAGGACGACAACGACCACTTCGTCTTCGACAGCCCGCAGGGCGTGGCGGCGTTCGACTATCTGGTGCGGTTGATAGCCGACCGGCTCACGCCCTCTCCCGCGGACACCAACACCAATCCCGACTTCGCGAAGAACGCCTTCCTGCAAGGCAAACTCGCGCTGCTGCAATCCGGGACGTTCAATCTCGCGCAGGTCGCAGCACGGGTCCGCTTCGGCTGGGGTGTGGCGCTGCTGCCCGAGGGCCCCGCCGGGCGGGTGAGCACGAACAACGCGATCGGCGTCGCCGGTAACGCGGCCACCCGGCATCCGGACGCGGTTCGCCGGGTGCTGGCCTGGCTCGGCAGCGGCGCGGGCAATCGCTACCTGGCCGATGGCGGCGCCGTCATCCCGGCGGTCGTCTCCGAGCAGCGGCGTTATCGCGACTACTGGGCCGCGAAGGGAGTAGACGTCTCCCCCTTCTTCGACGTGCTGCGCGGCCCGCGCATCTCCTCCGGTGGCGGGCCGGGATTTCCGGCCGCGCTCCGCGCCGTCGAGCCGATTCTCGCCGAAATGTATCTGGGCCGGATTCCGGTGCCGGAGGCCCTGTCCCGGGCCCGGACCGCGGCCGAGGCCGCCGTGGCGGAGAACTGAGCCTACGCCGCGGAGTCCCGGCGGCGCGCGGCTGTCGCTCACCCGCCGACCGCTGCGGCCAGCCGCGGCAACTGCCGCAACGGGTTGATCCGTTCGACCTCCATCCGCTGGTCGGCGTCGAAGATGTCGCTGAGGCCGGGAGCCGGATCGTGGGTGCCGGACTGCGGGAGGGTGAGCGCGCTGAAGGGCCAGTCGGATCCGAAGACGACGTGGTCGCGCTTGCTGACCGCCAGCACACTCGCCATCGCCGCGGCCGACCCGCTCAGCGCGGTGTCGTAGTAGAAGTTCCCGATCTGGCGTTGCGTGTCGAGTAGCGACGGCCTGGGCAGGTCCTCGGGCCAGAGCTCGCCGATCACCGTCTGCGAGGCGACGCTGATGCGGTGGGACAGGAAGGGAAGCGTCCCGCCCGCGTGCGCCAGCTGGAAACGGATGTTCGGGTAGCGCTGTGTCATCCCGGTGGCCATCATCAACGTCGCCGCGCGGGTGGTGTCGAAGGTGAATTCTTCGAGGAAGTCCGGCAGCGGCAGTTTCGGTTTGGCGTCGGCGGCGATGGCGGCCGGGTGCACGAAGACGTAGGCGTTGCGCTGGTTCAGCGCGATCAGCAACGGCTCGAAACGAGGATCGCCGAGATAGACACCGTCGTAGGCGGACAGCAGAACCACACCGTCGAGACGCAGTTCGTCCAGCGCGTACACGGCTTCGGCGATGGAAGCGGGGATATCGGGCATCGGCAGCACCGCGAAGGCGCCGAATCGCTCGGGGTGGTCCCGGAACAGCCCGGCGCCGTAGGTGTTGCAGTAGCGGGCCATGTCGGCGGCTTCCTTGCCGCGCAGGAAGGACACCCCGGGGTCGGATACCGACAGTGCCTGCGCCTGGATGCCGTAGTAGTCCATGAACGCCAGCGCCTGCTCGGGCGACCAATCCGGCGTCGGGTACCCGCCGATGGTGACGTGACCGTGCTCGAGCAACGCCGCCCGGTAGTCCGGCGGCAGGAAATGCGCGTGCAGGTCGATCCGGTAGGTGCCCGAAGGCGCAGGTCGCCGAGTGCGAAGCGGAGTCGCCCGCGCGACCGCCGCCATCGCGGCGGCGCCGAGCGTCCCCGCGAGAGCGCCGCCCAGCGCCCCACGCCTGCTCATCTTCCTGCGGAATCGGGAATCGGTCATCGAAGTCCTCACTGGTCCGGACGGGGAGCGGCCGAGCCGTCGATGCTCGCCTGCACCACCGCCACGACGGTATCCGAGGAAATCATCAACTAAGACGAAATCATCGTCAAGAGTTGATGAAGAAATACTCAGGACCGTGGATAATCTCAATAACCTCCTCCTTGCGGCGAGGCTTCGAGACGAAGCGGCCAACCCTTCCGCAGACTGTCCCGCGTGAACCGCCTCCCGGCTGGACGGCTCAGCCCTGCACGGCATGCGGCGAGGCGTCCGCGTCGTATCGGCACGGCCGTGGTCCGCCCGTAACGACTCGGTGTCCGCCCTCGATTGCCACATGACCTTCGAAAGGAATTCGAATGAGCTCTACGACAATCGCCGCCGCACGAGTCACGGCCGCCGCCGTGTCGGTTCTGGGCTTTGCCACGGTAATCGGTTCCGGCACAGCTCAAGCCGCGCCACAGGACTGTGTCGTCACGCGAGACCTGTTCACTGCGACGGCGACCTGCCACGACGACGATGCGCCCCCCGGCAGGGAATACAACCTGGTGGTCGAGTGCGTCGGCCTGCACGGCGTACCGAATGCGTTCCCGCTCATGGCCATCGGCCCTTACCGAGGTTCGTGGAGTGGCTCATTCAGCCCCTCCGGCCAGGGCACCGCCTCATGCTTGGGCCCCGCCAGCATCGGCACCACCACCAACGCCTACGTCGCGGTATACCGCGACTGATCCGATGGTGGCCGGACTGCTGTCCCACAGTTGACCGGCCACCCATCGAACGGTGCGCAGACGAGTACGCGGACCGGCTGGGACCATCCTTCAGCCGCGGGCCGCGCCCTCCGGCCACACCACGTCCACCGGCACCCCGGCTTTGCGGGCCAACCGCACCACAGAGCCGGTTCCGCTGCGCTCCCCGTCCGCACCGTCCCATACCGCGACCAGCCGGTCTACCGAGTCCACCACCGCCGCGTTCGCGGCCTCGTACGCTTCGCGGCCCGCGTCATCGAAGTCCATCACGCGCACCACGGCCGCACGCTGCGTGAGGTCGTCGAACAGCTCGGCGTGGTCGGGCTTCACCTTCGTCTCCCGGTAGTTCCGCGACGGCAACACGACCTCGAGCTGTCCGCCTGCGTCGAGAACGGCTCGGGCGAACACCGAATCGGCGCCACGGGCTATGCAGCTCACCCCGAATACCACGTCGCCGGTCCCGTTGGTGGCGAGCAACTCACGGATCGCCGTGTAGACCAGCGGCTCGGTGGCCTCGGTGATATTCATGTGCCCGGTGACCCCGATGCGCACCATGCAGTTCGCTCCTATGCTGTCGCCGCGACGAGCGGCCGCATCCGATCGCGCAGTTCGGCCACCCCAGCCACGTTCACGTGCTGTCGGGTGCGGTTGTACACCCTGGCGAGCTTCTTGGCCACACGGTCAGAGGCGGTCTGCTCGACTACCTGTAGCGCGCCGTGACCAACCCGGCAGGCTTCTTCGACCTCTCCCTGAAGGAGACGCGCCTCGACCATACCGAGCTGATCCAGCGCGGCGCTGCGCACGCGGTTCGGCCGCCGAAGTGCAATCGCGCGATCGATCAGCTCGATGGCTTCATCGGCCGCCCTTGGGTCGCGGCGTGCCATGTCGAGCACTCTGCCTCCGAGGGTCCCCGACAACTCGGCAGCATCGAAGTAGTGGATCCAGTACGGATCACCCGTCGGCTGCGAGTCCTCGAAGACCTCATAGGCCTTGTCGCTGGCACGTCGAAATGCTGTCGGCCGCTTCAACTGAGCGTAAGCCCACGCCTCACGGGTGTAGAGCATCGCTTGGGTGGTCGCGGTGAGGCGGCCGACGGAGTACTCCTGCGCCAGCCGAATGAGTTCGAGCGCGTCCGCGGACTTGCCCAGCGACAGCAGTTGACGCGCCATCCCGGCAACCACCACGGCCGTGAATGCCGGGTCCCGCGCTTCTCCGGACGCACGAATGGAGAGGGCGTAGTAATGCTGCGCGAGTTTCTGATGTCCCGAGTCCCACGACATCATGGCTGCGGTCTCCGCTAGCTGAGCCATGGTTCCAGCCAACCGGCGCCGCAGTTCCGGCGGGTGATTCTCGCCGAGCAGTTCGTTGACCTCGGCGAGCTGCCCGACCACGGCTTTACGGCGCAAGCCGCCGCCGTGCTGGTCGTCCCAGGAACGGAATACACGTGCAGCGTTTTCGAGCTGCTCGACCTCTTGCATGCCGACGCCGGTCCGCGCACGGCGCGGGATGCTCGGCGGGTTGCCGTTTCTGAGCCATCGCTCCAACGGTTCGAGGAGGGGTGGACCAGCGACAACGCCGAGTAGGGCCCTGCCGATCTGTCTACGGTCGAGCATGAGATCCTCCCTGGCCAGGTCGAAGGCGACCATTGTGATGTCGGTCGTCCACATGCCTGGAACCCATTGCCCCACCGTATCCGTTGTCGCGTCGCATGCAGGCAGACCATCAACAGCTTTGCTTGCGGTCGCGGCGGCGAATCGCGCTCGCTGCTCGGGCGTCGCGCGGTCGAGCAGCGTTTGCATAATCGCGGCGCTGTTCTCGTTCAGCTGGATCGAACTACCTAGTTTGCGCCACTTTTTCACAGTGCTCGGCGCGATGCCTGCTTTCGATGCGAACCGCTTTTGAGCGAGCCCCAAGATCCCCCGCAACAAAGTGGCTTCAGCACCGGTCCATGTGACCTGCATACCCAACATTCGCCCCCTGCTGTAGTTGAGTCACTGCAAGTAGACCGGAGTAGACCGCAAGTTCTACCAGCGTAGACCGAGTGCATCTTCCGATGCGCCTGAACAGGCGCCATGTTGGTTGCGGGCCCCGGCACCGGGTGAGAGCCCGTCCCTTACCCGGGCACACTTCCGGCGCCGATGACGCCGCCGGAGGGTCGCAAGATCCTCGGTGCCGGGCGCCTTCCGATCAACACAAAGGGGAGCGGCGTGGGAATGGAAGAGGGTGGCAAGGTCCGATTGTCGAAGACCGGGCAGTGGGAAACCACCGACGGCACACCGTACGGTCCGCTCTTGCGCGTGCGGTGCCCGGATATCCAGCACTGCCTACGGCTGGCTCCCTACGACGACGGCCGGATCGGACCCCACGACCGCAACATCCCTGGCGTGTGCGGCTGGGTCGGAGCCGCGATAGTCGATGACCGGCATGACATTCCGCGATCCTGTCTGATCACTCTGGGCGCTGTCACCGGTGTCGACCGCAGGCGGATGCCACCCGAGGCCGGTGATCGGGATGCGTGACATCGACGACGCGACCCTCGTTCTCGCCGACACCCCGGCATCACGATGCCGGTTCTACTGCGAGGCTTTCGGATTGCCCGCGCGGGTGCAGCCGGAGCTGGGCCGGATCTTCTTCGTCTCCGGCAGCGTCGGTGCGATCACGATGCCCGCGCAGCTCGGCGCGGGCGCGCGGGCGCAACTGCTCGACCACGGCGTGCAGCCTGGACCGATCGTGTCGCATCCACGATCGAAACGGTGGACGTTCCTCATCGTCCCGGACATCCCGGACTCCGACATGAGCCTGTTCGCAGAGTTGTTCCGGCTCAATGTGTCTGTGGCCCGTCAGGGCGCGCAGATCGCGTTGCCGTCACCGGCAGACGGAGACCTCGGGTTCCGGGTATGGGCCCACGCACCGCAAGGCACCTACCGGCCGCGCGGCATGGTCGTGGTCGAGGCCATCCGCGTCTGCGCATCCAGCCGTAGGCGCACGCCGCCGAACCGATGACGCCGGTCGTATCCGAGGGCGGCGATAGCCGTCGGTTCAATTGTCGTAGGACGCGACGCCGACGGGCCCGACGCCCACGCACAGGTTCAGGCCCGGTGTGACGGTGCTGATTCGCAGTGCCGAACCGCTGCCGATGAGGCGAACGAAGACGGTGTTGGGACCCTTTCGGACCGGCGCGGTCACCGTTTCGCCTTGTTCCAGGGCGACCGTGATGCGGCCGTCGCGGCTGGCGAGGTAGTTGAGTTGCGCTGTCCATTTGTTCGCGAGCATCGGGCCGTCGAGGAGCAGGCGAGCCGGGGTGGTGCCCTCGATCCGGTAGCCGCAGCCCGGCTCCGGGCCGGGGAGGATGATCCGGTTCCACCAGACCGCCGCCTCGACGATCTCACCGTTGTCGGTGATCATCCGCAGGTGGGGTGTCGAGTCCGCGAACGTGCCCGGAGCGGCTATGGGAGCCAGGACGTTCCTGGTGAGATTCTGCGGATAGGCCAGGGGATTCAGCACATTCCACGGCACCTCCTGCTCGAGCAGGGGCGCGCCGTCCCATGCGCTCAGCCCCGATTTCACGTTGGTGATGTAGGTTTCGGTCGGGCCGACACGCCAGGATCGCACGAACGTCCAGGTGGACCAGAGACTGCTGACGACGAACACCACCGTTACGGCGATCGTCACGGACCGCATCGGAAGCGCCGGGCCCCGGCACGGCCGGGGACGGGCCCGCAGCATGAGCGCACCCGCGGCCGCCGACACCACCGCCGTGTCGGCGAAGTAGCGCAGCGACTGCATCAACTCCCCCGCGGTGTTCGGTCCGCCGCGAGCCAGCGCCACCGCCAGCTGAGCGATCAAAACGTACGCCGCGGCCGTCAGCCAGACCGCCCCGATCCGCCGCCGGGCGCGCATCGTCAGCGCTACTACCGCGGCGAGCGCGAGCCAGGCCGACACCACCGCCCACCCCGGCGGATCCGCCCACGGCGTCGACGGTAGCCACCGCTCCCACACCCAGGGGCCGCCGAACAGGGCGGGCACGACCCCCAGGGAGGCGGCGCCGGGCAGCAGGTCGCGCAACTCGTCCCACCTGTCGGGCAGGCCGGGACCGTCGACCACCACGAGGTAGATGATCGACCAGCAGGCCAGCACCGCGCCCGATCCGACCCACAGCGCCGCACCCCGGCGGGCCACCGTGCGCATCGGGGCCGCGCGCCCGTCGACGTAGCGGGCCAGCGCCGTGATGGCGAAGGCGACGAACGGCACGACCGCCGACTTCTCGAAGAACAGCAGCGTCACCGCCAGCACCGCGACCCCGGACAGCGCGTATCGGCGGCGACCGGTCCGGACGAGCAGCACCGCGTCCCCGATCACCCAGGCGAGGGCGAACTGTAGCGGCAGTGCGTTCAGAGCGGCGGCCCACCAGACGAACGCCGGGACCGTCAGAGGGCAGAACAGGTAGAAGACCAGCGGAAGCAGGATCGGCCATCGTGGGCCCACCACCAGCAGCAGCATCCGCACCACGGCTACCGACGCGCCGAGCTGCATGATCAGCAGCACCGTCACCGGTGCGGCCCAGACCAGCGGCGCCACCGCGTTCACCGCCCAGGCCGTGGCGAATGCCAGCGGCATGAAGTGCCCGTCGTGGTCGTACAGCAGCAGATCCGCAGACCACAACCCGAATCGGGCCGCCCGGCCGACCAGGATGAAATCGTCCCAATAGAAGTAGCCGCTGCCCGCTACCCACCAGCGGACCGCCAGCTGCAACACCACGAGGCAACCGGCCACGACGACCAGTGGCCGCGCGCTCCGGATCCGCCGCAACCGGCCGCCGGCCGCGGCGGACCGAGGGGCGCGCGCGGGCTCCGGCACGGCGAGCACAGCAGTATCCATGTCATCCCACCGTAGCGGCGGTCGGCCCGGGGACCCGTCGCTTCGCGGCTATGGGAATTGCCTGTCCCGCCAATACGACAGGTCGCCCGATGGCCGGGTCTCCTCGACGTCCAGTGCCGCGTCGGCCCGCACGGCCTCGATCAGCGGGGCGCTGCCCGCGATGCCGGTCCACGGCAGGTCGATCTCGGTCGCCACGAACCACGCCCGGTCGGCGGGCCAGATGAGATTCGGGCTGTTGATCGTCCGTGGCCAGTCCGGCAGCAGGTCCGCGGCTCCCCACTGCCCCGCCTCGCCGAGCGGCCCGCGGAACAGCAGGTAGTCCCGCGCGGGTATCCGCAGGCGCGGCCCTTCGATCACGTGCGGCGGGAAGGCCGGTGCGACGGTGGGCGCGGTCGTCAGATCCGCCGTCTCGTCCACGCTGAACGCGACGGCCACCGAGGAGCCGCCGTAGATGTCGCCGAAGCCGTCCCAGAGCCCGAAGTAGCACTCCTCCGGCGTCTCGGTGTGCTCGGCGAGTATGCCGGTCAGCCGCCGCAGCACCTCGACATCGAGGTCGCCTTCGAGATTCAGCAGGGTAGCGGGATCGGACGGATCCTCGTCGGGTTCGACGGGGTGGAACAGCCGGGCGTATCGCGCGAACCCACTGGGTCCGATCGAACACAGTTGCGTCCAGGGATCGCGACGCTCGGTGAACCACTCGGCTTTGGAGACATCCGGCTCGTGTCGCAGCGGCATCCTGCCAACCTAGCCCGGCTTCGAATGATTCCCCGTCGACGCGAACAGCGGAAAATCCGGCATCCGCAGAGAATTTCGCGCGCCGGTCTCCGGTCGAGAGCAGCGACGGCCGCGGGCTAGGTGAGCGTGTCCATGACGTACGCGGCGGCTTCGGCGAGGAGAGCCTGATCGTAGGCGGCATCGCGGGTGGCTTTGCTGGACATGATCGCGACGACGAGTGGCGCGGCATCCGGGGGCCACACCACCGCTATGTCGTTGAGTGTGCCGTAGTCGCCGGTCCCGGTCTTGTCGGCCACTTTCCATCCCTGCGGTGTGCCCGCCCGGATCCGCTGGGCGCCCGCGGGCGTGGCGTTGCGTTCCAGCAGATCACGCAGGAAGTCCCGCTTGTCGGCCGGAAGGGCGTCGCCCAGCACGATCCGGTGGTAGACCTCGCCGAACGCCCTCGGCGAAGTGGTGTCACGCGGGTCTCCGGGGGTGGCTTCGGTGATCGCGGGCTCGATCCGGTCCATCCGGGTGACCGGGTCGCCCAGACTCCGGGCGTAGGCCGTCAGCTCGGCCGGGCCACCCAGTTCGCGGAGCAGGAGATTGCCCGCGGTGCCGTCGCTGTACCGTAGCGCGGCGTCACACAGCTGGCGGATCGTCATTCCCGTGTCCACGTAACGCGGGGTGACGGAGGCGTTCTTCAGCAGATCGTCGCGGGTGTAGGTGACGACGGTGTCCAAGTGCGACAGCGGATTACGCTGTAACACCGCCGCCGCGGCCAAGCCCTTGAACGTCGAACAGAACGCGAATCGTTCATCGGCTCGGTGGGCGACGGTGACGCCCGTCCCGGTGGCGCGGGCGTAGACGCCCAGGCGTGCGTCGAACTTTCGTTCCAGCTCGATCAGCCGATCGTGGCGCTCGTCCGCCTGGGCGGTGGGCGCTGCGGAGGAAGAAGGTCCCTTCTCCGCAGCGCACCCGGCCAGCGGTAGGAGTGCCGCTACGGCCAGAAGCGTCCGGCGGCCGATGGGCGAGTGCGTCATGCTCGTCCTTTCCGGGGGGGTGTCGCGGTGCACATCGCGCCCATCGTCCGCTGTTCCCACCGACGAGAGCCGAGGGTCAGTGCCCCAGCACGCCGCTCACTTCGTTAGGCGTGCTCGGCAGCGCGACGCTCGCCGTCTTCGCTCCGGTGCCCAGGTCGACGCGGTGCACCTGCTTCGTCCCGGGGTCGGAGACATAGGCGGTACCGCCGCGGACGAACAGCGCGGGTCGCGGCTTCTGCCATTCCAGCGGCTCCTGCCAGGGATCCGTGACCGGGATCGTGCGCACGACGGCGCCCGCGACGGGATCGATCACGTGAATGCGGCCATCGGTGCCGAGGACCAGGGCTTCGCCGTGCGGGCCCCGGGCCAGCGACCGGAAGGTGTAGCTGGTGCCGAGATCGACCAGGCGCAACGCGCCGGTGACCGTGTCGATCAGTGCGACCTTCCGCGGGCGTTCGAGTTCGGCGTCCTTGTCCTGCTTGTAGTCGCCGAGGACGACCGGCGAGGTCTCGCTGCCCGCCTGGTTGCCGATCCGGCCGTACTCGGTGGGGCTGGTCACCTTGGTGATCACGCCGTCGCGGTAGACGAGCACGCCGTTCTCGCAGCCGATCACCACGGCCTCGCCCGCGGCCGTCGCCTCACCGTGCACGCCGGGGCAGTTCTCGTTGCGCGCCCGCTCCGTGCGGTTCTTGTCGAGCACCACGATGCCGGTCCGCTTCTCCTCGGTGCCGAGGGTGAGGACGAGTTCGCCGTTGGTCAGTTCGATCGCGACGCCGTGGTGCGGGGCGGCCGCGCGGTAGGTGTCGGTCTTCGGCGCGCCCTTCGCGAGATCGGCGGAGTCGAACGCGACGACTTCGCCGGTGCCGTCGCTGAAGAGCACGGTCCGCCCGGCATGCCGGACCACGTGCCCGGGATGGGGGCCGGGAAAGTCCGTGCCGGTGAAATCGGCTGTGACGGCGTCGAAGACTCGGAAGCCCACTTTGGTCGAGACGATCAGGTGCCGGTCGTCACCCGCGGGGTTGAGCCGGTTGAAGCCGTCGAGCTCGACCGTGCGCGCGAGTTCGAGGGTGGTTCCGTCCAGTACGTGTATTCCGCCGTCATAGGTGATCGCGACCGGGTCGGTGATCGGTGTGCGCCGGGTGTCTTGTTCCGGGGAAGCATCGGCGCCGCATCCGGCGACGGCGAGTACTGCGGTCAGCAAGCCGGTCAGGGCGGCCGATTTCGTGGATGTCGATCGAACAGGCATGGACGACTCCGTCTTTCGTTCGGTGGGTCGGGCTAGGGGGTGGCGAGGCCGCGCACGATCGACTCGGTGTTGGCCCGCATCATTTCCAGGTAGGTGCCCGCGCCACCACCCGGCTCGGTGAGCGACTCGGAGTACAGGGAGATCACCTGTACACGCACCCCGGCCTGGTCGGCGAGCACCCGGGCCAGGCGATCGGGTTGCGAGGCCTCGGCGAAGATCGCGCCCACCCCGGCGGCCCGGATGGTCCCGGCGAGGGCGGACAGATCCGACGGGCTCGGTGACGCGAGGGTGGTGCCACCCGGAATCACCGCGCCGACCACCTCGAAGCCGAATCGCTGTGCCAGGTAACCGAAGACGTGATGGTTGGTGACCAGCTTCCGCCGTTCGACGGGGATCGTCGCGAACCGCTCGGTCATCCAGCGCTCCAGCCGGTCGAGCTCGGTCAGGTAGCGGTCGGCTGCGGCGCGGACCGCCGCGGCGTCCACGCCGGGGACGTGGTCGACGATCCGGTCCCGGATGATCTCCACCGCCCTGCGCACCCGGCGCGGATCGGTCCAGAAGTGCGGGTCCGGTCTGCCGTTCGCTTCCTCCGCCGCGTAACCGATCGGGTCGATCGCCGCGCCGACGGATACGCCCGCGACCCCGGACTTCTCGGCCGCCTCGACGTTGCGCAGCACGCTCTCCTCGAGACCGAGACCGTTGTAGACGATGAGGCTCGCGCGTTCGAACCGGGCGGCCTGCTGGGCGGAGATGGCGAAGAAGTGCGGGTCCGCGTTCGCCTGCATGAGCACGGTGACCTCGACCGCGTCCCCTGCGACGGCGCGGGTGAGATCGCCGAGGATATTGGTGGTGACGAGGACTCCGTCTCGGTGGGCGCCGGAATCAGAGCATGCGGTCAGTGCGAACAGCGCGGCGACGATCAGCGCGCACAGCCGGGCAGCGAGTCTCATCGGCCGGTCTCCACCATCGAGGTGGGCATGATGTCGAGGCGGAACGTGCGCGCGGTGCGCAGGTTGTCGGTGTAGTCGATCTCGTGGATCGCCCGCGCCACGGGATCGTTGAGGTAGGCGCGGTGTTCGTCGACGAGGATCAGCGGCGCGGGCGTGCCGTCGGCTACCGGCGCGGTCAGCGGGCGCGCCACCGCGGACTCGCGGCCGGACGCGGCGTCGTAGCTGTGCAGCAGGCCGTCCGAGGTCAGCACCAGCAGTGCGGCGCCCTCCCCCGCCGTGTTCGCCGCGACCACCGGACCGGTGTCGACCGATGTCCAGGTCTTGCGCCTGACGTCGAGCACCCACACCCCCCGCCGACCGGCCGCGGCCACGAGCGTCGCGCTGCCGCGGCGGTGGCGGAACTCGACCGCGCGGTCGGCGTCCACGGTGCCGGGCGGATAGGGGATCTTCTCGCCGGTGAACGCCGCATCGCGTGCCGTCACCAGCAAAGCACCGTCGGCGCAACCGAAGACGACGCCCCGCCTGGTCACCGCCGAGCCGCGCGGATGCGGGCACGGCTGCGCGAGGTCCGAGGCGTGCGCGCCGTCTCGGGTGCGGACCTCGATGCGCGCGCGGGAGGGCACGGCCACGAGCAGGTGCTCGGCGTACGGCACGGCGGCGGCGTCCGCGATCACGCCGCGCTCGTGCACCGACCCCGCGCCGAGCGCGGACCGGTCCAGCAGCGTGGTGCTACCCGCGTCGGAAACGATTGCCGTGACCGCGCTGTCGGCGTACGCGACCGACACCGGCCCACCGGTGCTGACGCCCAGATCGCGGGCGGGCGCGCGGTAGTAGTGCACGTGATCGCCGTGGTCGACCGTCCACGCACCCGCGTCCACGATCCGCATCCGTTCGCGGGCGGACAGGAACGCGAAGCGCCCGTCGGTGCTCATCCGGTCGACGCCTTCCATCCGGCCGAGATCGATCACGTCCTCGGTGACGAGATCGACCACCCGCACGTCACCGGTCGCGTTGTCGGCCACCACCAGACGCGGCTGCGCCTCTTCGGTCTCCTCCGCGCCCGCCACGTACCCGTGCGGCGTCGGCTCCGCAGGGGCGGATTGTTCTGCCGCGCAACCGATCAGGGGCGTGATCGCGGCGAGGACCAGCACGAGCGCCAGTGGTTTCGTGGTCGCGCGAGAGGCGCGGATCCGCTCGCGCAGCCAGGACGACAGCGCCGAGACGAAGAACAGCGCGACGGCCGTCGCCGCGATGGTCGCCCCAGCGGCGGTGCTCGCGTGCCACGAGATCAGCAGCCCGGCGAAGGTGGACAGCGCGCCGAGCGCCGCGGCGGTGAGCATGATCAGCGGGATGCGATGCACCCAGTAGACGGCGGCCGCGGGCGGCGCGATGAGCAGACCGAAGACCAGCAAGGTGCCGACGATGTGGAAGGACGCGACGATCGCCAGGGTCACCAGGCCGATCAGCGCGACGTTCGCCATCCGGGGCCGCAACCCGAGGGTGTGCGCCTTGCGCGGGTCGAAGGTGAGCGCGACGAACGCCCGGTAGCCCAGCACCGAGATCACCGCCGCGAGCACCGCGGCCGCGACCAGATACCAGAGGTCACGCGCCCCGACGGCGAGTACGTCACCGAAGAGGAAGCCGGTCAGGTCCACCGCGAACGAGGGCGAACGCGACACGATGATCACGCCCGCCGACAGCATCCCGACGAACAGCAATCCGATGCCGGTGTCGGCGGCGAACCTGGTGCCGCGCCCCAGCACGGAGACGCCGACCGCCATCGCCGCGGCGCTGCATGCCGCGCCCAGCACCAGGTTTCCGCCGAATAACGCGGCGATCGCGACGCCCGGCAGCATGCCGTGCGCCATCGCGTCGCTGAGAAAAGCCATGCCGCGCAGCACGACCCACGTGCCGGCCAGCGCGCACAAGCACGACACGAGCAATCCGCCCCACAACGCCCGCTGCACGAACGAAACCTCGAACGGGGCCAACCACTCCATGAGGCAGCACTCTACAATGATAACGGTTTTCATTTCAATGAGGTGATCGGAGTCCGCTCATGCCGCCGTCCGCTGTCCATCTCGCCGAGGTGACGGCCGGTTACCGGGGAAGCCCGGTACTGCACGCGTTCACCGCCACGATCCCGGCCGGACAGGTGACCGCACTCGTCGGGCCCAACGGGTCCGGCAAGTCCACCCTGCTCGGCGTGCTGGCCGGCGTCGTCACGCCCACCACGGGAACCGTTCGCCGACACCATCTCCGGCGCCCGGCATTCGTCGTGCAGCACAGCGGTGTCCCCGCGACGCTGCCGATCACTGTGGGCGACACAGTCGCGATGGGACGGTGGGCGCATCGCGGCGCCTGGCGGCGTCTCACCCGGCAGGATCGCGCGGTGGTGCGCGCGTGCCTCGACCGGATGGCCATCGCCGACCTGACCGAGCGCCGGCTCGACACCCTCTCCGGCGGCCAGCGCCAACGGGCGCTCCTCGCGCAGGCACTCGCGCAGGAGTCGGACCTGCTGCTGCTCGACGAACCGGCCACCGGCCTGGACTCGGCCGCGCAGCAGGAGATCTCCGAGGCCATCCGCCGCGTCGGCGCACGTGGCGTGACGGTCGTGCACGCCACGCACAGCCGCGAGGAGGCCCTGCGCGCCGACCACTGCTTGCTGTTGCGCGACGGCCGGCTCACCGGCCAGGGCGATCCGCGCACCGTCCTGCGCGAGCAGAGCACCGAGGCGGTCGACTAACGCGACACCCCGGGCATGCCCGCGAAAAGGATTTGGAAGACCTTGGGCGCGTTGGGCACGACCGCGCTGGACGGAGTGAACGGCGTGCCCGCGTTGGTATCGGTGACCACGTAATCGGCATGGCTGCCGGGAACCCGGTCGAGGATCCCGTCGCAGCGTGGCCCACCGGTCGCGTTCACCTTCGGCAGGTCGTCGGGATACCGATAGGGCCGCGCGCCGTACATGAAGCTCGCGTTGAAGATGGCTCCCGGCTCGTACCCCCCGATGATGGCTTCGGCCGCGGGAAGAGCTTTCGCGATACCGACGACCACGCAGTACAGCACGGGTGAGTACGTAGCGAGCAGCGAACTGGTGGGCCGCAGGAGCGCGGGCACGCCGGTGAGATCCCGCTCGTTGTCCGTGAGCACCGACCGGGTGGTGTCGGCCAAGCCGATGAGGTTGAGCAACACCGCGTCCAGGTCTTGCGCACCCTGGTCGACCGTCGCGCCGGTCGCGGTGGCGTTACCCGCCGTGCGCAACAGATCGGGCGTGGTGTCGGCGTAGAGCCCGGTGACCTGCCCGGCAGACGACAGGTCCCGCCGCAGCACGGGCAGACTGGGGTTGATCTGCCGCAGGTAGTCGTCCGCGCGAGCCAGGAGATCGCCCAGCCGATCGCCGCGCCCTTGCAGTGCGGTGCCCAATGCGGCCAGGGTGGCGTTGAGCTTGCCCGGCTCCACCTCGGCCAGGATGTCGCTGAGACGCTGGAACAGCGTGTTGTATTCGACGGTGACCGATTCCGCGCGGATCGTCGCGCCGGGCCGCATGGGCGTCGGCGAGGGAACGCCCGGCACGACGAAATTCACGTACTTGGCGCCGAATACGGTGGTCGAGCGGATGTTCACCGTCGCATTGGCCGGCACAAGCCGCAGCAGCGCGGGATCGAGCGCGAGACGCAGGCGCGCCCGGTCACCGTGGAATTCCACGGCGCTGACCCGGCCGAGTTCCACCCCCCGCATCCGCACCTTGGCGTCGGGGTCCAGAACCAGTCCGGTACGGGACGTCTCGACGGTGACGGTCTCCGTGGAGCGGAAGCGTCCGGCGTACATCGCGACGGCGACCGCGACCAGCGCGGCGACGAGCAGGATCAGCACCGCCCCCGCGACCTTCAACCGCACTATCCGCCACGTCACCGACATGGCCTGCCTGCCGACATTCATCTTCGAATCCACCGATCACTTCTCGGCGCGGGCTGTGCGGCGACGGCGGCACCCGCGGTCCTGGCGTCCGGCCTGCACGACGGCGGACGTGGCCCGTGTCTTGCCGGACGCTCGCTAGCCGTAGTACTGTCCAGACACGTGTCCATCATAAAACTTGGACACTTATCTGGGGAAGGATTTCCAATGACTCTGGTGAAACCACGGCGGGTATCCGGAGGCGACCACGAGCACGGTCATCTGGAGGAGTTCCGCGTCGACCCGATCGGCCTGATGCGCCGGGTCCGCCAGGAGTGCGGCGACGTCGGCTCGTTCGACCTGGCGGGGCGCCAGGTCATTCTGCTGTCGGGCGCGGAAGCCAACGAATTCTTCTTCCGCTCCGGCGACGAGGACCTCGACCAGGCCGCCGCCTATCCCTTCATGAAGCCCATCTTCGGCGACGGCGTCGTCTTCGACGCCAGCCCGGAACGCCGTAAGGAAATGCTGCACAACCAGGCTCTGCGCGCCGAGCACATGCGCGGGCACGCCGCCACCATCGCCCGCGAGGTCGAGCGGATGCTGGCACGGTGGGGCGACGAAGGCGAGATCGACCTGCTCGACTTCTTCGCCGAACTGACCATCTACACCTCCTCGGCCTGCCTGATCGGCGTGAAATTCCGCAACGACCTCGATGACCGCTTCGCGCACCTCTACCACGACCTGGAACGGGGCACCGACGCACTGGCCTACGTCGACCCGTACGCCCCGATCGAGAGCTTCCGCCGCCGTGACCAGGCGCGGGCCGAGCTGGTCGAGCTGGTCCAGGCGATCATGGATCGCCGGGCCGCCGCCCCGCCGACCGGCAAGGACGACCGGGACATGCTCGACGTGCTCATCTCGATCCCGGGCGACAACGGCGAACCGCGCTTCAGCGCCAGCGAGATCACCGGCATCTTCATCTCGATGATGTTCGCGGGCCATCACACCACCTCCGGCACGGCGGCCTGGACGATCATCGAATTGTTGCGCCATCCCGAGGTACTCGGCCAGGTCGTCGCCGAACTCGACGAGCTCTACGCCGACGGCTCCGACATCAGCTTCGGCGCGCTGCGCCAGATCCCGCACCTGGAGTCCGTGCTCAAGGAGACGCTGCGCCTGCACCCGCCGCTGATCATCCTGATGCGGGTGGCCCGTGGCGAGTTCGAGGTCTGCGGGCACCGTATCGAACCCGGTGACCACGTCGCGGCCACACCCGCGATCTCGAACCGGATTCCGGAGGACTTCCCCGATCCGGACGCGTTCGATCCCGGCCGCTACATCGATCCCGACCAGGCCGATCTCGTCAACCGCTGGACGTGGATTCCGTTCGGCGCGGGCCGGCACCGCTGCGTCGGCGCGGCGTTCGCGTTGATGCAGTTGAAGGCGATCTTCTCGCTGCTGTTGCGGGACTGGGAGTTCGAGATGACCCAGCCGTCGGAGACCTACCGCAACGACCACTCCAAGATGGTCGTGCAACTGGCGCAACCGTGCACCGTTCGCTACCGCAGGCGCCGCAAGGAAGGCAACAGCTGAGGGCACGGCCTGGTCCGTGCGAGTTCCCCGCCACCGGGTGACGGGGAACTCGCACCCGGACCTACTCGTAGCGCACTCGCCAGCTCTTGATGCCGTTGATCCAGCCCGACCGCAGCCGCACCGGCTCGGCGACCTGCCGCAGGTCGGGCATCACCTCGGCGATGGCGTTGAACATCAGATCGATCTCCAGCCTGGCCAGGTTCGCGCCGACGCAGTAGTGCGCGCCGGTGCCGCCGAAACCCACGTGCGGGTTCGGGTTGCGCAAGACGTCGAAGGTGAACGGATTCTCGAAGCCCTCCTCGTCGAAATTGGCCGAGCTGTAGAACAAACCGAGCCGCTCGCCCTGCCGGATGCGCTGCCCGCCGAGTTCCAGGTCTTCGGTCGCGGTGCGCTGGAAGGCGGTCACCGGGGTGGCCCAGCGCACGATCTCGTCGGGCGCGGTGCGCGGACGCTGCTCCCGGTAGATCTCCCACTGTTCCGGATTGTCCACGAACGCCTTCATTCCGTGGGTGATGGCATTGCGCGTGGTCTCGTTGCCCGCCACCGCGAGCAGGATGACGAAGAAGCCGAACTCGTCGGAGCCGAGCGCCTCGCCGTCGAGGTCGGCGTGCACGAGTTCGCTCACGATATCGCCCACCGGGCAGGCGCGGCGCTGCTCGGCCATGTTCCAGGCGTAGCCGAGGATCTCGGCCGAGGCCGTCGCGGGATCGCCGTACTCGGGGTCGTCGTAGTTGAGCATCTGATTGGACCAGTCGAACAGCTTGCGCCGATCCGCCTGCGGCACGCCGATCAGCTCGGCGATCGCCTGCAACGGCAGTTCGCAGGCCACCTGTTCGACGAAATCGCCGCCGCCGGATTCCTTGGCGCCGTGCACGATGCGCGCGGCGCGCTCGGTGAGCGCGGCGCGCAGGTTCTCCACCGCCCGCGGCGTGAAGCCTTTGGAGATGATCCGCCGGATCTTCGAGTGCTTGGGCGGGTCCATGTTCACCAGCAGGGCTCCGGTGAGCGCCATCTGCTCCGGCGTGATGTCGCCGGGCAGACGGATGATCGCCCCTTTCCGCTCCGAGGAGAACAGTTCCGGATGCTTCGAGATCTCCTTGATGTCGGCGAGCTTGCTGACCACCCAATAGCCGCCGTCGCGGAAACCCCCGGAGGTCTCGTCGGATTGCGCGTTCCACCACACCGGGGCGGTCCGTCGCAGCTGCGCGAACTCCTCCACCGGACTTCGGTTCTCCCACAGCGCCGGATCGGTGAAATCGAATCCGACAGGTAATGCCGATGCCGCCATTGCTACCTCCTAGATGAAACGGGCGAGCCGGTCAGCGCGGCGCAGTCCGCCGCGCGAGGTCGGGTTCGGCCGCGGCGGACGAAGCGCCGTCGGCCCCGCGCAACGAGGCGGCGGCGCGACCCGCGACGAGCGGCAGCTCGAGAAAGGTCCGCACACCCGGTTCGGCGGCGACGACGTAGGGAATCGAGTTCACGCAGTGCATGGCCGTGGCGACGATGCCGGGGTTGCGCGCCAGACCGGCGGCGGCGCTGTGCGCGTGCATGCCGGTGAAGGTCACCGTCGCGCCGGGATCACCGACGATCTCGACCTCGTACCGCTCACCCGCCGGTCCGAATGTCCAGGGTGGATCGAGGTTCTCGGTGCCCATGAACCAATTCACCGCCGCCGTGATCACCGGTGCGCCGCGGACGGTCCCCTGCCAGCGGAAGCGTTGCGCGGCGACGCGTCCCGGCGCGATCGGCCCGATCGGCGAGTCGATCGGTGCGGTGGCCACCGCCGTCTCGTGCGTCACCCGCAGTCGCTCATCGAGCGCGATGCCCAGCGCCTCCGCGATCATCCATACCGATTGGCTGTAGCCGCCCGCGAGGACGTCCGCCATGACGCTGGCCGCGGCCTGCTCCGGTGTGGCGCCGAACAGCATCCAGTCCCGGACCACCTCGGGCGCGCCATAGGTGCGGATATCGGAGAATTCCTCGGCGCGCACCTCGGTGATCGCCCCCGACAGCGCCGACACCACCAGCGGAATCTTCTCGGTGATGCCGCCGGGATGGATTCCGGCGCCGTGCAGAGTGACTCCCGCGGCCCGGCACAGCTCGTCGTACCGCTGCCGCTCCGCGCGGCGTGGATAGAACCAGCCCAGCGGTGTGACGATGTTCTTGCCGGACCGCAGGATCGCGCGCACCGTCTCGGTGTCGGCCATGAACGGGCTGTACAGCACGCAATCGGCCGGTGTGGCGAGCAGACGCTCGGCGTCGGTGCTCGCGCGCACTCCGATCGGCGCACGGCCGACCAGTTCGCCCAGGTCCACGCCGTCCTTGTCCGCGCTGTGCACCCAGGCCCCGGCCAGTTCCAGATCGGGATGGTCGAGAATGCCCTCGATGGCGGCCCGCCCGACTCCGCCGGTCGCCCATTGGATCACCCGGATCATGTCAGTCCGCCTTGTGGTCGGGGCCTCGGCCGGCCACGTACTGTCTGGCCCACCGATAGTCGGGCTTGCCGCTGGGCGCGCGCACGACGGCGTCGGCGATCCAGATCTGTTTGGGCACCTTGTATCCGGCCAGGAATTCGCGCACGTGCGCCCGCAGGTCGGTGAACTCGACCGGCCCGGCTCCGGACAGCGACACCACGGCGGCGACCTGATGGCCCCAGCGTTCGTGCGGCACGCCGAGCACCACCGCGTCGTAGATCGCGTCGTGGGTCTTCACCACGCTTTCGACCTCTTCGACGAATACCTTCTCGCCACCGGTGTTGATCACCATGTTGCCGCGGCCGATCAGCGTGATCGATCCGTCGGTCTCGGCGCGGGCGCGGTCGTCGGTGACGACCATGCGGGTGCCGTCGACGGTCTTGAACAGTTTGTCGGTCTTGCCGGGGTCTTTGTAGTAGCCGATCGGCACGTTGCCGGTCTTGGCCAGCCAGCCTTCCGAACCCGGCGCGACGGGGTGGCCGTCGTCGTCCACGACGACCGCGCCGCGACCGGTCTGCACGCGGGGCCCGCGGGCGGGATCGTCGTGCTTCTGGGCGAAACCGATACCGCCGAAACCGGTTTCCGACGATCCGATGGAGTCCGAGACGACCGCCCACGGGAACAGCTCCAGCAGCGCGTTCTTCACCGGCTGTGACAGCAGGGCGGCGCCGGAGGCGATCGCCAGCAAGGACGAGGCGTCCACCGGCTCGCGTTCGAACGCCTCGATCAGCGGTCTGGCCATGGCGTCGCCGGTGATCACCATGACCTGGGGGCGCTGCTGGGCGACGGTCCGCCAGGCGCTCCCTGCGTCGAAGCGGGATTCGAAGATCACGGTGTTGCCCGACCACAGCGCGGTGAAGGTGGGCATCATGGCGGCGGCGTGGATCAGCGGCGGCAGCACCAGCCAGGCGCTCGGATCGACCTGGGCGCCGGTGCGGGACTGCTGGAACTCGTCGGCGACCGGTTCGCCGGTGTAGAAGTCGATGCCGCCGCCGAGGACCCGCCACATGTCCTCCTGCCGCCACATGACGCCCTTCGGCATGCCGGTCGTTCCGCCGGTGTACATCATGAACAGGTCGTCGGGACCGCGGCGGACCACCGGGCGGTCCGTCGACTCCCCGGCGAGAGCGGCCTCGTAGCCCGTAGAAGGGGGATCCGCGTCGCTGAACTCGTCGGCTACGCAGACCGTGTGCCGCAACGCGGTCGTCCGGGCTTCCTGGACGGCTCCGGCGTAACAGGAGTGGTGCACGAGCACCTCGAGATCCGCGTTGGCGTAGACGTAGGCCAGTTCTGCCACGCCGTACCGGTAGTTGATGTTGATCGGCACGGCGGCGAGCTTGAAGCACGCGATCAGCGTCTCCATCGTCTCGATGCTGTTGTGCATCTGGAAACCCACGTGCGTTCCCGCGCCGACGCCGAGGCTTGCCAGATGGTGTGCGAGCTGGTTGGCGCGGGCGTCGAGTGCACGGTAGGTCACGCGGCGGCCGGACTGGATCAGCGCCACCCGTTCGGGCATGGCGTCCACGGAGTGCTCGAAGAGGTCGGCGAAGTTGTTGGCCATCTCGTTCCATCTCTGGGTGGGGCTGTCACACGACGGTGAGCGGAAGGGGGATCCCCCGGTCGGTGAAGGTGAAGGCGGCGCCGGTGCTGAACCGGGTCAGCGCGACCTCCGTCGCCTCCCGGAACGCTTTGTCGCCGAGCGTGACGGCGGCGCGCCACCCGTCCGCGCCCACCGCGACGACCTCGGCCGAGAAACGCGGGTTCACGCCGCGGACCAGGGCGTTCAGCGGCTGTAGGTGTTCGGGGCCGAGCATCGACGGCCACGTTGCATCGGTGTGCGCACCGCTCGCGGCCGGGAACGTCACCGTGACCGTGCCGTCGGTGTCCGTGATCTCGATACCGGTGTAGGGCAGGGGATTCAGAGCGGGATGTAGCCGCAGTACCGTCGCGAGCGCGGCGGCGTCGTCACCGAGGCCGAGGCAGTTGCGTAGGCGCTCACTGGTGAGTCCGGCGATCCCCGCGAACTGTTTGCGTCCGATCTCCAGCGCCGCGGCGGCATCGGCGCGGGCCCGCACCGCGATCATGAAACCGAGGGTGAGCAAATGATGTTGCAGGCAGACCTCGTCGGCGAGACGCACCAGCGCGGAGCGGGAGAAGTCCGCGAATCGCACATCGCTGAGCAAGGGGCCGGCGTAGTCCGGCCGTCCTTCGTCGTCGCGATCGATCGCGGCCAGCTCCAGTCGCGCCGCCACCGACCCGGCGACCAACTCGGCGTTGGGCGGCACCGGCGGCGGCACGTGACCGGGATCGATGACGACCGTCCACGCGCACACCGGCTTCCGGTCGGCCGGATGGCGGGGCGGGCGGTGGATGGGCCGGACCTGCGCGTGCGGGTTGGTGGCCAGCGCGGTCGCGTCGAAGGTCGGATCTTCGATGTCGTGGCACATCGACACGACGAAGTCCTCGCCCATCGGTTCCACGTCGGCCAGCGCACCGCAGTGGTCGAGCCAGAACTCGCCGTGGTGGTGGTCCTCCACCCGGAAACGGAAGTCCATGAACTGCGGTGGAGCGCCGATGTCCAGTTGCAGGCCCTTGAAGATGGTCTCCACGCCGTCGCCTGCGAAGCCGAGCGCCCGCTGCATGCGCCGGGTGTAGACCGGGCTGGCCACCTGCCACTCCTCGATGGCGATCTCGGTCATGCCCTCCCGGCCGAACGCGGCGATCGAATGCGCCATGCCGGAGCGGTCGATAAGGTGCCCGCACAGGAGCAGTTCGGGAATCAGCGCCGCCAGGGTGTCCCGGTCCAGGTCGGCGAATCGGCTGTGTGGTAGGGCCATGTCGGTCACCACAGCGGGACGGGGGATTCGCCGATGCGGTACCAGCCGGGCAGCGGTTTGCCGGAGACGGAGCGCTCGATGCGCTTCTGCATGCCCGGTGTCAGCGCCTTGTTCGTGATCATCTCCAGGAACATCGCCGAGACGTTGCCGAAGTCGAAGAAGTCCCGCTGCCAGGACCATTGGAAGTCACCGCTGTAGCGGAACCAGCTGCCGCCGATCCCTTCGGGCGAGTAGTTGCGCCCGTCCGGGCGCTCGGCCTCGCTGATCTGCTTCCACAGTCCGATGACGTTGCCGGTGCGGTCGTCGACCACGAACTCCTGGTAGGGGTAGGTCCAGCCCTCCAGGCCGGCCATCTCCTGGCCGAGGGCCAGATCGCGGATCTCGTCGCGTCCGACGGCCATGAACTCCTGGGTGGGGCCGTAGTTCCAGCCGTAGGTGGCGTCCTCGGTGTACATCTGCGCGAGCGGCTTCCAGTCGCCCTTCTCCTCGCAGCGCTGGTTCTCCGCGATCCAGCGCTGGATCATCTCGTCGAGCTCGGCGCGGTCGAAAGCTGGCATCAGTCGGTACCTTTCGGGGAGTGGTCGGTCGCGTCTTCGTCGGCGATCGACAGGGCTCGAGTGGGGCAGTAACGGATCGCGTCCGCCACGGCGGGCCGCAGACCGGCGTCCGGCACGTCGTCGAGGATCTCGACCCGGCCGCGTTTGGGCACGGTGAACACCTCCGGCGCCTCGGCCTGACAGACCGCGTGCCCCTGGCACAGATCGAGGTCGGCCCGGATTCTCATGACCGGCTCCGCACGGCCCGGATTCGCGACCCGGGGATCCGGATTCGTTCGCATCGACGGCTCATCGGGTCTCCACGGTGATGGGAAGGTGGGCGAAGCCGCGCACATTGGACGAATGCACGCGTTGGATGCCGTCCGGCACGATGTCGAAAGCGGTGACGCGAGAGGCGAATTCCTGCAACGCGACGGTCGCTTCCAGCCGCGCCAGGTGCGCACCCAGGCAGAAGTGCACTCCCGCACCGAAACTCACCAGCCCGGATTTGTCGGCACGATCGAT
>NZ_JBIDDF010000033.1:0-30218 GCF_043205035.1 Nocardia sp. NPDC047654
GTTCGGCACATGCCGGTAGATCACCATCGGATCCCGCCCGACCGCCTCGGCCAACCGCCGCATCGACAGCGCATCGACACCGTCCCGATCGATGACCTCGAGCGCCGCGGTCAGCACGACAGCCCTCGTGACCGGGCCGGTCGGACGCCGGGAACGGCGATCCACCGGACGCACGTCCGTGCGATCAACCGGTTCGGCCATCTCGATGCCTCCACCATGCTCGGAACCCGCTGCTGCTGTGAAGTGTAGACCTACAGTGTTGACACCGGGACATAATCGGCGTGTACTGGAGGAACACGGCATTCGAGCACGGTCGCTTTCGTCGATCCGCTCCCGGAGATCACGACCACCGCACACGGCCGCTTCCCGGCACGCGCCCGAGTCGAACCGTCGGCCGTCTACGGAGCCGTCGGACCGGCGCCCGCACCGCTCGGCATTCAGAACCCATCGCGCCATCATCGGCCGGGCGACGCGACGCTCCCGCGAGAGGACACGACATGCGACTCCACCGCATCGCTACCAGCACGACATCCGAACGGGTGCCCTACGCGCGGCATGACGTTCCACCCGACTACACCCCCCGGCTGAGGTTGAAGCCGAAAGCGGACCGCGGCGATTACATCGATGGGGCGTGGTGGCCCCGCTCCGGTGACCTCACCGCGGAACTGCCCGATCTGCTCGCAGTTCTCACCGTGCGGCTCGGCCCCATCTGGCGCGTCGTCTACGACCCCACGTGCTGGGCGGCCGCGCCCCGGCAGACCACCATCCACGGCGGTCACACCGTCCGGCTCGACTCCTATGCCTTCGAACTGTGGAACACGATGTACGTCTTCGGCCGCGACAACGACCTGATCGTGCTCCGCGTCATCCCGCCGGAGACCGACGAGGACATCGCCCACACGGCCCTGATGGCCGCCGTCACACCCGAATCCGCGAGCCTCACCGGTTGACCAGAGGAACAGACCATGCCCAGGATCAATACCAGCCGCCCGATCACGAACCACTTCGACATGACCGCCGGCACCGACCCGCCCCAGCCCGGGCGGCAACCCTTCCGGACTCCCACCCGCACCCCGCGGCTGCTCCTGCGCGAAGCCAGAACCGGCCCCGAGCAGGTCGACGGCGGCTGGTGGCCGTGGACGGACAACCTCACCGCCGAGCTACACGACCTGATCAGCGCCCTCACTCCCCGGCTCGGTCCCACTGAACGGGTCAGCTTCGAATGGAACGCCGTCAGCATCACCCAACGACGCATCGACCGCCAGGACGGCATCGAAGTACACGGACCCGACACCGGTCAGCCGCCCGGCGTCATGCACCTGATCGGGACGAACGGCGCCGAGGCGACGCTGCTCGTGATCCCCGCCGGCACGCCATCCGGCGAAGCGGAGGCTCAGCTACGGCGGGCGGCTGGGCAATCCTGAGACGCCGTGCGACGGCGCCCAGCGCGCCCGGCCGCGGTATCAGAACGCTCCCCCACCGGCGGGCACACTCGCCCCGGTGATCCAGCGGGCCGCGTCCGACGCCAGGAAGTCGACCACGTCGGCGATGTCGTCGGGTTCACCGAGGCGGCCGAGCGGGATCGACTGGACGATCTCCCGCATCGACCCGATCCCGCGCGCCGCCGCCAGCGCATCGGTCCGCACCGCCCCTGGCAGCACGCTGTTGGCTGTGATGCCGCGCGGGGCGAGTTCTCCGGCCAACACACGGACCAACTGCTCGACGGCGGCCTTGCTGGCGCCGAAGACGCCCGAGCCCGGCCGGTGGGTCAGTGTCGCACCGGACGACACGACGACGATGCGGCCGTTGTCCCGCAACCGATTCGCGGCCTCGCGCAGGGCGACGAACGTCGCTTTCGTGTTGACGGCGAACATCAGCTCGAAGTCCTCATCGGTCGCCTCGGCTATCGAGCCGAAACGCGCGGAGCCGGCGTTGTTCACGAAGATGTCCACGCCGCCGAAACGCTCCTCGGCGGCATCGAACAATCGGCGCGGACCTGCCGCGTCGGCGACATCCGCCCGCACGGTGAGCGCCTGCCCGCCGGAGCTCTCGATCGCGCCCGCCACATGCTCGGCGGCCGACCGGTTCGACTGGTAGTTGACGACGACCGATGCGCCCCGCGCGCCCAAACGCCGCGCGATAGCGCGACCGATGCCGCGCGAGCCTCCGGTGACGATCGCGACCGACATCGCACCCTCCAATTAGTCCATCACAGCGATAGTCGAGATCATCAACTAAATGCTCAGGGATGTCAACTGTCCATGACCTAGACTTTTCGCATGCCGACCGACGCCCCGGGGCTGGCGCCCGCCTTCGCGCAGTTGCACCGCGAGATGAGCACGCTCTACAGCCTGATCGCGCGGCGTCTCGAGCTGACGAGTCAACAAGCCGAATTGCTGTGTCTACTGGGCGCCGACCGGCCACCGTCCTTCGGGGAGCTGGCCGCCATGCTCGGTTGCGACAAGACCAATGTGACCGGCATGGTGGACCGACTCGAGCGGCGCGGATTGCTCGCCAGAAAAACCGATCCCAGCGACCGCCGCGTGACTCGCGCCGTTCCGACCGACCAAGGCTCGGCGGTGCGCGAGAAGTTCCGTGCGGATTTGGAGCAAGAACTGACCCGAAGGCTTCCCGAGATCGATCGAACCCGATTGATCGCCCTGGTGACCGCCACGGCGACAGCTTTGGCCGAACGTCGGTAAAGCCGACAGCGATTTCCGCTGTATCGGTTACCCGAACAAACTTTTACCCAGCGTTACGACCGGGCGTTCCGAGTAGTTCGCTACTCGTGTGCTGTGGGCACCGTCACCCGACGATGGCAACAGCCGGTGCGACGACGACGTCGTCAACCCGCTCACCTCGAACACGGAGTCCCCGATGCCTGCGAAAAAGAACTCACCTTCCCACCGGTCCCACGCCGGAAACGACGATCTGCTCACCGCGCTGCGCACATTCATCCGCAGCAAAGGGGAAAGCTTCCTCGAAGACCCCAATATCTCCTCGATCGGCGTCGGCTACAAGCAAGTCGACGGAAAACCGACGGACGAGATCGCGGTGCAGTTCACGGTGAACGAGAAGGTATCCGAGCCGGAGGAACTCGAAGCGCTGGGCACGTCGACGATTCCGGAGACGGTCACCGTCGACGGGTTCGAGGTGCCCACCGATGTCCTGCAGCGCAAGTTCGAGCCCGCCTTCCGGCTGGTCACCGAAGCGGTGGCGCCGCAGCGCAAGACGCGCCTGGATCCGATCGTTCCCGGCATCAGCGTCGGCCATCCCACCAGCACGGCCGGAACGATCGGTTGCGTCGTCTACGACCGAGACGACGGGACGCCGTACGTCCTGAGCAATTGGCACGTCCTGCACACCGCGGCGGGCGCACTCGGCGACGTGGTCGTGCAGCCCGGCCCGCGCGACGACAATCGAATCGACCGCAATCGGCTCGGCAAGCTCGTCAGGTCTCATCTCGGCACGGCGGGCGACTGTGCCGTCGCCGCCATCGAGGACCGGCGGTTCAGCGCCGAGATCACCGGGCTGGACGTCGTTCCGGACCGTCTCGGTGAACCCGAGCTGGGCGACAAGGTGATCAAGAGCGGCCGGACCACCGCGGTCACCCACGGCATCGTGCGGCGCGTCGACGTGATCGCCCAGATCGATTACCGCGGGGTCGGCCCGAAGAGCATCGGCGGCTTCGAAATCGGACCGGATCCGGCCCATCCCGCGTCCGACGGCGAGATCAGCAGCGGCGGCGACTCCGGGTCGGCGTGGCTGTTCGAATCGGCCGACGGCCAGACCAGCACCGTACTGGCCGGACTACATTTCGCGGGTGAGACGGGCGCCGACACCGATGAGCACGCGCTGGCCTGCCTGCCGCAATCGGTGTTCGAGAAGCTCGGCATCAGCTTGACCCCGCCGCCTGCGGAGGAAGTCGCGGTGGTCGCCGGATACGATCCGCGGTTCCTCGCGTCGCCGATACCGCTGCCCGAGGTGGACGCGCAGCTGCGCCCCGACGTGGCGACCGCCCTCGACGGCGCCGACGTCCTGCACTACACGCACTTCTCCCTCGCGATGCGCCGCTCACGCCGCTTCGCGATCTGGGTGGCCTGGAACATCGACGGCGCCTCGATCAAGAAGCTTTCGCGCAAGAAGATCGACTTCGTCAAGGATCCGCGACTCGACGCGGACGCGCAGGTCGGCAACGAGTTGTACCGCGACAACCGGCTCGATCGCGGCCATCTCGCGCGACGCGCGGATCTGCTGTGGGGCAGCCTGCCCGAAGCGGCGAAAGCCAACAAGGACTCGTTCTTCTACACCAACATCACCCCGCAGATGGACGACTTCAATCAGAGCATGCGCGACGGGGTGTGGGGGCGACTCGAGGACGCCGTCTTCGCCGACGCCACCGTCGACGATCTCAAGGTCAGCGCGTTCGGCGGCCCGGTCTTCACCGCCGACGACCGCGAATTCCGGCAGGTCAAGATTCCCCGCGAGTTCTGGAAGGTCATCGCGTTCGAGGAACACGGTGAGCTGAAGGCCCGTGGCTTCCTGTTGAGCCAGAGCCTCGACCAGCTCGAGGCCCTCGACCTCGACGAGTTCCGCGTCTTCCAGGTCCCCTTGAACGAGATCGAGCAGCGCGCCGGCTTCCACTTCCCGCAAGCTCTGCGGGACGCGGATCTCCAGTTGGCGCCGGAGGAAGTGGAAGCCCCGTTGAACTCGGTCGCGGACATCCAGTGGTGAGCCCGGACCGGTTCGTTACGTGACAGCTATACCGCGCGCGAATGCGGAGGCGCGGCGAATCCCTCCGCGAATCGGATGAAGTTGCGCGCGACGGTTTCGCTCTCCCGGCGCACGCTGCGCTTGAGGAGGAGCCCCGGCAACAGCAGGGAGGACTGCAACTCGGTGTGATACCAGACCTGCGCTCCCGCACGGTCCTCGGACACTTCGAACCATCCGCCACCGCCGAGGCCGACACAGCTGTCCACGACCTGCCACGACACCCGGTCATCGGTCCACTCGTATTCCAGCACCTGCAGATCGGATCTGCCGAGCAGAGTATCAGCGGTCACGTAAACCCGTTGTGGCCGACCGGATTCGTCGCGGGTGGCCACGCGCGCATCCGAATACATCGACCATTCGGGGAGCATTTCGATGGCCGCGAGGGCATCGAAGACCTGGGCGGGATCGACAGCGACGTCGAAATGTATATCCGTTTTAACGCGCATAACTCCTCCACCCCCTGTTCCGACCCGGCCGATTCTGCCCGGGGCGGTTCGCATCCGTCAACACGTTCTCGGCCCGCAATCATCGGCTAAGCACGAATGCCGATGTCAGAAGCTCCCCAGGGCTGAAAATAAGTAGTCAGCTACCCGTGAGCTATTAGGAGTTATAACAGTTACCGGCGAGTATCGAAGTGGGATCCGCAGGTGGCGACGCCGACGCATCCAGGAGAAATCTCACTGGAATTCGCGGTACAACTCCGGCAGGAACTGGGCGAGGTGGTTCATTTCCTGGCCGCAGTGCATCATCAGGTCCCGAGCCAGATCCAGGCCGGGAAGAAGATCGCGCACGTCGGCGGCGGCGCCGCGCTGGATCGCACGCGCGGTGTGCGGCGGATCGGGTGCGTGCAGCCCGTACAGCCCGAGGTAGAAACGGCTGCGCATTTCGCAGCCCCCGGGAATGGGCCGCACCTGGTGCGCCAACCAGCCCAGATCCACCGGAGCCACGCCGCTGCCGACGCGGCCGAGAATCACCGTGTGATCGTCGGGAACGGTGAAGCCGTACGAGACCGGATCATGGAATGCGATGGCGAGCTGTTGCAGCTTCGGGCCGATGTATTCGTCGACGTACGAGATATTTCCGACATACCGTTCCCGGTCTGCCATCGGTGCGCCGAGCCGGTCGACGGTCACCTCGCTGTACAGATGCGCGTCCGGATGCCACAGCTTGTACCGAGCGGACTCGACCATGTGCCAGCCGAACCACCAATCCCACATCGCCGCCGTCACACGCGGCATCTCGGTGCGTACCGCGACCCACACCGTCCCCGAATCGGTTTGCCCGTATCCGGTTTCGATCGGCGAATATCCCGTCGGCGCGAGATCGGCGACCAAGGATGAGAAGGCCGGGATCCGCTCGCTCGGGGTTGCCGGTGCCGCATAGGCGGCGGTGACCTCGGGCTGCGGTGGCGCCGTGCGCTCGGCCATGAACCGCGCGTACGGCTCGGCCCGATCTCCGGCCGAGTATCCGGCATAACGGCTGTTGTCCTGGCGGTTCTCCGCGCGGGCGAAAGCGGGGGTCGTCACGACAGCGAACGCGCCCGCGGCAGCCGCCGCGATCGACAGCGCGCGACGTCGGGTCGATAATCTCAACATATGTTGAGACTAGTGGGGATCGCGGCGCCCTCGGCCCGGGATGGATAGGTTTCGTGACATGACACAACCGAGGCGGCAGCGGCAGGACTCAGCACAGCGGCGTGCCGTCATCGCCGAGGCCGCGCTGCGCGTGCTCGGCGAACACGGTCCGCGCGGCCTCACCCATCGCGCCGTCGACGCGGCCGCGCGACTGTCGTCCGGCTCGGTCAACTACCACGCGCCCACCAGGCAACGACTGCTGTACATGGCTTCCGACGAACTGTTCACCCAGGACATGGCCGTCGCCGCCCGCCACTTCGACACCCCGGAATCCCCCGCACCGAGCCTGTCCGACATCGCCGTGAACTTCGTCCTCGAGATGACCGCGCCACACGCCCGGCACCGGGTGCTCGCCAGACATCATCTGCTCGCCGAAGCCCGCGTCGACGCCGAGCTGCACCGCCACTTCGAGACGGCACGAGCCGCATTCGTCCAAGTGATCCGCGACCGGTGCGCCGAAGCCGGCCACCCCGTGGACACCACGGCCGCCGAACTCTGCGTCACCGTGATCGACGGACTGGTCAACCGGCAAGTCTTCTTCCCCGACTCCGCCCTGTCCGAATCCCGCCTCCGCACCATCATCGAAGCCACCGCGCACACCATCGAGGCGCGACTGTCCTGACCGGCCCTCGGGGCGGGATCCACCGAATCCCCGCCCCGAGGTTCTTCCGTCTACCGGGCCGTTTCCGTCCAGGTGACCGGCAGTTCGTGGACGCCGTAGATATTCATGTCGGTCCTGAGTTTCACTTCGCCGGCGGGGATGGCCAGCTCGAGGGTCGGAAAGCGGCGCAGCAGACCGGCGAAACCGGCGCGCATCTCGATGCGGGCCAATTGCTGGCCCAGGCATTGATGGATGCCGTGGCCGAAGGACAAATGCCCGCGGGCCGTGCGGTGGATGTCCAGGGTGTCGGGGTTGTCGAAGCGCTGGGGGTCGTGGTTGGCGGCCAGCAACGAGACGACGACGGTCGAGCCCTTGCCGATCGTCTCGCCGCCTAGTTCGATGTCGTCGGTGGCGTAGCGGTAGAAGATGTCGGCGACGGACAGGTAGCGCAGCAATTCCTCGACGGCGCCGGGTACCAGATCCGGGTCGGCGCGCAGTTGCGCCAGCTGTTCGGGGTGCTCCAGGAGCGCGAAGGTGCCCAGGGCCAGCATGTTGGCGGTGGTCTCGTGGCCCGCGAGCAGCAGCAGGAAGGCGACGCCGGTCAGCTCCTCGATGGTGAGGTCGTCGTGGCGGGCCAGATCGGACAGGATGTCCTCGCCGGGTTCGGCGCGTTTGCGGGTGACCAATCCGGCCAGGTACGTGGTCATCGCGCCGTAGGCGGCCATCTTCTCTTCGAGCGGCTGTTCCTTGACCAGGAATTTGGCGGAGTTGACCTGGAAGGTCTCCCGATCGGCGTAGGGGACGCCGAGCAGCTCGCAGATCACCAGCGAGGGCACCGGCAGCGCGAACGCCTCGACCAGGTCGACCGGCGGGGTCAGCCGCGCCATCTCGTCCAGTTGCCGTTCGGTGATCTCGATGATGCGCTCTTCGAGCTGCTTCATGCGTTTGACGGTGAAGGCGCCGGTCAGCTTGCGCCGCAGCCGGGTGTGGTCCGGCGGGTCCATGGCGACGAACAAGCCCGGCACCTGCGGGGACGGTTCGGTAGCGGCGGGCATGCCGGGAGTCGGGAACGGCACGTGGAGAATGCCGATGTCCTGGCGAGAGCTGAACCGGGTGTCGGCCATGAGCCTGCGGACCGCGTCGTAGCCGGTGACCAGCCAGCCCTCGTGACCGTCCGGGAAGATCAAGGGGCAGACCGGGCGGGTCTCGCGCAGCCGGGTGATTTCGCGGGGCGGATCGAAGGGGCTGGCGTCGCGCTCCATGGGAAGGCCGTTCGGGATGGGAACTGCTCGAGTCATCAGGTTTCCTTCGTTGCGGTTGTTGTGCCGGAGCTGTGGACTAGTCGGAGACGAGGGTGATCGCGCCGGACGGGCACACCTGTGCGGCCTCGCGGACCGCGGATCCCTGGTCGGGCACGGGCGTGCGGTTCAGCAGCACCACCCGGCCGTCCTCGGTGTCCTGGTCGAACACTTCGGGGGCGGTCAGTGCGCACATGCCTGCGCTGATGCAGCGCTCACGGTCCACCCTCAGTTCCACCGGTAACCCCGGGTGAGGGGCAGGGAGCGGATGCCGCCCGCTGCAATCGCTGAACTATTCACAGGGACACTGTCGCCGGCCCGGCTGATACCGCCCTGACACCGAGCTGACACGTCCGCTGACACGGTGTTCGACGGTCGGGAAGACTGTCGTGACCGTTGTCGGTCGATGTCATCGGACCGGTTGCCACCCCAGGGACGGGCGGCCCGCTGACTGCCGATCGTCCACGGCAGAATGGGCCGGTGCAGATCGGGATGCTTGGACCGCTCGAGATCCGACTAGACGACGGCGGATCGATCGAGGTACCGGGCGCTCGGTTGCGGGCCCTGTTGATCGCCCTCGCGCTCGAACCCGGTCGCGTGGTGGCCAAAACAACGCTGGTCGACCGGATCTGGGGTGCACAGCCACCCTCCGATGCCGCGAATGCCTTGCAGGCGCTGGTCTCCCGGCTGCGCAGGGTGCTGCCGGACGGGTTGCTCGACGGGCAGGTGGGCGGCTACCGGCTGACGGTGGAACCCGGCGCTGTCGACGCCGTGCGATTCGAACAGCTTCTCGACCAGGCACGCGGCGGTGCGGACGCGTGGCAGGCCGGGCTGCTGCGCGACGCCATCGACCTGTGGCGGGGTGCGCCGATGCAGGACATCGGTATCCAGGACAGCGAAGCTTTCGACGCGGTGATCACCCGGCTCGAGGGGCTGCGCCTGGCCGCCATGGAGGATCTGTACGAAGCGGAGATCCGCCTCGGCCGGGGTCAGGAACTGGTGGCCGAACTGACCGAACTGGTGGCCCGGCACCCGGTGCGGGAACGGCTCGTCGGCGCGCTGATGCGCGCGCTCGGCGCCGCGGGTCGTGGCAACGAGGCACTGGTCGTGTACCAGCAGGCCCGGGAGGCACTCGCCGACGAGTTCGGCGTGGACCCCTCACCGGAACTCTCCGCACTGCACGTCGCGCTGCTGCGCGGCGAAGTGGGCGCGCGGGAAACCGACCGCAAGACGAACCTGCGGGCCGAATTGACCAAGTTCGTCGGCAAATACGCCGACGTCGCCGTCGTGCGTGAACTCATCGCCGACCATCGGCTCACCACGTTGACCGGGCCCGGCGGTTCCGGCAAGACCAGGCTGGCCCTGGAAACCGCGCGGACCATGCTCGACGACCTACCGGACGGGGCATGGCTGGTGGAGCTGGCCTCGGTCGGCGCGAGTGGTGACGTGTCGCAGTCGGCGCTCGCCGCGCTCGGGCTGCGAGACGCACTGCTCGGCGGCGCACCGAACGCGGAGCCGATGGACCGGCTCGTCGCCGCGATCCGCGAGCGCGAAACGCTGTTGATCCTGGACAACTGTGAGCACGTGATCGAGTCCGCGGCGGCGTTCGCGCACCGCGTGCTCGGCGAGTGTCACCGGCTGCGGATCCTCGCGACGAGCAGGGAACCACTCGGCATCACGGGTGAGGCGATATGGCAGGTCGAGCCGCTGGCGTTGCCCACCGAGAACGCGGGCCCGGGCGAGATCGAGTCCTCTCCGGCCGTTCAGCTGTTGCGCGACCGGGCCGGTGCGGTGCGCAAGGATCTCGCGGCCGATGCCCGCACATTGTCGACCATGGCCCGCGTCTGCCGGGCGCTCGACGGAATACCGCTGGCGATCGAACTGGCCGCGGCCAGGCTGCGCACCATGTCCCTCGATCAGCTCGCCACCCGCCTCGACGATCGGTTCCGCCTGCTGACCGGCGGCAGCCGTACCGCGCTTCCGCATCATCGGACATTGCGCGCGGTGGTCGACTGGAGCTGGGAGCTGCTCACCGACGCCGAGCGGATGGTCCTGCGCAGGCTCGCGGTGTTCTCCGGCGGCGCGAGCCTGGAAGCGGCCGAGCAGGTTTGCGCGGGCACGGAGGGCGTGCCCGAAGGGCAGGGGGGCGCGAGGAACGTGGTGGTCGAGCAATGGGAGATGCTCGAGCTGCTGACCGCGCTGACCGAGAAATCGCTGCTCACCGCCGGGGACGGCGGACCGCGCTATCGGATGCTCGACACGATCAAGCAGTACGCCCTCGACCGGCTCGTGGAGGCGGGGGAATCGGACGCCGTGCGCCGGGCGCATCTCGCGTACTTCACCGGACTCGCCGACAGCGCGGAGCCGCACCTGCGCCGCGCCGAGCAGTTGGAGTGGCTCGCCACGCTGGAAGCCGAGCACGACAACATCGCCGTCGCGATGCGTGGCGCGCTCGCGGCAGGCGACGCGGCCGAGGCGATGCGGCTCGCGGCGGCCACGGGCTGGTACTGGTGGCTCAGTGGGCACAAGGCCGAAGGCATGGAGCTGATCACCGCGGCCGCCGAGCTGCCCGGCGAAGTGGACGACGAGATCCGCGCCAGGGTGTACGGACTGGTCGTGCATTTCATGAACTCCGGGCCGACCGACGAGCACCAAGTGGAGGAATGGATCCACCAGGCATACCGCTTCAGCCGGCGCAGCAAGAGCCGATACCCCTTGCTGGGGTTCGTCGCCGCGATGGAACGCATGTTGCAGGGGCCCGACGCGCTGCTGCCCGCGTTCGAACCGCTGCTCGCAGACGACGATCCCTGGGTGCGGGCGCTGGCCCGGCTCCAATTGGGCAAGGCGCGGATCGCGCTCGGCCAGGAGGGCCGGGAGGCGGACACGTATCTGGAGACAGCGCTCGCCGAGTTCCGGGCCATCGGCGAACGCTGGGGAATTTCGTTCGCGCTGACCGAACTGGCGAATCGAATCGCCATGCGCGGCGAGTTCGCCGCCGCGTGCGAACACCTCGACCAGGCGATCGCGGTGGTCACCGAGGTCGGCGCGATCGAGGACGTTTTCCTGATGCGGGCCAGGCAGGCTCAGCTGTACTGGCTGCTGGGTGATGCGGAGGCGAGCGCGGCCGCCATCGCCGAGGGGCAGCGGTACGCCGACCGGTCCGCCTGGCCGAACGCACTGGCCGAACTCGCCTTCGCGAAGGCGCAGCTGGCCCGTTGGAACGGTGACACCGCGCAGGCGCACCGGGAGATCGACCTCGCGACGACCATGCTGGGCAGCGACGCGGAGCAGGTCTACGTCAAGGCGGTGACCCACGACCTGCTCGGATACCTCGCGGACGGTCTCGACGAAGCCCGCGAACAACGCGCCGCGGCCTTCCAGGCGGCGTCCGCGGCGGGCTACGCGCCCCTCATCGCCCAAATCCTCGTCGGCGTCGCGGATCTGGCGCTGCGCGACGACCGGGACGAACAGGCCGTGCGGCTGCTCGCGGCGAGTGCCGCGGTACGCGGACTGCCCGATCGTTCTCAACCGGATGTGGCTCGGATCGAGCAGACAGCACGCCATCGCCTCGGAGAAGCACGGTTCACCGAGGCGACGAGGGAAGGTGCGCAGGCGAATTGGAGTGAGCTGGTCGCGACGACGCTCGCTTGTTGAGCATGGCGGAAAACGGCCGCAGCCCCGGTGCACGACCCGACATGGAGTCGTGCACCGGGGTGCGGTGTTCCGCGCACTGACGTGGGGTGCGGGTGTCTGTGGAGATGACCGGGCTGCTGTCGCGTTCGCGGAGCCGGATGAGCTACGCCGCAGTGACGTGCCGAATGATGATGTTGCCGTGAGAGTTACGTGCGTACACCGCCACGGTGTCCTCCTCGCCTTGCGGCCGGTCGACCGGTCGCATCAGGTTCTGCACGGCGCCGGAGAGGGCGTTGGCTTCCAGCCGCGCCGCGCTGCCCGGACTGATACCCACCTCCAGCTCGCCCATGGATGTCTCCAACCGGAGCACGCCGCGGGAGGCTTCGCCGATGCGGATGTCACCTTTGGCGGTTTTCGCGGTCACCGAACCGCCCGGGCGCTCGACGGTGATGTCGCCGGCGGATATCTCCAGATCGCACTCGCCGAGTTCGCCGGTGCCCTGCAATCGGCCCACAGCGGCCGTGCCCTTCAGCCGGGAGCCGGTCGGTACCTCGATGGTCACCTCGATCGACGGGTTGCCGCCGAACGGGGTGTAGGTCCGCCAGTCTTTCGGCGTCTTCACGGTCAATGTGCCTGCGGCGAAGGCGACCTCGGTCTGCTCGGCGGCGCGCACGTCACCCTTTCTGGACCCATCGGCCGGCCGGACCTCGACGACGGTGTCGGTACGGTCGGAGGCGATCACAGTGACGTTGCCGGAGAGCACGTCGACGGTGACGACGATCGGCTTCGGTGTCTCGAACGTGGGCATGGCTGTCTCCTCGGAATTGTTCGGTGTGTGAAATGGGTGGGCGCACCCGGCCGGTGACGCCGCAGCCGGCGCATCGCGGACGCGCCCCGGTCAGCGCGGTCAGCCGGGCGACTACGCGCGCTTGTTGAACGTGGCCCGCGACCACAGGTATCCGACCAGGGTGAACCCGGCGCACCAGGCGAGGGCGGCCGCCGTGTATCCGCCGGAAGGATGGCCGCCGAGAAACCCGCGCAAGGCTTCGATGATCGGCGTGAAGGGCTGATACCGGGCGAACTGCCGGATACCCTGTCCCATCTGGTCGGCGGGCACGATCGCGCTGCTCACGAACGGCAGCATGATCAGCGGCACCACGGTCATGCCCGCGGATTCCGGAGTCTTCGCGGCCATGCCCAGTGCGACCGTGAGCCAGGAGGCCGCGAACGATGTGGCCGCCATGATGCCGATCGCGCCGAGCCAGTGGAGTGCGGTCGCCGACGACCGGAAGCCCAGCAGGAATGCCACACCGAGCACGGCCGCGATGGCTACCACATTGGTCAGAATGGTAGCCGCGACATGGCCGGTCAGTACGGCGCCGCGGGAGACGTCCATGACCTTGAAACGGTTGATGATGCCCTTCGCCATATCGGAACTCACCGATACCGCGGTGCCCGACAACCCGTAACTGATGGCCAGCAGGATCATGCCCGGTGCCGCGTAGTTGATGTACTGTTCGCCGACATCGAACGCGTTGCCGAATACGTACACGAAGATCAGCATCATCACGACCGGCATGAAAGCCGCGTTGAATATGGTGACCGGACTCCGGGCGATGTGCTTGAAGTTGCGACGCAACATGATCGACGAATCGGCCAGCGGTGCGGAAATGGTGCTCATTGTGCGACAGCCTCCGTGGTGGCGTGACCGGTCAGGGAAAGGAAAACGTCGTCGAGGTCGGGGGTGTGGACGGAGACCTCGTCGGCGTCGATCGAGTGTTCGGCGAGCCGGTCCAGCAGGTCCCGCAGTGATTTCGTGCCGCCGTCGCCCGGGACCCGCAAAGTCAGAGCCTCGTCGTCGCGGGCGGCGCCGGGCAGGATCCGCGCCGCCGCGTCGAGCGCCGTGACGTCGGCGAACCGGAGCCGGATATGGCTGCCGGGCACGCGGCGCTTGAGTTCCTCGGGTGTGCCTTCGCCGACGATGCGGCCCTGGTCGAGCACCGCGATCCGGTCGGCCAGCTGGTCGGCTTCCTCGAGGTACTGGGTGGTGAGGAAGATCGTGACACCGCCGGCCGTCAACTCCCGGACGATCTCCCACATGGTGCGACGGCTGCGCGGATCCAGTCCGGTCGTCGGCTCGTCCAGGAAAACGATGGCCGGCTTGGTGACCAGCGTCATCGCCAGGTCCAATTTCCGGCGCATACCCCCGGAATAGGTCGAGGCCTGCTTTCGCGCCGATTCCACCAGATCGAACCGTTCCAGCAGTTCGGCGACCACCCGCTTGCCCTCGGCGGCCCGCAGATGATGCAGATCCGCCATCAGCCAGAGGTTCTCCTCCCCCGTCAGCAGATCGTCCACCGCCGCGAACTGACCGGTGACCCCGATCGCCGCGCGCACCGCTTTGGGCTCGGTCGCGATATCGTGCCCGGCCACCCGCGCCGCGCCGCCATCGGCCTTCAGCAGCGTGGTCAGCACGTTCACCGTCGTCGTCTTACCCGCCCCATTCGGACCGAGCAGCGAGAAAATCGTCCCTGCACCGATATTCAAATCGATGCCATCGAGGATCGTCTTGTCCCCGTATGCCTTCCGCAGCCCGGAAGCCGCGATCGCTGTGCTGTTCATGTGGACAACTGTCGCCAGGATGGCTGACACGGGCCTGATACCGGCCTGACACGTCCACTGACACGGTGTTAGCCCTGGTCACAGCGGGAAGGTCGGCCGAGCGGACCCACGTGTACCACCGTCTTGCGTCAACTTCTCTGGCAGGATCTTCCTGGACACAAGGCTGTCACTCACGACCGCTCGGCAATGCCGAGTTCAGGGCGTTCGCAGGAGCGTGCACACGATCTCGGCTGCACCGATGAATTTCGGATGGATCCGTCGTCGATTCCTCTGGAGAGACCGAATGACAGGAGTCCGGACATGACGAGACCGTTTCGATTCGGGGTCGTTGCCCCGCTCAGAACCGACCTGCCGACGTGGCGAGATCGCGTGCGCCGCATCGCCGACAGCGGCTACTCGACGCTGCTGGTGCCCGACTTCCCGCAGATGCAGCCGGCGCCCGGCCCCATGCTGGCCACCGTCGCGGCCCTGACCGACCTGCGCGTGGGCACGTGGGTGTACGCCTCTCCGCTACGCCCGGCCTGGCTGACGGCGTGGGAAGCGCACTCGCTGTCGCTACTGACCGACGGTCGCTTCGAGATGGGCATCGGCACCGGCAGACCGGGAATCGAGGACGAACTCCGCGACAAAGGACTGCCCGCCGTACCACCGCCGAACGAGCGGCTGGCACAGGTACGTGAGACGGTCACGAGGCTGCGAGACCTCGACGGCCCCGACCGTCACACGCCCGTGGCGATGGCCGTATACGGTCCGAAGGCCCGGGCGCTGGCGGCCGAGGTCGCCGACACGGTCACCTTCCCGCTGGGGGATCAGCCTCGGGGCGAAGTCGAGCGGCTGGCACGCGACTTCCGCGCCGACGGGGACGTCGAACTCGCGCTCGCCGTGCCGGTTATCGGTGACACTGTCGCGCCGCACATGGCGCCCCCCGACACCGACCCTGCCGCGTGGCGCGCGGCGGACGCACTGACCGTCCTTCCCGATGACCCGGCCGCCGCCGCAGAGGAGATCCAGCGGCGACGGGATGAAATCGGCTTCTCCTATTTCGTCTTCGGCGCCGACTTCGCCGACAGGTTCGCTCCGGTCGTCGCCGAACTCGCCGGACGTTAGCCGGGCGGTGCGGGGGATGGGAGGCGGAGCCCGCCGGTTTCGAGAGCGCTATGCCCGGCCAGAAAGTCCGACGCCCCAGACCCCGCTTGTATCGAAAATATGTTCGACTCGAGGTAGGGTGCCGGAGCATGCCGGACCTCGAGCCCACCCAGTTCGCCTACTCGCAGATCAACGCCGTACGCAGGCAACTGCTCGATGCCGCCGCCTTCGGGAAGCACCTCCGCCCCGAACACCTGGAGAACATGGCAGGCAAGCTCGCCGAAGGATTGCGCGCCTACACCGAAGCCATGACACCCACTACCCCACCACCCGACGGCCGTGCCTGCCTCGACTACCGAGGACGCAACCACTGACGGCCCGCCACCGCCCGTGCGGTGTCATCCCGGCGAGCAAACCTGTCCCGAGGGACCGGACACCAGAATAAGGAGCACGAACCCGAACATCATGACGAGAATCCCGAAGTTGCTCAGAGCGAATCGAATTCGGCCGATCCGTCGGCGATGAGCCCACAGGTCGATCAACAGGACACATCCCACACCCAGCATGGTGCCCGCACCCGCGACGTGAAAACCTTGCGCAGCGTCGAACTCCGCGGCGCTCGCCGTACTGTCGCAGTAATCCATGAGCCCTTGGGTGAAGATCAGATAACCGCCCAGATAAATGGCAGGCCCGAAAAGCACCGAGCAGAAGGCATAGACCAACGCGAGTAAAACGGGCCGTTCCAGCGACTTCACCCTCCGCACGGTAGTTCATCACCAGCACCGGAGATTCCGAGCAACAACCGGCACCCCACCGCCTCCGCGAGTGCTTTCGCGCCCGAAGGGAGCGGACGCGAGGGCATAGCATCTGCGCCGCATCACCCAGCTGTAATGCCTTGTCGAAGGGCATGCTGCTGCGCCGAGACTGCACCGGCAAGACCCGCCCTATAGTTTGTCGCCCGACCAACGGATTGTGCGATCAAACTCCGACCGCTGTTCTGACCAGGGAAATCCTGGCCAGGACAACGCATCCCCCTCAGCCCTGGTCGCCGTCAGGCGCAGACGCGATTGAGTTCGTCGGTGTAGGGGTTGAGGTCGGTGACATTCTCATCTACCAGCGCGTAGGCGTAGGCGGTGATGACATCCTTCTCCGCGCCCTGGGCCAGATCGGCCAGTCCGCTCAGTCTGTCGGACAGCGCTGCCGCCGTCGCCCCGTCCAGGGTGCCGCCGTTCGTGTCGATCGCGATGTTGATCAGCTCGATGGCCTTGGCGCAGTGCGGGGACTGGGCGTGCGCGGGTGCGGCGGGCAGGAAGAATAGAGCGGCAGCGGCCGCAGAGAACACTGTGGCGAAGGCCGTCGACTTGGTCATGATTTCCTCTCAGAATGTTGGCGTGATCGTAGCGCCACCGCGTCAAACCGCCCCAACGCGACATCACCACCTACGGCGACAGGGGCACGTATCCCTTGGCGTCGGAGATGAACTTGACCGTGCGATAGCGATGTACGCATGAACAGCACGGGTGAATCAGCGGTAATCGCCTTGTCCGCCTGCAGCATTGATCCATTCCCCTTCCGATTTCGGGCGGGACGGCACTCGCCTCGACACTGGAGGTGAGTCGTCCGGCTTGCCCCCGGTCCCCGGCGTCCTCGCTGTAGCCCATGAACAGCCACCCGCACAGGACTTTCAGCAGCCGGTTCAGGCTCCACTCATCCGGCGCCAAACGCTCTTGGGATCCCGGGCATCACCTCTGTTGACATTGCTAGTCATTTCAGTGGAGACTGAAATGACTAGCAACGATGGGAGTTTTGATGGATCTCGAGATCGAGCACGTGACGTTCAACAGCCTTGGCACCGCGTGCGCGGGCGATCTGTATCTGCCCGCGGCGGACGGCCCGGTCCCCGGTCTGGTGCTGGGGCACTCCGGGGTGATGGTGAAGGAGGCGTTGCGGGTGTTCGCACCGTATTTCGTGCGGGCGGGGTTCGCGGTATTGGCGATCGACTATCGCACGGTCGGGGCCAGCGCGGGGCACCCTCGAGGCCAGGACTACCCACAGCGACAGGCAGAGGATTTCCGTAGCGCGGTGTCGTATCTGCAAACCCGCCCGGAGGTGGACCCGGATCGGATCGGAGTCTGGGGGGTCAGCATCGGGGGCTCGGTGGCGACGCAGGCCGCGGTAGTGGACCGACGCGTGAAATGTGTTGTGGTGCAGAGCCCGAGCGTGTGGAACGGATGGCGGTATCTGGAGCGGCTGCTCGGCAGGGAGGGCGTGAGCGCGCTGCGGGACCAGTTGGACGAGGACTGGCAGCGCCGATATGCCGGCCACGACAGCGCTCGGGTCCCGCACCTGACGCTGCAAGGGGGAAACGTCGAGAGCACACCGGATCTCGCCGCCGAGATGTTCCCGAACTACCGGAACGAGAAGACCCTCGACTCCGCCGAACATCTCCTGACCTTCGCACCGGAGGACCTCATTCATCGCCTGGCGCCGACACCGCTGCTGATGATCGCCAACGGCGGCTGGGACCCTTATCACATGCTCGAGGAGGCACAGAGCGCCTTCGCCAAGGCCGGCGAGCCGAAACGACTCGAGGTGCTGGCTTACGACGTGCTCGGTCTCTACACCGGTCCCGGGCTCGAGGAGGCCATGGCTCTGGCCGTCGAGTGGTTCGACCGGCACCTGCGCCGGACCCGCCTCGTCGCTCCCACCCCGGCGCCTACCCGGGAGTCGGTGACCGCTATGCCACAGTAATCGAGCCGAATACAGCGCAGGAGGACACAGATGCCGGACACGGACCGACAGGACGCCACGCTGAAGTGGGTCGAGAGAGTCGCTACCTTCTGCGTCGAGGAATGGGCACTGCCCCCCATCACCGGCCGAATCCTCGGCTTACTGATGATCTGCGCTCCGCCGGAGCAATCCGCAGGCCAGATCGCCGAGGCGATCCACGCCAGCCGCGCCTCGCTGACCTCCAACATGCGCCTGCTGACCGCCATCGGCCTCGTCCGCAAGGTGCGGATCCCCGGCGACCGCACCGCCTACTACCGCATCGAGGACGACGCCTGGGAGAAGGTCATCCATCGCAAAATCGCCGGCCTGGGCGCCTTCGGCGACATCGCCGAGGACGGACTTTCCTTGGTCGGCGGCGCCGATCCCGCGCTCACCGAACGCATCCGGGCCGCTCAGCAGGCATTGACCTGGCTGCGCGACATCGCCGCCCGGCCCAAAGACACCACCACCTGAAGGACCGATCGTGCTCCGAATCCGACCCGACCTCGACCCGATTCAGGAAACCTTGCTCCTCACCCTGCAAGCCCGAGCACTGGACGCGGCCACGCGCACCCCGATCCTGGGCGACACCCAGCAGGCAGAGCTGGCCGACCGGATCGACTACGACTTCACCAAATTGAAGCTGAAACCCAGCCTCATCTGCGGAACGGCGCTACGGGCAAAAAAACTCGACGACGCGGTGCGCGCGTTCACCCTCACGCACCGAAATGCGGTTGTACTCGATCTCGGCTGCGGCCTGGACACCCGCATGCTCCGATGCGATCCATCCGCCGATGTCGACTGGTACGACCTCGATTACCCGGAAGTCATCGAACTGCGCGGGCAATTGCTTCCGCACAGCTCCCATCTGCTGGGCGTCGATCTCACCCAGCCGGGCTGGACTCAGCAGCTGCCCGCCGATAGACCAGCCATGATCGTCGCCGAGGGCCTGCTACCTTTCCTGCCCGGCGACGCCTTCCACACCCTGATCCGCGAGGCGACCACACACTTCCCGACCGGTGAACTCGCCCTCAACGGCTACACCCGTTTCGCCGCCTGGGCCATGAAATACCACCCCTCGATCAAAGCCCTCGGCATCAGAGCCGCCCAAGGCTTCGACGACCCCCACGAACCCGAAACCTGGGACGCCCGACTGACACTGATCGAAGAACAATTACTCACCCGCGCCCGCGAAGTCGCCCTCTTCCCACAACCGCTACGCGCCATAACCCGCGCCACAGCCCTCAGCCCACAACTGTCCCGGCAAGCCAACCGAATACTCCGATACGCCTTCTAGTGTCCCGAGCCGTTGTTCAGCGCCGCAAGTGGGAGTGTCGGGATAACGGCTCTGCCTCACTTCCGGTGGTGGCAGCGGCGAGACTTCCGGTCAGCGGCCTGGACCGCTGCGGGCAGGGCGCGACGGACGGCCTCGGCATAGGCGGCCGAACCGTCACGCACGACGACCTCGACCCACCCACCGACGGCCGCGCCTGCCTCGACTACCGGGGACGCGACCACCGCAATCCTGCGCATGCCCCGCGCGACGTTCCAGTCGATTCCATTGCTGTGCGTGCATCCGGCTGAATCAACGCAGTCTCGCCTGTGGGGGTTTCCGCTGGTCAGGAGGGGTTTGTGGGGCGGGCGGGGCTCGAACCCGCGACCAATGGATTATGAGATCAAACGCTCTCGGCACTGTGCATACCAGCAAAGAACCTGCATGTCAGAGAGCATTTCTCCATAATCTATTGGTGCTCAACCTTCGGCCGCCGCCATCAACCGTGCCCGTCGTGGATACGCTCCGTTGCCGGTCCTGTGTCAGCGGTCGGCACCCGCCTGCACTGCTGAGACTGCCGAACTACTGCGCAAACTTGGGTCGAGCGACCGGTCGCATCTCATGGGCGATCCACGGCTCAGAGCAGCCCTTCTTCAGCCAGCGCCTCTTTTGCGACCTCCGGATATCGCCTGACAGCCGCCTTCAGCTGCTTGATCTGGAACTTACGACGCCCTTCATCCAGCACATCTTTCCAGCCAGGGTGTCCCTCAGCGAAGCCCTCCACAATGAGGAACTCGATCAGGTCTTCCAAGCTGGGACGGTACCGTCTGCCACCTACCGGCAGGTGCAGCTTCTTTAGGGCGCGATCTGGCCCCAACTCGCGCCAATCGTCAGAGTCTGCGCAAATTTGCAGATGCGCTTCGGGGTAGCCGTCACCCTTATCGCGCTCGTAGTCATAGTGCAGTAGCTCGCAGGTCAGTTCAACATCCCGAGCCAGCAGCACGACCGAGGTCTGAACCATCAGGTACTTGTTGAACTCATCCGGTGCTAGCAGGATGTAGATGCTCAGGTAGGTCGGAGTGTTCACTGGCCGAGAGATCGGTATACCGACCCTCGGGTCACGGTTTTCCCTGGTCAGGCCATAGCCGACCACAGTGAACTTCTTTGTCGGCTCCAAGACGGCACTCAACCGCACCCCGTTACAGATGGTGCGGTTGAGTAGTTCGGTTAGTTCCTGGGCGAACTCGCGCGAGCTCCGTTCAAGATCAAATGCCCGCGCCAAGCGTCACCCCTCGTAGTAGCCGCCAATAGCCATCCAGGCCAGCTTGGCCCGGGTCGACTGGAAGTGATGAGTCCGTGCCTGCTCTGCCAGTTCGTCAAAGGTACAACCCGCCCGAGCCAGGGCGTTGCGGATCGCCTTCTCTGTGTCCTCCGGACCAGCGACCAACACTTCCGCTTGCGGTTCCAGTACAGCGGTCATCAGAAGTACCTCCAACACTCAATCGATCTTCAGTGTAGGTATATGCCATCAGAGGGGTGTGACAACCTCCGCAACGCGATATGTCCAGCTTGAGACAGTCTGACCACCCAGGCAACCTCATCCGCCGTGGTCCACAGCTTGCACGAGGTGTGCCGCTAACGACACGCAACAAAAATTCAGTTGCGGAACTGTTACAGAAAACCTAGTGGTCGGGTGACGTCAACCGCAGGCCCGCCTGAACGGCAGTAGCAAGAGCGCCTCCAGCACACGCCACGACACGCCGCGGTCAAAGTGGGAGATTGTCACCCGCGCCGACTAGGCTCGCGTAGCACACTTAGCTCTTACGGAGCGAGCCTAGTCGGCTGAGTGCAAATTCCTTCTTACTTGCACCGTTCAGGGCAAAAATTTTCGCTACCACGTCGTCTCCACGGTCTGTGCCGTGCGCAACTCGATGTCTGTTCCACAACCTCCGGTTGTGCGGCCCAGGTCTGTGGTGGCCTGCATTGTGCTCCCGCGCCCCTCACACCTCAAGACCTCATGCGGCGTCCCTACGGGATCAGCATCCGCTGACTCTTGACCTGTGAGCCTCTGCGCGTGACAGGTAGGCCCTTGAGAGGCAGGCGGGTAGCCAGCCCCCGTTATACGCAACCCACCACAGACCAGGGCCACGAAACCGCCAACGACCTGCCTCCGGCGCACAAGGCTGGGAGGCTTGTGTCAAGCGGGTGCACGCGGGTAGCGCTATAGACGAAGATTCACCTATACCCAAGCGACGGCCGCGGAGCCGGGTGAATTCGAAGCAGCGCAACGAACCCGCGTGCACTCCGGGGCGCATCGTGATCTATCACGACATGGCTGTCTCTGAGAACTTCAAACGCTGTGTTCGTCGGATCTTCGAAGTGATCCATCGCGCGCAACAGGCGGGTCCCGGCAAGTCTCGATATCTATGTCTGAACGTGCAGAGGCATCGGAACGATGCTAGCGGGTACGACTGAGACGCGTACGAGCTGATGAGGTACCCGAAGAGCGCTGAGATCAGCCGGGCACTGCTTGGCAAAAGAGTTGGCGACATTGCGGAGACAACGCTTGACGGTAGATCAGCAAGGTTGCGAGTTCAAGCGATCATCCATACCCCCTGACCCAAGCACAGCGATCGCACCGACGCCCTTGCCAGGTCCGCGGTCACCTTGGGGCGATGTGCACTATCCCCACTGACGATCGACACACTAGAAGGCTCAGACACTGCCGGTCACAAATTTTCAACGATAGCCGTCTACGGGCACTTTCTGACATAAAATAATCACCTGCTATCCAGGATAGCCAGAAGATCAGGCAGTGCCGCTGACGGCGCATGCTAATTGCTTTGCCACAATAAACTAGTCTCGCTCAGGAATTCTGCTCGATACGACGCGGAGGAGAGCCAGTCATGTGGGAGAATCGGCCGAAGCGAAAGCGCCCGACAAACTTCCCATCAAGTGTGCGAAAGCGCGATATCGACGATATTTCCAAACCCAATAAGAAGCTAGCTTGGACCGGAACAATGGCGCATATCGCTTCTCTGCTGGTAGCCGCGATAGTTGGCGCGGTTGGAGTGAAGATCGCCGACAACATACCACACTTCTGGGTCAAGCTCTCCAGCCCCTGGCGTGAACCGACATGCGAAAATCCGAAGGGACTCGAAGTAGTTACCCCTAGCGAAGCTACGGCGTCCTCCGCGCTACCTCCCACTGATACAAACATCGCTACATTTAGTTTCGACGCAAATCTCACTATAGACGACGACACAGGAACTGCATGGGCGGAAGGCGCACCCGAGTGGGGCACCGGGGAACGACTGAAGCTCATACTTCCCGCAACACGCGACGTTCAGCTCCTTTGCGTAATTAATGGATACCCACTGGAGGAAGATTTGTTTTGGAGGAATGGAAGAGTAGAAAGTTTCAATGTGCGCACAGCCAGCGGAGAGAGACTAGACTCGCGATTGCCAGACGCTACCAAGGGGCACATCGAGACACCGCAAAAGCTTGACATTCCCCCTGGGCCCACGAATTGGATCGAATTGGAAATAAATAAAGTATACAAGGCAAAGGGGCAGATTCGATATAAGGACACCACAGTTGCAGAGGTTAAGGTTTATTCCGCCAAGTGATCGATTCTCGAACCACGGGACGGCACATCCCACCGGCACCTTGAAACCGCTTCTCAGGTCAACACCCAGCATGCCCTCAGCAGGACGCCGAAGCAGCTGTCGCACAGGTCGATTCCAACCTCAACGCGCATGTGGTGGCGTTCCGCCCCGGACCCTCCTCTTGTGGTCCATCCTCCGACCAGCAAGGTGCTGCACGTGCGCCACACAACCGGCCCGTCGGTGGACTCGCGTGCCCTGGCCCGCAGACCCGCGCTCTCGACGCCCGTCCAGCACTGAGCGCGCCCTAGCTGTGCCATCTCATGAGGTTGGTTCCGCCGGCCGAGCCGGGAGCTCATCGGTGTCGTGCACGAGCCAGCGCAGGAACGCCACCACGTGAGCGTTCAGGTTCGAATCGACGGCAGCGACAGCTGTTTTCGACCGTTCGTGTAGTTCCGGATCCACTCGGACGGTAGCGACCGGAAATCGGTGCTGACTAGGCATTTTCCAATTATCTCACGGTGGACGTCCACCCGACTGAAATGATAAAATTCTAGGTGGACGTCCACCTTTGAGCTGGGGAAACAATGACGAACACCGCGCAAATTCCCACCGTTGACCGGCCACGCCGACTCGGACTCATCTCACCGGAAGAGCGCGGCTGGGCCGCGGCGGCACTGGGCGCATACCTCGGATCGGTCCTCGCCGCGAACTGGTTGGTCGAGCACGTCGGTGTCGTCGCTGTTGGGTTCGGGTTGATGGCCCCCGCAGCAGTGTTCCTGGTCGGCCCGGTGCTGGTCTTACGGGACGGCGTGCAGTACCTGTGGGGCAAACGGATCGCCCTGGCCGCGTTGGCAGTCGGGGCGCTGGCTTCCTATCTGATCGCGCGTCCGGCGGTGGCCACGGCCTCGGCGGTGGCGTTCGCGGTCAGCGAATTGGCCGATTTCGTGATTTTCACCTGGCTGGCGCCGCGATGGACACGGGCGGTGCTGGTCGGCGGGATCGCGGGTGCAGTCCTGGACTCGATGCTGTTCTTGTGGATCGCGTTCGGATCGCTAGCCTTGCTGCCCGGCCAGGTGCTGGGCAAGGCCTACGGCGTCGTGATCGCCAGCGTGATCATCGGGATCCTGCGGTTGCGGACGGTGCGGCGATGAAGTTCTTTTTGGGCACCCATCAGCCGAGTTGGTTCACCGCCACCACCGAAGCTCTGTTCGTCTGCGACCGACGCCTGCGCGACCGCAAGACCCTGCCCCGCGCGCGGGGTGAATGGGCCCTGGATTCCGGCGGGTTCACCGAGTTGAAGGACTACGGGGCCTGGACCACAACCACACCTGAGCAGTACGTCGCCCGGGTGCGCCGCTACCGCGACGAAATCGGCGGACTGGTGTGGGCGGCACCGCAGGACTGGATGTGCGAGCCGATCATCATCCAGGGCGGTCGGATCGGCACCAACACCTTCGTCGGCACCGGCCTGTCGGTCGCCGAACATCAACGCCGCACCGTCGACAGCTACCTCGAACTCCGGTCGCTGGCCCCGGACCTGCCGTTCATTCCGGTCCTACAGGGCTTCCAACTGGACGACTACCTCGCCTGTGCGGCTCGATATTCCGAACAAGGCGTGGACCTGGCCGCCGAACCGACCGTGGGCCTGGGGTCGGTGTGCCGGCGCGAAGCCACCACGGAAGCAGCGGCCATCATCGCTGCCCTCACCGCTGCGGTGCCCGGTATCCGGTTGCACGGGTTCGGTATCAAAACTGCCGGTCTCGGCGCCTACGGGTCGATGCTCACCAGTTCCGACAGCCTCGCCTGGTCCTACGCGGCCCGCCGCTCCTCGGTCCTACCTGGCTGCACCGGGCACAAGAATTGCGCCAACTGCATCCGTTACGCCTTCCAATGGCGCCAGCGCGTCCTGGCCTCACTCGCCGGGCACGCCACCCGAAACCCCACCTGCACGAACCCTTCCCGCGCCCGCTCGGTGTCCAGAAAACTGGACAGAAGCGCTCGCGCCTCACATCGGTTGGCGCTGTCGGGTTTCCGCGACGAAGCCGCCCGACTGGAACGTGACACCACCATCCGCTGGGCGCACCGCGACGGCATGACCATCCGTCAAATCGCCACCCTCATGAGCCTCAGCCCTGCCCGCGTCGGGCAGATAATCGCCGACACCGACGACCGTCCCCTGCTCGACCAACTCCGCGAACTGCGCCGCAAATGGGACACCGACACCGACCCGGCCACCCGCGCAGCCGCCGACCAGATCATCGCCACTCTCACCGCCGCGGAAATGGCCGACGCGCCACCCGAAGATGTCGGTACCGGCCGTCATCATCGAAAGGTCGGCTCCACTGAGCCGTCGCTGTTCGACATCGCTTAACTCGCAGACGATTCCGAACACCGTGGTGTCCGGTCCTGCGGGAACGGGGAGGACTTCATGCGGCACCACGGCCACAAGGCCCACGGCATGCTCGCAGTCGGCACCCTCGGTGCAGCCGAGTATGCCTCATCAGAACGCACCACTGACCCCCCATGGCTGTCGGCGACTGTGTGAACGCGTCGACGCCGGCCGCCCGATCGCACACGTTGCCACCGAGGCCGGGATCTCTCGTCGTTGCCTGGCCAAATGGCACGGTCGCTGGCAGACCCACGGCGCAGAAGGTCTGGCCGACCGGTCTTCGGCGCCAGTGAACAGCCCTGCTCGTACCAGCGACGACACCGCCGACCTGATCGAACACATCCGCCGCACTGCCAAGTTCGGCCCGGCTCGCATTACCGCCGTCTTGCAGTCCGAACACGGCATCACCGTCGCGCCTGCGACCGTGCACCGAATCCTGACCCGCCGCGGCCTGAACCGGCTCACCAGCCTGGACCCACCGACCGGGGCGACCCTGCGGAAAGTGGTGCGCTATGAGCACGCCGAACCTGGCAGCCTCGTCCACGTCGATGTGAAGAAACTCGGCCGCATCCCCGCCGGCGGCGGCTGGTGGGCCCATGGGAAAGGCAGTCCGAAAGCCCTCGCGTCCAAGCGCGTCGGCGCCGGGACTGGCCAGGTCGGCTACACCTACCTGCACACCGCACTGGACGACCATTCCCGGCTGGCCTACACCGAAGCCCTGGACGACGAGACGGGCGCCACCGCCGCGGACTTCTGGCTCCGAGCGGTCGGGTTCTTCGTCGAACACGGCATCACCCACGTTCAGCGTGTGCTCACCGACAACGGCAGCTGCTATCGGTCCCGACGCTGGGCTCACGTCCTCGAACACACCGGAACCGTGCACAAACGGACCCGGCCCTACACGCCTCGGACGAACGGGAAGGTGGAGCGGTTCAACGGCGCCCTGGCCCGCGAATGGGCCTACGTGCGCGAATACGACTCCGAGCAGGCCCGCCGGACCGCGCTGGTCGACTTCCTGAATCACTACAACCACGATCGGCCCCACGCCGGGATCAACCACCGGCCGCCGATCAGCCGCGTCCCGCTGCGCTCCTACCGGCTCACCGACACCGGAACCGCCATCACGGTCCTACCGGTCATCGGTCCGGAACAACTCACCTTCGAGATCCCCATCGTGGAACCAACGTCATGAGACATCACACCTAGCTAGTCCTGCGACCACGCGGCGATCGGGAGGGACAGGTAGATACCGAAGTCGCTGAGACCGGTGGCCTTCCTGATCTCCTTGTGCAGGCCGTCTACGCGGTCCTGGCGGTTGACGGATCGGCTCTCGAACCATTTGGAGCGCACCTCGATCACGATCGGAAGACCGCAGCGATCGAACGGGCCGAGCCGACGGAAGCGGATTTCGACGTCGCCCGGCTGCAGAGCGCCGTCGTACGGTTCCTCCGGGCATTCCACGGCCATAGACACGAGGTGTGGTAGGACCGATCCGAGTTCGCGGATCGTGTCTTCGGCGACAGAGGGCGCATGGGTCACTTCTACGAGAGGCACCCGGCGAGCCTATTGCAGGACAGGCCGCTACTAGCCGAGGCGGACCCCCCTCGCCAGGAATCCTGGCGTTGTGACATCGTGCCGCCCTGGGAGGTGCGGCTCAATCATGGAGCCGACGATGTCGGTCTCCTCAGGCTGCGCAAGCGGCTCGGTGCGCGCTGAGACCCAGACTCGACGACCGCTGGCCAAAGTCAGTGGACCTCCGATGATCCGGTCATTCTCATAGTCGATGTCAGGCTCGGTCATCCATACGTACGCGACAGTGATTTCGTCCCAACTGTCGCGGACTTCGATGTGAACGTCTTTTGAATCCGGCTCTTGGCGGAGATAGGCCGATCGCAGTGGCGCGATAGCGAAGGCCTTCCTTCCACCTCGATCGAACGGCACCGGTTCGAACTCCCACAGATTTCGTCCGATGTGCGGGTCGAGGACCGGCGAAGCCGAGCGAGCATTCTCGCTAGTTTGGGCGATGCGCCATGACTCATCGCCGTGAAGGGAAGCCTTCCATATCCCGCCGATGCTGGCCACCGCGATGTACGTGTCTTCCTTGTTGACCCACACTCTCCAAGAGCCCGGGTCCACCCCGAGTACTCGCCGTCTCGAATCACAAAGGCAAAGCGCAGCTTGTTCTTACTGGACATCCAGCATCTCCTTCATCCGACTGGCAATTGGCGCTCGGGGTCCTGCCTGTCTGTTGTGGTCTAGCGGGTATGCCCCCGCAGGTCGCCCAAATGAGCGAGGAAGCCCTTGTGTACGCCGTAGATGCTGTAGATGCAGTCGTCGCAGACGACGAGGTTGCGGCCACCGGGGTCGTAGATGAAGCCACGATTGCTCGCGAGACCTCGGTTGCATTCGATGCACAGGCTTCCGTATTGGTTCCGCTGCATAGGTTTCCTCCCGTTCGATTCGAGACCCGGATGTCTCTGTGCCTGCATGCTTGTGTCAGGTCAGCCAGACAGCGACCCCGAGCACCACACACACGACCAGCAGCACTTTCAGGATGGTTGTGCGTGTCGTGAGCGCGTGAATCGTCTCGCTCAGTGTCGTTTCGAGCGACCTCTCCCTGTCGCTGACCTTTCGATACCGCTGCTCAAGGTCGTCTCGCTGCGCTCTGGCCTGCTCGATGTCGACCTTGGCCTTATCGAGGTCGACGGTGAGTGTGGCGTGCTGGGACCGCGCCGCGGCCAGTGCCTGTTGCTGATCGTCGATCGTGCTGGCAGCGCCGTCGATCCGGTCTCGTGCCTCACGGAGTTGTCGGGCCTGTTCAGCGACAGTGCGTTGGGACTCGGCGTGCGCGCCCTGTTCCGTGGCGAGCTTGCGGCCAGTCCGTTGATGATGTCGGCTTGGCGTTTGGTGTGCTGTTCCCAGTCGGTCACGGTGGCCCATCCTGCTTTAGTGTGGTCGCGGTATGCCCAGGCCAACTCGCCGCCGACCAATTGGCCTAGAACGGCGCGTACGGAGGTCTCCTGGATGCGTAGCCCGATGTTCGGGCGCATCTCAAGCCAGCCGGTGTGGGCGCGGTAGTCGCTGTCGTCGGGGTCGAAGTTCTTGATTCCCAACGCGGGTAGCTGTTCGACCCAGGTGCAGCCGCGCGTCAGCCAAAGCACGTGGTCGGCGCCGGCCGCGCGCATCTCATGCGTACGCGCGTGGGCGCCCTCCACATCGAGCGGTGACCATTGGACCTCGACGGCGAACCCGCAGCCATGGAAGTGTCCGAACACATCAGGGCGCCGATTCCCCAGTGGGGTCTCGACTTCGGCGTCAGCGACTCCGCGGTTGCGGAGTTCGTCACGGACCCAATACTTCAGCCGCTGATGCAGGAACGTCTCCCGCGCGGTCTTCGCGGCCAGCCGCATTGCGGGTGGCGGCTTGGCCTTTATGGTGGCGGACGAACGGATTGTGGGCGCGGGAGCGGTACACGACGACGGGGTGTCGGCAAACCAGGCACCTCAGCCCTGGCGTGCCGTGCCAGGTGTCGAACTTCTCCGGAATCCGGATGTCGATGAACTCGTTGTAGCGGCCCAGCGCGGCGTTCATCTCTACCGCCGTGCACTCCCCACCGCTGTATGTATCGCTCATGGTTCCACCCCAACCGCACGCACCTACCCATCAACGGTAACGGCATCCACCGACAGTGGGCGCGGTTTTGAGGCATACGCTTCAAAGCCCGCAGTATGGCGTTGATGCTTGTGCCGCAACGGAATTGACGCCAATGCATCAACAGCGCCATCGGGGGCGGCAACCTCGCGCCTGCCTACCCACGGCGGTCCTCCTCGGAGGTGGACAGGTCGACGTGGAAGGGGTTCTGGCAGACACCGCAGAGGATCGGTCCGGCGTCGATGGTGCGTTTGAACGCGCGCACCCGCCGCGGCGGGTCGCAGCGGCAAACCAAGGCGCACCCACCGCGTGGTGCTCGCTGCTGCTCAGCAGTGTCCTCGTCGGTGTCGTCTTCGTTGCGGTCGGTGTCGTCGGTGCCGGTGGTCTGCCCTGTCTCGTGGCGGCGGTGCGCGACCAGTGCGGCGGCCAGGGTGGGAAGTTCGCCGCGGTACGCGTCGCTGGTGGTATCCGCGAGAGCGGTGGTAGCCCAGCCTCGTCCGGGTGTGCGTTCCACTGTGAGGCCGATTTCCTCGGCGATCTGCTTGTAGCGGCTGTTGTGGTAGGCGCCAGCGCGGCTGGTGTCCTTGACCGCTCGTGTGCGGGCGATCCCGTGCGCGGCATAGTGCAGGACGGTGCCGAGCACTTCGTCCGCGCCGGCGGCGAAGCCTTCACAACCGACGAACAGCTCGGGCATCAACTCGGTTCCGTGTTCCCATCGGTCCGGCCCGAACCGCCCCATCCGCACACCACCGCTCCGGCCAGTGGAACCAGCGGCCATCGTCACGACTGAATCGCCCCGGCGAGTCCGGAGACCTATTGGTGTGACAGCCCAGCGGATGGCTGGGCAGGGTTTTGAGCGTAGTAGGCGGCCTCCATCTCGG
>NZ_JBIDDF010000034.1:0-9774 GCF_043205035.1 Nocardia sp. NPDC047654
AGCCCTCTCACGCAGCTCCGGCGGGTACTTCTTCGAACTCACGGACTTCATCCTTCCTCAACAGATGAAGTCTCCCGACCCGCCGGGGCGATTCACGACCACATCGGGTGTGTCGGGGTGGCGGGCCTGGATCGCCGTCCACACGGTTTCGAGAGCATCCATCAATGGGCTGCCGATCTTCTTCAACGCGGAAGCCTCCCTCCCCGGATTCCTCGCGCCGAGCGGGTTGACCGCCCCCGGGCGAGGGGTTGATTCGTTCGCATCAACGCTAGGGGCCGCCCCCGGCCGAAACCCGGGTTATATACGGCATATCCGCAGCTCGAACCATGTCAGGCGGCGATAACGTGCAGTGTTTCCGTGAGAGAAGTTGGCGCTGGCGACCATGTTCCCTGCCCCACAATGCTCTCACTTGATGCGGACGCATCAACCCGCGCGATGCCTGGCCCGAACCCTCCTCTTGTGGTCCATCCCCGCCCAGCCACGTGCTGCTGCACGCGCGCCACGCAAACCCGCCCCTCGGTGAACTCGCGTGCCCTCGACTGCCGCCCACGCTCCCGACTCCCGTGCAGCACTGAGCGCGCCCTTGCACGCGAACACGCCACCGTTGGTGGCGCAGCTCTGAACGCGACTTCCGCACCTGACGTAACCACCCTCCCAACCCTCCTTTTGTGGTCCTCCCTTCCTTGTGGTCTCCCCTTCTTTCTGGTCCTTCCTTGCTTTTGTGTTTTGTGTTGTCTCCTGCCCTGCCCGGCCGACACTCTCTATGAACAGCGAAGCCATAGAGAGTGTCGGCCGGGCAGGGCAGGAGACGGCGCAAAACACCCCAGGTCAAACGCTAGTTTGACCTGGGGATGCCGGGACAGTGCCGGGACTTGGCAATCCCGGCTTAGGCCCGGCAATGTCCCGACACAGTCCCGGCACAGTCCCGGCGGTATGGGACCCATCGCAGCATGCCCACTGATCTCACACTGACGATCGCCGTTGTTAGTCGACGGCTGACGAGCGACGCTGGTTTCACCTGCGGATCGGCTACGCCGTCTTAAGGCTTGTGAGTAGCCCCACGCCAAGTGACGCCTTACCAGCTGGCGTCTATGGCACAGATTGTGTTGCCACCAATGCCGCGGATCGTCGTAGCAAAGCCCGTAGCTCCAGATTTGCAAGTATGTAGCCAGTGGATGCTGGGCCCCAGGGCGACTACCGACAAGTTCGAAGGAAGACCTTCATATCTGAAGAGACACAGCAGCACACCAATCGGTTTCCGCATACCTACTTAAGCAATCTAACCGATGGACCACCTGAATAACCAAATCTTAGCTATAGCTGTCATGTGGTTCAGCGCAGAAGCCTCACAAGGGACTTCCCAGCTCCCGTGAGGCCCGCACATAGAATGATCACGAAGTAGAGTGCATGAGCAATAGTGAGCCGTGCATAAGAGCAGGTCAGCGAGACTTGAACTGTCACAGGGTGAGACGTCAAGTCACGGCTTTTCACCCATCGAGGTTCCCAATCTGTGGACCTCTCTATGGGCTTATAGAGACTAGTGTGTAACAATCAATCGGCACGCTGGTCGCGTGCGTTGATCCTTTGGTTGGCTGCCGAAGGCGCCTGGACTGCCATCCAGACGCCCTCGGTCCCAGGGTTACCCGGGAAGCGGGTCAAGGTGCCTTGCCCCGCAGCCTCGTTGAGTGCGGCTGTGCCGCACCACTACCGGCCGAACGGATCGAACCGGTCGATCAGATCGAGGAGGACCTTGGCCAGAAGGGCGCCTACCGGCACCCACCATGGCCGAGGTCCTTCACTCCTCGGTCGGCGACCCTCACTGCCTTGAGCCGCCGTATCGTGCGGATCCCCCGTTACGGGCATCCAGACCTCCTCGCAGTTCTAGCATTCACTCACGACACTTCCTGTGCCGTATACGAGCACAGGAAGAAGGGGGCACCCTCGATGTCGTGAAGAGGTCCGAAAGGGGAGATTACAGCAGCGCGTCTGGACAACAAAGGACGGCGCGTTCGGACTTTCTACCGGTTTTGCACACGTTCTTACAGCGATTTACGAGCAAATGTCGTAGAAGCCTACCCAGCGGTTCGTTATCCAGGTCGACCAGGGGTCATACCAGCACATGTGAGGCCGATTCTGACATCTCGCAGAGTCGTAACCATACCGTGATGGGCGTTCAGCAAACTTCGGCCGCCGCCTCGCACCAAGCAGTCGCTTCGGCAGCAAGCACTTAGGTCTACCTTAATTACCTACCGGTCAGTAGATGGCTGATCGTTTGGGCGTCAAACCTTTTCGAATGGCAGTAGTGAAGCATCTGCGCGTCCCGCAAGTTAGATCGGCCGTGCCTAGACTCTGTCGCGCGCGGCCCAGTCCACCGAGACATCGTAACGAGCAAACCCCTCAGCTCATCCAACTGCAAAGAGAAACCTCAAAGACTTCGGCACCCGTCTCCAGCTGAGAAGTCGCATATCGCTACACCTCAGAGAGACAACATCTTTCGCCGACGAAGATCGTTTCTCTCGTCTATCCTCGATGAGCGGGATCTTCGTTTGCAAGCGTAGATCCGCAGGGGTGGCAGGGAGGTTGGGGTGGCACGTCAGTGGTCCTATTGGACGAAGAACAAGCTGCAGATACTCGGTGATTACGCGCCCGCGTTCAACCGTGCATCGTCGAGACGATCGGAGCGAATCTACCTCGATCTGATGGCTGGACGGCCGGAGAACATCGAGCGGCGCACTGGTCAGCGGATCGATGGCTCACCGCGGCGGGTGCTGTCGGCTGATCCAGGGTTCACCCGGCATGTCTTCTTCGAGCTTCCGGGCAAGGCGGAGAAGCTCAGAGCAGCGTTGGAAGAGGAGTTTTCAGGCAAGCAGTTCCGTGTCGTGCCGGGTGACTGCAACATCGAGATAGATCGCGCCCTGGCTGAGTTGCGTGAGTTCAATTGGGCGCCAACGTTTGCGTTCATCGACCAGCAGGCAGCGGAGGTGCACTGGGAGACATTGGTCAAGATCTCCCGTTTCAAGGGCCTCAGCCCTCGTACCAAACCGGAGCTGTGGCTGCTCGTTTCACCAACGATGGTCGCCAAAGGCGTCCGTGGCACCAACAACGATCGCTTCCGTGAGCGGGTCACCGAGTTCTACGGCACAACGAACTGGCTGAACATCCAAGACGCACGCGAAGCCAATCGAATCACAGCGAGCCAGTACCGCGATGAGATGACCAACCTGATCCGCTACCGGTTGGCAGAGGACCTCGGATACAAATTCACGCAACGCATCCCGATGCGGATGGAGAACAAGACCACCATCTACGACATGGTCTTCGCTACCGATCACTACGTCGGCGACAAGATCATGCGACACCTGTACAAAAAGGCCGCTGAACGCGAGCCCCGCATGATGGCCGAAGCCCGCCGCCTGGTACGGATCGAGCGCGAAAGCAAGACCGGCGTGGAAGGGCTGTTCGAGCTTCCGCTCAGCGCCCTGCCGGAGGTTGACGGTGCAATCTTGTGGCAGCCGACCCCGTACTGGAAGCCGTCCGACCGCGAATGGTGGTCTGAACGCGACTAGGCCCTCGCCGCCTATCCAGCGAGGGCCCCAGGGGTCTTCAGATCAAGCGGTCAGCGCCGGCATCTCGTCCCACAGCTGTCCATCAAGTTCGCGCCCCATCGCCTTGGGTGTCCTTCCACCCCATTGCTTGAAAAAGAAGGGCACGTCCGCTGCCCGACAGGTGTCACGGATAACGCGCACCCACTCCGGGTCCATCGGGCGGTGATCGGCACCGGATTCTCCACCCGCGATCACCCATCCGATGCCATCGAGCACCAGGCCATCGAGCGGTCCGAGCAGCGGTTCACAGGACAAGAACCGCACCGCAGCCGGCACATCTCTAAGGTGATCGACGCGGTCGAGGTAGTCGGTGTTCTCGACCGACACTCCCATCCACACATTGTCCGGCCACTCAAGCCGGTCGGCCAGGCGCTTCAACCGCATCGACCTCTTGGTCAACACCTGATAGGTGTGCTGCGGAGTCTCGCGCATCACGTCGAACACATCCCGTATGAACCCGACCGGCACCTTGGCGTGGAACAGATCAGACATTGAGTTGACGAATACCACCCGCGGCGCCCGCCAGCGGCGCGGGACGTCCAGCGCTTGTGGGTGGATGGTCACACCGAACCCTGGGCCGGAAGTGCGGGGGTCGCCATCGCGCTGGTACTTGTCGGCACCCATCGCTTTCAGGCGTTTCGCCAGCACCATGGCGTAGCAGTGATCGCAGCCCGCCGACACGCGGTCACAGCCCGTGACCGGGTTCCAGGTCGCCTCGGTCCACTCGATCCCCGACTTATCCGACATGCCACCATCTCCTCCCGAATGCTGTTGACCCTACGACACGATGTACTCGCATCCCGGAATTACTCATCGTGTGGCTTCCCTTCTTCAAACTTCTTCTCCGCCGCAGCCGGATTCGCGTACTTCTGCGCAGCGGTCAGGGTGCGCGTGACAGTGGACGAACTGAGCTCGACCCGCTCCGCGATCCGCGCGTGCGACCAGCCCTCTTCATGCCGCAACCGCAGGATCGCAGCAACCGTGTCAGGGTCACGCCGCCCAGCCGGGTCGGCGCTGCACACCCGCTGCGCTACCGTGACCCACCGGTCGGTGCGCTCCGGCGCAGTGGTGCGCTGCGGGTGCACAGGGGCTTCGATCTCGATCTGCTGTGCGCTCTTCAACTCCGGCACCGTCTGGCGGGCGGTCAGCTCCGTGGCTGTCGAGTGAGTTTCGGTGTGGATCTCGTGCACCGAGACGGTGCGTATCGGTTCGGGCTGGTGCGCTGGTTCCGGTTCGGTGCGCACGTCCGGTGCGGCGTGGTGCTCACGGCCGATCATGTGCGCCAACGCGGCGCCCATGCCGAGTACGGCGACCGGTAGGCAGGCCACAAGGACGGTGACCTCCCACGGCGCGGAGGTGACGCCCGCGGCTTTCATCAGGTGGTAGACGACCTGCCCGACAGCGCCCAGGATGAGGCTGCCGAAAGCTGACCACTTCGCGTAGCTGCGGGTTCGGTCCGAACGGATCCGCCCCGACAGCCACACATACAGCGCGTAGGAGGCGTAGGTCTCCATGCCGATCGGTAGCGTGATCGCCGAATTGATCTCGAACTCGTCGACAATTCCAGGCAGCGGACGCACTGGCCCGAATCCGGTCAGCTGGCCAAGGCCGACCCAGCCGGACCAGATCGCAACGAACGCGGGCAACGCCAGCAGCAGGACCGGCCACGCCCGTAGCCGGTTGCCGGTGGCGTGTGAACTGGGTTGTGCATCAGTTGGTGCGCTGCGGTGCGCAGCGTCGTTGCTGCGCACCGCTTCCGCACCGGTCACGTTCTTGGTCATGATTCAGGGTTCTCCTCTCAGGTGTGATCGGTGCGGACGGTTCACCGGCTACGGGTCCGCGCACGCCCGCGGTTCACCGGCGCGGGCCGAAATTCCTGCTGTTGTGGTCGGTCCAGGTACGGGACGGGTTCGAGGTCGGTGAGGTCGTATCCGGCGTCGAAGTGATCGGAGAGGTCCTTGCCGGAGCGGGCTTGCAAGACACGAATTTCGCCGACGCGGTCGGTGAGGGTGTCGGCGACTTTGGCGGCGTGCTGGTAGCCGGGGCGGTCGCGGTCGGCGACCACGATCACCCGCCCCGCTCCGGCCAGCCAGCGGGCGTGTTCTGGGGTCCAGGACCCGGCGCCCATCGCGTTGCAGGTCGCGATCAACCCGGCCGTGTTCGCGCGCTGCACGTCCTTCTCGCCCTCGCACACGAAGATCTCCCGCCCGGTCTCCAGCGCCTCGCGGATGTCGGCGAGTTTCCACGGGATCGGCGCGAAACCCTCCTTCACCCAGTCGGTTCCGGTCCAATGGGCCTGCCAGAAGCTTTTGGCGTGCCCGTGCTCATGCGGTGTGTGCACCCGGGTCACCGCGCCCTCCACACGGCCGTCGGGCCACTTGTAGACGTAGGTGTCCACGTTCTGCGGCCGCCCGATCTGCGCCCCGAGATCGCGTTTCGCGGGCATCGGGAACCGGGCCGCGGCGATCGCCCGCTCCACCGGCGTCGGCGGACGGCGTTCGGTGACGCCGTACCGCTGACCGTGCACACCGGTGCTCGCACGCCGGTTGGGGTCCCGCTCGGGCAGCCGGTCCCACAGGTCCCGCACCCGTAACCCGATGCGGTCAAGCACCTCTTGGTCGTCGCAGCGTGCCCAGCAGCGCACCATGGTCTTGCCCTGCCGCGGGTCATACCGCACACCGAGGCTGGGGTTGTGGTGGTGGCCGTCGCCTTCGTGCACCGGGCACAGGTAATTGGTCCACTGCTGCGGCTCGCGTGGCCACTTGGCCGGACCCACCCGGCGGATCAACGCGTCGGTGACGACCTCATACGAACGGCCCTGCTGCGGTGACGGTTCGGTCATCGTCACCGCGCCCGCTCGATCTCGGGCCGCTGAGCGGCGGTGAGGATGCGGGCCTGCTCGATACTGCGCCGCTGCACGCCGTTCAACGAGTCGGCGCCCGGCAAGGACAGCATCCGCCGCACGGAACTGGGCGAGCGCGACCACAAGTCGTGGACGTCGTTGAGGTACTTCCACTCTCCCGGATGCGGGCCGTTGCGCCACCCCTGGTCGATTGCCTGCGACTGGGCGTACAGGCTCTCGATCTCCGCCTCGTTGGCCCCCGGCCGGTCCATCAGCTTCGACAGCCGATCGACTTCGGTGAACGCTTCGCGCATCGCTTCTTCGTGTTCGATGTGCATGTTCACCGCCCCCGCTCGATCTGTCCGCGGCCCGGCCGGGGTGTGGACTGCCCGGTGGTGCGGTCGATGTAGCGGCGGGCGGCGTCGCGGACTTTCTCGCTGTCTCGACCGGCCAGTTGCCCGGCTTGGCGCAGACTGCGGTGCTGGATGTCGGTGACCCCGAATCCGCCGTTGTGGTCGATGTTGTCGAGGAACCGGAACATGGTGTCGGGCGCCTGCCGCCAGTCCTCGTAGGCGTCGCTCAGGTAGCTCCAGTGTTCGGCGTGCGGGCCGTCGGCCCACTGTTGATCGGTCTCGCGTAGCTGGGCGGTGATCCGGTCCCGGTCGTTGGCGGTGGCGTCCGGCCGGTACCTGTCCTCACCCAGCTGCGTGTACCGGACGAACTCGATGCGCATGGCTTCCTCGTGCTCGCGTTCCATCACCGGCTCCGCTCGATGCCGTTGCGGCCGTGCCCGTTGCGCTCCGGTCGGGGCCAGGACTGGGTGTCCGGACCGGCCTGCTCGCGGCCGGTGCCGGTGAGGTCGCGCAGGTAGCTGGCGCGCTTGCCCACCGGCCCGGTGTCGTTGCCCGGCTGTACCGAGTTGCGCAGCTGCTCCAGCGTCGGGTTCGGTTCCTCCTGCTCTGTGCCGTTACCGTTTGCGGCGGTGCGGCGTGAGCGGTTGCCGTAGCGCTCCTGCTCGGGAGTGGACTGCACGAGCTTGCGCACCGCTTCGTCGCGTTCCCGCTTGAGCTGGTCACGCTCGGCGGTCAGCTGCTCGACACCCGGCCGAACGCGCAATGCGTCGACCTCCGCGGACAGGCGCAGGTTGCGGTTCTTCAACGCCTCGATGTGTCCCTCGGCGGAGTCGAGTTTGCGGCGCATCTCGTCACGGTCGGCGGTGACCGAATCCAGGCCGCGTTGCAGCAACCCGACCCGGTTTTCCAGCCGGTCCCGATCGGCGGCCATGTCCTTCAATTGGCGCTCCACCTGCGCCAGCCGGTCAACACCCGCGGTGTCGGGCGGGCGTTCGCGGTCGGTGTTCTCACGCTGCCGGGCGCCCTCGCCGGCCTGCGCCGTGGTGGCCTGCTCGCGGTGCACCTGCCCGGACAACGTCCGCTCCCGCAACATCGCCTCCCGGTCGGCGAGCTGCTCGGCGACGGTCTCGGGACGGCCGTAGTCGCTGTATTGCTTTGCGGCGTTGGTGGTGTCGCGGGTGCGGACCTGGACGGTGGTGCCGTCCATCCACGCCGACTCGCTGATGTTGCGCTGCAACCAGCTGGTGGCGGCGTACTCGGTTGCGAACGAACCGGATTCGGTGAACACACCGCCGCGCGGGTCGTCCCACGAGATTTGCGCGGTGTATCGGTCGCGGTGGGCCTGGGCGGCGTCGATCCGGGCGAGCAACGACTCCTCGGCGTTGGCTCGGCGTGCGGCGTCCAAACCGTGCTGCCACTGCTGCCGTTCGTGGTCGGCGCCGCGGTTGATGCTGGCCCTCTCGCGAGCCACCTGGGCGCGATAGTGCAAGGCTTCCAGGCCCTTGACCTTGTGGGCGCGCGAGAAGAGGTTGCCGACCTTGGAGTGCGGGAACACCGTCGCGGCGTCCAAACCGTCAAGGGCGATGCCCTGCTCGGTGTGGGTCAGGTGCTCGTTGCCGACGAACTGCGCCGCCAGCCGGTCGCGGTGCTCGACCAGGGCGCGGGCGTCGCGGGCGCGGCGGGTGTGGTCCACGCTCGGGTCGTTCGCGCGGGTGGCGACCGTTTGGACGTGCACGCAGTAGCGGTCGACGGCCTGGCTGGTCCCGGTCAGTTGATGCTTACGCAGCACCTCGGCTTCGCGACGCTGCTCACGCAACGCCAAACTGATCTGCTTGCGCACCTTCCGCCGCTCCAACCAGTTCGTGGCTTGGGCGTGCAACCGGAGCAGGTGGGTCAGAGAGTGCCCGAACTTACCGGCCTCGGCGAACAACTCGTCTTCGACACTACGGTCAGACATGGTGATGAGTTCCTTTCACTGATCGGCTTACAGGGACGGCGCCGCCGGGCTGGCGGGCTGAATTTCGGGACCGGGATCGGCGGTCTCGGGCTGGTCGCGGCGGTTGGCCAGGCCGCGCATGATCGCGGCGATTGCGGTGGCGATGGCGGCGATGGCGTGGCTGATGCCGCTGGTGACGGTGCTGATGAGCTCGGGGATGCTGGGGCGCAGGGCGGCGTTCCACCACAGGTAGGCCAGCCACGCCGTGCCGTACCCGGCCAGGGGGCCGGTGACGATCCAGGGCTGGCCCCAGGTGGCGAGCGCGGTCGCGGTGACCACAACAGCGGAGCCGCCCGCCGCGCCGCGGGCCATCCGCCGCCGCGCCGCGCGCCCGGCCGCGGCGAACACCTCGGGGTCGAGTGGTTTGTCGTCGTCGGGGTCGGTGCCGGTGGTTTCGGTCTTGACCAGGTGCAGCGCTGGCCGTGGCCGCGGCGGCGACGGTTCGAAGTCCTGGGTGTCGGGTGGGGCGCAGGCCAGGACGTCGGCGAGGTAGTCCTCGATCTCTTCGGCGAGGATCTCGGCCTGATCCCGCTCGCTGGCGGGCCGACGGCGCTCATCGGGGTCCTCGTCGTTGTTGTGGTCGTTGTTGTCGCGGATGATGCGCATGGGTGTTGCCTCTCAATGGGGTTCGGTGGGATTGCGGACGACGGGTTAGGCGACGGCGGTGTCGCCGGAGATCTGCGGCTTGCCGCCGGTCTTGGCCGCAGCGGCGGCGGCTTCGGCGGCCGGGGTGCCCGGCAGCGGGGTGAGTTCGGTCCGTTTGACTCGGACGACGTGGCCCCATTGGGCGCGACGCCCGCGGCCGTAGACGAATTCGCCGGTTTCGAGCTGCCGCAGCACATCCGGGCTGATCAGCCACTTCTCACCGATCGAGACCTGGCCTTCGTCGCCGGTGCGCTGCCCCTTGATCAGATGACGGCTGGGCAGCATGCCGTGCACGGAGCCGAGGTGTTCGCACAGGTCGCCGGCGTTCTCGTT
>NZ_JBIDDF010000035.1:0-6992 GCF_043205035.1 Nocardia sp. NPDC047654
AAGAAATCATCATCCGCGCCCACCCGGCCCACACCGAGCACCTCACCGAACACCCCGGCCACGATCTCCTCGACCGCCGTCGCGGGCGCACGGAATTCCCGCGCGGTGAAGGTCGGCTCGGGTAGTGCCTTGCGATCGAGCTTGCCGCTCGGATTCAACGGCAACGCCTCCAGCGCGACGACCGCGCCCGGAACCATGTAGGCGGGCAGCGTCGCACCGATCGCCGCCAGCAATTCGGCCTGCTCGATCGATCGCCCCGGCGCGGGAACAACGTAGGCGACCAATTGGTCGCCCAGCGACGAAGCCGCGACGAGGGCCACGGCCTGGCTCACCGACGGCTGCGCCAGCAGCGCCGTCTCGATCTCACCCAGCTCGATCCGCTGACCGCGGAACTTCACCTGGAAATCGGTCCGGCCGAGATAGTCGAGCCGATGGGGCAGCACGTCGGTCGGGGCGCGCCAGACCACCAGGTCACCGGTGCGGTACATCCGCGCACCGGTGCCGAACGGGTCGGCCACGAAGCGGTCGGCGGTGAGATCGGGGCGCCGCACATAGCCGCGGGCCAATTGGTCACCGGCGAGATACAACTCGCCCGGAACACCGGTCGGCACCGGTTGCAGACGCGAATCCAGCACATACACCTGGGTGTTCCACTGCGGGACGCCGATCGGCACGGACCGCTCGTCCACGGCGGTCGCGGGCCAGTAGGTCACCGAGACCGCCGCCTCGGTGGGGCCGTAGAGGTTGTGCACGGCGGCGTCGGTCACCGCACGCACCGCGGCGACGGTCTCCGGCGGCAGCGCTTCGCCGATCACGAAGATGTCGCGCAAGGTGGGGCACGAGCCGGGGGCGGTGTGCGCGGCGAAGACCGTCAGCATGGACGGCACGAAGTCCGTCACCGTCACGCTTTGGGAGGCAATGGTTTCCGCGACGTAGACCGGATCCCGATGTCCGTCGTGCGTGGCGACGACGAGCTTCGCGCCTACGCGCAGCGGCATGAAGTAGCCCCACAGCGAGACGTCGAACGTCGTCGCCGTCTTCTGTAGGTACACGTCATCGGCGTCGAGCGGATACGCCGCGAGCATCCAGCTGATCTGGTTCTGGATGGCGAAGTGCGAAACCGCCACGCCCTTCGGGCGGCCGGTCGACCCCGATGTGAAGATCACGTAGGCCGGATGGTGCGGCAACACGGGGCGTACCAGTTCGTCGGCACGCACCGGGGCGTCGTCGAATCGATTCGGGTCCAGAGCGTCCAGCAGCAATACCGCGGTGCCCTCGGGCAAGTCGACCGCGTCGGTGGAGGTCGTGAGCACACAGACCGGCTGCGCCGTTTCGAGGATGTGGGCGATGCGTTCGGCCGGATGATCCGGATCCAACGGCACATAAGCCCCACCCGCCGCCACGATCGCATACATCCCCACCACAAGATCCAACGAACGCCGAACCGCCAACCCCACCAACGACTCCGCACCCACACCCTGCGAAATCAACAACCGCGCCAAACGATTCACCCGCGCATCGAACCCACGATACGAAAGCTCGACACCCTCGCACACGAGAGCGACCTCGTCCGCGTACGCCTCCGCCGCACGCCGGTAGCCGTCGAGCAGCAACTCGGCCTGCACCGGGTACCGGGTGTCGTTCCACTCGTGCAGGATGCGTTCGCGCTCCACGGGAGCGAGCAGATCGATCGCGCCGATCGGCCGATCCGGCTCGGCCACGGCGATGGCCAGCAACCGATCCAGCCGCCAGGCGAACTCGGCGATCGTCCGCTCGTCGAACAGGTCGGTGGCGTAGGTGAACCCCGCGGTGAAGCCCGCGGCCTCCCCGTCCGTGTCGGGCACCACGGTCAATTGCAGATCGAATTTCGCGACCGCGCTGTCGAACTCGAGTACCCGGGCGGACAGTCCGGGCAGCTCTATCTCGGGCATGCTCATGTTCTGGTAGAACAGCGCCACCTGGAACAGCGGGTGGTGCGCCTGCGACCGCACCGGATCGAGCACCTCGACCAACCGCTCGAACGGCAGTTCGGCGTGCGAGAACGCGCCGAGATCCATTTCCTTCGTCTGGGCGAGCAGCGCACGGAACGACGCGCCGAGGTCGATCCGGGTGCGCAGCACCAGCGTGTTGACGAACATGCCGATCAGCGCGTCGAGTTCCCGTTCACCACGGCCCGCCACGGGCGTGCCGACGGTGATGTCGTCGGTGCCGGTGAGCCGGGCGAGCAGCACCGCAAGCGCGCTGTGCACCACCATGAACTCCGAGACGCCCGCGCTGTGCGCCAGTTCGGCGATACCTCGGTGCACCGCGGCGTCCACGGCGAAGGTGTACTCCGCGCCCCGGCCGGAGGCGACGGACGGCCGCGGCCGATCCGAGGGTAGGTCGATCCGGTCCGGAATGCCCGCCAAGGCGCGACGCCAGTAGGCGATCTGAGCCGCGGCCACCGAATCGGGGTCGTTCTCGTCACCGAGCATCGCGCGCTGCCACAGCGTGTAGTCCGCGTACTGCACCGGCAGCGGTCCCCAGGACGGCCTGGCCCTGTTGCGCCGGGACAGGAACGCGCTGAGCAGATCCCGCAGGAACGGCGCGACCGAAGCGCCGTCGGCAGCGATGTGATGCACTACCACGACGACCACGTGATCGTCGGGGCCGATCTCGGCCAGCGCGACGCGCAGCGGCACCTCCGCCGCGACATCGAAACCGGTCGACGCGAATTCACGCAGCCAGGCCGTCAGCTCGTGCTCGGCGACGGGCTTCGGCGCGAGGTCGGGAACAGCCTGCGCGGCGGGCAGCACGACCTGGTAACCGGTACCGTCCACCGCCGGATACACCGTCCGCAACGTCTCATGACGCTCGACCACATCCGCGACCGCCGCCTGCAACGCCGCCACATCCAACACACCCGACAACCGCACCGCGAACGGAATATTATTCGCCGCCGACCCGGTATCGAACTGATTCAAAAACCACATCCGCCGCTGCGCCAACGACAACGGCACCCGCTCCGGACGCTCCACCGCCACCAACGCGCGCCGGTCCCCCGCGCCCTTCAACGGCTCCAGCCGCGCCGCCAGCGCGGCCACGGTGGGGCTCTCGAAGATCAGCCGTGCGGGCACCCGGGCGGCGATGGCGGCGCCCAGCCGGGCCGCGACCTGCGTCGCGATCAGCGAATTGCCGCCCAGCTCGAAGAAATCGTCATCCGCGCCTACCGGCGCGCCAGGCCCGAGCACTTCGGCGAACACCTCGCCGACCAGCTCTTCCAGCGGGCCGACCGGGGCACGGAACACCCTGGTCTGCAACCGCGGTGTGGGCAGCGCGTCGCGGTCCAGCTTGCCCACCGGGGTCAACGGGATCTCGTCCAGCACCATGACCACCGTCGGCACCATGTGCGCGGGCAGGGTCTGCTGCGCGAAGGCGGCCAGTTCCGCCGCGTCGGCGGCCATCCCGGGCACGGCGTGCACATAGGTGACGAGAATGGTGGCGCCGCTGTCCAGGTGGTGCCCCACGGTGACCGCGAAGTCGACCGTCTCGTGCGCGGCCAGCACCGCGTCGATCTCGCCCAGCTCGATACGGAAACCGCGAATCTTCACCTGGAAGTCGTTGCGACCCAGGTATTCCAACTCGCCTTCCGGCGTCCAACGCACCAGGTCACCGGTGCGATAGAGGCGGGAGCCGTGCACATCGAAGGGGTTCGCCACGAAGCGGGACGCGGTCAGCCCGGGGCGCTCGTGGTAGCCGCGGGCCAGCTGCGCACCGGTGATGTACAGCTCGCCGACCACACCGCTCGGCACGGGCACCAGCCGCTCGTCCAGCACGTATTCCGTGACGGCCCGGATCGGCGCGCCGATGGTCACCGGTTCCCCGGGCACCAGCGGCGCGCTGATGTTCGTCATGATCGTGGTCTCGGTCGGGCCGTACCCGTTGAAGAACTCGCGGGTCCGCCCACCCGACACCGGTAGCACCCAGCGCCGCACCAGCTCCGGCGGGCACGCCTCGCCACCGGCCACCACCACACGCAGCTCGTCCAACCCGGCCGGGTCCACCGACGCGAGCGCGGCGGGCGTCACGAACGCGTGCGTGACCGCCTCCCTGCGCACCAGGGATGCGAATTCCTCGCCGCCGAACACCGTGGGCGACGCGACGACCATGGTGGCCGCGCCACCGAGCGCCAGTAGCAACTCCAGTACCGACGCGTCGAACGACGGCGACGCGAAATGCAACGTCCGCGACGCACTCGTCACCCGATACCGATCACGCTGCTCGGCGCAGAAACTCGCCAAACCCGCCTGGGTCACCACCACGGCCTTGGGCTTGCCGGTGGAGCCGGAGGTGTAGATGACGTAGGCGGGATGCTCCCCGCGCAGCGGGCGCACCCGATCGGTGTAGGTCACCGGATCGGCCGGGAATTCCTCGAGCCGCCGCGCGCACTCGGCCGTGTCGATCGACAGCCACTCGACCCGGTCCGGCAGCTCGGCGCGGACCTGTTGGACGGTCAGCCCGAAGACCGCGCCGGAGTCCTTCACCATGTGCTCGACGCGATCGGCCGGATAGTTCGGATCCACCGGCACGAAACCCGCACCCGTCTTGGCCACCGCCCACACCGCGACCACCGACTCCACCGAACGCGGAACACCCACCGCGACCAGATCCTCCGGACCCACCCCCCGATCGATGAGCAACCGCGCCAACCGCGTGGACCGTTCGTCCAGCTCGGCATAACTCAGCTGGGCGAGGGTGCTGGTCGCGTCGGCGAACACCACGGCAGCGCCGCTCGGGTTCGCCTCGACGGCCGTGGCCATCAACTGGGGCAGGGTGGTGACGCGGGGGCGGCGGGTCCGGGTCGGGCGCACGCGCGCCGGGCGGGTCATCGGCGCACCGCTTCCGCAGTTTCGTCACACCGCTGCCCGACCGCCCGAACCATCGTGCTGCCTCACCCTGTCTATCGTCGCCACACGCACGTCACCATGCTCCCCGCGCTGTGATCATCGAGCGCGCGCATGCCGATCGTTACCGAACCGTCGGCGCACGCCGAGCGCGACCGGCCACGACCCGTGGGGTTCCGGGCCGCGGGAACGGACGCGTATGACGAGTGCCGGGGACGATTATTCCCTGCCGACGCCGGATTCGGGTCGCGGCGTCGGCAGGGACGATCAACGGCGGCCGTCGAGCAGAGCGGCCAGCTGCGGACCGATCACCGCCAGCGCCTCCGGCGCGGCCATCCGAGCATGGGTGACCTCGACCGGGCGGTCGACGACCATGCCTTGGACATACGGCCACCAGTCCGCCGCGGCGGCGCGCAACTCGTCGGCGGGATCGGCGACGGCCGCGCTGAAGTACTGCACGGTGCCGCGGAAGACGCCGGGCCGGTGCTCGGCGATCAGCTCCGCCGAGCGGACCGCGCTGCGATAGATCCGGCGCAGCCGTTCCGGCGTCACCGCCACCAGATCCGCCGGGATCATGGCGTGCAGCGCGGCCAACGAGTCGTCGTCGAGCTCGTAGACATCATCGCCCTCGGCAGCCGCCGTACCGAGGCCGAGTTCGGCCAGGGCGCCGCGCACCGCGGCGCGGAAACCGACGACGTCCGGATTCGGATGGCTGTCCATCATGGCCAGCAACTCCACCTGCTCGCCCGCCTCCTGCAACGCGGTGGCGATGGCATGGGCCAGCACACCGCCGAGCGACCAGCCGAGCAACCGGTACGGGCCTTGCGGTTGCACCGCCTTGATCTCCGACAGGTAGCGCTCGGCCAGCTGCTCGAGCGAACCGGGCAGTTCGCCGTCTTCCGACAGCGCGGGCGATTGCAGACCGAAGATCGGCTGCTCGACGGGCAGGAACTGGGCCAGGCCCGCATACGACCAGGCCAAGCCGTACATCGGGTGCAGGCAGAACAGCGGGGCCGCCGATCCGCTCGCCCGGATCGGCAGCAGCACGTCCAGCGCGGCGGTGGCGTCGGCGTCACCGGCGTCGATGCGGGCGGCCAAGCCCGCCACCGTGGCGTCGGTGAAGAACCACTGCACGCGCACCGTCGCTCCGGTCGCGTCCCGCAGCCGCCCGACAACCTGTGCCGCGAGCAGCGAGTTGCCGCCGAGGCCGAAGAAGTCGTCATCCAGGCCGACCCGCTCGGCGCCGAGCAGTTCGGCGAACGCGCCCGCCACCGCTTGCTCGGTGACCGTCTGCGGCGCGCGGTAGGCGACGGCGCTGTTGATCTCCGGGGCAGGCAGCGCGCGGCGGTCGAGTTTCCCGTTCGGGGTCAGCGGCAGCGCGTCCAGCACCACGATCGCGTCGGGCACCATGTAGCCGGTGAGGAACCGTGCGACTTCGGCCCGGACCGTTGCGGGGTCGATGGTCACGCCGGTGTCGGGCACCACATAACCGATCAGGCGGTCACCGGTGTGCTGATCGTCGCGCACCAGCGCGACCGCTTGCCCGATACCGTCGCAGCGCAGCAGCGCCGCCTCGATCTCGCCGAGTTCGATACGGAACCCGCGCAACTGCACTTGCTGGTCCCCACGCCCGGCGTACTCGAGCACCGCGTCCTCGGCTCGCGCGCGCCAACGGCCGATATCACCGGAGCGATACATCCGCGAACCCGGCGCACCGAACGGATCGGCCACGAACCGAGTCGCGGTCAACCCCGGCCTGCCCAGATAGCCACGCGAGAGCTGCGCGCCCACGACATGGATCTCACCGGGCACCGCCACCGCAGCCGGATGCAGCCGCCCGTCGAGCACATACGCGGCCAAACCCGGGATGGCACGACCGATCACACTGGCCGCGTCCTGCGCATCGCGCGGGGCCAACGGCAGGAACGACACATGCACCGTGGTCTCGGTGATGCCGTACATGTTCACCAATCCCACCCTCGCGCCGTGGCGCTCGTACCAGCGGCCCAGCCGACGCGGATCCAGCGCCTCACCACCGAAGATCACATACCGCAACGCCAGCTCACCCGCGGCCGCGGCCCGGTCGGCCTCGGCCAACTGATAGAACGC
>NZ_JBIDDF010000036.1:0-6099 GCF_043205035.1 Nocardia sp. NPDC047654
GGGCGGCGTTGGTGTATTTGGCCGAGTTGCGGATGCCGATCAGTATCGAACTGCCCACGATGAACCGGGACATGACCCAACCACACCGCTGACCCGAGTCCGCGACATCGAGGTGGCGTGTGATCGATGCCGTGTCGCATCGCCGCCCTCCGGTGTGGATGCCGGAGAATGGTGCACGTTGCGCGCGTTCCGGCTGTACTGTGATTCCCGCTGTCCGCCGCAATCCATCTCGATCACGTGACCTCGGTGCTTTGAAACACGGAGAATTCGATGTTCACCCGATGGAAGACGATAGCCGCCGCGTGTGCGGCCGCAGCGGTAACCGCTACTGTTCATCTCGGTGTCGCGCCTTTTGCCGATAGCGCACCGAGCCATTGCCCAGACTTGTATGTCGTGGCGATCCCTGGAACGTGGGAGACATCCAGTACCGATCCGGGCAAGGGGATGCTCGCATCGAGCCTGAACGGTTTACCCGGGGACGTCCAGGTCGACTATGTTCCTTACGCGGCGACGGCGTTCCCTTGGGAAAGCGAAGTGTACGGCCGCTCCAAGCAGGAGGCCATCGACAAAGCGCGCACGTTGGCCTCGGACATGGCGCAAGCGTGCGAAGCCACCCGGATCGCGTTGCTCGGCTACAGCCAAGGCGCGGATGCCGCAGGTGATCTCGCGGCCGAGATCGGCACCGGCCTGAGCGTGATGCCGCCGCACCGGGTGGTGCTGGTCGGGCTGATCTCCGATCCTCGGCGCTCACCCAGCGACACCCTGATCGGCCCGCCCGTCCCGGGTGCCGGAGCGGCCGGACCTCGCCCGGGAGGTTTCGGCTGGCTCACCCCGCGCACCTACACCTTCTGCGCCGCGGGTGATCTGTACTGCGCGATGCCCGAGGGTGACTTCGCCGGACGGATCGCCGGCTTCTTCGTTCAACTCTCGAATCCGGATCCGGGAAAGATCGGCAACTATCAGCAACAGGCGACCGAAATCATCGGCGACGCATTGGCCGCGGGCGGCCTGGGCCTGCTCTCCGACCAGATCAACACCTCCGCCTACGAACAGCGAAAGCAACAGATCGACGATTTCCTCAGATCCGGCATCCATCAGAGTTACCCCTCATACACCCTCGGCCCGGATGCGCTCACCCCTCTGACCTGGCTGCGGCAGCGCCTGATCGAGGAAGCCCGCCCCTGACCCTGCCCGGCTGTCCGGGCAGCCGACGAACCATATCGGTGACCGGGGATGTCGCGTTGCCCGCGCGTTCGACGAGGCGTGCGCCGCCTGCTCCGCGCCTCATCCGCAGATTGACGGCGGCTGCCTTCAGTTCTAAAGTGATGGCACTTGCCATCACTTTGAAAGGCGGCCTCACCATGGCCTTGTTCAACCCGAGAACCGAGACGTTCGAGGAATTCGACCCCGCCACGAGGGCTCGGCTGCGGTCGGTGGTCGACTTCTTCGAGAAGAAGGGCAAGCAGGCGCTCACCAGCGATGCGTTCCGGGCGGAGTGGTACGACGACTGGATGGGGTTTCTCGCCGAGAGCCGGATCATCGCCTACATGGCGACCCCGCGGGCAAGCTCGGGCGCTGATCCGGAAAAGCGCTGGGACACCGCGTTCATCTCCCGGTTCAACGAGATCACCGGTTTCTACGGATCGCAGTACTGGTACGCGTGGGGCGTCTCCACGCTCGGTCTCGCCACCATCTGGCAGAGCGCCAACGGCAAGGCGCATCTGCGTGCCGCCGAGGAACTCGACCGCGGCGGGATCATCGGCTTCGGGCTGTCGGAAAAGGATCACGGCGCCGACATCTACGCCACCGACATGCTACTCACCCCCGACGGCGCGGGTGGGTTCACCGCCACCGGCAGCAAGTACTACATCGGCAACGGCAACGTGGCCCGGATCGTGCCGACCATCGGCCGACGCACCGACCTCGAAGGTCCCGACGCCTACGTCTGGTTCATCGCCGACAGTCAGCACCCGAACTATCGGCTGGTCAAGAACGTCATCCACGGCCAGAATTTCGTCTCCGCCTACGACCTGGTGGACTATCCCGTCTCGGCCGACGACGTACTGCACGTGGGCCGAAAGGCATTCGATTCCGCCCTCGCCGCGGTCAACTGCGGCAAATTCAATATCGGCATGGTCGCGCTGGGCATCGTGGAGCACTGCTTCTACGAGACGATCAACCACGCGAGCGCCAAGATCCTGTTCGGCCACCCCGTCACCGATTTCGCGCAGGTTCGGCAAATCCTGTCCGACAGCTACGTTCGCATGAACGGCATGCGGCTCTACCACGAACGAGCGATCGATTACATGCGATGCTCGACCCCGGAGGATCGCCGCTTCGTGATGTTCAATTCCATCGGCAAGATGAAGGTCACGCGTGAGGCCGAGCGGGTGTTCCGGGAACTCTCGGATGTCATCTCCGCCAAAGGTTTCGAGAAGGACAGCTACTTCGCGACAGCCCGCGGCACGATCGACTCCATGCCACGGCTGGAAGGCACCGCCCATGTCAATATGGCACTCACGCTGAAATTCATGCCGAACTTCCTCTTCGATCCGGCGCAGTTGCCACCGGTGCCGGTACGACGGGATCCGGGCGACGACGAATCGCTGTTCCGGCAGCCGGGCGCCGCGGGATTGGGCAAGGTCCGATTCGCCGACTGGCGGTCGGCCTATACGCACTACCGCCACCTGCCCAACGTGGCCCTTTTCATCGAGCAGGCGGAGCGATTCACCCGGTTCCCGGTGGAGGCGCCGCCGACCGCGGCCCAGTTGGAGGATCTGGACTACCAATTGGCGGTGGGGGAGTTGTTCACGCTGCTGCCGTACGGACAGCTCATCCTGGAGCAGGCCGCCATCGTCGGGACATCCGAAGACATCGTGGATTCCATCTTCGAGGTCTTCGTGCGCGACTTCTCGGCCTACGCGCTCGGGCTGTTCTCGAAGGCTTCTTCGACCCCCGCGCAGCAGGATTGGGCCTTGAATGTGCTGCGGAAACCGGTCGTCGACGAGCAGCGAACCGCCCGTCTGCACGACGAGGTGATGAGCTACGCGGGCGCATTCGAGATGAGTCCGTAGCTATATGTCGGTTTCCTCGAGTGTGCGCCGCATCAGCTTGCCGGTGGCGTTCCGCGGCAGCTCGTCGACGAACACCACCTCGCGGGGGACTTTGTGGCGGGCGAGGTTCGCTCTGACGTAGTCCTTGATCTCCTGGGGGTCGCGCTCGGCATCCTCGGCGGGAACGACGAAAGCGCGCAACCGTTTTCCGAAGTCCGCGTCCTCGACGCCCACGACTGCGGCTTCGAGGATGTCGGGGCGGTCGACCAGGAGGTTCTCCACTTCCAGTGGGTAGACGTTCTCGCCGCCGGAGATGATCATGTCGTCGTCGCGGCCGTCGATGAACAGTCGGCCGTCGGCGTCGAAGTGGCCGACGTCGCCGCTGGACAGCAGGCCATCGACGATTTCCTTGTTCCGGCCGTCGGTGTAGCCGGAGAAGCTGAGTCCGCTGGAGACGAAGATCGTGCCCACCTCGCCGGGTGTGGTGATCTTGTTGCGTTGCGCGTCGTAGAGCGCGACGCGGCAACCCACGGGAGGTTTGCCGACGGTTCCCGGCGCCACTCGCATGTCGTGCGGAGTGGCCACGGCGGCGACCGCGACCTCGGTCGAGGCGTAGAGGTTGTACAGCACCTCACCGAAAGCGTCGGCTGTGCGTCTGCTGAGGTCCGGCGAGACGGGTGATCCCGCGGTGAAGACGACTGTCAGTGATGTCGTGTCGTACTGCTCGAGTACGGCGGGGCCGAGGTCGAGGATGCGTTGCAGCATGGTCGGTACGACGACCAAGGTGGCGGCGCGGTGATCGGCGACGTTGGCGAGGGTTCGTCGCGGATCGAACTTGCGCTGCTGGAAGACGATCTTGTTGCCCAACGCCCAGCCGAGAGTGAACTGGGACAGACCGGTGCCGTGGAAGATGGGGGCCGCCATCACGACCGTGTCGTTGCGCGGCATCGGCACCCGGTGCAGGAATTGCGCCGATTGCAATGGTGAGACCTTGTCTCGTGGGGCGCCTTTGGGCGTGCCGGTGGTCCCGCTGGTCAGAATCACGATGCCGCCGGGGCGTTTCGGGGCCGGCAGCGGCGCGGTCGAGTTCGCCGCGATGAGCAGGTCGATCGTCGGTGTCTCCGCCTCGACGGCGTCGGCCTCGTCCACCCAGGTCAGGATGCGCGGCACCGATCCGGGAACCGCGCCGAGCAATTGGCGGAATTCGCTGTCGAGCAGGATCGCCCCGACGTTCTCCCGCTCGGCGACCTCGGCGAGCTGGGGCCCGGCGAAGCCGGTGTTCATCAACACGACGCGGGCACCCAGCTTCCCGGCCGCCAAGAGCGTCAATACCATTCCGCGGTGGTCGCGGCACAGCGCCGCGAGGACGGTGCCGGAGCTTATCCCCGCGGCGATGAGCCCTCGGGCCAGCGCATTCGACTGCTGATCGAGTTGAGCGAAGGTGAGTGTTCCGCGTTCATCGGCGATGGCGGGGGCGGCGCCATGGCGGCGGGTGGCGTGTGCCAGCACGGTGACGAACGGGCCGTACACGGAAGCCTCACGCATCACGCGGATCGTCTCGGCCGGGCGCGCCGGATCGAACATCCCGCGCTTGGCCAGCACGACGGCCGCCGATGCCAGGTCGGCTATCGAGCGGACTGCCGCGAGCGGCGATCCCAGTGTCTTTGTCATCGAATACCTCCAGTTGGGCCGATCGGCGATCGAACCCCGGGTCCGCGCTATCCCGCCGACACCGCCCCTGCGCCTCATGACACCTATCGCGTTGCAAGAATGAGCGGTCACATATGCGTGAGCGCAAGCCGGGCAGCCGGGAGTTCATGGTTGCCGATCGTGCGTGTTGTTGAGAGAATGATTTGTAACTTATACCAATATCTCGCGGGAGTTCGGCATGTCCAGTCCTGAACCATCGGCACCGCTGCTGACCTCACCCGGTGTGGATCTCGGTCGCCGGCGCCGCTACATGGCGGGCCCTGCGGCGCTGCTGGGTGGCCCGGCCAACGTGATCATGCAGCTGAGCTTGCCTCCGGTCGGCCGCGGCGTTGTCGAGAGCACGGTCGACAGCGGCCGGTACACCCTGCATCCGCGCAAGCGCGGCCGCACCACCCTGACCTACTTGGCGGTGGCGATGCTCGGTACCGAGGAAGACCGGGCGGCCTATCGTGCGGCGGTGAACACGTCGCACCGTTATGTGCGATCCGGCTCCGACGGTCCGGTGAAGTACAACGCCTTCGATCCGGAACTGCAGTTGTGGGTCGCCGCGTGCCTCTACCGCGGCACGATCGATTCCCTGACCTACCTGTACGGCCCGGCGGATGAGGATTTGGCCGACGAGGTGTACCGCGAGTCCAGCCGGTTCGGAACCACGTTGCAGATGCGACCGGAGCTGTGGCCGCGAGACCGCGCGGCGTTCGCGCGGTACTGGGACTCGAAGCTGCCGGATCTCACCCTGGACGACGAGGTGCGGGCGTATCTGCTCGACGAAGTCGTCGATCTGGGGCCCTACCGACGCCTCGAGCGATGGGCGTTCCGCCGGGCGAACCGGTTCTTCACCACGGGCTTTCTCCCGCAACATTTCCGCGACGAACTGGGGCTGGCTTGGAGCCCTCGCCGCCAGCGGATCTTCGAGGTGACGATGCGCTCGATCGGTCTGGTACTGCGAGTGCTTCCCGAGCGCTGGCGGTTGTATCCGTTCGAGACTTACCTCCACGATATGCGCAGGCGGCGCGCGCTCGGAAAGCCGTTGGTGTGAAGACCGTTCCGCGTCGTAGGAAATGGCTCCGAAGCCGTGGATCCGCCACCAACGCTGCTGCGAAAGTATCTCGACGACCGGCGTCTCGGCGTCCCAGAAGTTGATCGTCGGGCCTTGACCAGGCCCTCTCGTGCGCAGGTGGCCGAGGTCGGCTTCGCACTCGGCGACCTCGCCAAGGCTCGCAGGAACAGTCTGTCAAAAGGGATGCTCCTATGGATGTCAAGGAGCGGGTTGAGGGCTGTCTGTGGTGATGAGCTGGTAGAGCTCGCGGGCGACGTATCGTTTGAGACAGCGGAT
>NZ_JBIDDF010000037.1:0-5830 GCF_043205035.1 Nocardia sp. NPDC047654
CGCACAAACCCGAAAACCCGATCACCAGGCACCAACCCCGACACACCCGCACCAACCTCCACCACCACACCAGCACCCTCCACACCTATCGCAGCGTCCGGGTCGGGGTAGGTGCCGAGCGCGATGAGTACGTCCCGGAAGTTCAGGCCCACTGCCTTCACGCGCACCCGCACCTGCCCCGGAGCCAGTGGCGCCCAGGCGTCCGGAAGTTCGCGCAGGCCGAAATTGTCCGGGCTCAGCGTGCCTTTCCCGATCGGCGCGAGTCCCCATTCCCGGCGGTCGGAGGGCGCAACGGTGCCCAGGAGCTCGGCGCCGCGCAGGCGGGCGGCGACCGCGTGCCCGGTGCGGTGGAGACGCGGTGCGTGGGGGACGCCGCCGCGGACGGCGAGTTGAGGTTCGGCGTCCAGCGTCAGCGCCAGTACGGCACTCTGCCGGAAGTGATCCCATTCATCGACGTCGACGAGGAGGATCCGATCGGGGTACTCGCTCTGCGCGGTGCGCAGCAACCCCCACGCCGCGGCCGCGGCCGGCTCCACGGGCTCACCGGCATGGACCGTAACCGCCCGCCGGGTCACCACGACAACTCGGCTGTCCCGGTCCAGTAGTTCCCGCACCCGCGTCGTCATGGCGGTCACCACCGCTCGCACGGTCGCGGGCATGTCGCCGTCGCCGCCTTCGTGCTGGAGGCGGACCACCGTCGCGACCCGACCCGCGACGTACACGGTCTTGAGGTCACCGGCAAAGTCCCAGTCGCCGGTGGCGCCCGGCTCGACGGCAGGCACGGCGATCCAGTCAAGTCCGTAGCCGACGGCGCGGTGTCGCGACGCGAAGGCATCGGCCGAGAGACTGCGCAGCATCAACGCACCGATCTCGGCGACTGGCCGCCCCGAGATGTCGGTGAGCGTCACCGCGATCCGGGTGTCCTGTGCCGCCGAGCCGGACACGGCGGCATGGACCCGCACCGTGGTCGCTCCCGTCGCATACAACCTGACGTTCTCCCACGAGAACGGCACAGCCACCGCACCGGCCACCGGTCCAGACGTCAGCCCGCCCAGCAGGATGGAGTGCAGCGCCGCGTCCAGCAGCGCCGGATGCACTCCGTACCCGCCGACCTGTGATCGAGCGGATTCGGGCAGCACGACCTCGGCGAAGACTTCACCTTCGCCACACCACAGCGCGGTCAGGCCCCGGAAAGCCGGACCGTACTCGTAGCCCAGTTCGGCCAGATCCGCGTAAGCGCCGGTGAGTTCCCGCGCGGTCGCGCCGGCCGGGGGCCAACTCGCTCCCACCGTGGCGGCTGATTGGCCGCCCGTCCGCGCGGTCACCGTCGCGGTCACGTGACGTACCCACTGAGCGGAATCGGGGTCGGCCCCAGGCTCCTCTCCGTCACGCGACCGCGAATACACCGTGACTGCCCGCCCGCCGGATTCATCCAGCCCACCGGCGACCATCCGCAATTCGACCGCACCCGTCGATGGCAACGGCAGGGGCGCCTCGATCACCAGCTCCGACACCGCGGGGCATGCCACGACCGCACCCACGTGCAGGACGAGCTCGACGAAGGCGGCGCCGGGGAACACGACCGCTCCGCCGACCGCGTGATCGGCCAGCCACGGATGATCCGCTCCGGACAGTCGACCGGTGAACACGACATCCGGCGAATCCGGCAACCGCAGCAGAGCGCCCAGCAGCGGATGGCCCGCGTCGTCCAGACCCGAGCGCGACACATCCGACACCCGGACCGGGGGCAACCAGTACCGCTGGCGCTCGAACGCATAGGTCGGCAGCGGTACTCGCTCGATCGCGCGGCCCGTGAACAGCGGCGTCCAGTCCACCGGCACCCCTCCGGCGCCGGCCTGCGCCAACGCGGTCACGAACCGATCCGCCTCGTCGGTCGAGCGTCGAGCGGCCGCCACCACGGTCGACTCCGCCTCCGCGGTCGGCGTTTCGGCGAGACACTGCCGCACCATGGCGGCCAGCACGGCATCCGGGCCGACTTCCAAGAACCGCCGGACGCCGTCCTCGATCAGGGTGGCGATACCCGGGGCGAACCGGACACACCCGCGTACCTGGGCAACCCAGTAGTCCGGGTCGGTCAGTTCGGCGTCGACCAGGGCGCCGGACACATTCGATACGATCGGGACGGTCGGCCGCTGGTAGGTCAAACCTCGGGCCACTCGGCGGAACTCGTCGAGCATCGGCTCCATCGAGGCCGAATGGAACGCATGGCTCACCCGCAGCCGGGAGGTCTGCACATTCGCTGTGGCCAGCCGATCGGCGACCGCGTCGATCGCGGTGGCCGCACCGGACAACACCACCGATCCCGGACCGTTCACCGCGGCGATCGACACCCTGCCGCCGAACTCGTCGAGCAGGTTCACTGCCCGTTCCTCGGGCATCGCCGCGGCCAGCATCGCGCCGTCGCCGGGTAGTGCGCCCATCAACCGCCCGCGCGCCACCACCAGCGCGCACGCATCCGGTAGCGACCACACTCCGGCGAGATACGCGGCGGTCAGCTCGCCGATCGAATGTCCGATGAGCACATCCGCGACGACGCCGAACGATTCCAGCAGCCGGAACAGCGCCACCTCGAACGCGAACAGGGCGGGCTGGGTGAGTTCGGTCCGGTCCAGCAGCCGAGCACCGTCCGGGTCGAAGACCAGCTCTCGCAGCGACCGGCCGAGCAGCGGATCGATATGGGCGCACATCTCGTCGAAGGCCGTGGCGAACACACCGAAAGCCGCGTACAGACCGGCGCCCATCCCGGCCCGTTGCGCGCCCTGACCGGTGAACAGGAACGCCGTCCGTCCGGCCACATTCGACTTCGCCGCGATCGCGCCCGTGTGACCGGCGGCCAATTCGGCCAGCCCGGCCAGCAATTCGTCCCGGTCACGCCCGACGACAGCGCCACGCCACGGCAGCTGTGCGCGGGAGGTGATCAGCGCATGAGCTGTGTCCCATGGTCCGGCGTCGGGATGGTGGGTCGCCCACTGCCGTAGCCGGTGGGCCTGCGCCCGCAGGCCCGACTCGGAATCGGCCGACACCAGCCAGGGCACGACAGTCTCGATACGGCGCCCAGGGGCGCGCACGACCGGGGACGGCGCAGCCGCGGGCGCCTCTTCCAGGATGGCGTGGGCGTTGGTGCCGCTGACACCGAACGACGACACGCCGGCCCGCCGGACGCGTTCCCCGGCCGGCCACGCCTGGGCTTCCGTCAGCAGCCGAACGTTGCCCGCCGACCAGTCCACATGGGGACTCGGCTCGTCCGCGTGCAGTGTCTTCGGCAGGGTTTCGTGCCGCAACGCCTGCACCATCTTGATCACACCACCGACACCCGCGGCGGCGATGGTGTGGCCGAGATTGGATTTGACCGACCCGATGAACAGCGGGCGACCGGCACGGTCGCGCCCGTAGGCATTGATCAGGGCGCGGGCCTCGATCGGATCGCCCAATGTCGTACCGGTTCCGTGCGCCTCGACCGCGTCCACATCACCGGGCGTCAACCCCGCGTCGGCCAGCGCCGCCGCGATCACCCGCTCCTGCGACGGACCGTTCGGCGCGGTCAAGCCATTGCTCGCACCGTCCTGGTTGATCGCGCTACCGCGCACGACCGCCAACACCGGATGCCCGAGGCGACGGGCGTCGGAAAGCCGTTCGAGCACGAGCACCCCGACGCCCTCGGCGAAACCGACGCCGTCGGCGTCGACGGAGAACGACTTGCAGCGTCCATCGGGCGCCAGGCCGCGTTGCCGGGCGAAATCGACGTAGAGATACGGACTGGCCGCGACCGTCACACCGCTCGCCAGTGCCAGCGAGGTCTCTCCCTGGCGCAGCGCGCGGGTGGCCTGGTGCAGGGCGACCAGCGACGACGAGCACGCGGTATCCACGGTGACGGCCGGACCTTCGAAGCCGAAAACGTAGGCCACCCGGCCGGAGATCACACTGTGTGTGGTGCCGGTGAGACGGTAACCCTCCAGTTCTCCGGTGACCCGCTCGCCGTAGCCGGATGAGCACGCTCCGGCGAAGACACCGGTATCGCTGCCGCGCAACGCGACCGGGTCGATACCGGCATCCTCCAGGGCTTCCCAGGTCGCTTCCAGCAGCAGGCGCTGCTGGGGGTCCATGGCGGACGCCTCCCGGGGACCGATGCCGAAGAATCCGGCATCGAAATCCGCCGCGCCGGACAGGAATCCGCCGCGCCGGGTGTAGGAAGTACCCGGTTTATCCGGGTCCGCATCGAACAGCCGCTCGAGATCCCAGCCGCGGTCGGCGGGAAAATCTGTGCTCGCGTCCGTGCCGGAGGCCAGCAATTCCCAGAGACTCTCCGGTGAGGTGACTCCGCCGGGGAAGCGGCAGCTCATGCCCACAATGGCGATCGGTTCATCGACTACACGCTTCGGGCGCGGAGCCTGCTCGGCGGATTCGTCCGCGGTGGTCGGCACCGCCAGGGAGCGCACCAGCTTCGCCATCGCGGTGGCGGTCGGGTGGTCGAAGACCAGTGTCGATGGCAGCTGGAGCCCGGTGGCTTCCGACAGCCTGTTGCGGAATTCCATGACTCCGAGTGAGTCGAATCCGATATCGCGGAACGGTTTGTCCGCCGGGATCGACTCGACGCCGGTATGCCCCAGCACCGCCGCGGCCTGGGCGCGGATGAGGTCGAGGACGACGCGGTCCTGCTCGGCAGCCGAACGACCGGCCAGCCGCGCGGCCAGCTGCGGACGCTGCGCCACCTCACCGGCGACCCGGCGACGGGACGGCCGCACCAAACCGCGCATCAGTGCACGGGGTGCCGTTTCCGCCAGTGCGTCGCGATCGACGCGGACAGCAACGAACGCCGACGCGCCACCCGCGAGTGCGGCGTCGAACAGCGCCATCCCCTCCCCCTCGCCCAGCGGCGGGAAACCCTCCCGCCGCAAGCGGGCGATATCGGCTCGACCGAGCGCGCCGGTCATGCCGGTGCTCTGCTGCCACAACCCCCAGGCGATGGAGGTCGCGGGTAGACCGTTCACGTGCCGGTGGTGTGCCAGCGCGTCGAGGAACGCATTGGCCGCCGCGTAATTGGCTTGCCCCGCATTACCGATCACGCCCGCGATCGAGGAATACAACACGAACATCGACAGATCCGCATGCCGCGTCGCCTCGTGGAGATTCCACGCCGCGTCCACCTTCGGCCGTAACACCTGCTCGATCCGCTCCGCCGTCAGATCGGTGAACAAGCCATCGGCCAGCACGCCCGCAGCGTGGACGACGCCGGTCAGGGGATGCTCGGACGGGATCGCCGCGAGCGTCGTCTCGAGGGCGTTCCTATCCGCCGCGTCACAGGCGACCACGTCTACGTGCGCACCGAGGGCGACGAGTTCCGCACGGAGTTCCCCCGCACCGGGCGTATCCGGACCGCGTCTGCTCGCTAATATCAGCCTGCGGACTCCGTAGTCGGTGACCAGGTGCCGGGCGGCCAACGCACCCAGTCCTCCGGTGCCACCGGTGATCAACACCGTGCCCTCGGGCGCCAGCGGCGTCGGCACGGTGAGCACGTTCTTCCCGATATGCCGCGCCTGACTCATCAACCGCAACGCCTCAGGCGCCTGCCGCAAATCCCATGCGGTGAGCGGGGACTGGGTCAAGATCCCGGCCTCGAACAGCTCTACGACCGACGTCAGGATCTTCCTCAGCCGGTCCGGCGCCACGTCCAACAGGACGAAACTCTGATACCGCAGTCCCGGGTGTTCCGCGGCTACCTGCTCGGGGTCGCGGCGATCCAGCAACCCCATCTCCACAAACCGTCCACCAGGCCTCAGCAACCGCAACGACGCATCCACGAACTCCCCTG
>NZ_JBIDDF010000038.1:0-5382 GCF_043205035.1 Nocardia sp. NPDC047654
GGTGCGACTGGATCGCGGCATCGAAGCGGTCATCGCCACCTGGGCGGTGCTGAAAACCGGCGCCGCCGTGGTCCCGGTCGACGCACTCGACGCACTGCTGCCGCACGAACTCGAGATCAAGACCGGCTTGACGGTCGGCGGTGCGCACTCGGCCGCCGCGGTCGACTGGCTCGCCCTCGACGACCCCACCGTCGTCGCGGAGATCGCCGCCGAATCACCCCGGCCGGTCACCTACGCCCACCGCATTCGCGCCTTGCGCGGCGGTGACCCGGCGTTCATCGGCGCGCAGGCACTCAGCTACGACGACCTCGCCACGGCCGCCGCACGGCTGCGCGCACGCACCGAACTGACCTTCGAATCGCGCACCTTCCAGCACGGCAGTCCGCAGTCGCCCGCCGCGCTGGTCGAAGTGGTCGCCGCCGGATCGGTGGGCGCGTCGGTGGTGCTGGTCGACGAGGACGGCGCGCTGACCGAGTCGCTCGCCGACGAGTGGGTAACCCATCTGGTGACGGATCGGACCGGGCTGGACACGCTCGACCCGATGGCACTGGAGGATTTGCACGCGGTGGTGCTGGACAATGGTGTCGGCGCGGTGCCCGAGGGGCCCTGGTCGAATGTGGCCGCGATCGTCGAGTTCACCGAGCTGTTCGACGCCCGGTGAAGTGATTCGCGGTCATACGGAAGCTCCCAGTTGTGTGACCATGCACACAGCGGACTGGTTTGCTGTATCAGGCCGTCCGCTGGAAATGTGTCATGGACGTGTTCTTACAGGCAGGATGTGCAGAGTTTTCATGTTTCGCTTGTCGGGGAATAGTCTGCCGGCGCAGGGATCGGTGCCCAGGAAGCACGAAGCGGGGCTCGCGTGACGCGGCCCGCGCGGGTGCGGCCCACTCGTACCCGGCGACCTAGAGTCACTACCCTCCCGCAACTGATGGCAACCGCCGTCGAAGCGCATCCAACCGGCACCGCGGTTGTCTTCGCCGACGCGGTCAGCTCTCGCGGACACCTCACCTACGCGGAACTCGACGCCAGGTCCACGCGGTTGGCGCGGTTGCTCATCGATCGGGGGGTGGGTCCGGAGGATCTGGTCGCGGTGGGTGTTCCGCGTTCGGTGGAGTCGGTGGTCGCGGTGTGGGCGGTGGCCAAGACGGGTGCGGGTTTCGTGCCGGTGGATCCGAACTATCCGGCCGATCGCGTCGAGCACATGGTGAAGGACTCCGGCGCGGTACTCGGCCTCACCGTCGCGCGCGTGGTGGAGGACCTGCCGAGCGAGATCGAATGGCTGGTCATCGATTCGGACGCTTTCGTCCAGCGGCTGGAGGACTACCCGACCGAGCCGGTCACCTACGCGGATCGGCTGCGACAGTTGCGCGCCGAGCATCCCGCCTATGTCATCTACACCTCCGGCTCCACCGGCATGCCGAAGGGCGTGGTGGTCACTCAGGCGGGTTTGGCGAGTTTCTGCGCCGAGCAGCGTGATCGGTATCGGGTGACGAGTGCGTCGCGGACGTTGCATTTCGCGTCGCCGTCGTTCGACGCGTCGGTGCTGGAATTGCTGCTCGCGCTGGGCGGGGCGGCGACCATGGTCGTGGTCGCGCCGACGGTCTACGGCGGTGACGAGCTGGCCGCGCTCCTGCGCAGGGAGGCCGTCACCCACGCGTTCATCACCCCCGCCGCGCTCGCGTCGGTGGACCCGGCCGGGTTGGACGAGCTGCGTGTGGTGGTGGCCGGTGGCGAGGCGTGCCCGCCGGAGCTGGTGCGGCGCTGGGTGCGTCCGATCGCCGAGGGCGAGCGCGAGTTCTACAACGGGTACGGCCCGACCGAGACCACGATCATGACCAACATCAGCGCGCCGCTGGTGCCCGGGGAAACGGTGACCATCGGCGCGCCGATCCAGGCGACCACCGAATACGTGCTGGACGAGCGGCTGGTGCCGGTCCCGATCGGCGTGGTCGGCGAGCTGTACATCGGTGGACCCCAGCTGGCGCGCGGTTACCAGCTGCGTCCCGGCCTCACCGCCGTGCGTTTCGTTCCGAATCCGTTCGACCCGAACCACTCTCGGCTCTACCGCACCGGCGACATGGTGCGCTGGACGCCGAACGGCGAGTTGGAATACATGGGCCGCAACGACTTCCAGGTGAAGATTCGCGGTTTCCGTATCGAGCTGGGCGAGATCGACGCGGTGCTGGCCGCGCACGAGACGGTCGACTTCGCGGTCACCGTCGGGCATCAGTTGGACAGTGGCGCGACGATTCTCGCGTCGTATGTGCACGCGGCGAGCGGACGCTCCATCGACACCGACGAGCTGATCGCGCACGCCGAGCGCAGCCTGCCGGTGCACATGGTGCCGACCTCGCTCACCGTGCTGGATGAGATCCCGCTGACCCCGGTGGGCAAGCTGGATCGTCGTGCCCTGCCCGCTCCGCAGTTGCAGACCAAGGAATTCCGCGCCCCGTCGGGAGCGCTGGAGCAATTGGTCGCTGGCGTCTTCGGCGACCTGCTCAGCGCGGGTGACGAGATCGGCGCGGACGACGATTTCTTCGAGCTGGGCGGCAATTCGCTGATCGCGACGCAGGTCGCGGCCCGGCTCGGGGCGTCGATCGGCGCGCGGGTGCCCGCGCGGACGGTGTTCGAAGCGCCGACGGTCGCGCTGCTGGCCGCGCGCCTCGCCGAATTCGACACGGGTACGGCGCGTCCCGAGTTGGTGGCGTCGCAGCGTCCGGAGCGGGTGCCGTTGTCGTTGGCGCAGCGGCGGATGTGGTTTTTGAATCAGTTCGATACCGGGTCGGCGGCGAATAATATTCCGTTCGCGGTGCGGTTGTCGGGTGTGTTGGATGTGGCGGCGTTGCAGGCGGCGGTCGCGGATGTGGTCGAGCGTCATGAGACGTTGCGGACGGTGTATCCGGCGGTGGACGGTACCGGTTACCAGGTCGTGCTGCCCGCCGCGCAGGCGATCCCGGACCTGACGCCGCACAGCCTGACCGCCGGAGAACTCCCGGACTGGCTGCGCACCTTCGCCGCCGCCGGTTTCGACGTCGCGGCCGAGGTGCCGCTGCGGCTTTCGCTCGCGCGGATCGGCTCCGACGATTACGTGCTCGCCGTCGTCGTGCACCACATCGCGGCCGACGGTACGTCCATAGCGCCGCTGGTGCGTGACCTGATGACCGCCTATGTCGCGCGCAGCGCGGGCGAGGCGCCCGGCTGGGCCCCGCTGCCGGTGCAGTACGCGGACTACACGCTGTGGCAGCACGCCGTGCTCGGCGAGGAGAGCGACCCCCGCTCCGTGGCCGCGACGCAGATCGCCTTCTGGCGTGACGCGCTCGCGGGCATTCCCGATCGGCTCGACCTCCCCCTGGATCGGCCGCGCCCCGCCTCGGCCTCCGGACGCGGCGGCGTCTTCACCTTCACCGTCGACGCACCCACCCGGGCCCGGCTCGACGAACTCGCCCAGGCCCACGGCGCCTCGCTGTTCATGGTGGTGCACACCGCATTCGCGGCGCTGCTGGCCCGATTGTCCGGCACCACCGACATCACCATCGGCACGCCGGTCGCCGGACGTGGCGAGGCGGAACTCGACGATCTGGTCGGCATGTTCGTCAACACGCTGGTGTTGCGGACCGCGGTGGACCCGGCGGCATCGTTCGCCGGGCTGCTGGAGGCGACCAAGGAACGCGACCTGGCCGCGTTCTCGCACGCCGAACTGCCGTTCGAGCGGTTGGTCGAGGTGCTGGACCCGGTGCGCTCGCAGGCGCATCACCCGCTGTTCCAGGTGGCGCTGTTCTTCCAGAACATGGACCGAGCGCAGCTCGAGCTGCCCGGCCTGTCGGTCGGCGCGGTCGAATTCGACGGCGCGGTGGCCAAATTCGATCTACAGCTGACGGTGACGCCGCAGGAGGGCCCGGATGCGGGTCTGGCCGCCATGTTCACCTATGCCACCGATCTGTTCGACGAGAGTTCGGTCGCCGAGTTCGCGGCGCGCCTGAACCGGTTGCTGCGCGCGGTCGCGGCCGACCCCGATCGCGCGCTGGGCGGTATCGACCTGCTCAACGTGGTCGAGCGGGATCGCATCCTGCACGAGTGGAACGACACCCGCTACCCGGTCCGCTCCGAATTGCTGCTCGACGGTTATCGCCGGGCCGTCGAGGCGCATCCGGACGAGATCGCCGTCGCCTACGAGGGTGTCGAGCTTTCGTATCGTGGGTTCGATGCGCGGGTGAATCGTTTGGCGCGGTTGTTGATTTCGCAGGGTGTGGGTGCGGAGTCGTTGGTGGGGTTGGCGGTTCGGCGTTCGTTGGATCTTGTGGTGGGGATGTATGCGATCGTGGCGGCGGGTGGGGCTTATGTGCCGTTGGATCCGGATCATCCGGCCGAACGCATCGCCCACATCCTGGACACCGCTCGCCCCCTCTGCGTCGTGACGACCAGCGCGGACGCGGCCGCGCTGCCCGATGACGTCCGGGCCATCGCCGTGGACACGCTGGATCTCGGCGGCTTCGACGACAGCCCGGTGCGCGCGGAGGAACTCGTGCGTCCGGTGGTGCCCGCGCATCCGGCGTACGTGATCTTCACGTCGGGGTCGACGGGCCGCCCGAAGGGCGTCGCGGTGTCCCACGCGGCGATCAACAACCAGATCGAGTGGATGCTGGCGGAATACCCGCTGGATCCCGATGATGTGTACCTGCAGAAGACGGCGACGACGTTCGACGTCTCGCTGTGGGGCTACTTCATGCCGCTGCGCGTGGGCGCGAAGCTCGTCGTCGCCACGCACGACGGTCACCGTGACCCCGCGTACGTCGCGGAAACCATTGCCTCCCAGGGTGTTACGGTGACGGACTTCGTGCCGTCCATGCTGACGGTCTTCGCCGCGCACACCGCCCCCGGCAGCTGCCCGACGCTCGAACACGTCTTCGTGATCGGCGAGGCGCTGCCGCCGGAGACCGTGGGCGCCATGCACGCGGTATCCGACGCCGCCGTGCACAACCTCTACGGCCCCACCGAGGCGGCGGTCTCGGTGACCTACTGGCCCGCGTCGCCGGACGAGCGCACCGTGCCGATCGGTCTGCCGCAGTGGAACACCCGGGTCTACGTTCTGGACTCGTGGTTGCGGCCGGTGCCGGTGGGTGTGCCCGGTGAGCTGTATCTCGCGGGTGACCAGTTGGCCCGCGGCTATGTGCGGCGTCCCGATCTCACCGCCGACCGCTTCGTTGCCGACCCGTTCGGCAACGGGGAGCGGATGTACCGCACGGGCGACCTCGTCGTGTGGCGCAAGGACGCCGACGACGCGGTACTCGACTATCTCGGCCGGACCGATTTCCAGGTGAAGTTCCGCGGTCAGCGGATCGAGCTGGGTGAGATCGAGACGGCGCTGCTGGCGCAGCCGTC
>NZ_JBIDDF010000039.1:0-1803 GCF_043205035.1 Nocardia sp. NPDC047654
ATGTTCCGGCGGTGTCCTACTCTCCCACACCCTGTCGAGTGCAGTACCATCGGCGCTGGCAGGCTTAGCTTCCGGGTTCGGAATGGGACCGGGCGTTTCCCTACCGCTATGGCCGCCGTAACTCTATGAAACTATCCACACCCCTGAACTCCCGTTCATTTGCCGCCACCGGCACCCTCCACACTCTCTGGAGGGTTCGATGGACGACACCATGACGGGGTGTCGAAGGGTATCTGTGTGTTGTTTCAGATACCGCACAGTGGACGCGTAGCAACCTTTGTTGGTAAGTCCTCGGCCGATTAGTACCGGTCACCTCCACACGTTACCGTGCTTCCAGTTCCGGCCTATCAACCCCATGGTCTGTAGGGGGCCTTAACCACTCGAAGGTGGTGAGAAACCTCATCTTGGAACAGGCTTCCCGCTTAGATGCTTTCAGCGGTTATCCCTTCCGAACGTAGCCAACCAGCAGTGCCCTTGGCAGGACAACTGGCACACCAGAGGTTCGTCCGTCCCGGTCCTCTCGTACTAGGGACAGCCTTCCTCAAGTTTCTGACGCGCGCGGCGGATAGAGACCGAACTGTCTCACGACGTTCTAAACCCAGCTCGCGTGCCGCTTTAATGGGCGAACAGCCCAACCCTTGGGACCTACTCCAGCCCCAGGATGCGACGAGCCGACATCGAGGTGCCAAACCATCCCGTCGATATGGACTCTTGGGGAAGATCAGCCTGTTATCCCCGGGGTACCTTTTATCCGTTGAGCGACACCGCTTCCACATGCCGGTGCCGGATCACTAGTCCCGACTTTCGTCCCTGCTCGACCTGTCAGTCTCACAGTCAAGCTCCCTTGTGCACTTGCACTCGACACCTGATTGCCAACCAGGCTGAGGGAACCTTTGGGCGCCTCCGTTACATTTTGGGAGGCAACCGCCCCAGTTAAACTACCCACCAGGCACTGTCCCTGAACCCGATCAGGGTCCGAGGTTAGAAGTCCAATACGACCAGAGTGGTATTTCAACGACGACTCCACGAACACTGGCGTGCCCGCTTCACAGTCTCCCACCTATCCTACACAAACCGTACCGAACACCAATACCAAGCTATAGTGAAGGTCCCGGGGTCTTTTCGTCCTGCCGCGCGTAACGAGCATCTTTACTCGTAATGCAATTTCGCCGAGTCTGTGGTTGAGACAGCAGAGAAGTCGTTACGCCATTCGTGCAGGTCGGAACTTACCCGACAAGGAATTTCGCTACCTTAGGATGGTTATAGTTACCACCGCCGTTTACCGGGGCTTAAATTCTCAGCTTCGCACCCGAAGGCGCTAACCGGTCCTCTTAACCTTCCGGCACCGGGCAGGCGTCAGTCCGTATACATCGTCTTACGACTTCGCACGGACCTGTGTTTTTAGTAAACAGTCGCTTCTCTCTGGTCTCTGCGACCACACCCAGCTCACAGCGTAAAGCCGGTCACCAGACGTGGTCCCCCTTCTCCCGAAGTTACGGGGGCATTTTGCCGAGTTCCTTAACCACAGTTCTCTCGATCGCCTCGGTATTCTCTACCTGACCACCTGTGTCGGTTTGGGGTACGGGCCGTGTACCAACTCACTAGAGGCTTTTCTCGGCAGCATAGGATCACTGAATTCGCCTCAATCGGCTACGCATCACGTCTCAGGATATGTGCAACACGGATTTGCCTATGTCACTCCCTACACGCTTACACCAGGTAATCCATCACCTGGCCCAGCTACCTTCCTGCGTCACCCCATCGCTTGACTACTACACCCAGGGTCTCGTGCATCCCCTTTCG
>NZ_JBIDDF010000039.1:1899-3537 GCF_043205035.1 Nocardia sp. NPDC047654
AGCTTCCCGAAGGAAGTCCATCCGGTTCAGGACGATTAGCACAGATGATTCGCCATTGGGCGCGGATACACGGGTACGGGAATATCAACCCGTTGTCCATCGACTACGCCTGTCGGCCTCGCCTTAGGTCCCGACTCACCCTGGGCGGATTAACCTGGCCCAGGAACCCTTGGTCATTCGGCGGACGAGTTTCTCACTCGTCTTTCGCTACTCATGCCTGCATTCTCACTCGCACAGCCTCCACAACTAGTTCACACTGCTGCTTCCACGGCTGCACGACGCTCCCCTACCCATCCCAGCTCCTGGCTCGAAAGCAGAATAATACTGGAATGCCGCGGCTTCGGCGGTGTACTTGAGCCCCGCTACATTGTCGGCGCAGGATCACTTGACCAGTGAGCTATTACGCACTCTTTCAAGGGTGGCTGCTTCTAAGCCAACCTCCTGGTTGTCTTCGCGACCCCACATCCTTTTCCACTTAGTACACGCTTAGGGGCCTTAGCCGGCGATCTGGGCTGTTTCCCTCTCGACTACGAAGCTTATCCCCCGCAGTCTCACTGCCACGCTCTCACACACCGGCATTCGGAGTTTGGCTGACTTCGGTAAGCTTGTAGGCCCCCTAGGCCATCCAGTAGCTCTACCTCCGGCGTGAAACACGTGACGCTGCACCTAAATGCATTTCGGGGAGAACCAGCTATCACGGAGTTTGATTGGCCTTTCACCCCTACCCACAGCTCATCCCCTCAGTTTTCAACCTAAGTGGGTTCGGGCCTCCACGACGTCTTACCGTCGCTTCACCCTGGCCATGGGTAGATCACTCCGCTTCGGGTCCATGACATGCGACTAAAAACGCCCTATTCGGACTCGCTTTCGCTACGGCTACCCCACACGGGTTAACCTCGCCACACACCGATGACTCGCAGGCTCATTCTTCAAAAGGCACGCCATCACCCCACCACAAAGTGGAAGGCTCTGACGGATTGTAAGCGTCCGGTTTCAGGTACTATTTCACTCCCCTCCCGGGGTACTTTTCACCTTTCCCTCACGGTACTAGTCCGCTATCGGTCACCAGGGAGTATTCAGGCTTACCGGGTGGTCCCGGCAGATTCACAGCAGATTTCACGGGCCCGCTGCTACTCGGGTATCACTCACGAGAGCCGTCATGCTTTCGTCTACGGGATTCTCACCCTCTACGACAGGCCGTTCCAGACCACTTCGACTAACACAACGGTTTCTGACTCCCGCCCAGCCCGGCAGGACTGAGAAGAATGACCCCACAACACCAAATAGACAACCCCTGCCGAGTATCACATCTACCTGGTTTAGCCTCATCCGCTTTCGCTCGCCACTACTCACGGAATCACAATTGTTTTCTCTTCCTGTGGGTACTGAGATGTTTCACTTCCCCACGTTCCCTCCCCACCGCCTATATATTCAGCGGAGGGTGACACGACATCACTCGTGCCGGGTTTCCCCATTCGGAAATCCTCGGATCTCAGCTCGGTTGACAGCTCCCCGAGGCTTATCGCAGCCTCCTACGTCCTTCATCGGCTCCTGGTGCCAAGGCATCCACCGAACGCTCTTAAACACTTACAAACAAAGATGCTCGCGTCCACTGTGCAGTTCTCAAACAACACACAA
>NZ_JBIDDF010000040.1:0-3448 GCF_043205035.1 Nocardia sp. NPDC047654
TCTCGGCCTCGCCCAGGAGCACCACCGGCAACTGCCCGGCCGGCACCGCATCCCGCTGCTGCGCGGTGGTCAGCACACACACCGGCGCGGCGTCACCGAGCATGAACTCCAACCGCTGCACCGGATAAGTGGTGTCGATCGGCAGATACGCCGCACCCGCGGTCAACACACCCAACAACGCGACCGGTAGTTCCTCGGTGCGCGGCATCGCCACCGCCACCACCGACTCCGGGCCCGCCCCCGCAGCGATCAACGCCCGAGCCACCTGATTCGCCCGACGCTGCAACTCACCGAACGTCAGGCTGGTGTCGCCGTAGCGGATCGCTACCGCGTCCGGACGCAGCCACGCCTGCTCGGCGATGACGTCCGGCAAGGTCGCACCGGGAACCCAGGCTCCCGGCGCATTCCATGCACTCAGTACCTGATCGCGCTCGCCGGGTGCGAGCACATCGATGTCCCCGACCACGGCGGTGGCATCGGCCGTGACCGCCGCCAGGATACGGCGGAATCGGCTCGCGAAGTTCCGCACGGTCGATTCGTCGAACAGGTCGGTCGCGTAGCCGATGACGACCGAAAGACCTTGGGCTCCAGGCTGTTCGGCCAGGGTGATCTGCAAGTCGAACTTGGCCGCCGACACCTGCGGATCGATGCCGGACACCGTGAGCCCGGGCAACTCGAGCGTCGCCTGCGCCAGGTTCTGCAATACCAGCATCACCTGGAACAGCGGGTGCCGCGCCGCCGAGCGAACCGGATCGAGCATTTCGACCAGACGCTCGAAGGGCAGGTCGGCGTGCCCGAACGCCGCGACGTCGGTCCGGCGGACCTCGGCGAGCAACTCGTCGAACGGCGTGCCCGGCTCGACCTCGGTGCGCAGCACCAGGGTGTTGACGAACATGCCGATCAGATCGTCGAGTTCGGCCTCGCCGCGGCCGGCCACCGGGGTTCCGATGGCGATGTCCGAGGTGCCCGACAGCCGGGCCAGCAGCACCGCGAGCGCGGCGTGCACCACCATGAACAGTGTCGAATTATGCCGCTGGGCGAGTTGTTCCAGCCCGGTATGCAGGTCGGCGTCGATGTCGAAGGCGAAGGTGGCCCCGCGATAGGACGCCTGGGCGGGCCGGGGCCGGTCGACCGGCAGCGGCAGTTCGTCCGGCAGGGCCGCGAGCGTACCGCGCCAGTACTCGGCCTGCTGCGAGATGAGGCTGTTCGGGTCGCTCTCGGAACCGAGCACCTCCCGCTGCCACAGGCTGTAGTCCGCGTATTGGACCGGCAGCGGGGCCATGGCCGGGGCTTCGCCTCTGCTGCGCGCCTCGTAGGCCAGCACCAGATCCCGGGTGAGCGGTCCCATCGACCAACCGTCCGAGCTGATGTGGTGCGCGACGAACGCGAGCACGTGCTCGGTCGGATCGTCCGCGTTCGCGGAAGCGACCTCGAACAGTTCGACCCGGAACGGGACCTCGGAGGTCACGTCGAAGCCCGCCGCGACGACGGCGGTCACCGCGGCGGCCAGATCGGCCGCGTCGACCCGAGCCGGCGCCACACCGATCGGCACCTCGTCCGCGGCGAGCACCTGCTGTACCGGGCCGTCCGGCGTCTGCGGGTAGATCGTGCGCAGGATCTCGTGACGCGCCACCAGGTCCGCGACGGCCTGTCGCAGAGCGCCCACGTCCAAGTCGCCGGTGAGGCGGATGGCGGCCGGGATGTTGTAGACCGACGACGCCGGATCGAACTGGTTGAGGAACCACATGCGCTGCTGCGCCAGCGACAGCGGGACGCGGTCAGGGCGCGGACCGGCGACCAAGGCTTTACGCCCGCCGGAGCCCGCGTGCTGCTCGACCTTCGTGGCGAGTCCGGCCACGGTCGCCGCCTCGAACAACACACGCACCGGGACACGAGCGTCCAACGCCGCACCGATACGCGCCACGACCTGCGTCGCCAGCAACGAGTTACCACCGAGCGCGAAGAAGTCGTCATCCGCACCGACCCGCTCGACACCCAGCACCTCGGCGTACACCGACGCCACGATCTCCTCGATCGGAGTCGACGGCGCACGGAAAGCCTGGACCTCGAACTCCGGCTCCGGCAACGCCTTGCGATCCAGCTTGCCGTTCACATTCAACGGCAAAGCATCCAGCACCACGAACGCCGACGGCACCATATACGACGGCAGAACCGCCACAAGCTCCGACTGCACCCGAGCCACATCCACACCACCAGCAGCACCCGCACCGCCAGCGACACCGTCAGCGCCAGCGACACCCGCACCGGCACCGGGACCGGCAGGAACGATATAAGCCACCAACCGGTCGCCGGTCTTCGGATCGGACTTCGCGATCACCGCCGTCTGCGCGACCTCCGGCAACGCCAACAACGCCGCCTCGATCTCACCCAGCTCGATACGGAAACCACGAATCTTCACCTGAAAATCCGTACGACCCCGATACTCCAGCTCACCATCGCCATTCCAGGCGACCACATCACCCGTGCGATACATCCGAGCACCCGACTCGAACGGATTGGCCACGAACCGATCCGCCGTCAAATCCGCACGACCGAAATAACCACGCGCCAACTGCGCACCAGCCAAATACAATTCACCGGAAACACCCACCGGCACCGGCCGCAAACGCCCATCGAGGACGTAGACCCGGCTGTTCCATTCGGGAGCGCCGATCGACACCGACGTCTCGTCGGCGAGGGTGACCCGGTGGCTGGTGACCGACACCGCCGCCTCGGTCGGACCGTACAGGTTGAACAGTTCGGTGCGGGGATTCTGGCGCAAGAACCGCTGCGCGAGCGAACCCGGCAGAGCCTCACCGATCGCCAACACCCGCCACAGCGAATCCGGCATGCCCGCGGTAAGCAGCGCGTCCAGCATGGACGGCACGACGTGCAGGGTGGTGACCCATTCCTGGGCCATGAGTTCGTTGAGGTAGGCCGGGTCTCGATGACCATCCGGCGCGGCGATCACCAGACGGCCACCACAGACAGCGGCCGACCAGAACTCCCACACCGACAAGTCGAACGTCGCCGCCGTCTTCAGCAGGATCGCATCAGCGGCATCGAGCCCGAACTCGACATTCTTCCACTGCAACTGATTCGCGATAGCGCCATGCGGAACCGCGACGCCCTTCGGACGGCCGGTCGATCCAGAGGTGAAGATGACATACGCCGTGTTCTCCGCACGCAACGGCCGTACGCGATCGGCATCGGTCACCGTAGTGGCATCCACACCGGACAAGTCCAATTCGTCGATCCGCACCACCGGCGCGACGTCGGTCTCGAACTCCGCCTCGGCGTTCGACAACACGCACACAGGTGCCGCCGTCTCGAGGATGTAACTCGTACGCTCCGCAGCCTGATCCGGATCCACCGGCACATACGCACCACCGGACTTCGCCACCGCGTACATCGCCACGACCAGATCCACCGACCGACGCAACGCCAG
>NZ_JBIDDF010000041.1:0-2459 GCF_043205035.1 Nocardia sp. NPDC047654
GTGCGACGGGTGCAGCCGCGAAGGCGATCCAGGTGGCCCTGGCCCAGCTCGGTGACCCGTACGTCTTCGGCGCGGAGGGGCCGAACGCTTTCGACTGCTCGGGCCTCATGCAATACGCGGCGGCCGCCGCCGGTGTGCGAATCCCACGAGTCGCGGCGGATCAATACCGGACACTGCCCAAGGTGAATCCCCGGGACATCAAGCCCGGAGACCTCATATTCCCGTCCGAATCGTTCAAAGGGGCGAACAATCCCGGCCACGTGATCATGTACATCGGCAACGGCATGTGCGTCGAGGCCCCGCACACCGGTGGCCACGTCCAATACCGGAAGCTGCCCGGCAGTTACGCGGCCGCACGCTGGGCATGACCATCCGACTCGATACCCACCTACAACTCAGTACCCCACGTACGAGCCGCCGCCTCGCATCTGCACGATCCCCGGCACATTGCTGACCGATCCGTATCGCTCGATGGCATAGCGCACGCCCGCGACGATATTGTCCACCGGATTCCAGATATCGCGGTGTCCCGGAACGGAATACGCGTTGAACGTCGGATCGATGGTCTGCATCAACCCTTTCGACGGAATTCCCGCCGCCGCGTTACTGTCCCAGAGATTGATCGCGTTCGGGTTGCCACCGGACTCGTGCTGGATGATCGCCGCGATGTCGGCCGGATCGATCTGACGCGTGTCGTAGCCGTGCTGCCGCAACACCTGCAAGGCTTCGTTGATCCATTGCCCCTGCTGGCCGGAGGGTCGCGTGCGTGGTGGACCGCCGCTGGGCCCGTGCATGCCGGAGTGCGACGTGCGGCGGGGCCGCCGCGGCTGGACGGGACGCGACTCACGTAGGTAGCGGTCGGCCAGGGCAGCCACCCGATCGGCGGTGAGCACTGCCGCGCCCTGCCCTTGGCCGAGCACGGTTCCCGCCCGTTGCAAGGCATTGTCCAAGGTGGAGATCACCAACTGCCTGCTCGCGTTGGCGTCCTGGACCTTGCCGAGCGCGGTGAGGGCGGTGTTCACCTCGGCGATGATCGCGCCGATCGCGGCGCGTCCCTGCGTGCTGTTGTCGACCGCGCCCCCCAGGATGCGTTCCAGCTCGGCGTTCATCGACTGTGTCGCATCGCCGTGGCGTGCTCGATTCTGATTGCTGTCGGCGTACCGGGAACCGAGCGCACCGTCCCACACGACGGGTCCGGTCGGCCGCGCCGCGCCGAGATCGGGCGGAGCGTACGACTGCCCGGTCACAGCCGTCGGTGGGCCGTCCCCATATTGGGCGGCGATGGCCGCCAACGCGCCCATCGCCGCGGCCGCCATGGGCGTGGACGAGCCCGCCATGCCGAGCGCTTCGGAGCGCGGAAGGGAGGTGGAACCCGAGGCAGCGGTTGTCTCGGATGCCGACGGTGCGTTCTGGGTGCGCCCCTGAGCCGTCGCGCCGGCCGGCCCCGCGGCGACCGGCGCACCTGCCTGCGCCCGGGGGATCGAGCTGGGAGCACCGCGCGTCGCGGACTTGGCGGGGCGGCGCGACGCGGCGGTGGTGGCGCTCGCACGCATGTCGCGAGGATCGCCGTTATCAGCGGAATCCCGTTCGGGCGGAGTGCGATCCATCGGAGCCATCAGTTCCCCCGATGCGCGCGGACGCTACGAACGGTGATCACAGAGGCAGCCATGATTCACCTTCCGCCGGATGCCCCGGTACGCGCGCTGCCGATCGCCGCACACGACCAGCGCGTGCTGGAGCCGGAAGAGTTCACTAACCGACGTGGCAATCGACGCCGATGGGTGAACGCATGCCGACTTGCCCGGCCGTCGGCTCACCCGACTCGGAATGCCTCTTCCCCGGCACTCGTCCCGAAACGTATCCGCAGCTTAATGCAGATATCTCTCGACCACGGACCGCCTGTTCCCGCTTGCGGGAATATCAGTGCCCCCGGTCCCGGCACGCGGCCGCGGGACTACCGCGATGCGTCTCCGTGGAGGAGCGCACCGAGCGACCGGCGAAGGCCGGACGACGTCACACGGCGACGTTGCGCATCGCCGAGGCAATGCTATTGGCGTAGGCGATGCGCTGCCCTCTCGCCTCACCGGAGCTTCTTTCGTAATACTGGTCGAAGACCGCCGCCGCGTAGGCGGGCGTCTGTGCGGCCCGGAGATATCCATACGCGGTGGATTCATTGCTGCGCAATTCGGCCATCATGTAATCGACCTGGACCTTCCAGTCGGTGACCGGCTTCCCGCGAGCTGCCGCGAACCGCTCCAGGGCCTGCCGTCGCCCACCCCGCCATTGACACAGACCGATAGCGCCTTCGCCCGAGTTGTACGCGCTGGTCTTGAAACCCGACTCGACCTGGATATTGCCCACGATCCCCGCGGCCTGCGCAGGGGTGAGTCCATGTTTCGATATGAGGTAGCGATAGACGTCCGCCGGATTGGCGTTCGAGCCCCCGGGAATGTTGTCGG
>NZ_JBIDDF010000042.1:0-1885 GCF_043205035.1 Nocardia sp. NPDC047654
TCGGGTCGACGAGGGTGGAGGTGTCGCCGAGTTCGCGTCCTTCGGCGATGTCGCGTAGGAGGCGGCGCATGATTTTGCCGCTGCGGGTTTTGGGGAGTTCGGGGACGATGTGGATTTCGCGGGGTTTGGCGATGGGGCTGATTTCGTGGGCGACTTGGGTTTTGAGGTCGTCGATGAGGGTGGGGGTGGGTTGGGTGTGTGCGGTGAGGATGACGAAGGCGACGATGCCTTGGCCGGTGGTGGGGTCGGTGGCGCCGACGACGGCGGCTTCGGCGATGGTGTGGTGTGCGACGAGGGCGGATTCGACTTCGGCGGTGGAGATTCGGTGGCCGGAGACGTTCATGACGTCGTCGACGCGGCCGAGGATCCATAGGTCGGCGTCGGTGTCGAGTTTGGCGCCGTCGCCGGCGAAGTACCAGCCTTGTTCGGCGAAGCGTTCCCAGTAGGTTTCGCGGAAACGTTGTGGATCGCCCCAGATGCCGCGCAGCATCGATGGCCAGGGCTGGTCGAGTACGAGGTAGCCGTTGGCTTCGGTTTCTCCGTGTCCGACCGGTTTGCCTTCTTCGTCGACGACTCGTGCGCTGATGCCGGGTAGTGGGGTCATGGCGGCGCCGGGTTTGGTGGCGGTGACGCCGGGCAGGGGGGAGATCATGATGGCGCCGGTCTCGGTTTGCCACCAGGTGTCGACGATGGGGGTGCGGCCGGCGCCGATGACTTCGCGGTACCAGCGCCATGCTTCGGGGTTGATGGGTTCGCCGACCGAGCCCAGGAGCCGGATGCTGGACAGGTCGTGGGCGTCGGGAATCTGCCTGCCCCATTTCATGAAGGTGCGGATGAGGGTGGGGGCGGTGTAGTAGATGGTGACGCCGTATTTTTCGATGATTTCGAAGTGGCGGTGTTGGGTGGGGGAGTTGGGGGTGCCTTCGTAGACGATTTGGGTGGTGCGGTTGGCGAGGGGGCCGTAGACGATGTAGCTGTGGCCGGTGACCCAGCCGATGTCGGCGGTGCACCAGTAGGTGTCGTGGCCGGGTTTGTGGTCGAAGACGGTGTGGTGGGTGTAGGCGGTTTGGGTGAGGTAGCCGCCGGTGGTGTGCAGGATGCCTTTGGGTTTTCCGGTGGTGCCGGAGGTGTAGAGGATGAACAGGGGGTGTTCGGCGTCGAAGGGTTGGGCGTGGTGGTGGGGGGAGGCGGTGGTGACGGTGTCGTGCCACCACAGGTCGCGGCCGTCGGTCCAGGGGACTTCGGTGCCGGTGCGGCGTACGACCAGGACGTGTTCGACGCTGGAGGGGGTGTCGCCGTGGGCGTAGAGGGCTTCGTCGACGGCTTCTTTGAGGGGGGCGGGTTTGCCGCGGCGCCATTGTCCGTCGGTGGTGATGATGAGGCGGGCGCGGGCGTCGTCGACGCGTTGGCGTAGGGCGGTGGGGGAGAATCCGGCGAAGACGACGGAGTGGGTGAGGCCGAGGCGGGCGCAGGCGAGCATGGCGATGATGGCTTCGCAGACCATGGGCATGTAGATCGCGACGCGGTCGCCGGCTTGCAGGCCGAGTTCGGTGAGGGTGTTGGCGGCGCGGGATACTTCGTCGAGCAGTTGCTGGTAGGTGAGGGTGCGGGAGTCGCCGGGTTCGCCTTCCCAGTGGATGGCGATCTGGTCGCCGTGGCCGGCCAGGACGTGGCGGTCCACGCAGTTGTAGGCGACGTTGAGTTTTCCGCCGACGAACCATTTCGCTACCGGCGCGTCGGTCCAGTCCAGCACCTGGGTGAATGGTTGGTGCCAGTGCAACCGCCCGGCCTGCTCGGCCCAGAATGCTTCCCGATCGGCCGCCGCCCGCTGGTAGAACCCCGCGTCGGCGTTCGCCTGAGCGGCGAACTCCGCGCTCGGCGGGTA
>NZ_JBIDDF010000043.1:0-1475 GCF_043205035.1 Nocardia sp. NPDC047654
GACGCGGTCGCCATCCGCTACGGCGACAGCAGCTTGACGTTCGGGCAGTTGCAAAGCCGCGCCAACCGGGTCGCTCGCGCGTTGATCGCCCAGGGCGCGGGCCCGGAATCGGTGGTGGCGGTGGCGATGCCGCGCACCGAGGAACTACCGGTCGCGTTGTTGGGTGTGTTGACCGCGGGTGCGGCGTATCTACCGATCGACACCACTTATCCGGTGCAGCGGCTGGAGTTCATGCTCGATGACGCCGCACCGGTCTGCATCCTGACCACCGCCACCGAGCGGGAATCCCTACCCGCGGGCAATATTCCGGTCCTCCTGCTGGAGGACACCACCGGCTACGACGACGCACGCGTGCGCAACCGCGAACGTGTGGTGCCGTTGCGTCCGGACAACCTGGCGTATGTCATCTACACCTCCGGTTCCACCGGTGTGCCCAAGGGTGTGGGGGTCGCGCACCGCAACGTGGTCGAGTTGTTCGCCAACACCCAGTCGCTGTTCGAGTTCGACGAAACCGATGTGTGGACGCTGTTCCACTCCTTCGCGTTCGACTTCTCGGTCTGGGAACTGTGGTGTGCGCTGGCCACCGGCGGCACCGTCGTCGTGGTCGACTACCTGACCTCCCGCTCGCCGGAACAGTTCCGCGAACTGTTGATCCGCGAACAGGTCACCGTCCTCAACCAGACCCCTTCGGCCTTCTACCAGCTCGCCGAGGCCGACCGCGCCGCGCACCCGGACGAGCAGGGCGAACTCGCGCTGCGCTACGTCGTGTTCGGCGGTGAGGCACTGGATCTGCGCCAGTTGCAGCGCTGGTACGAGCGCCACCCGGTGGACGCGCCGTGGTTGGTGAACATGTACGGCATCACCGAGACCACGGTGCACGTGTCCTACCTGTCGCTGGATGAGCAGATGGCCGACAACCCGGCCAGCGTGATCGGTCGCGCCATCCCGGGCTTGGACGCGTACGTGCTCGACGACCGGCTCAACCCCGCGCCGGTCGGCGTCGCCGGAGAGATCTACGTCGCGGGCGCTCAGCTCTCCCGCGGCTACCTCGGCCGTCCCGGCCTGGCCGCTACCCGCTTCGTCGCCAATCCCTTCGGGGCGCCGGGTTCGCGGATGTACCGCTCCGGCGATATCGGCCGGTGGGTAGGTCTGGGTGGCCTGGCCACCCTCGAGTACGCCGGGCGTGGGGATCAGCAGGTGCAGTTGCGGGGGTTCCGTATCGAGCTCGGCGAGATCGAAGCGGCGCTGCTGCGGTGTCCGGGGGTGAGCCAGGCGGTGGTGGTGGTGCGTGCCGACGAGCACGCCGGTGACCGCTTGGTCGGGTATGTGGTGCCCGATGCCGGGACGAGTTCGGATCCGTCGGTGCTGCGTAGGCAGGTGGCGGAGTTCTTGACCGGTTACATGGTGCCCGACGCGATCGTGGTGCTGGACGTGTTGCCGTTGACCCCGAACGGGAAACTCGACCGCCGCGCGCT
>NZ_JBIDDF010000044.1:0-1455 GCF_043205035.1 Nocardia sp. NPDC047654
GGGGGGTGTCCCTATCGTGTTCGTCAAGCTGCTGAGGTTGCGGGTGTCCGGTAGGGCTGTTTGTTGCGGAGCATGGCGAACAGGACGTCGCAGCGTCGTCGCGCCAGGCAGATGAGGGCGGCGTTGTGTTTCTTGCCTTCGGCTCTCTTTTTGTCGTAGTAGGCGCGGCTGGCCGGGTCGTGCAGGGCGGCGAATGCGGACAGGAACAGCGCTCGTTTGAGTTTGTGGTTGCCGGAGCGGGCGGGGTGTTCACCGCGGATGGAGCTGCCGGAGCGGTGGGTGATCGGGGCGATGCCGGCGTAGGAGGCGAGGTGGCCGGCCGAGGCGAACGCCGTGGCGTCACCGACTTCGAGCAGGATGCGGGTGCCGGTCCTGACTCCGATGCCGGGCATCGAGGTCAGGACCTCGGCAAGAGGGTGGTCGGCGAACATCTCCTCGATGTCCTCGGCGATCTGCTTGCGTTGCAGCAGAACTACTTTCAACGAATCTGCCAGTTTCGGGAGCACTGTTTCAGCGGCTTTGGTGCCGGGAACGGTGACGGTTTGCGCGGGCAACGCGGCCAGGATTTCATCGACGAGCCGGGCGCCCATGCGTGGGGCGTGTTTGGTGGCGATGGCGGTGAGTTTGCGCCGACCAGCGGCCCGGATTCCTTCCGGACCGCCGCAGCGCGACAGAATCTCCAGCACCGCTGGATGGGCGATGCGGGGTCCGAGGACGCGTTCGAGAGCGGGGTGGATGCCGGTGAGCAGGCCGCGGATGCGGTTGCTGGTGCGGGTCGCTTCACCGGCGAGGTCGTCGTCGAATCCGGCCAGAACACCGAGTTCGGTGAGGGTCTCGTCACCGATATCGACTCGGCGCAGCGTGTGCGGCATGGTGCGGGCGGCGTCGGCGATGATGTGGGCGTCGCGGGCATCGGTCTTGGCCTGACCTGGGTAAAGGTCGGCGATGCGGCGCATCGCCAGCCCGGGCAGATAGGCGACATCGTGGCCGCAGGCGCGGGCGACGGTCACCGGCAGGGCGCCGATCGTGTTGGGTTGATCGACCACGATCAACAACCGGCCGTGAGCGGCGAGCTTGTCGAACACCGCCCGCAACCGCGACTCGTCATTGGGCAATGCCTTGTCGAACAACCGTTTCCCGTTCGGGTCGAGCCCGACCGCGTGGTGTTCGCCTTTTCCCACGTCAACGCCGCAGAACACGGCATAGGGGTGTGTCACCTTGCTCGGTCCTCATCGCATCGAAACGCTCGGTCGGACGGCCGCCGATCTGGCGTCAACGCCCGGCACCCACGTTACGAAGAGACCTACCCTCGGCCCTGTCCCCATCAGCGGTCCGTTGACGCCACCAGAGCCCGGCGACACCACCCCCCGGATCATGAGAAAGACAGGGGCAAGAAGTCATACCGAGCCTGGCGACCGTGGGCCCGATCGCGGTACCCACGAAAAAGGTAACGGG
>NZ_JBIDDF010000045.1:0-1342 GCF_043205035.1 Nocardia sp. NPDC047654
TGAATCGCCCCGGCGGGTCGGGAGACTTCATCTGTTGAGGAAGGATGAAGTCCGTGAGTTCGAAGAAGTACCCGCCGGAGCTGCGTGAGAGGGCTGTCCGCATGGTCGCGGAGGTTCGTGAGCAGTACGAGTCGGAATGGGCCGCGATCGGCGCGGTCGCTGACCTGCTCGGGGTGGGGACCGCGGAAACGGTCCGCAAATGGGTTCGCCAGGAACAGGTCGACGCCGGCGCCAGGGCGGGGGTGACCAGCGAGGAGTCCGCGGAGTTGAAGCGATTGCGACGGGAGAACGCAGAGCTCAAGCGTGCCAACGCGATTCTGAAGGCGGCGTCGGCTTTCTTCGCCGCCGAGATCGACCGGCCGCAGCGCTGATTACGAGGTTCATCACCGAACACCAAGGCCGCCGCGAGGGCGGCGGGCTTCGGTGGAGCGTCGAGTCGATCTGCGCCGGGCTCTGCGAGCTCGGCGTGAAAGCCGCTCCCTCAACATATTACGAACATCGCAAGCGAGTACCCACGAGACGTCAGGTCCGCGATGAGAAACTGAAACCGCAGATCGTGCGGGTTCATCGTGAGAACTTCGGTGTCTACGGCGCCCGCAAGGTATGGCTGCAGCTGAACCGGGAAGGCCATCGGGTCGCCCGCTGCACGATTGAACGCCTGATGCGGGAGCTTCACCTGCGCGGAGTGCGGCGCGGCCGGGTCAAGCGCACCACGATCGCCGATCCGGCGGCTGAACGGCCTGCGGATCTGGTGCACCGCCGGTTCGCGCCGACAGCGCCGAACCATGTCTGGGTTGCCGATATCACCTACGTGTCGACCTGGTCCGGCTGGGTCTACGTGGCGTTCGTGATCGACGCCTACGCCCGGCGGATCATCGGCTGGCGCACCGGCACCACGATGACCACCAGCCTGGTCCTCGACGCGATCGAGCACGCGATCTGGACCCGCGAAAGAGCGGGACGGGATGTGAAAAATGTTGTGCACCATACTGATAGAGGTTCTCAGTATACGTCGATTGCCTTCACCGAACGTCTCGCCGAGGCCGGGATCCAGCCCAGCGTGGGGGCGGTGGGATCGAGCTTCGACAATGCTCTCGCCGAAACGATCAACGGCCTCTACAAGACCGAACTGATCAAGCCGCGCGGCCCGTGGCGCAGTGTCGATCACGTCGAGTTCGCCACTGCGGAATGGGTGGACTGGTTCAACCACCGGCGGCTCTACCGGTACTGCGGCGACATCCCACCCGCCGAGATGGAGGCCGCCTACTACGCTCAAAACCCTGCCCAGCCATCCGCTGGGCTGTCACACCAATAGGTCTCCGGACTCGCCGGGGCGATTCAG
>NZ_JBIDDF010000046.1:0-1275 GCF_043205035.1 Nocardia sp. NPDC047654
GGATGCTCCTATGGATGTCAAGGAGCGGGTTGAGGGCTGTCTGTGGTGATGAGCTGGTAGAGCTCGCGGGCGACGTATCGTTTGAGACAGCGGATGATTTCTTTCTTGGACATGCCTTCTTTGGTGCGTCGTTCGGCGTAGGCGCGGCTGCGCGGGTCCCAACGCAGGCGGCAGAGCACGACGCGGTAGAGCGCGGCGTTGGCGTGACGGTCGCCGCCGCGGTTGAGTCGGTGCCGGTGGGTCTTGCCCGAGGACGCGGGAATCGGAGCGACGCCGCAGAGCATCGCGAACGCGGCCTCCGACCGGATGCGGTCGTGGTTCTGCCCGGCGGTGACCAGCAGTTGACCGGCGGTGTCGGTGCCGACACCGTGGGCGGCGACCAGCTTCGGGTTGATGGCGGCCACCAGCGGAGCGAGTAGTTCGTCGAGTTCGGTGATCTCGGTCGAGAGCTGCTGGTGACGCCGTGCCAGGCAGCGCAACGCGATCTTGGTGGCGGTGAGTGGGGTTGCGGCGTCGGTGTGGTCGGGTTCCAAGCCCGCGCACGTGGCGATCAGTGCGCTCACCGCCAGCCCACGCAACTGCTGGCGTAACTCGTCGGGGGCGGTGACGATCAGCGTCTTGATGCGGCGTTGAGCGTCTGCACGCTGGTCGACCGCAGACCGGCGCGCGACGCGAAGATTGCGCAGCGCTTCGACGCGGCCGTCGCGTTGTTTCGGTGTGCCGGTCCGGTGCTCAGCCAATGCCGTCCTCGCCGCCTGGATGGCGTCGATCGGATCGGACTTTCCCTGGAAACGGCGGGTCCTGCGGTCGGGACGATCGACTTCCACCACCTGGATATGGTTCTCGCGCAGTACGCGCGCCAATCCCGCACCGTAGACACCGGTGCCTTCCACTCCCACCCGAACCAGGTGGCCGAACCCGCGCATCCAATCCAGCAGCGCGGCATATCCTTCGGCGTCGGCGGTGAACACGCTGGTCCCCAGGACCCGGCCGACGGTATCGAGCACGGCGGCGGTGTGAGTGTCCTGGTGGGTATCGACTCCGCCGGCGATCTCGCCCGACGCGGTGTGTTCGTGTGTAATGGAGCGCATCGTCGTCCTGTTACTCGTCAACTGGGCAGGGCGGCACGCACCAGCCGGGCACGCGGACAAGACAGAGATGGGGCCTCTGGCCAGGCTCCTATGAAGTCACAACGCCACACCCAGTGAGTGCACACGAGCACCTCCCGCCCAGGCCGACAAATCCCGTTGAAGACCCCAAGTCAGTCAGTCGATG
>NZ_JBIDDF010000047.1:0-1212 GCF_043205035.1 Nocardia sp. NPDC047654
GGGTCAGCGGTGTGGTTGGGTCATGTCCCGGTTCATCGTGGGCAGTTCGATACTGATCGGCATCCGCAACTCGGCCAAATACACCAACGCCGCCCGCCGCAGGAACTCATCGAACAACCAATACGCATCCGGCGCCAACGGCACCACCGGCAACAACCCCTCCCGCACCGCGATGAACGGCCCCCAACTCACCCGCAACAACGGATCCCACACCGGCTCACGCGCGATAGCCAACCCATCAGCGATCTCATCCCCCAACAAAAACCGGGTGAACGCCCCCAACACCGGCTTACTCACCACCGCCAAATCCAGATTCGCCCCCAACCGCAACAACCGATCCGCCAACCTCGCCCCCTCCGGCGTCGCCGCCAGAACCGGATCCAGCACCTGCGCGGCCTGCGCGTTCGCCTCACCCCACGAATTCGGAATGTACTCATCCCGAATCCCCAACATATGCGCCCCCACCTGCCAAGAATGCAGAAACGCCTCCGACTCCGCCTCCGGCATCGGCACCCCCCACGCCGTCAAATGCTTCATCACCGTCGTCGGCAAACTATGCCAAGTCACCATCATATCGTTCTGACTGATCGGCACCTGCTCCTCAGCCGACGCCACCCAATGCGGCGACCGCGGCAACAAATGCCGCACCGCGGCATGCACCAACCGCGTCTTCACACACGTCACCACCATCTCCCCATCCGGCGCATACGCATTCGCCGTCCCGATGTCATACCCCAACTTCGCGGTCTTGGTGATCCGATCCTTCAGATCATGACCCCCCTTCGAGTAATACACCGCCCGCGCCTCCTTCGGGATCACCGTGGACATCATCCCGCTGGCCAACCCATACAACACCCCCAGATACAACCCCCGCTTCTTGTTGAACTCCACCGCCGTCGCCAACTTCCCCGGATCCGTCCACACCGGCAACCGCCGCGCATACTCCATGAAATCCCGCAAATCCCCCGGCAACCCCTCCGGCAACGGCTGACCATTACGCGTCCACAACCGCAACAACCCATTCACCCTGCCCACCTCCCCCCGATCCAACAACGACGCCACCAACTCATCCGCCTCCGGATCCCACACCGTCAACGGATCAACCCCCTCCCCACCACCAGCCACCGACCCCTCCGGCGACCACGACCACGGCTGCGCCCGCCCCGGCACCACCACCGCCGACAACGCACCCACCGCCCCCAACACCCCACC
>NZ_JBIDDF010000048.1:0-1031 GCF_043205035.1 Nocardia sp. NPDC047654
AGTTCGGCTTCGCCGGTCAGTCCGTCGAGTTGGGTGCGCCAGTAGGCGAGTTGGCGGGCGGCGACGGAGGTGGGGTCGTCGTCGGTGCCGATGACGTGGCGTTGCCAGATGGCGTAGTCGGCGTATTGCACTTCCAGCGGCGCCCAGCGGGGGGAGTTGCCGCCGATGCGGGCGAGGTAGGCGGTGACCAGGTCGCGGGCCAGGGGTGCCATGGAGGCGCCGTCGGCGGCGATGTGGTGGGCGACCATCGCCAGGAGGTGTTCATCGGGGCTGGTTTCGGCCAGCAGGGCGCGGACGGGGACGTGTTCGGTGACGTCGAATCCGGTGAGCATCAGCTCGGTGATCGGGGTGAGGGGGTCGTCGGTGGTGACCAGTTCCAGTCCGGCGGGCAGGGCTTGGTCGACGGTGAGGATCTGTTGGAACGGCAGTCCGCCCGGTCCGCCCGCGGGGTAGCGGGTGCGCAGTGATTCGTGGCGTTCGAGGACGTCGGCGAGGGCGTAGCGCAGCGCGGACACGTCCAGGGCGCCGTGCAGGCGGATGGCGAGGGGGATGTTGTAGGCGGGGGAGGTGGGGTCGAATTGGTTGAGTACCCACATCCGTTGCTGGGCCAGTGACAGCGGGATCGGTTGGCTGCGTTCGGTGCGGGTCAGGCGGGGGCGGGTGCCGCCGCCCGCGCCGGGCACCACCCGCGCGGCCAGCGCGGCCACGGTGGGTGCTTCGAACAGTTCGCGTACCACCACGTTCGCGTCGAGGGCTTCGTTGATCCGCGCGACCACCCGGGTGGCCAGCAGCGAGTTGCCACCCAGGGCGAAGAAGTCGTCGTCGAGCCCGACTTCCCCGCCGCCCAGCAGCCCGGCGAACACCTCGGCCACGGCCTGCTCCACCGGCGAACCCGGCGCCCGGAAAGCGACGGTGCTGTTGACCTGCGGGGCGGGCAGCGCGCGGCGGTCGAGTTTCCCGTTCGGGGTCAACGGCAACACGTCCAGCACCACGATCGCGTCGGGCACCATGTAACCGGTCAAGAACTCCGC